>JAHBXG010000001.1 GCA_019636565.1 Phycisphaeraceae bacterium
GCCGGGATCGCCGGAAGCTCCTCCTGTCGATGACATGACCCTCCGCAACTGGATGATCGACCGCATCTACGACACCTACATCAACGAGGACGATCTCCGCGACTGCGACGACGCAACCTACGAGATCTTTAACAAGTTCGAGCCCGGCGCGTACAGCAGCCGCGAGTTCATCGAGGCGATGGGCAAGTACCTCGTCGACAATCACCCCAAGAACGAATCGCTCGTCAAGACCGCCTACCAGAAGCGCGTCCCGATCTTCTGCCCCGCCTTTAGCGATTGCTCCGCCGGCTTCGGCATCGTGCTGCAGCAGACCGAAGCCATCGAACAGGGCCGAGGCCAGGTCGCCTTCGACAGCGGCAAGGACTTCCGCGAACTGACCGACATCAAGCTCGCGTGCAAGGACACCGGCCTGCTCATGCTCGGTGGCGGCGTCCCCAAGAACTTCGCCCAGGACATCGTGGTTGCCGCCGAACTCCTCAGCGAGCGCAAGGGCGGCAAGGCCCGTGGCGACATCGGCATGCACAAGTACGCGATCCAGATGACCGTCGCCGACAGCCGTGACGGCGCACTCTCCGGCTCGACGCTCCGCGAGGCCTGCTCCTGGGGCAAGGTCGACGTCGTTCACGAACAGATGGTCTTCGGCGAGTTGTCCGCCCTGTTCCCCATCCTCGCGAGTGACGCCTACCACCGCGCCGAGTGGAAGAAGCGCAAGCCCTTCAAGTTCGCCGATCTCTACGAGAAGCAGGCCGGGGAGCGTCTGCTCACCGAGATCAAGACCAGCCGCGTGAAGAAGACGGTGGGCAAGGTCTCGAACAGGCAGACCGTCTCTCGCTAATACGTACCGCACCCGGATTTCCAAGCCCGAGCAAATGCTCGGGCTTTTTTCATGCGCGCGATCACTGGCGCTTCGGGGTTTGTCGGGAAGAACCCGCGAAATGCAACCGCCCGCCGGCTCGGGGAGCGGGCGGGCGATCGATGCACCCGCGAAGCGGGCCTCCAGGCCCATGAGTGCAAAGCTGGTTACAGGCTCCGACGCCGCCGTGCCGCGACAAGGCCGCTCATCCCGAGCAGGCCGCACGCGCCGGGCGCCGGCACTGCGTCGGTGATCACGCGGATCTGAGCAACCTCGCCAATCGCCGAGAGCGCCGCAAGGTTGAACGTGATCGTGTTCGCGTTGATCGAGAAGAACGAAGGGATCGTGGTATTGGTGCCGCGAAACGGATACGTCGTCGGGTACACCGTGCCGAACGAGCCGCAGGTCACGTCCGAGGCGTCCAGTGTGACGTTCTTGAAGATCACGCCCACGATCTTTGTCGCAAACGTCACCGTGCCCTGTGCGCTGATCACGCCGGGAATGCCCTCGAAGTGGATGAAGTGGCTGTCGAACGTGCCGCCCAGCAGGCCCGGAATAGTGAACGCGCTCGTGCCGGGGTTGTTCGTCATATCCACCGCGAGCGTCGCCAGCGTGATGTTCTGCTGTTCATCCCAGGCGTACGCGTTGAAGCCCGTGAGCGCCAGCGGCACGCACGAGACCGGAGGCGAACCCAGCCACGTCGTCTGCCCGGTCACGCCGGTAATCGCGCCGTTCGCGGAAGAGACCAGAGCCGTCAAACCAAGAGCCGCAAGAGAGAGTTTGGTCGTGAGCTTCATGACTGGAGATCCTTTCAAAGAGCTTTGCTTCGCAGGTCAATTACAAATTGGAGGAGAACGAGAGAGGAAGAAACGAGAGAGATTCAGGACCGACGCCGACGCGCCGCGACCAATCCGCCCAGGCCCAACAGAGCGCCACAGCCCGGAGCCGGAACGATGTGCTCGGTCAGCACACGCAGTTCGATCAGGTCCGACGTCGGAACCACGGACGAGAAGTGAAATGTCAGCACGTTGTTGTTGATCGAGAACATCGATGCCGCGTTCAGGCCGCGATTCGGATTGCCCGTCGGGTAGATCGTCGTCGGCGCACCCAGCGGGATGTCGGTCACGTCGAGGAACAGGGCCCGGAAGATCACGCCCCGGATCTTGCCCGCAAACGTCACCTGGCCGTTCACAAACTGCGCCGCCGTGCTCGGCTCGAAGTGGATGAAGTGGCTGTCGATCACGCCGCTCACCAGGCCGGCCACCGGAGCGCCGCTGTTGCCCGGGTTGTTGATCATGTCGCACTGGACATTCGCGACCAGAAGATTCTGTTTCTCATCCCACGCGAACGCATTCGGGCCCACCAGCGCCCCCGGCGTGCACGCCACCGGCGGCAACGCCAGCCACGTTGTCTGCCCCGCGACGCCGGTGATCGCACCGTTCGCGAATGTTGCGCCCATCGCTGCCACCGTGCCGCCGATCAGTGCCTTCAAAGAGTTCATGTTCCGATCCTTTCAAGTGTGATTGAGTTCGTTGGAGTTGCGAGCACGCCGCGCTTTCTTGCACCTCAGCGCCGCCGACGCGAAAGAAAAAGTCCGCCCAGTCCGAGCGCCGCGATCCCGCCCGGCGCCGGAACCGGATGCGTGAGCACGCGGATCTGCACCACCTCCGGCACCGGTGACAACGCGAAGAGACTGAAATTCAGCGTGTTGCCGCTGATCGAGAAGGACGATTGACTGTTCAGCCCGCGGAACGGATAGCCGGTCGGATACACCGTGCCGCCCGCTCCGAACGAAGCGTCCGTGCTGTCCAGAGTCGTGTTGACGAAGATCACGCCGATGATCTGGCCGCTGAATGTCACCGAGCCGTTGAACGGGCCGACGCCCGAATAGTCCTCAAGGTGAAGAAAGTGGCTGTCGAACACGCCGCCGATCACGCCGGAGATCGCACCGGCGCTGGTGCCCGGGTTGTTCACCATGTCGACAAACACGCCGCCGGTCGGAACATTCTGCTGCTCGTCCCATGTATACACCGTCGGCCCGGTGAGAAAGCCCGGCGAGCAGTTCGCGGGCGCAACCCCCAGCCAGGTGGCGGAGCCGGAGACCCCGGTAATCGCGGCCGAAGCCGCCGTCGCGCCAATCACCAATCCCGTCGCCGCCATCATCGTGTACGTTTTCATTTGGTTCCCTTTGCAAAATCCTCTGTTGAGTTCTGTTCGCTCTTGAGTTCACCGCCTGCGCCGGGCCGCGCAGATTCCCGCGCCAACCCCGATCAGCGCGAGCGATCCCGCTCCGGGAACCGGCGTGATCCGAATGTCATCGATTCCCATGTACGTGTTCAGCGTGCCCGTCTTGTAAACCTCGGGAAAGAAGTACTGCAGGCTCCCCGCGTTGCTCGGCGCCGTGAAGGTCGCGCTCTGCAGCACCCAACCCATCGACCACGTGACGGTCGGGGCGAACGTCGCGATCAGCGTGCTGGGCGATGAGCCCGTCGCGCCCAGTTTGAACCGCCATCCGCCCGCGACATACCCGAACGGCGCGTTGGGCGCGTGCACCAGAGCCGAGATCGTGTACTGCTGACCCGGCGTGAGCGTGAACGCCATCAACTGATGCATGTTCTCGAAGTTCCATCCGCCCGCCCAGCGCTTGCCCTGCGCCGCCGTCACGCCCGTGAAGACGCCCGCAAACGCCGGATTCAGCCCGTTGCCGCTGGGGTTTGCCCACGTGTCGAACGACACAAACGGATTCCCCGGGGCCGTGCTCGTCCACGGCGAAGGCACCTGCGCCTGCCCATTCGCCGTGACAAACCCGGCCTCGAATCCGCCGTTCAGAATCTGCGCGAGTGCGCGCGTGGTCCCCACTATGCCCACCATGGACAGAGCGATACCCAATCGGATTCGGTTCATATCTGTTTCCCCTTGTCTTGTTCCGGCTTGGTCGCCCGGCGAATTGCCGGTCCCCGCCGCGGCCCGGTTCTTTCACACCCCAAGGCCTATGGAGTTGCCGACAAGGGGCAAAACCTTGCAGCATGCTTTCACGATTTCTGCGAAGTGCAGCGATTGTGTCGGCCGCCAAACAAACCAGCAAACGGCCCGACGCCGACTTATTGCTTCGCCGGTGATTCCGGCTCAATCGGCGGCAACTTCGACAGGTCCCACACCCAGATTTCTGCCTGAGTATCGGTTCGGACTCCCGCGCGTCGATTCGGCGTGACATCCACATACGCCGCGGCCCAGCGCCCGTCGGGCGAAACCGCAAAGCCGCGATCGGACGGGTAGTCGCCCGCGCCACCAAGTATGCCGATCTCTTTTCCCCGCTTTGACATCAACCCATGACCTTCAAGTTTCGTTTGCACGTACATCCCGCGCTCTTCGCCGCCGAAAGGAAAAAGGCAGACTTGATCAATTGCCTGCCCGGTCTGCGTATCAAGCACCATCCCCCGGAACAATCCGAAATCATTCGCGATCTCGATTCTTCTTCCGTCAGGCAGCCAATGGACGGGCGAACTCCATTGGGCGCGACTCCGAAATGGAAACCTCGCAATCGAAGTCCCGTTCGGAATACTCAAGATTGAGTCGATAGTACCGCCAGTCAGCGGCATCTCAAGCAAAGCCCAACGCATGGTCCCATCGATCTCTTGCACCACGTAGCGGGGACTGAGTTGCCCGTTCCGTCCGCTCGCTGTTTGCGGCTCCGGCTGAACTTCCGCGAGAAGAGTTCTCGCGCCAGACTCAAGCTCCACCGCAAAGAGCTGGTGGGGCCCCTTCTTCATGCGCTGCTCGAATTGCGCATACACAATTCGATTGTCTTTGGAAAAGCCGACAGGCCGCACGAGGTCAAACTTCTCCGCACCGAATTCGATCGTCCGCCGTTGGCCGCTTTCTGCCCGCATGATATGAAGCTTGCTGCAATCCTGAAACGGAACGTTGAGCACATACTTTCCGTCCGGTGAGATAAACCCCTCGGCCCAATTTGACACCTGATCGCGCAACAGAATCTGTGGCTTCCCGCTATCAAGAGGAACTCGAACTATTCGTTTGAATCCGCTGTTCCCATACACCGACATCCGTCGCACAAGCGCCCAACTTCCCATCGACTTCTCAAGTCCCCTCCACGGCCACGTCGGATCGGGATAGTTGCGCGCACCCATCGGCTTGAGCGCAACCGCGAGCACGATGGAGCTCGCCAGCACAAACACACCGGTCATCCCCATCGGCACCGCCCGCCGCGCCCGCGAACTCCCCTTCACCGGCCCGCGCACCGATCGCCTCCCGCATTCCGGACAACGCGATGTTTCCGTCGCCCACCTCCCTTGTCCGTTTGCGTCGAGCGTCGCCTGATCAACCGACAACTCATGATTGCACCCGCGGCAGTACAGCCGGCCCCTTTCGCGCGCCCGCGAACAATAACGCCGCACGCAGACGAAAAACGCAAGCAATGCAAAAGGAAGCACAGCCGCCGCAACCGTCGGCGCATGCCACCACAAGATTTTGGTCGGCGGATCGTTCCAGACTTCCGTGCAGTAATAAAGAGCCGGCGGATCACCCGCAAAGCACATGCTGGGCGTCGACAGGACGCCAGTCGGCCCCCCTTCCAGCGGCACCGTCAATGTCGGCTCAATCGTCGGAACCATCATGCCCTCGCCGTCAGACTACTTCATCCGCCCCGCACGCGTTCTCGTATCCTGCACCCATGGACCGCGCCCGCTTCTCCGCTCTCGCCCACTCGTCCCACGTCTACTGCAATCCGATCTCCAATGCCTCCATCGAGCACGCCCTCGATCTCATCGCCGCGGCACACTCTCTCCCCTCCGCTCCCCCGCTTTCCTCCGCCCTCGACATCGCCTGCGGCAAGGCCGAACTCCTCATCCGCCTCCTTGAGCGCTTCCCCCCGCCTCTGCGTTCACTCGGACTCGACAACTCCCAGTTCATGCTCGACGAGGCCCGCGCTCGCGCCAAATCCCGCAACATCGCCGACCGCCTGAACCTCCGCCTCACCGATGCCGAGCACGTCGTCCCGCTGCTTCCCGGCGCCAGTTTCGACTTCGTCAGTTGCATCGGCTCGTCCCACGCGCTCCAAGACAAGCACCGCGCCATGGAGCAGATGTCCCGCCTCGCCACTTCCCGGGGCCACGTCCTCCTGGGCGAAGGCTACTGGAAGAAAAAGCCCGACCCCGCCTACCTCGCCGCTTTCGGCGCCAACGAAGACGAAATGGACACACACGAATCCAATCAGCAACTCGGCCTGGCCCACGGCCTGCAACTCATCTGGTCTACCGTCGCGAGCGATGAAGATTGGGACGCGTACGAAGACGCCTATTCCGACAACATCGAACGCTTTGCCCGCGAGAATCCAGCCGACCCTGACACCCTCGCCATGCTGGAGCGCTCGCGCGCGTGGCACAAACTCTTTCAAGATCACGGCCGCGCGACGATGGGGTTCGGGTTGTATCTCTTTCGACGCGCGTAGCCGAATCACTTCCCGACGTTCAATGGTTTCTCTGTCTCCGGATCCAGCAGCTTCTCAAAATCCCACACCTGCACCACGGGTGCCGTCGTCGGTGGCACGCCAAGCATTGCGCTTATCCACGACGGCGCGACCTCTCTCTCCTTCCAACCGCTCGCAAACCTTCCGTCCGCCGTCCCGATCACCGGCGACATCTGCGTCGCCGCCGAAAGCCTTCCCACCGTTCGCGGCTCACCCTTCAACGACATGACCTCGGCCACCCCATGGATCGAATACCCCAAAAGCCGCGGACCGGTCCTGTCGCGTTCCTGAGGTTCACCGATCGGCGGCACAACCGCCAGGTCGTCGCCCGTTGCAAGATCGAACGCGGTCGTCGTGTTCGTCATCCCATTCCGGACGATACACGCCTTTCCGTCCACATTGAGTTCGATCCGCAAACTACCCGACGACAAACTGTGCACCCTTTCCATTTGCTTTCCATTTACGCTCCAATGAAGCGTTTCTTCCCTGCCGCCCGTTGTAAGTTGAATCACTGATTTGTGAACCCACGCCACACCGGCTGTGGTTTCCCGAAATTCAAAGCTGCGTGCAAACACCGGTGCACGCCCTTCTGCCGACAACTCCACCGACGCGATCACCAAAAACTCTCCGGTTGAGGGGTCGAACGTCAGAAGCTCGTGCCGCACGTTTGGGCCGAGGTACGTCAACCTGCTCACGAACGCGCAATTTGTGTCTTTCGCAAATCGAATGATTCTGAAGTACGAACGCGTGTCTGGCATGCTCGGATACACACGGCGCTCGCCGCTCTTCAAATCAATGACCAGAACTCGTCCATGATTCTTCTCCGCCGCGACTGCAAATTTTCCATCGGGCGTAATGAACTCAGCAAAGCTCATATCCTGCGAATCGATCGGCCCGACCACTTCTTTCGCGCCCGTGCTCGGATCTATCCGCCAGAGCCGCGTTGATTGAACCAGCATCTCAGGGACTCGCCGCTCCAGCGCCCACGCACCAAACACCTTCTCCATCCCCGCCACCGGCCACGTCCCGCCTCCCCACGCGCTCCGCTGATGAAACCGCAGCATGGCCAGCATCACCAGCAAGCACCCAAAAAGTACAACCGGCGAAACAAATAGCACCGGCAACAGGCGTGTAGATCGCAGCCGCCCACGCACCGGCCCGCGCTTGTGCCGCACGCCGCACTCCGGACACTTCGATTCCGCGTCCGCCCACACCGCGCGCTTCTTCTCATTCAACTTCAACTGCGGCTTCGCCAACTGATGATTGCAAACGCGGCAATACATCCGCCCCACCTGCCGAGGCCGCTTTCCCACCCGCCTGATCCACCACACCGTCGCCAGCAACGTCGCCAACAACACCGACCCCGCGATCGTCGGGCAATGCCACGAAAACCAACGCCCCCACGTCGCGTTCCACACCGGCTCCGCCACGTACAGCATCGGAGGCGAACCCGCGAACATCAGCCCCGGATCGGCGATCCTCCCGCCCGGCATCGCGTCCGGCGGGGCTTCCAGCGGAAAGATAAATGTCGGCTCCAAAACCGGGGTCATGCCGACCAGACTATCCAACAACCTCTCTTGCCGGCCACCCTTCTGGCCCGATTTGAAAGCAGTCACTTGAGGCACCTCACACCCACTCTGTTCGCCGACGGATTCGCAGCCGCCGGGTTTTCCGTTTCAGTGTGCGCTGCTCAAGGCGAGAACATTGCGAAAGCAACCGACAAATCCGCCGAAACCATCGAACCCCAAGAACCACCACCGCGCTTCAGTCCGTCACCCACCCTTCGTCATCGAAAAGGACTCATCTCATGCGCTCGAAATTCGCCGCGGTTGCCACGGGTTTGGTCGGCCTCGCTGGGTTTTCCGGTTTGGCCTTTTCCGAAGTCGCGGACCCCAAGTCCGAGCAATCCCCCGGCCCGCGGCCGCCCGTCTCCCTTCCCGATGGCCCGGCCCTGAATAAACACGAACTTGGGGGTGGCCTCATCACCGAAGACATCAAACTCGGCTCCGGCTACGAGGTCCAGCCCGGCGGCGCGTTCGTGGCGTACTACACGGTCAAACTCAAAGACAGGGGCACCATCGTTGATTCGGCCATCGAAACCGGTCAGCCCGCAACGGTCAGTCTTTCCGGAGCCGTGGAAGGCTGGCGCAAAGGCATGCCCGGCATGAAAATCGGCGGGATACGCAAACTCACCATCCCCGCCCAATTGGGATATGGCAAAGCCGGCGCTGGCGCCATCCCCGCAGATTCGGACCTCGTGGTCACCATTCAGTTGGTCGATGCGCTCCAGACCATCGACAAAAAGGAAGGCGCCGGCGAACCCGCCAAGGGCCGCTGCGTCGCCGTGACCGCCCACACCATCACCGACCAGAGCGGCAAGATCCTCGAGCAATACGACGCCGGCAACCCCTACGTCTGGATCCCCGAAGAAATGCAGGCCATGCAGTACGGCATCGAGGGGATGAAGGTCGGCGGCAAGCGCACCCTCATCGTCCCCGCCCAAATGAATACCGGGAATACCCAGTCCGGCGGCACCCGAACGGGTGGCGTGCCCGTGACCATCGAATTCGAGATCGTCGGGCTCCGCGTGCTCGGAGACAGCAAGGCGTTCACGGCATTTTCGGGCATCGGAGGCTGCTGATCGCAGGGGGCCAACGTCCGCCGGAGCAAAGCGGAATGCGTCGACCGGGGGCCCAAACCGGCTACCCTTCCCGCTCACCTCCTAAAGGAATTGCCTCATGCGAATTACTGTTGCTCTTGTTCTTGCCGCCCTGAGCGTTTCCGCGCTCGCGGCAGATCCCAAACCCGTCAAGGCCCAACCCACCGGAACGCAAGGCACACAAGCCGCGCAGCACGCCCCGGCCACGCAACCCGAGGGCGACGCTCTCCCGCCCCCGCCCCCGAAGGTCGCCGTTCCCGATGGCCCCGTCGTCAACCGGCAGGAACTCGAAGGCGGCCTGATCATCGAAGACATCAAGATCGGTGACGGCTACGAGGTCAAACCCGGCGGCGCTGTTGTCGCGTACTACCACGGCACGCTCAAAGACGGCGGCAAGGAATTCGATTCCGCCTTCCGCCGCGGCGAGCCCGTCGCCTTCCCCCTCAACGGCGTGATCGAAGGCTGGCAGAAGGGCGTGCCCGGAATGAAGATCGGCGGCATCCGTCGCCTCATCATCCCCGCCAAGATGGGCTACGGCGAGCGCGGCGCTGGCGCCAGCATCCCGCCCAATTCTGATCTTGTCTTCATCATCCAACTCGAAGATGCGCTCCAGATTATCGACGAGAAGGAAGGCGCCGGCGAAACGGCCGAGGGCCAGTGCGTCGCCGTCACCACGCACACCATCACCGGCGCTGATGGCAAGGTCATCGAAACCGTGACTGCCGACAATCCCTACGTGTGGATTCCCGGCGAACTCCAGGCCATGCAGTTCGGTGTCGAGGGCATGAAGGTCGGCGGCAAGCGCAAACTCATCGTCCCCGCCCAGATGAACAAAGTGAATGCGCAAGCCGGTGGCACCCGCACCGGCGATGTGCCCGTCACCATCGAATTCGATCTCGTGGCGCTCCGCAACCTCGGACCCAAAAAGGCCAAGTAAGCCAGAACGCTCCGTTGCCCTCTCCAAAGGCGAGCCCGCGCGGCTCGCCTTTTTCTTTGTAGAGGCCCCTCCCTGTGGGAGGGGGTGGGGGGTCGGGGGTGGGTTTCGCTCGCGGAACCTCCGCAACCCCCCCAACTTCCAGAAATTTTGCAAAAACCGATCAAAATACGAACGTTTTTGTTCGGCTTTTGGTATACTGCACCGGGTTCTTTGCGCTACACACCCTCTACCCGGAGCCTTCCATGCAACGCTTCTCAACCGCCACGCTCACCGAGATTCTCGAAGCAAACGCCTCGATCCCCGAAATCGCCCGCAAACTCGGTGTCTCGCTCGCGGATTTCCTCGACTGGTTCTTCACCGAATCCGTCCAGACCTATATCAAGAAGTACCGCGCCGCCAACCACCTCATCGCCGAGGCCCGCGCGTCGGCCCACGCCGCCGCGCTCATCGACCGCCTGGGCCAGCAGATAGGCCATCCCGATCCGAGCCTCAGCATCCGTGCATCGAGCACCCTCGCCCGCTTCGTCCTGCGCGAAATGCCCGCCCGCAAATCCAATCCTGAATCCGAAAAGGCACACCGCCAGCCCCTTCCCGAGCAGCCCGGCTACTTCGCCGGCATTCAACGCGCCCAAACCGCCCAAGCCCCACACGCCCGCACCGAGGGAAATCGCGCCAACTCCCGCCCTCAGCCCGGCGCTACCGAATCTATTCAGCGCAGCGCCCCCGCTCAAGATTCCCGCGAGCGCCAAACAGGTTCCCTCGCGCCTCTCACTCCACCGTCGCCTCGCGATCCCCGCGCCGAATCCCATCCAGCACCGCGCGGTGCCACGCCCCCACTTCCTTCATCAGTTCACTCCCTGATTCCACCCACACAACCTCAAACCCCGCTTCAAGCGCTCGAACCGTCCCCTCTTCCGGCCCCGTCGCACCACACGCCAGCCGGAAGAACCACGCCTCACCCCGAGGCGTCCGCAGCGTAAACACCCGCTCCAGTTCGCCCGCCTCAAACCCCAGTTCTTCCTTCAGTTCGCGCCGCAAGCACGACTCCGCATCCTCGCGCCCTTCCCGCCCGCCCCCAAAGCACGTCAACATCCCCGGCGCATCCGCCTCATCCCGAGGCCGGCGCTCAAAAACGTACCTGCCACGCGAATCCATCAGGATCGCGCAGCAATAGCGGGGTTCGTTGAACATTTCACTACCATATCGCTCTACACAGAAGATGCACTTCTCAGCTCTGGTCTAGCGGGTTTCCTCTATGCCTTCGCGTACCCGAATCTTTATTCTCCTCACGCTCTGCTTGCTCTGCGGCACGCTCCTGAATGTCGCCGTCGCGTGGTGGCTCGTACTCCGAAGCGAGCAAACCCATCGCGTGGGGTTCGGATTCACCTCGTACGCCCTGCAACTAAACGATGTCTGCAAACAGCAGTCCTTTCACCTGACGTTCGGAACACGACCCGGTGTCGAGACTCTGGAACTGGATGAATTCCAGCAGGCGCCGTTCATCGACGCCGACTATGTTCGCCACGGATTGGCGGAACGGAGCGGGAAGGCGGCGTTTTCTTGGCCATTTTGGATGCCCATGCCGCCCGACGATGGTTCTCAATTCGCCCGGTGGGAAGGCCGGGCCTGCGGCTGGCCCTGGCTTGCGTTCTTTGCAATCAATACGCCCAAGTTCGGCGCGCTTCCAGCAAGCACCTCAGGACAATTTCGCGTCTTCGATTCGAACTCGCACGACTCGTACATAAGGGACGGCGATCGACATCTTGGCGCGATCCCCATTCAACCACTTGTCGCCGGTTTCGCCGCAAACTCTATTGTCTTTTCGATCCCCTTTGTTCTTCTTTCCCTGACGACAGTCGTCGTTCAACGTCTTATGCGCCACCGCACCGGCCACTGCAGATCCTGCGGCTACTCCCTCGCCGGCCTTCAACCGAACACACCCTGCCCCGAATGCAACGTCGCTTGATGGCATTCCCATTGCGCCGCTCGCATTCCACTGCTCGGTTGATCGCACATTCCGCCGCCCCAAAGGGGCACCCCAGTCCCAGCCCAGGGCACCGCCCTGGGTCAACGCCGCATGATGAAACCTCAACCGCTCTCGTCCCGAGCCCTGAAAGGGCGCCCTAAATGCTCAATCCACCCGTACGCCCATCAACCCGACCGTGCAACGCGTCCCGCTCTTCAGGCCGCATACAGCACTCGCCTTGACTGCTCAATGCTGCGACGCAAGTACGGGTTCCGCACGAATCGCGCATTGATCACATCGACCGGCTTGCCGCACAATTCGCTCAGTTCGCGCTCCAGTGCCGCGTACTCGTCAAAGTCGAGCGCCACTCCCTCGCGGAGCGAAATCAGAAAATCAACGTCGTTCGCCCGCGCCAAATCGCCGCCCGCCGCCGATCCGAAGACCGAGCACTCCACAATCCCAAACCCGCGGCAGATCTCCGCCAGCCGGTCCACCGCGATGGATTGCACGCTGCCCATGACGCATTCTATGAACGAACCCCGAATTCCCACTTTCCCGCTTCTCTGTACCTCTGCGCCTCTGTGGTGAATATCTCTAGCACTCGCTGATACTCACCGCCACCGCCAACCCCCCCTCCGCCGTCTCTTTGTACTTGTGGTGCATGTCCTTGGCAGTCTGCCACATGGTCGCGATCACCTGGTCCAAACTCACCTTCGCATTCGCCGGGTCGCTCTCGAGCGCGACGTTCGCCGCCGTGATCGCCTTGATCGCGCCCATCGTGTTCCGCTCGATGCACGGGATCTGCACCAGACCCCCGATCGGGTCGCACGTCATGCCCAGGTGGTGTTCCATCGCGATCTCCGCCGCCATCAGGGCCTGCCCGGGCGAGCCGCCCAGCACCTGCGTCAACCCGGCCGCGGCCATCGCGCTGCTCACTCCAATCTCGGCCTGGCAACCGCCCATTGCAGCGCTGATCGTCGCCCCCTTCTTAAAGAGACTGCCGACCTCTCCCGCCGTCAGCATGAAATCAATCGTCGCCTCGTCGCTCATGTTCTTGAAGCAACGCGCATACATCATCACGGCGGGTATCACGCCCGCCGCGCCGTTCGTCGGCGCCGTGACCACGCGACCAAAGCACGCGTTTTCTTCGTTCACCGCCAGCGCGAACGCGCTCACCCATTTCAGGATCGATTCAAAGTCCCTTGCGCTCACGGCGACCGCGCCCACCCAGTCATCAAAGTCGGGCATGGTCGCTTTCGCATCGACCTTCAGCAGCCGCCGGCTCATGCGTGCCGCGCGACGCACCACGTTCAGCCCACCCGGCAGCACGCCCTCGGTGTTGCAACCCCGCCAGATGCACGCCTGCATCTCGTGCCAGATGTGCAGCAGCCCCTCGCGGATCTCCGCGCCGTTCCGCCAGATCAGTTCGTTGCGCCCCACGATCTGCGGGATGCTCGCATCCTGCATCGCGCAGTACGCCAGCAACTGCGAAGCGTGCTCGATCGGGAAGGGAAGGGTCTTGGCATGACTCCCGCTCGGCGCTTCACCTTCCTGAACGACAAATCCGCCGCCCACGGAGTAATACGTCTGGGAGTACACCGACGCATCATCCAGCGTCGCCGTGAAAGTCACTCCATTCGGATGGAACGGCAGCGCCGTATCCATATGAAACATCATGTCGCGATTGAAATCGAAATCGATCGCGTGTTTCCCCGCCAGTTGAAGCAACCCCCGCTGCTTGGTCTCCTCCACCCGCTCGGTCAACCCTTCCACTCTGCACGTCACCGGGTCCTCGCCGCTCAGCGCGAGAATCACCGCAAGATCCGTCCCGTGCCCTTTGCCGGTCTTCGCCAGCGATCCGTACAAGTCGGTCCGCACGCGCCGAACCCGCGACAGGCCCGAACGCTCGTCCACCGCTTCCAGGAACCGCTGCGTCGCACGCCACGGCCCCATCGTGTGGCTGCTCGAAGGCCCGACACCCACCTTGAAAATATCAAAGACCGAGATCGATTCCATGGCTGGCTGATCTTTGGTGGCCCGCTTCTTCGAAGCGGCGCCCCCTGCCCATCTTCTCCGAAGCGGAACTTGTGCCGCCGCCGATATTCAGCCCATGCTGTCCAAACGAGGCTCCGAACTCCTCTTTCTCGCCCTGCTCACCCTCATCGTCGCCGCCTGCTGCGCTCTGGTCCTTTCCATCGCCTGGTTCGGGCTCGATTCCTACCTGCCGGGGCGCACAATCAAGGCCACCGCACTGGGCTGGCTGGTCGGCTTTCCGGTCACGCTCCTTTTCGCGGGCTCGGTTCGCCGCTTCACCTCCCGCCTTGCCCGCTGATTCTCCGCACAACTGCGGATCTTTTGTGCCACACCATCGCCCGCCGCGGCATCCGATTCTCAATGAGCAGAATCCTCCCGTTGGCAATCGCCCTCGCGGCGCTGGTCGCCCTCGCGCCCGGCTGCGCGACCAATTCCGCCCGTTCGCCCGATCTCAAGGCGATCTACGAGGAATCCGCGCAGAAGATCGGCAGCGAGCGCAACCCGGTCGTCGTCATCCCCGGCATTCTCGGTTCGAACCTCGTCGAGCGCGACACCGGCAAGATCGTGTGGGGCGCCTTCACCTACGGCGCGACCGACACCGACTACCCGGACGGTGCGCGCCTGTTCTGTCTTCCAATGAAGCAAGGGATCCCGCTCGGTCAGTTGAAGGACGGCGTCGAGCCCGACGGCGTGCTCGAATCGCTCGACGCCAACGTGGGACTGCTCAAAGTCCGCGCGCTCGAACCGTACAAGGGAATCATCCGCTCGCTCGCCGCGGGAAGATACACCGACCGTGATCTCGCCCGCGCCGCCGGCGCCAAGAAAAGCGACGAAGGCCCGATCGACTACGCCGGCCTCCACTACACCTGCTTCCAGTTCGATTACGACTGGCGCCGCGACATCTCCGAGAGCGCCGCACGCCTCGATCGGCTCGTTCGCGATGCCGCGAGATTCGCCGGCGATGCCCGCGCCGATGGTTCGCCCGCAAAGGTCGATATCGTCGCCCACTCCATGGGCGGACTGGTCGCGCTCTACTACGTGCGCTACGGCGCTCAGCCGCTGCCCGAAGATGGCTCCCTTCCCGAACCGACCTGGGCCGGCGCGGAGTTCATCGATCAACTCATCATCGTGGGTACGCCGAGCGCGGGTTCGGTTCTTGCGCTCACGCAGATGGTTGACGGCGTCTCGTACTCGCCCATCACGCCGACGTATCAACCGGCATTCCTCGGAACCATGCCCTCGATCTACCAGTTGCTGCCCCGCACGAGGCAGGCCCGCGTGATCGACTCGCAAACACACGAGACGATCGATCTCTACGACGCCGCGACGTGGGAGAAGTACAACTGGGGGCTCGCCGATACACGACAGAACCAATACGTGCAATGGTTGCTACCCGATGTCCCATCGCCAGACCAGCGCCGCGCCATCGCTTTGGATCAGCTCTCCAAATGCCTGGCCCGCGCCAAGCAATTGCACGAAGCACTCGACCGACCGATGGGTGAATTGCCCGCGGGAACCCGCATCCACCTCATCGCGGGCGATACCCACCCGACTCCGAGCGTCCTCTCGGTCGATCACCAGACCGGCAAACTCTCCATCGCACAGCACGCGCCGGGCGACGGCACGGTCACCCGATCCAGCGCGTTGATGGATGAGCGGACCGGCAACGCCTGGAAGCCCCGTCTCGAGTCACCCATCACCTGGTCCAGCGTCCGATTCCTCCCCGGCGATCACATCGAGCTCACCAGCAATGCACCCTTCACCGACGATCTTCTCTACCTGCTGCTCGAGGCCCCAAGAGAACGACAAGTCAAGGTCGCGCTTCGAGCACCAGATTGAACGGCGTCTGCGTCGCGCGCCGGAATCGGGTAAAGCCGCCCTCGGTAACCACGCCCCGCAACCTCGTCTCGCCCGCCTGCGCCCCGAGCGCGGGACCGTTCTGCGCCAGCGAGTGCGCGACGCAGATCATCGTGGAAGCCGCGGAATACACACGCCCGACCGGATTCAGATTCTCTTCGACCTTGTCACTCGCAAACGGCTCAACGATCATCCAGAGACCATCGGGCTTAAGCGTCTTGCGGATATTGCGCGACGCGCCCACCGGGTCGCCCATGTCGTGGAGGCAATCAAAGCAGCAGACCATGTCGAAGGGATGCGGGTCCGGCTTGAACGTCGTCGCCGATTCGGTGAGGAAGGTGCACCGGTCGCCCACACCCGCGGCCTGCGCCGCGCGGCTCGCAAATTCAACCGAAGGCGTATGCGTATCAAACCCGATGAACCTGGACTTCGGAAACGCCTGCGCCATGAGGATCGTCGAGGCGCCGTGGCCGCACCCGACATCTGCAACCGTCGCGCCCGATCGCAGCTTTGCTTCGGCGCCATCCAGCGCGGGGATCCAATTGCCCACCAGATTCGCGCGGTAGTTTGCGGCGAAGAACCGGTCGGTTCCGTGGAACAGATCGTGGTGATGCGAACCCCAATCGACCCCTTTGCCGGTGCGAAAGGCTTCGAGCAGTTTCTCTTCGTCCTTGACCATCGAATTCGCAACCAGGAACCCGCCGATCATGCTCGCCGGGCTGGCATCATCGGCGAGTGCAAACGCCTGTTCAGCGGACAAGACGAATCGGCCGTCCTGCTTGCGATAGTCGCAGTAGCCGCCCGCGGCCTGATTGAGAAGCCATTCGCGCACGTAGCGTTCCGTTGTCTTCGTCGCGCTCGCGAGTTCGGCCGGCGTGACGCCCTTGTCCCCGGCCTTGGCCATCGCTTTGTAAAGCCCAAGCCGGTCGCCGATCGTGACGAGCACCGCGCTCATCGCGCCTCCAAAGTCGCCAACGATTCTTCCGAGGAAGGAATTGAGCTTTTCCTGATCGATCGGCATGGTGTTGCTCCTTTGGCGTGGCGCAGCGTCGCACATTGGGTCCTTCGCGCCAAGACCGAACAAGGCCCGATTTGCAAGAACACCCGCGGCTACGCTGAAGGAATGCGCGAGTCCGAACTTCTTGCGAAAATCGCCGAGCGTTCCGCCAGCCTCACCCGGGCCTTCCCGCATGTGGCCGTCGGACCGGGCGATGACTGCGCCGTCGTACGCATCGGCAACACCGATTGCCTGCTCACCGTCGATCAGGTCATTGAAGGCAGCCATTTTCGAAAGGCCACGCCGCTCGACCTCATCGCCCGAAAAGCAATCGCCCGTTCGATCTCGGATATCGCCGCGATGGCGGGCACACCGGTCTGCGCACTGGCGACCGGTGCTCTCCCGAAAGGGTTTGAACAAAGCAAAGCAGACGAACTCTTCGATTGCATGAAGCGCTGGGCCGAACATTGGGCTTGCCCGCTGGTCGGAGGAGATATCGCATCACTTCCGCAAACGAGCGATCCAATGACACTCACCGTCACCGTGATCGGGTCCACTCATCCGGCGCGCGGTCCCGTCCTCCGATCCGGCGCACAGGCTGGCGACGGCATCTACGTCACCGGCAAACTCGGGGGCTCGTTCGATGCCGCATCGGGGCTCGGCAAGCACCTCACCTTCGAGCCTCGCCTCGCCGAAGCGCGATGGTTGGCCGACACTCTGGGCGCGCGGCTCCACTCGATGATGGACATCTCCGACGGCCTCGGACGCGATGCCTCCCGCATGGCCGATGCGTCGAAGGTGCGATTTGAGATTCAGCCCGAATTAATCCCTCGAAACACGCCGGACTGGCGCCGCGCCGCCTCCGACGGGGAGGATCACGAACTCCTCTTTGCCGCCAGCGGAGAAGTCGCGCACGCCATCGCATCAAGCGGCCTTCCGATCACCCGGATCGGCTCGGTGATGGCGGGGTCCGGGTGCTTCATCATCGATGGTGCCACCGCCATCGATGTTCGCGATCTCGGCTGGGAGCACACCTGATGTCTTCCAATGATTCAGGCGTGTCCACCATTGCCCGCACCAGCACCAGTCCCGACTACACGGCTTGCCTCGCCTCGGGGCTGGCGTCGGTGCTGCGCGCCGGCGATATCGTCCGGCTCGAGGGCGACTTGGGCGCGGGCAAGACAACCTTTGTTCGCGGGCTTGCGGGCGCGCTGGGCGTTGCACCGGGTCTTGTGAGCAGCCCGACCTTTGTGCTGGTCAATGAGTATCCGCTCGGTGCCGAACGGCGCGGCATCCGCCGCCTGATCCATATGGATGCGTACCGCCTGAACTCTGGCGAAGATCTCGACGGCATTGGCTGGGACCGATTTGCCACACCCGAAGGCATCGCCCAGCCCGATTGCGCTGTCGTCATCGAATGGCCCGGCCGTATCGCCGATGCTCTCAAGGGCGGGGCCGACGCGGCCACCGTCCGCTTCGTCCATCTGGATGACTCCGTCCGCCAGATCGAGCTCGATCTGCCCGAATCGTTCGGCGCGCGCTCCGGCGTTTCAGACCTTACGGAACGGGAGCCAATCCGCTGCCCGATCACGGGTGTCTGGGTTGAACCGACTCGCGCCACCTATCCATTCGCCGGCGAAAAAGAGAAACTCGCGGACCTCAATCGCTGGTTCACCGGCGCTTACAGCATCGGCCGCCGGGCCACCGACGCCGATTTTGAAAATGAACCCCCAACCCCCACCGACCCTGAACACCGATCGGACCACTAATCCCGTCCGTCGGGGTCTCTAAGATGGAAGCATGATGTCAAGTCTCAATCTCTGCGCCACGCCCGTGCTTGCCGCGGCAGGTCAGGGAGGCCTCTGGGGCCTCTTCGTTCAGTCGTTCGATTTCTTCACCGTGCTGCTCCTTTTCGGGTCGCTGGTCGCAGTCGCCATCATCGTGCGCTGCCTGATCGATGTCCGCGAACGCAAGATCATTCCGCCGGCCAGCATTGCCCGGATCAATGATCTCGTCGAAGCCGGACGCGAGGAAGACCTCCGCGCCTTCATCAAGACAGATGACAGCTTTCCCTCACGCGTCCTCCGCCAGGTGCTCGACGGGCGCAAACGCGACCGCGTTGGCATGCGCGAGACAGCGGAAATTGCCGCGAGCGATGAAGTCGCCCGCTGGTTCCGTGCGATCGAGCCGCTGAATGTCGTCGGCAACCTGGGACCATTGATCGGCCTCGCCGGTACGGTTTGGGGCATGATCCTCGCGTTCACCTCGCTGGGTGAATCGGGCGGACAGGCCGGACCGAGCGATCTGTCCCTGGGCATCAGCAAAGCGCTGTTCCACACGCTCCTGGGCCTCACACTTGCAATTCCCTGCCTGTTCGTCTTTGGCTTCTACCGCTCGATCGTCGATCGCATCTGCACGCGGGGCATGCTCGTGTGCTCGCAGTTGATCGAGTCGCTGCCCGCCGACGACGATACAAACGGAACAATCACCCCCCGCGTCGAGGCCAAACCGGCCTCGCGCGTCGCCGCGCCGGTCTGAGGCACCCAAACCACCCACGAACCATGAAGCTCCGGACGTATCGAAAAGGCAGCGGCGCGGCGCACGTGAACGTGACGCCCCTGATCGACGTCGTGATGTGCCTGATCATCTTTTACCTGATGGTCGGCCATCTCGCGGCGGGGCGATCGAGCAGCATCAATCTGCCCACTTCCACGACCGGGAGGCCCGCTGACAAGGCCGGCCCGATCGTGATCAACGTCGGGGTCGATGAAAAGTCCGGCGACTCGGTGGTTCTGATCGGCACCGAACGTGTGCTCGAGTCGCAGTTGCCCACGATTCTCAAAGGAATGTCGGAGATCTCCCCGGACTCCGAGGTGCAGATCCGGGCCGATCGATCGCTGGGTTATGGCAAGGTCGCCCCGGTGCTCGCGGCGTGTCGCGATGCCGGGCTGCTCTCAGTAAAACTCGTGGCGGCCAAGGGCGGAAAGAAGCCACTATGAGCAGCGGCCGAGCCCACGCATTTCGAAAGCGCAACGCGCTGACCATGCACGACGAGCACTACGCGCCCAACATGACGCCCATGGTGGATGTGGTGATGGTGATTCTGGTCTTCTTCATGGCGAGCGCCAGCGTGCTCGGTCCGGAATGGCTCTTGAAGACGGCGCTGCCTCCCTCGAAGCCAACCGTCGTCAAGGTTCCCGAGAAGATAACCCGGATCGAATTGCTGCTCACCACCAAGGACGGCAAGAACGTGCTTGTTACGACTCGTTCGGCCTCGGCGATTCCGACCCTGGTGGACTCACCCATCGAATCGATTGATGCGTGGTTGACCGCCGTGACCCATGATCGCTCTCCCAAGGAATTGGCGATCGTGGTCCGCCCACGAGAAAACGTGCCCTACGAGGCCGTGGTGCAGATGCACGAGCACTGCGCCCGCATCGGTGTGGAAAAGATCGGGATTCTGGATCCAACCAAGCAGTGACGGCAGCGCATCGTCACGCCGGTGCCGCGAACACCTGAAGGCGGTGACCCTTCAGGGCCAGGCCATGCTTTGTGCACAATTGCTCGCAGAGAGCCCGCAGCCCGGGGATTTCGATCTGAACGGCATCGCCGTTGTCGGTTCGGATGAGCAGATCGCTGGCGCTCGTGCCGAAGACCACCTGATACCGCCCCGCGTCGTCATCATCGAACAGCACACGCTGGATGATGCCCGAATCCTGCATCAGTTTCAGCGTGCGATATACCGTCGCCTTCGACACCCGGAAGCCTTCTGCCTTGAGACCCCGGATCAGTTCCTCGGCGTGAAACAGACCGGGCTGACGCATGACCGAATCGAGGATCTGGGCGCGTTCCAGCGTGTACTTGAGCCCGGCCCCCTTGAGCGTTCGCCGGAAGATCGCACAGACGGGCTCGATGATCGTGAGATCATCAAGGCCGGAGGGAGAGCCGGTGAGCGATTTAGAGCCGGGCATGGATTATCCTAAGCCCGAACGAATGCCCCACGCGCCCAATCCACTTCCCGCAAGACCAGTCTCAAACGAACGCGGCACGCGGGCTTGGATTGGCTTCGCAGTGCTGTTGATCGCGTTGATTGGGGCGATCGCATCGATCGGCGGACCACTGACGGGGCTCCAGGGCGCGGCAGCGGCGGCGTATTGGATCTTCCGATCCGCATGGCCCGCGGCGCTCTACATCCTGTCGGCGATCGGGCTTGGGGCACTGGCATTGCCGCTCTTTCGGGATTCAAAGGAACGCTGGGCCATTCAAGCAGGCGCGGGGCTTTCCATCCAACTCTCGCTCGGCCACGCGATCAATTTGGCCGGCGCATGGCTGCCGGGATACTTGTGGAACGTCGCCGCTCTGATTCCGTGCGGGCTGGGGCTGGTGTTGCTCGTCATTTCTCTTCGGAGCGCGCGGCGCGTTCCGTCTTCAAGGAACGGGGTCGGCATCTGGATGATTGCGGCCGGTGCGTGCACACTCGCGCTGGCGGTGATGCTGGTCGCGGCGTGCGAAGCGCCGGGCGTGCTGTGGTCGAGCGAATTTGGCGGGTTCGATGTGCTCAGCTACCACGTGCAATTGCCACGCGAATGGCTGGAGATGGGGCGGCTGACACCGGTCACTCACAATGTGTATTCCTACTTGCCTTCGTATTTCGAGAGCGCGTTTCTGACGCTGCAGTTATGGACCTTTGCACCGCGCACAACCGACTCCGGCGTAACGGGGATGCTGGCAGGCGACGGGTGGCGGACCATCGCGTGCCAGATGCTGCATGTGGGGTTCGGAATCGTCGCGGCATGGATGGTTGCTGCGGGGACACGGCAATTAATCGCGAGAACGACCAAGGCAGGATCTGACTCCGAGGCGGCTGTTGCTTCGATTGAGACCCGTCGAACTGCACTCGGAGCGGAATGGATCGGGGCCGCGGCGTTCATAAGCGTGCCCTGGATCGTGGTGGTTGGGTCGATGGCGTATAACGAGCTCGCGCTGTGCGCGCTGCTCGCCGGAGCGATGCTGGTGGCGTTCGATCGCGGCGTGACCGATTCGGGCCGAGCGCTGCTTGTCGGATGGCTTGTGGGCGTCGCGTGCGGAGTCAAGCCGACGGCGCTGATACTGGCCGCGCCTTCCGCCGGCCTTGCGCTGATCTGGTTCTCGCCGATGCGAGCGTGGCTTCGCCCGGCGGTTCTTGCGGGAATCGCAGGGACAGCGGCGCTTTTGCCGTGGATGCTCCGGAACTGGGTCGCGAGCGGAAACCCGGTATTCCCCTACGTGCACGGCGTGTTCGGGGACGCGCACTGGTCGACGGAGCAGTACGCACGGTTTGCGGGTGCGCATCACTTTGATGGCTCGTGGACGGATCGAATCCGCTTGCTTTTCCTGATCGATCCGAACGACCCGGCGGGAGCACGCCACCGCGGGATGATGCATCCGCAGTGGAGCGCATTTTTTCCGCTGGTCGGCGCCGTGATGCTGATCGGGATCGGCATGCGTGGAACGCGACTGTGCACGGGATTGCTTGGCGCGGCGTTGATCGCGCAGATCGCGGCGTGGCTGGCGCTGACACACCTGCAATCCCGGTTCTTGATACCTCTTGCGGTGCCGGGTGCGATGCTGATCGGACTGGTGGGGAGCGGAATCTGGGTGAACGCCGCGTCGCCTCGGCTGGTGCTGTATCGGCGGCTGGCGATGACGATCGCGTCGCTGTGCATCGGGTTCATGGCGATGCGGTCACTCGATGCGTTCTGGTCAGAAGCCGGCGGGAACCCGAATCAAACCCTCGGATACGGGCCGGAGGCACTGGCGCGGACCGATCTGAGGATTGGCGATACTGCACAGGTAAAGCCAGGGGAGACGCTGTACTTGCTGGGCGATTCGACTCCCTTCTACGTGCCCGGCCCGCTGGTCTATCACACCACGTGGGATCCATCGCCCTTGGGAGACGCGGTGCGGAGTACAAAGGATGGTGCGGAGGCGCCGTTCGCATGGTCGGGCAGGTTGCTCGATCGCGGGATCGACGCGGTGCTGCTGAATTTTTCCGAATTGAGTCGCCTGATCGAGAGCAAGTGGTACGACCCCGCGCTCTCGCGCGAGGTGCTGACGCGCTGGTTTGAAGCGACGCGTCCGGCGAAGCCTCTCCAGGCGACGGGAACGGAATTGCCTCCGGTAGTCCGGCCGATCCGCATGCCGGAGGCGCAGCCATGAATGCCGCGCAGCCCTTGAAGCGGATTTCGCGCACGAAGGTCATCCTGCAGGGGTTCGGGTTCCTGATCGGGCTTGCGCTGCTCGGCTGGTGCGTGAAGCAGGCGTTCAGTCCGGATAACCAGAGGCAACTGGCGGCACTTCGGCAGGCACCGGTTTATCAGATCGCGATGCTCTGTAGCGCGAACGCGGTGGTGCTCTTCTGCTCCGGGTTGAGTTTTTATGTCTCGCTCCGGCCACTGCGGCGCCTGAATTTCTGGGACATGCAGGCGACCAACGTGATCGCGACGTTTCTCAGTTACGTGCCATTCAAAACCGGGATGCTGTTCCGGATTCTCATCCACAACCGGCGGGACCGCGTGCCGGTGGCGCTGATAGGGGCGTGGTTCGGCGCGGTCTCGATCGTGATGGCGATTACGCTGCTGCCGCTGTTCGCGGCGTCGCTTTCGACGAGAGAAATCAATTCGAAGTGGATAGCAATCGCGGTCTCGACGGGTCTAGCGGGGTATGCGGTGGTGTGCCTGCTGGCGTGGTACTTCCACGGAACCCGGGGCATGGCGATCCTGAGGGCGATCGCGGAGCGGATGGGCGGATGGGCGCGGAAACTGGTGCGGACAACATTTGTGCGGACGGCGCACGGCGGACTAGACATTCTGGCGTCACCCAAGCGCGTGGCGGTGCTGGTGCTCGTGCGGCTTGTGGATATGGCGAGTCAGGCGCTGCGGTTCTATCTGGCGGGGATGATCGTCGGAACGCCGATTGCGCTGGATACCTGCGTGCTGCTGGCATCGACGCACTTTGTGGTGGGCGTGATGAGCCCGGCGGGTACGGTGGGAACGCGCGAGGCGGCGATTGTCGGGACGGCGACGATGCTGGGGCTTGAAAATCCGCAGGCGATGGCCGGGATTGCGCTGCTGGTGCTGGCGAGCGAAGCGGTGGTGAACTCGGTGTTGGCCGCGGTATCGGTCATGCGGCTGGGGGCGCACAGGATGTTTGTGCCCCGGGGGGAGAACGAAGCAACGAGCGGAATCACTAGGATTGAATGATGCGAATTGCGCTGGCTCAGACGAATCCGACGGTTGGAGATATCGCGGGGAACGCGGCGGGGATTATTCGGATGATTGCGCGGGCGCGCGCGGGCGGGGCGGATTGCGTGCTGTTTCCGGAGTTGGCGCTGTGCGGGTATCCGCCTCGCGATTTGCTGCTGCAGGGTGGATTCCTGAAAGCGTGCACGGAAGCGGCGAAGGAATTGGGGGAGAAGCACTCGAGCGGGATCACGGTGGTGTTCGGGACGCCCCTGCCGGTGGGCGGGAACGCGGATTCGCCGAAGGGGATCGCGAATTCATTGCTGGCGTATCGCGACGGGACGATGCTCGACTACTACGACAAGCGGCTGTTGCCGACGTACGACATCTTTGATGAGGATCGGTACTTCACGCCGGGCGATCGAGCGATAGTGATCGAGGTGAAGGGGGCGGGCGATGAGCGAGCGATCAAGGTTGGCTTGACGATCTGCGAGGATTTGTGGAAGGGCGAGGACGCGGGCTTTGCCTCTCGGTATGCGGATGCGCCGGATCCGGTGGCGCAGGTCGTGCAGGCAGGGGCGCGGGTCATTCTGTCGGCGTCGGCGAGCCCGTTCGTGCTGGGGAAGAGCCCACGGCACCGCGCGATACTGAAGCGGCACGCGGCCAATCACGGCGTGTATGTGCTGAGCGTGAACCAGGTGGGCGGGAATGATGAATTGATCTTTGACGGGCATGCCGCGGCATATTCGCCGGTCGGCGAATTGATCGCGGCGGGCCCTGGGTTTGAAGAAGCGATGACGTTTGTGGATGTGCCGGCAAAGACGGGCGCCGTTCCCGATCCGGTGACGTCGAAGAGCGATGAGGAACAGTTGTTTCGGGCGCTGGTGTTGGGAGTGCGCGACTATTGCGGAAAGACGGGATTCGGGAGCGTGCTGCTCGGGTTGTCGGGCGGAATCGACAGCGCGGTGACGGCGGCGATCGCGTGCGCGGCGCTCGGCCCGGCGAATGTGCTTGGGGTGGCGCTGCCCGGGCCGTATTCGAGCGAGCACAGCAAGAGCGACGCGTACGAGTTGGCGAAGCGATTGACAATGAAGTGCATCACGGTTCCGATTGCGCCGATGTTTGATGGCGCCGTGAGCACGATCGATCCGGCGATGGGCGCCGTCGAAGCAAGCAGGCTGGGAGAGAAGCTGCCGGACCTTGCCGAGGAGAATCTGCAATCGCGCCTGCGCGGCACGATTCTGATGGCGCTCTCGAACCGGACGGGTGCGATCGTGCTCACGACGGGGAACAAGAGCGAGCTGGCGGTCGGCTACTGCACCCTGTATGGCGACATGAACGGCGGCCTCGCGGTGTTGTGCGACCTGACCAAGAACTGGGTCTACCGGCTGGCAAAGTGGATGAACGAGCACGCAGCGGAGTGCGGCTTTGCGACCGCGCCGATTCCTCTTGACAGCATTTCAAAGCCCCCGAGCGCCGAGTTGCGGCCGGATCAGAAGGATCAGGATTCTCTGCCCCCGTACGACGTGCTGGATGAGATCCTGAACCGTTATGTGGAACTTCGCCAGAGCGCAAGCGAGATCATTCGACAATGCGCGGGGCGTGAAGGGTTTGACGAGGCGACGGTTCGGCGCATCGTGCGGCTGACGGACCTGTCGGAGTACAAGCGCAAGCAGGCGGCGGTGGGCCTGAAGGTGACGGGGGTCGCGTTCGGATCGGGACGGCGGATGCCGATTGCGCAAGGCTGGAAGAGCCCGTAATTGCCGATGAATCGTGGTGTTTCGGCGTGATACGCTTGTGCAATGGCGTTCAAGCTCTACAACCTGGTGTTCTTCAAGGACCAGCCCGATCTCTCCCTTCAAGGCCTGACGCCGGCGTCGTGGTATTCGCGGGGCGGGTACGACCCGGTCGTGGTGGGCAAGTGGGCGAGCGAACAAAAATCGGATCTGTTGATTGTTGATTTCGAGTTCCTGTGTTCCGACGTTCGGACCGAAAAGGCCGAGTGCGTGGCACAGGGTCACGCCCAGAGGATTGCGGCGTTTCGCGCGGCCAAGCGCGACAAGAAGAATCCGCGGGCGCAGATCGGAACATACGGCGTGTGTCCGAAGGGTGATTACTGGACGCCGGTCATGCCGACCGAAGAGAAGCTGCTTGCGTGGTACGGAACGAACCGGTTCAACTCGGTCATCGCGGATGACCTGGATGTGATCTGCCCTTCGATCTATTCGAATTACGATGACGAAAAGGGCTGGGTGAAGTTTGCGATCGCGAATATCGACGAAGCGTATAAATATGGAAAACCGGTGATTCCGTTCATCAGCCCCCACTATCACCCGTCGAACGCGAAAGTGCGCAACAAAGAGGTGCCATATTTCGGAACGGTGCTGGACACGGTGCGGGAGCGGTGCGACAGCGCGATCATCTGGGGAGGCTGGTGGTTTGGTCCCAAGGATGTCAAAGAGGGCGACGAACCCGGACATTCATTGCCGTGGGACAACAATGCGGCATGGATGAACGAGGTAAGAAGAATCGTGCGGGGCCTGTAGAGCGGCTCGTGGTCTGAAGAATCGGCGGCCGATTTTTCGAGACATCCGAAAGTGGAGAAACTGTGACGAGCAAGCAGGCGGTGCGATGGTTGCGACGGGGCGCGGCATCGGTTCTCCTGCTGGCGGTCCTCGGGTACGCGCTCTTTGCCGGGGCCCTCTGGGTGATGCAGGACGCGATGATCTTTCCACGCGAAGCGGGGCGATCTTGGGGGAGGGAATTGCCATCGACGGGCGAGCGGATCTGGTACACGGCGCCGGACGGAAGAAAGATCGAGTCGTGGTACTTCAAGGGGGCTGGGCGGAGCGCCGAATCGCCGGGGCCGCTGCTTGTCTGCTTCCATGGGAATGCCGACTTCATCGAGAACTGGTCATGGTTGGCCGAGACGTGCCAGCGCCAGGGGTTCAACGTGCTGCTGCCGGAATTCCGGGGTTACGGGCGAAGCGAGGGGGAGCCGTCGGAGAAAGCGATCGTGGATGATTCGGCAGCGATGGTGCGCATCGCGATGTCGCGGCCGGAGATAGACGGGAAGAAACTGATACTGCTCGGGCGATCGCTGGGCGGAGGCGTCGCGTGCGGCGTGGGCGAGCGGGTTGCGCCCGCCGCACTCATTCTGGAGTGCACGTTTGTTTCGCTGGCATCCATGGCGGACGGTTATCACGTCCCACGCTGGCTGGTGAGGCATCCGTTTCTGAACGATGAGGCGCTCGGCAAGATCAAGTCGCCGGTGCTGATCGTGCACGGATTGCACGATCGGGTGATTCCGTACGCGCACGCCGAAGCGCTGAAGAAGCTGCGGCCGGACGCCACGCTGGTGACGCTCGACTGCGATCACAACGATTTGCCGGGGAATGATGAAGCGAAGTATCGCGGTGCGCTCGAAGAATTTCTGCGTGGGCATGAGCTTTGGCCGCGGGAGTGAATCGGCGTTGCGCTTACGAACGGGATTCTGTTGCTCGTGGGGCGCGCGGGGCTTCGGCGGGAGCGACTAAAATCGCGGGCACCCTTGGAGGGGTGGCTGAGCGGTTGAAAGCAGCAGACTTGAAATCTGCCGTGGGGCTTGTCCTCACCAGGAGTTCGAATCTCCTCCCCTCCGTTTTCGATGCGCATGTTGCCGAACCGAGATTCGAATGGCTTGGGTACGTCCGCCTCGGATCTGAGAAAGCCTACAGCTCGTCGGCTTTTGCTTTGGACGATTCTGTCTGGCACGCTTTCGGCGTGCGTGATTGCGGCGTGGGCGCTATTAGGTCTTTGGGCCACGCTCGCCGTGTATTTCTGCTGCCCTTTCCGAGCGTGGATAACTCTCGGGCTGGCTGCGGCGGTCGCGGGGCTATTTGCGGGCTCGCTACGCGAACGCAAGCGAGAGCGCCGGGTCCCTCGATTGGGCACACGGGACTCGTGGAAGCAGCGGCGATTCCGGCTGCTCGCCGCGGGAGCCGCGGCGATCGTCGCCTCGTGGTACCTCGGCTTTGTGAAGCCGGATCCGACACTGGAGTGGGCGCCGGAGCACTCGCGGATGCCTCACGTTGATGTCGAAGGAGATCTGGTTCGTATCTCCAACGTGCGGAATTTTCTGTGGCGGTCACGAACCGATTTCACGCCGGGCTTTTATGACCGGACATACGACGCCGGCAAGATCGCATCGATGTACTATGTTGTCGTGCCCATGAATTCGTTCGACGGCGTGGCGCACGTGATGCTCTGCTTCGCATTTTCGGACGGACAGGCGGTCACAATTTCGGTGGAGGGTCGACGCGAGAAGAATCGGCCCTATGCGATCTTGCCGTCGATGTTCCGGCAGTTTCAATTGATCTACGTGATAGGGGACGAGCGTGATGTGGTCGGCGTGCGTGGCGCGATCTGGAAGAATCCGGTTCGGATGTACCCCGCGAGAGCGACGCCGGACCGCATGCGAGCGATATTCCTCGACATGGTTGCCCGCGCGCACAAGCTGGAGGAAGAACCGGAGTTCTACCACCTGATTCTGAACAACTGCATGAACAACATCACGGCGCATTTACGCAGGCTGGGCGGGCGGCCGCTTCCCAGCGATCTGGCCGTGTTGCTTACGGGACTCTCCGACCGGGTGGCCTATCGCTTCGGGTACTTCGACACCGAGTTGCCCTTTGAAAAGGCCAGGCGCGCCTTCCGGGTTGATCAGTGGATGCAGACAACTCCGCTGGATGAAGGATTCTCTGCCCGCCTGCGCGAAACGCTCGTCAGGCAGGAGCGGGAACTCCGGGACAGTGATTAGATCTTGGGGTGGTGTCGATCGTCGTGGCCCGGCAGGGTGCGGAACTCAAGATTCGTCGGTCTGCCGCGGCCATGAAGGTGCACCGGATCCGACGCGACTGCGAGCCCGGGTAGTCGCAGGACGGTTGGGAACTCGCTATTTCCTTTGCGGCGCGGCACTGATGCTGAGGTCGACGCCTTGCGAGCCGGGATTCATGGCGCGGGAACGCCTGCGTGTTTCAAACGCGGCGATGTCGGCGATGGAGGTCTTCTTGAGAAACTCGATGACTGTGCCGCGCTGGCTGGTCCAGAAGCGGTGCGCCGGGCACGCTCGCTCATCGGAGCACAGGGCGACGCCGAGCATGCACCGCTTGTTGCAAATCGGGTCCGCGAGGAGTTCGGCGATGTCGTAAAGGCTGATTTCGGACGGCTGGCGGGCAAGGGTGACACCGCCGCCGACGCCCCGCTGGGTATCGACGAGCCCGACGTGGCGCAGCGTGTTGATGATCTTGGCGAGATAAGGCGCGGGGATATCGCAGGCCTGCGCAATCTCTTTGACCAGCAATGGTTTGCCAGCGGCGGTCGCGAGGTAGCCCAAGGCCGACGTCGCGTAGCCGGCTGCTTGTCCGAGCATTGACGAGCACTCCGATCTTTATTCAAAGGACTATAAGACATTTTTCTCCGGAAATCAACCACGTCCGCCCAGGGATCGGGGGGTCGCCAGCAAAGAAAAGGCGCCAAAAAAGCCGAGATTTGGGCGACCGAGAGGAGATTTCAGGCTTGACAATCGGCCGAGATCGCGAACAATCAGGAATTGAGGACCCTTTTGTCTGCTGTAACACGGAAAGAGGGATCCGCCGGGAGATCTCTACATGGCCGAGTCTCAAGTGGCAGCAGGAACGCGCACGGGGCTGATGGGGAGGCTCGGCGAGCGCCACGAGCGCGTGCACCTCGAGCAGTACTCGTACGACGACGACATCGTGCGGAAGTTTCTGACGGTGACTGTGGTGTGGGGGCTGGTGGCTTTTCTGGTCGGGCTGATCATCGCGTTGCAGTTGGTTGTGCCGAGCGTGATCAACTACACGACGGCGAGCGGATCGCAGCCGTTCGCGTTCCTGACCTTTCTCACGAACGTGCCGTTCCTGACGTTCGGTCGGCTGCGCCCCCTGCACACCAACGCGGCGATTTTCGCGTTCGCGGGGAACGCGATCTTCGCGGCCATTTACTACTCGACGCAACGCCTCTGCAAGACGCGGATGTGGTCGGACCGGTTGAGCCGGCTGCACTTCTGGGGCTGGCAACTGATCATCATTCTGGCGGCATTGACGCTGCCCTTGGGGATCACACAGGGGAAGGAATACGCCGAGTTGGAGTGGCCGATCGACATCCTGATCGCCGCGGTGTGGCTGGGCTTTTTCGGCACGAATTTCTTCATGACTCTGAAGGTGCGGCGGGAACGCCACATGTACGTGGCGCTGTGGTTCTACATCGCGACAATCGTCACGGTGACGATGCTGCACGTCGTGAACTCGCTGGTGATTCCGGCGGGGCTGTTCAAGAGCTACTCGGTGTATGCGGGCGTGCAGGACGCGATGATCCAGTGGTGGTACGGGCACAACGCGGTTGCATTCTTCCTGACAACACCGTTTCTGGGCATGATGTATTACTTCATGCCCAAGGCGGCGGAGCGGCCGGTGTACTCGTACCGGTTGTCGATTGTCCACTTCTGGTCGCTGGTTTTCATCTACATCTGGGCGGGCCCCCACCACCTGCACTACACCGCTCTGCCGACATGGGCGTCAACGCTTGGGATGCTCTTCTCGGTGATGCTGTGGATGCCCTCCTGGGGCGGAGGCATCAACGGGCTGCTGACTTTGCGCGGCGCCTGGTACAAACTGACCGACGATCCGGTGCTGAAGTTCTTTGTGGTCGGCATCACGTTCTACATGATGTCGACGTTTGAAGGTCCGATGCTGTCGGTGAAAACCGTCAACATGCTGAGCCACTACACGGACTGGACGATTGCGCACGTGCACGGGGGCACGCTTGGGTGGAACGGGTTCATGACGTTCGGCATGATCTACTGGCTCGCGCCGCGGATCTTTCAGACGAATCTGTACTCGAAGAAGATGGCGGAATGGCACTTTTGGATCGGGACGCTGGGCATTCTGCTGTACGTGATTCCGATCTATGTGGCCGGTATCACGCAGGGGCTGATGTGGCGGGCGTTTGATCAATCGGGCGCGCTCGCGTTCCCGGACTTTGTGGAAACCGTTGCGAAACTGATGCCGTTCTACTGGATTCGCGTGATCGGCGGCACGCTTTATTTCGCGGGTGCGGTGATGATGGGGTACAACGTGCTGCGCACATGGATGGCGCGCCCGGCGGTCTACGAGGTGCCAGTGCTGAGCACGCCGGCGCTGCGCCCGGAGAGGATTGTGCGGCCGACGTTCCGATCGCGCCTCGGCGGAAACACGGAGCTCGGTCACAAGGGCGACGTGTTTATTCAGAACCTTCAGAGCGCCTGGTGGCATCGGGTGCTCGAAGGGGTCCCGTCGAAGTTCATTTTCTGGACCATCGCGGCCGTCGCGGTCGCATCGGTGCTCGAGATCATCCCGATGTTTGCGATCCGCTCGAATGTGCCATCGATTGCGAGCGTGCAGCCGTACACGCCCCTGGAACTAGCCGGACGCGACATCTACGTCGGTGAAGGGTGTTACAACTGCCATTCGCAGATGATCCGCCCGCTCTGGGCCGAGACCAAGCGATATGGCGAGTATTCCAAGCCGGGTGAGTTCGTGTACGACCATCCTTTCCAATGGGGCTCCCGGCGCATCGGGCCCGATCTGGCGCGAGAGGGTGGAATGCGGAGCAGTTTGTGGCATGTGTTGCACCTGCAGGATCCGCGGCAGTCATCACCCCAGTCGATCATGCCGGCGTATCCGCACCTGCTTGATGATCCGCTCGACTTTGCCCAGATCCAGACCAGGGTGCGGGTGAACGCGATGCTCGGGGTGCCCTATGGCGAAGCCGTGCGCGAGGGCAAGGCAGCGGAGATGGCACGAACCCAGGCCTTGAAGCTTGCGGACGAGATCGTGCAGGCGGATGGACCAAAGGGATTGGAAAACAAACAGATCATCGCGTTGGTGGCGTACCTCCAGCGACTGGGAACGGATATTTCCAAGCCGGCGCCGTCCGAGACGGGTACCGATCCGGCGGCGGCAGCGAGCGCGAAGAAGGCCGAAGCGAGCAGGACGGCCGATCGATAGGAGGGCGGACCTATGCGGATGTCAGATGTGATGAGCGGACTTGGACTCGCGGCGTTCCCGATCGCGGCGATGGCTTTGTTTCTACTCGTCTTTGTCGGGGTCATATGGCAGGTACTGCGAAAATCGGCGCGTGCGGAATTCGACCGAGCGGCCATGCTGCCGCTGTCAGACAGCGGGGAGAGTGACCCAGCCGAAGCGAAGGAGCAGATTCGATGAGCGAATCCATGACACCGAATGAATCTCTTCCCGCCGATCCACTGACGGACCACGAGTACGACGGGATACGCGAGTTTGACAATCCGACCCCGGGATGGTGGTACTGGCTATTCGGGGCGTCGGTGGCGTTCTCGGTGTTCTACCTCGCGTTCTGGCACTTCAGCGTCGCGGGATGGACAATCGAGGAGGCGTGGTCGGATGATCAGAGGGCTGAGTTCGTAAGGGTGTTCGGCTCGGTCGGCCAACTGAAGACCGATGACCAGTCGATCCTGCAGCAGATTGACAACCCGCAGTTCATGACGATCGCCAAGGCTGCGTTCGTCGGCAACTGCTCCGCGTGCCACGCGAAGGACGGCGGCGGACTGGTGGGTGTGAATCTATGCGACGAGAACTACAAGAACATCAAGAATCCGTCGGACATCTTTCGTGTGATCACGGACGGAGCAAACGCGGGAGCAATGCCCTCATGGAAAAGGACGTTCTCGGATAACGAGCGGGTGATTCTTGCGGCCTATGTCGCGTCTCTCCGGGGCACGACACCCGCGAATCCAAAGGCCGCGGAAGGCCAGCCGATCGCGCCGTGGAAAAAGACTGAAAAGTAAGAAGGCTATGAATTGAACAATTCGACTCCATCTCCGAACGAAAGCGGCTCGGCTCGCGGCGCGAGTTCGGTGCTCTCCACCCTCAACGACGACGGGACGCGACGATGGCTTCGGCCCCGAGTTTCGCCGGGGCGGTTCCTCAGCGGGCGGCGGATGGTGGCCTATGCGTTGATCGCGCTGTTCGTGCTGCTGCCTCTGGTTCGAGTGGGCGGCGTGCCGCTGGTGTTGCTCGATATCCCGGCGCGCCGGTTTCACATCTTTGGGCAAACATTTCTTCCGACCGATACGTTGCTGCTGGCGTTGCTGGTTGTCATGGTCTTTCTGACTGTGTTCTGGCTGACGGCGTTGTTTGGGCGAGTCTGGTGCGGGTGGGCGTGCCCGCAGACGGTGTACATGGAATTCCTGTTTCGGCCGCTGGAGCGGTTCTTTGAAGGTGCGCCGGGACGCAAGCCCAAAGGGTGGATCCAGACGTCGGGCATCGGCAAGCCGCTGAAGTTTGTGACCTACCTGACATGTTCGCTCGTCCTGGCGCATGTATTCCTGGCGTATTTCGTCTCGTGGGACCTGCTGCGCCAGTGGGTGATCGGCGCTCCGTCGGAACATCCGCTGGGGTTCGGCGTCGTCATGCTGGTGACGGCGGGGATGCTGTTCAATTTCGGGTACTTCCGCGAGCAGGTGTGTCTGGTGGCGTGCCCGTACGGTCGGTTCCAGTCGGTGATGCTGGACCGGCATTCGATTACGGTGAGGTACGATCGCGCGCGGGGCGAACCGCGAACCGCCAAGCGGGCTGATGTGCAGCTTCCGGTGGTCGGCGTGGAGGCAGCGGCGGGCGATTGCATCGACTGTCGCATGTGCGTGACGACGTGTCCCACAGGGATCGATATCCGCAACGGGTTGCAGATGGAGTGCGTCGGTTGCGCGCAGTGCATCGACGCCTGCGACACGGTGATGTCCAAGGTGAAGCGGCCGACCGGCCTGATCCGCTATTCATCGCTGGCGGCGATGAGCGGGGAGCGCTTCCGCGTGTTACGGCCGCGGGTTGTGTTGTATCCGGTGGTCATCCTGTTGCTTTCGGGGCTCTTCGCGTTCACGCTGGCGAATACCGGCGTGGCGGACGTCACCGTCCTGCGCGGTCCGGGTCAGCCGTTCACGGTCATGCCCAGCGGCGATGTTGAGAACAACCTCCGGCTGAAGCTCGTCAACCGGACCACCAAGATCGCGGACTTTGAAGTGAAAGTGGAAGGAGTAGACGGCGTGCGATTGGGAGCCGAAGGTGTCGTCCGGGTTGATCCGGGACAAACGCTGACATCACCTCTCCCCGTTCTGCTGCCCCGAAGCGCGTTCGAGCACGGAAGAAAGCAAATCCGGATCGTGGTGCGCGGTCCGGAAGGATTCGAACGCCGGGTGGCGCACGTGGCGCTTGGGCCATCTGAACATTCGGATCACAGGAACAAAGAGGAGCACCGTAAGGATCCCGGGGAGAGCGGAGAGGAAGAGCACAAATGACCGAAGCGAACAAACGAGCGACGGCGAGCGGAACCATCCCCACGATGGGGCGAGGTCGCCGATGGATCGGCCTCATCATCGGATTGATCGGCATGAATATGGGGATCGTGGCGACGACGGTTTACCTGGCGACTTCTGACCGAAGCGCCGGGGTCGAGCCGGACTATTACGCCCGAGCGCTGAATTACGACCGGGTTATTCTGCAACGGACAGCGAATCGGCGCTTGGGATGGAAATCGACCGCGACTTTGACGGGAACGCCGGATGGGAAACTGGCGGTGTTGCACGTCCAACTGAAGGACGGCGAAGGAAACCCCGTACCGGCGGCGCTCGTGCGTGCCGTGGCCTTCTCTAGCCTTCGCTCGGGAGAGCGGAGTTCGGTGCAACTGAGGGAATTTGCCGGGGGATATGAAGCGACGGTGCCGGTCTCGGCGAGCGGGCAGTGGCGGGTTCAATTGACCGCGAAGCGCGGGGCGGACACGTTCACGAGCGAGCAGGATGTGGCGCTGACGATGCCGACGGCATCGAACGCTGCACGCGGCACAGGAGACTTGCGGTGATGATCGCCCTCGCTGGCGCGGTGCTGACGGCAAGCCTGCTCGGCTCGACGCACTGCGCCGGGATGTGCGGGGCGTTCGCGGCGTTTGCGACCTCTCCGGACGAGAAGGAGCGGCCCGTATCGCGGGCGGCATTGAACGCGGCGTACAACGCCGGTCGGCTCGCGACGTATCTGTTGCTGGGGTTGACAGCGGGCGCGGTCGGCGCGGCGTTCGAACTGGGCGGCGCCATGATGGGTGTGCAGCGGATCGCGAGTCTGACCGCTGCGGGGTTGATGATCGGCATTGGCGTCATCGCTCTCATGCGACACGCGGGCGTGCGGATCGGGCGAGCACCGCTGCCGGCGGTGCTGATGAAAATGGCACATGCCGGTCATGTGCGGGCGTTTTCGCTTCCCCCCGCGCCTCGGGCGTTTGCAATCGGGCTGCTCACGACTTTCTTGCCGTGCGGATGGCTGTACACCTTTGTGCTGACGAGCGCGGGAACCGCAAGTCCGGCCTTGGGGGCGCTTCTTATGGCAGTGTTCTGGATAGGAACGCTGCCGGCAATGGTGGCGATTGGGGTAGGCGCGCAATACCTCACCGGCTCGATGCGGCGGCACCTGCCGCTGGCAACCAACCTGCTTCTGATCGGCGTGGGCATGTGGATGGTGTTGGCACGGATCAGCGCTCCTGTCGTTCCGGGGCATCTTGTCGCGGTGGATTGGCGTGATCCGGCGGCGGACATCCGATCCCGCACCGCCAGCGACGGATGCCCCTTGTGCAACGACGCGGAAACTCCGAAGGGAGCGCCGTGACCGCAATCGGCAGCCAGAGCGCGCTTGGGTTTGGCCAACCGGCACGTGAAGTTGCCAGATGCACGCACTGCGCCTTGCCGATGCCGCGCGGAACGAAGGGATGCGAGCAGCAGTTCTGCTGCCGCGGCTGCGAGACGGCGCACACTCTCATTCACGCCTGCGGACTGGACGCCTATTACCGGATTCGAAACCAGGCTGCTTCGACCCCGGCGAAATCGAACGCAAAGGGACGCGGGTACTCAGAATTCGATGATGAGGCGTTCCAAAGGCTATATTGCGTTACGGAGGACGACGGGACGATTCGCGCCGATCTGCTGCTGGAGGGATTGCATTGTGCGGCGTGCGTGTGGCTGATCGAGCGATTGCCTCGAGTCGTGCCCGGGGTCATCGAGGCACGCCTGGACATGCGGCGAGCCTGCGTCGCAGTTCGACTTGATCCTCAACTCACAGCACTGAGCGCCGCCGCGCGTGCGCTTGACTCACTCGGCTATCCGCCGCATCCCGCGCGGCGCGCGGCGGTGCGGGAGGCTCGGCGAGCAGAAGACCGCAAGATGCTTGTGCGGGTCGCGGTGGCGGGTGCGTGTGCAAGCAACATCATGCTCCTTTTCATCGCGCTCTACGCCGGGATGTTCGAGGGGATTGATCGCGACCACGAACAGTTGTTCCGATGGGCGGCGATGATTCTGAACACCATTTGTCTGGCGTGGCCCGGACTGGTCTTTGCCAGGTCTGCAGTGGCGGCGCTGCGGACGAGAACCATCAATCTTGATGTGCCGATTGCGCTTGGGCTGTACCTGGGCGGAGCCTGGGGAATCTGGAAGACGATCGCGGGGCAAGGGGACTTGTACTTCGATTCGATCTCGGCCCTGGTGTTTTTTCTGCTTATCGGCCGCGCCATTCAATTGCGCCAGCAGCGGAACGCGGCGGATGCCTTGGAATTACTGTTCAATCTCGGTCCTGCTTCGGCCCGGCGAGTTGACCACGATGGCTCGGTGTCGGAAGTGGCGACCGAGAGTCTCGCACCAGGAGACGTTGTCGAGATACGCCCCGGAGATGTTGTGCCGGCGGACGGGCGGATCGTTCTGGGGTCATCGCGGTTCGATCAGTCGATACTGACAGGAGAATCGAGGCCGAGCCCGCTTGGCTGCAACGACACGGTGGCCTCGGGATCGACCAATCTCTCTTCGCCGGTGCGGATGAAGATCGAGGCAACCGGCGAAGCAACCCGGATCGGCCGGTTGTTGCGGATGGTTGAAGAAGCCGGTCGCCGTCGGGCCGCGATCGTGCGCCTGGCAGATCGGTGGGGTGCGTGGCTTTTATGGGTGCTGCTGGCGCTTGCAGCGCTCACGCTTGCTATTTGGTGGCCCGCGTCACCGACGAAGGCGATCGACCATGCAGCAGCACTGCTTATCGCGACATGCCCTTGCGGGCTGGGCTTGGCGACGCCTCTCGCAATGACTGTCGCGATGGGTCGGGCGGCAAGAAAGGGAATCTTGGTGAAAGGGGGAGACGTCTTCGAGGCGCTCGCCCGCACTCGCGGCAAGCGGACCATCATTCTCGATAAGACCGGAACGATCACGCAAGGCAAGATCGCGGTTGTCAGGTGGTACGGTGAGGCGGCGGCACGCGATCTCGTTGGCGTACTCGAGCTCGCTTCATCGCACCCAATCGCCCGAGCGCTCATCAACTCCGATGCGGACAAAGCCGCTCATTTCCATGCTTCTGACGAGGTTGTTGAATTGCCCGGCAAGGGCATTCGCGGGCTGGTTCGCACTGCTCTCGATCACTCCCCGCAACATGTCGTCGTGGGCTCCGAGCGATTTATTCAGGATTCGGGTATTACCGTCCCAATCGGCTTGCTGGAGATTGCACGAGCCTGCGTCGCTCGCGGCAACTCCGCGGTCTTTGCCGCCATTGACGGCAAGTGCGTTGCGCTTGCCGAAATTGGAGACCCTTTACGCGCAAATTCTCGAGAGGCCATCGCACAACTTGGGCGCCTTGGCTGGGACATTCGAATCCTGTCCGGCGATCGTGCGGATGTTGTTGCCGGGGTTGCTCGCGAAGTAGGCGTTCAGGAGGCGTTCGGTGGCGCAACGCCGGAAGACAAGTGTGAGATTGTCCAGCGTGAGACCGCGAAGAGCACCGTTGTGATGGTGGGAGACGGCGTGAACGACGCGGCGGCGTTGGCAGCGGCATCGGTCGGTATTGCGGTGAGAGGGGGAGCAGAGGCCAGTCTCGCAGCGGCGGATGTTTCGCTGCAGGGCGACGGACTTGGTCCGGTGGTAGAACTCATAGAGGGCTCTAGACGTGCACTGCGAACCATCTATTGGACGATCGGCACCTCGCTTTGCTACAACGCCGTGGCCGCGGTGTTTGCGATGTCGGGGTTGATCAGCCCGCTTCTCGCGGCGATCATCATGCCCGCAAGTTCGCTCACGGTCGTGGCGATCTGCCTGCGGTCGAATCCCTTTGTGACTCGGCATCGCCCGGCGCGCACGGAGACCGTCGGAAATGAGTCGGCGATGGCGGCGAGTCCGAGTCCTTGGAACGATCCGGCCCGACGTTCGGGAATCCTCGCATGAGCGTAATTCTGATCATGCTCCCGATCGCATTTCTTTTGGCAGGGGGCGCGGTGCTGGCCTTCATTCGGGCGGCGCGATCGGGGCAATTTGACGATCTCGATACGCCGTCCGTGCGGATGCTCCATGATGATGGAGCCGAAGAGCGTTAGATGGCCCATCAGAGAAGTTCCTTCGGTCGGTCCATCAGATCGAGTCCGCTCCGGGATGTTGCGCGGCGGGCCTGCCGTCGACTGGCGCGATCCAGATTCGTGCGCGATGGATCGAATACAGTGGCAGTCACAGCGAGGCACCAAGCACAGGCAAGGGCGGTGCGTGCTTCAATGGACCCCGGGGAAGACTGATGACTGGCGCGGCCGCTCCTTCTATCGCACTCTCGCTCGGAATCAGCGCGCTGGTGACGGTGGTTTGTCGGCGGATACGGATTCCGGCCCTGCTGCCGCTGATGCTCGTGGGGCTTGGGCTGGGCAATTCAGGGCTGGGCGTGGTCGATGCCGCGTCGTTGGGCGGCGCGCTGAAGGGGATTATCACCGTCGGAATCGGGCTGCTGATCTTCGAGGGTGCGCTGCACCTCAACAAGGAAGAATTCTCTCGTGCTCCCCGGGCGGTGTGGGGATTGATGACAATCGGTGCGGTCCTCACGTGGATCGGGGCGACGTGTGCAGCTCGCTTTCTGCTGGACATGACCTGGCCGATCTCGATCCTGCTGGGGGCGACGCTGATCGTCACTGGACCGACCGTTGTCCAGCCCATCTTGCGCCTGCTTCGTCTTTCCCCCAGCGTTCACACTGCGCTATCGGCGGAAGCGGTACTGATTGATCCGGTAGGAGTCGTCGCGACCGTTACGACGCTTGAGGTTCTCCGCCTTTTCCTGACCATGGGCCCTGAACTTGGCGTGGCCGGCGAGGGCCTGTGGCTCTTTTCGAAACCGTTCATCGGAGGGGCCGGCGTCGGCGTGATCTCTGGCGTGCTCGGGTTGCTGCTGCTCCGCGCGTACGCCGGGTCGGGAAAAGTGGAATCTCCCCTGCTCAACTTGATTGCGGTGGGTGTGTGTATGACGTGCGTCGGGGTGGGCGAGGCGATAACGCCCGAAGCGGGCCTGGCAGCGGTGACCATCTGCGGTGTGATCATGGCTCGGGCTCGCGTGCTTGGCGCGACCGAATTGCGATCATTCAAGGAGTTGCTGGCGGTCATGCTGGTCGGGACTCTCTTTGTGCTCCTCGCATCGCGTTTCGACATCTCGCAACTCGAGGGCTTGACCTGGCGCGAAGTGGTGTTTGTGCTTGCGCTGTTGTTTGTTGTCAGGCCGGTGGCGGTGGCGGCGGCGACATTCGGTTCCAAACTGACCATGGGCGAACGGTTGTTTGCCGGCACCTTTGCGCCGCGAGGCATCGTCGCGTTGTCGGTCGCGACGGTGGCGGCGGCGGAACTTGGATCGATTGTGCGCAGCGGGTCGGAGAGTGCTCATCTCGCGGCGTCGGAGAGCCTGCTTGCCGACATCCAGCGACTGGAACCGATCATGTTTCTGACCATCGCGGGAACGGTGCTGATCGCCAGCACGTTCTCGCCGGCACTCGCCTGGATACTCGGGCTGAAGCCGGGCGAGGGTCTATCGGTGATCGTGGTCGGAGGGCACCCGATTGGGATTGCGGCGGCCAAAGAACTACAGACTTGCGGGGTGGAATGCCGCATCATCGATTCCAACGATTTTCGCGTCGCGATCGCGAACTCAACAGGAATCGAAGCGGTCGTTGGGGACGCGACCGATTCTCGCTGGATGGATGATGTCGGATCGCCTCACGGTGCCGGTTGGCTGCTGGCGTGGACGGGAAATCACGATGTCGATCAAATGGCGGCGCGCTGGGGGATGGATCGATTGGGTGAGGACAAGGTCGCGATCTGGTCGAGCAAGCCGGCTCGGGGTGAACTGGAGCCGGTGGATATCAGCGCCGGCGAACCGATCACAAACCTTCTGGAGCGGTTCGAAGATGGCCACGTTCGGTTGGCGCACTCGTCGGACCCTGGGCGATTACAGAGAATCCTCGGTTGGGTGTGTGAATCGCGGTTTGTGCTGAACGGGCCGAACACCAAGCCGCCGCCGAGAGACAAGGAATGCGTGTACATCGGACTGGGCGGAGCCGAATCCGGCGAGCCGGCTGGATTCAAACCGGAAATTGAACGGCCCGTTGGGGGTGAACCATCCCAACATGCTGAAGCGAGGACCGCGTGAGTACTTCGATCAAGACAATTCTCTTGCCCACGGCGTTCTCGCTGCTTTCACGGCGTGCGGCGCAGCACGTGCTGCTCCTGGAGTCGAAGTTCAACGCCGAGGTCCACCTGCTCAACGTGGTCGAGCCGACAACACTGATGCTGGATCAACCGGTGCCCGGGGCGTCGATACCCATGCCCGTTCCCGGAACGGAACCATCCGAACTTCTAGCCCAGGCCGACCGCAGGCTCCACGAGTTCGCGGCCGAAGTATTTGGTGATCTTGCGGCACGCGTGCGGGTGTTTTCCGTGATTGGCGGGATCACGGATGAGATCGTCCGGCACGCCCAGCAGCACAAGATCGACCTGATCGTCATGGGAACTCACGCCGACGGGGCGTTGAAGCGGCTGGTCTTTGGATCGGTCGGAAGGGGTGTGCTGGAAGGGGCGCCGTGCCCGGTGTTGCTGGTTCCGGTGCGCGGCGCGGCGGGATAAGGTCAAGGCATGAGCGAGTCCGTCCGGCAACCAAGCGACCAGCCGAACGGCCGGTTGGGTACGTTCGCCGGGGTGTTCACCCCGAGCATCCTCACCATTCTGGGGATCATCTTTTTTCGGCGCCTGGGATTTGTGGTGGGTGCCGGCGGGCTGATCGAGGCGATTACGATCATCGCGGTCGCGACGGCGATCTCGGTTATCACGAGCATCTCGCTTTCGGCGATCGCAACGAACATCCGGGTGCGGGGCGGGGGCGATTACTACCTCATCTCCCGGACGCTTGGGGTTCACTTCGGCGGCGCGATCGGGCTGGTGCTCTTTTTGGCCCAGTCGGTATCCGTAGCCTTTTACTGCATCGGGTTTGGCGAGGCGGTGGCGTCGATAGCGGGGTACGCGGGTGATGCGGCCGTCACGGCGGGAGTGGCGGCCATTGCCACGCTGGTGATCGGAAGCATCGCGTTCGCGGGCGCGGACCTTGCCACGAAGTTTCAATTCCTGGTCATGGCGGCGCTGGCGCTGGCGATCGCCGCGTTCTTTGTCGGGGGTGTTTTGAACTGGGACAGCACCCGGCTCATCGATTCGTTTCGCGGGCCCAGTGATCGCACGACTCCTCCTTTCTGGGTGATTTTCGCCGTGTTCTTTCCGGCCGTGACCGGCTTCACCCAAGGCGTGAGCATGTCGGGCGATTTGCGTGATCCGGCGCGCAGCCTGCCGCTGGGCACGTTTCTGGCGGTCGGCCTCTCGACAGTTGTGTACATCGGCGCCGCCATAACTCTCGCAGCGAGCGTGCCATTGAATGTTCTCGCCAGCGATTACGGCGCGATGCGGAGAATCTCTGTTATCCCCTGGCTGATCGAAGTCGGGGTGATCGCGGCGACACTCTCCTCGGCTATGGCATCGTGTCTTGGAGCGCCCCGGATCTTGCAGTCGCTGGCACGCGACAACGTGATACCGCCCCTGGCGATGTTTGCACACGGGGTCGGCCCGACGAGCAACCCCCGGCGCGCGGTCCTGCTGGGCGTGGCGGTGGCGCTGGCAACGATTGCGCTGGGCAGCCTCAATGCGGTCGCGGCGGTTGTTGGCATGTGCTTCCTGTTGTCCTACGGGCTGCTCAATTATGCAACGTTCATTGAAGCCCGGGCGCATAGCCCCGCGTTCCGGCCGACGTTCCGGTACTTCAACGCCTGGCTGAGCCTGGCGGGAGCGGGGCTTTGCCTGTACGCCGGAGTGATGATCAATCCCGTGGCTGCCGCAGTGGCCGGCGCGTGCATGGTTGCGCTGCACCAGTACTTGCGCCGAACCGCTCCGCAGGCGGCATGGGCGGACAGCCGGTACGCGTATCACTTCCGGCGTGTCAGAGACCACCTGAACGAGATGCGGGATGGATCGACGCATGCGCGGGACTGGCGGCCCTTTGTGCTGGCGCTGTGCAACGAGGCGCACGACCGGGTCCGATTGCTGACGTTCGCCTCGTGGATTGACGGCGAGAGCGGATTCACGACCGCGGTACGCATTTTGACACCTATGAAGAACGGAGCGGTCGAGAACGGACGGGCTACCCAACCCGATGGCCAACGCCTTGCGCTCGCGGAAGAGATGCTGCGGTCACAGGTGAGCGAGGCGGGGTTGCAGACGTTTACACGTGTCGTTGAAACACCCACTGTTGCCGAAGGACTTGCTGTGCTGCTTCAGTCCCACGGTCTGGGACCGCTGCGGGCGAACACAATCCTGATGAGCGCTCGAGAGCAGTTTGGCGGGTCCCCGAGCGCGGGCGATGCTCCTCCTCCGGAGGCGCTCGCGGCGGCGCTGGGGCAGCGGAAGAATCTGATCCTGCTCGAGGGGGAAGATTCCGATTGGACAACGCTCGCGGCCACCGAGCCCGGCTCGCGAAAGATTGACGTCTGGTGGAAGGAAAGCGACACCTGTCGCCTGAGCCTCCTGCTGGCCCACCTGATGACACGTGCCGAAGGCTGGAAAGTTGCGAAGATCCGGGTACATGTGATCAACCCGGGCTCGGCCTCGCGGGAGGAAGCGCTGGCGGTCGTGCGCGAGATGCTTGAAGATGCCAGGATCGAGGCCGAACTCGACCTTGTCGATTTCGTAGGTCCGGAGTCGCTGAAAGAGCACTCGAGGGACGCCACGCTGGTTTTCATTCCGCTTCGCGTGCGAGGCGGTCGCCTCGCCGGTCCGCGGGGGCAACCGCTGAAGGGTGTGCTGGAAGCACTTCCGGTTTGCGCCATGGTGGTGGCGGGCGAAGACATTGATTTGGATGCCCAACCGGACGATGCGCCACCCGCCGAAGCGGAGGCCGCGGCGGCGCAGACTGCCGGGGAACGTGCTGCCCGCGCTGACGCTTGATCTTTGGACGCCAAACGAGGAACTAGTTGATTACATCAAGGGTTTGTGAACGCCCAGCCCCCACGGCTCGTCGGTGATGCCCTCGCCCTCGCGAAACTGGTAGGTGCCCAGATCAACCGTGGGATTGATTCGTCCGGTGACCTCATCGACTTTGAGCGGATCGACATTCCACTGGATGGGAGAGCGGAACACCGCACGATCACTCTCCACTACTTCAACAAAGAGATCGGGCTTCTTTTCTTTGAGCCGATCGAAAAGGCGGGCCAGTATTCCGCCCTGATAATCGGCGGCCGAACAAATCACTTCGGCGACGCCATCGGGCGAAAGACCCGACTCGCCGAGCCGGTCATCGCGGATGAGATCAAAGTCATAGAAGCGGACCCGATAGCCCGGCCCGGTGAGAGGAGCGCCGGAATCGGCACGAACGAAGCGGGCGACGATCTTGATCAGTTGGGGAGACGTGCTCATCTTGAATGACCTCCTGATACACCGAGCGCGACGACCTCCGCCCGGCCCGACGGATGATCGTATCGGCGCCGTTGGAGCCTGCGGCGCTATTCGTGGGCATCCATCACGGTTCGCTTGCGAAGGCGGGCGAACGCGCGGGACCGCGAAATCACGTGGCCATCGCGACGAGCGTCAGCGTGAGCGCAAAGCCGGTCACATCGGCCAGCGTCGTCGCGATCGGCCCGCTGGCAAGCGCAGGATCCACGGAAAGCCGGCGCAGGAGGAGCGGACAAGTTGCGCCGATTCCGATTGCGATTATCGCGTTCAGCGCCATGGCGATTCCCACGGCCGCCCCGACAGTCCACGGCGCGCCCCAGAGGTTCGAGAGCAGGCCAACAGCACATCCCAGCGGAAGTGCCATGAGCGCCGCGAGCATGAGTTCATGGGCAAGCACCCGCCGCCACGCTGCCGGATCGATCACGCCCAGCGTGAGTTCACGGATGGTCACGGCGGCGGCCTGCATCGCGGCGTTGCCGCTGGTGGCAGAAATCACGGGGAGCACGGCGGCAACCACGATCGCTTTCGCGAGCGTGTCCCGGTGGATGGCCACGATTGCCGCGCCGCCGAGGCAAAGGAGCAGATTCACTCCGAGCCACGCCGATCGGCGCCGTAGACGGATGCCGACGGGCATGGATCGCAGTTCTTCGCCCCCGACGATTCCCTGGCTGAGGCGGTAGTCGTCTTCGGCTTCTTCCTGCTCGCCTTCGGTCGCGTCTGCGCGGGAAATCACGCCGAGCATGACGCCGGATTCATCGACGACGGGGAGTGCAAGAAAAGGATGCTCGTCGAACGTCGCGGCAACGTCGTGGAGGGAGGTTGTATCTCGGACTGTCGCGGGCGTTCGTGTCACGAGCGAAGACAGCAGTGAATCCTCTGCCGCGAGCATGAGATCGCGCAGAGGCGCGACGCCGAAGAGGCGATTCTCTTCGTCCAGGAGGTAAACATATTGAACGCCGATGACCGAGTATTTCTTCTGGTTGGATCGCAGGTCGCGGATCGCATCCCTGACGCTGGCGCCTGCGGGATAGGCAACAAACTCGGTTTCCATCAGCCCGCCGGCGGTATCGGGCGGGTATGCAAGGAGCCGCGCGGCGTCGCGTCGCGCCGCGGCCGGCAATAGCGCCTGGATCGCGGCCCTGGGGTCTTCGTCAATCGCGGCGAGCAGATCGGCTCGCTCATCGCTCGGCAGACCCGCAATCACGCCCGCGGCGCGGCCGGGTTCGATCGAAGCCAGGATCGCTCCGGACTGCTCGCGTGGAAGCCATAGCAGGACTTCCCGCACGCGGGCATCGTCGGCGATTGAAGCGAGCACTTCTGCGGCCTCAACCTGATTCAGGGTGCCGAAGTAGGCGCGGGTTGCATCTGGACCGAGATCCGAGTCCGCGAAACGAACTCCGATCTCCCCCGAATTCATGGACTTCGAGGAGTCGGCAGCCTCTGTTGGATCCGTCGGCGTACTCCCCATGTTGTTACGATAGGTGAGACGAATACCAAGGTTCGAGCAAAGGGCGCAGACAATGTCGTACGACACGGACAAGACGGCAGAGATACTGGAAGAATTGCGGGCGGCTGTACGGGAGGACAAGATTGAGAACGCGATGAATCTGCTGCGCTTTGCCGACAGTTCCGGGTCGCTCCGTCGAGATTCCGGGATGCTCTCGGCGCTCCAGAAATCCATCGGTGAGAAGCAGACACAGAAACTGATCAACGCGTTCGCGACCGACCCGTGCCCTTATTGCCGGAGCGGACGGGAGAAGTGTGACGACTGCGGCGGAAAAGGCTACTACGCCGAATCCAAGGTATGTGCACCGTGCGCCGGCCTGGGTCTCAAGCGCTGCCCCTTTTGCAACGGCACCGGATTCGCAGGCTACGACTTCGTTCCAAGAGGGCTTCGGCCGATCGTGCTCCTGGTTCGAACCGACTTTGCGACCAAGCAGATATCGACCGCATCCGAATTGAACAGCAGGGAACCGCCCACTTCACGCGACATCAAGCAGCGGATCATCGCGATTGATCGCTGCCGCGGCGTCCTTGCCAATGCGGTCGAGCAATCGCGTCTGAGCGCCGTGGACGGACGGAGCGGATTTGAAAGCTCCGATCGCTCCCGCATCCAGCGCGAGGCGAAGCTGCAAAACCGGCATGCCGAAACCGCCATCCGGATGCTGCTGGGAAAGCTTGCCGAACATTACTCAGATCGGGCGCATCGCCAGCGCGATTCTGATGAGCGCGGCCTGCTCGCACACCGGGCGAAAGTCTTTTCTCGGCTGAGCACCGGGGATGGCCTGAATGCGAGCTCGCTGCGCACTCCGATTTCGCTTCAGGCTGATTAGGTCGCGTGAATGGTGATCCGCAACGACTCGTGGCGGTGACGATTCGCATCGCTCTCAAGAATTCACTGTCGCGCTTGCGGCGGCGTCGATTTCCCAGCTTCGCTCGCTCCGGTTTCCAATGGAACCCGCCGCGAGCAGCTCGAAGAACCATTCTGCAAACGAGCCTTTCGACATCGGGCCTGGGGCCTCAAAGTGTTCCCCGGTGCTGGTCACCACCGTCGCTTCAACCGATTCGGAATCCATCGTGCCCAATGGGTTGGCTACGACGATGTCGATCCCTTTGCGCTTGAGCTTTCGCCACGCCGCTTCAACCATTTCCTCGCGAGGCTCGAGCGCGAATCCCACGAAGAGTTGTTGCGCGCGGCGAGTCCTTGCAACCTCGGCGAGCAGGTCCGGAGTCGGTTCCAGTTCCAGGTTGAGCACTTGATTGGTGCGCCGAAACTTGCCGCCGGACATGAGCGGATTGGGTTTGGGGCGATAGTCGGCGACGGCGGCGGCCATGATGAGCGTGTCGGCGTGCGGGGCGTGCGTTTGGAGGAGCGATTGCAGGTCTGCGCAGGTGCGGAATCGGATGACCGTCACGGCCGGGTTGACGGGGAATGCCGCGCCGGGTCCGAGGAGCAGAACGACCTCGTTGCCGCGGGCGGCCGCGGCATCCGCGAGAGCGGCGCCCATCCGACCCGAAGAACGATTCCCGATGAAGCGCACGGCGTCGATCGGTTCGTGCGTCGGACCGGAGGTGATGAGGATTCGGGAAAGGGGCATCGCGACTCCGGGTTTGTTGTGCTCGGGATATGGCAGAGCCCGCCGTCTTACTGAGATGCCGCGACGGGTGCTCCGTGACGCCGAACGGTGACCGTGCTCTCCAGCGGGGAGGTCCGGGTATCCAAGATCCTGGTGGTAGGGTGCGAGGGCCGGAGCATTTCGAGGACGAGTGCGGTCCATCCGGTCTGGTGGGTCGCGCCCAGGCCGCGGCCGGTATCGGCGTGGAAATGCTCGTAGAAATAGATCAGATTCTTCCAGTGGGGATCTGTGGCGAATTGGGGGCTGCCCTCATGGCACGGACGCGCACCATCTTCGCCGGGCAGGAAAAGGCTTGTCAGTCGAGAACGGATCTCATCCGCAGCCTGCGCAAGCGTAAAAGTTCCCCCGGCCCGGGTCTGCACAGTTACCGAATCGCCGTAATAGTGGTGATAGCGCTCAAGGGCTTCGACTAGCAAAAAGTTTAGAGGGAACCAGATGGGGCCGCGCCAGTTAGAGTTTCCACCGAAGAGCCATGTGTTGGATTCTCCGGGGCAATAGTCGACGCGGTGCTCCTGGTTGCCGGCGTGGAAGATGTAGGGATTGGCCTCGTGGAATTTGGAAACGGAGCGGACGCCGTAGGGGGAGAGGAACTCCGTCTCGTCGAGGAGGTAGCGCACGGTGCGTACGAGCCGATCGCGGGAAGGGATGGAAAGAAGGCGGTGATCGGCCTTGTGCGTTGACCCGGAGTGGGCGCACGCACATTCGGCGGCCCAGGGAAGATCGGTGCGGTTCTTGAGGAACCAATCCATGCGCCGCTTGAAGTCGGGTAGTTTTTCGATGGTGCCGCTTTCCAAAACCTCGACGGCGAGGAGCGGGATCATGCCGACGAGCGAACGGACGCGGAGAGGCGTGACCTGATCGCCCATGCGAATCTGGTCGTAGTAGAAGCCGTCGTGCTCGTCCCAGAGGCCGGTGCCTCCAAGGGTGTTCATCGCGTCGGTGATCGCGATGAAATGTTCGAAGAATTTGGTGGCGATGTCTTCGTAGGCGGGATCGTCCTTCGCGAGTTCGAGGGCCATGCTGAGCATGGTGCCGCAGTAGAACGCCATCCATGCGGTTCCGTCGGCCTGTTCGAGATGGCCACCGGTAGGAAGAGGCTGCGAGCGATCGAAGACGCCGATGTTGTCGAGGCCGAGGAAGCCGCCGCTGAAGAGGTTTTTGCCGGTGGGGTCTTTGCGGTTGACCCACCAGGTGAAGTTGATGAGGAGTTTCTGGAAACAGCGGGCAAGGAAGATGCGGTCGCGCTTGCTGCTGCCGTCGGGCGCCTTGTCGGCGGCGATTTTGTACACGCGCCAGACGGCCCAGGCGTGGACGGGCGGATTGACATCGCCGAAAGCGAACTCGTAAGCGGGGAGCTGGCCGCTGGGATGCATGTACCACTCGCGGAGAAAAAGAACGAGTTGGTCCTTTGCGAATTCGGGATCGAGCCGGGCAAAGGGGATCATCTGGAAGGCGAGATCCCACGCGGCGTACCACGGGTACTCCCATTTGTCGGGCATCGAGATGATGTCTTTGTTGTTGAGGTGCGACCAGTCGCTGTTGCGCCCGTGCTTTCGGGATTCGGGGGGCTTGGGAGTCTTGGGGTCTCCGTTCAACCAATCTGGAATGTCAAAGTAATAGAACTGCTTGCTCCAGAGAAGGCCGGCGGCGGCCTGGCGGGCGACAAGGCGCTCCTGAGGCGGGAGAAGATCGTGACGACGGCCCGGTGCGTTGTAGAATGCTTCGGCGTCTGCGATTCGCTGGGTGAATGTCTTGGTGATGGCACCAATATCGAGCGAGCCCGGCTTCGGGGTGGGCGCCACAACCTCACCTGTACGAACCATGCGGGCACGAAAAACAGCACTGGCGCCGGCTGCAATAGTCACCGTGTACCACGCAGCAGCCTTGGTGCCCATCGGCACAGGATTGATGGCATCGAATTCGTTGTTGATGACGTAGCGGTGAAAGGCGTCTTTGCGGTAGGCGGATTCGCTTGGCGAGCCCCACAGGCGCTCGGCGTTGCTCACATTGTCCGTGAATAAGAGCCGAGGCCGCGCACCGGCAACAGAAGGTTCAAAGTGGAGTTCGTATCGGCCGAGTTCATCGTGCGTGGCCGCGAGCGAAGAGTCGCCGATGGCCTTAATCATGGGCATGGTGGAGCAAGCCCCCGCACACGAGTCGTTCCCCCATGACCATGTGTTTCGGAACCACAGGGTCGGAAGTACGTGCACGGTCGCGACATCCGGACCGCGATTGGACACTGTGATGCGTATCTGTATGTCGTCCGGTTCGCCTTTGGCGTATTCGACTTGGACATCGAAGTACCGGTTCTCGGCAAAGACGCCGGTGTCTTCAAGCTCGTGCTCGCGCTGATCGCGGCTTCGGCGGCGGGCCTCATCGACAATCCTGTTGTATGGAAACTCCGCCTGCGGATACTTGTAGAGTCCCTTCATGTACGAGTGTGTCGGCGTTGAATCGAGATAGAAGTAGTGCTCTTTGACATCCTCCCCGTGGTTGCCTTCGGGGCCGGTCAAGCCGAAGAGACGTTCCTTTAGAATCGGATCCTTCCCGTTCCACAGCGCCAGGGCAAAGCAGAGGCGGCTCTCGTCGTCGCAAATGCCGAACAGCCCGTCTTCCCCCCATCTGTACGCGCGGCTGCGGGCGTGGTCGTGCGGGAACGAGTTCCAGCAATCCCCGTGCGGCGAGTAATCCTCGCGAACGGTGCCCCACTGCCGCTCGGAGAGATAGGGCCCCCAGCGGCGCCAGGGCTTCTCGGCGCGGCTTGCCTCGAAGAGGCGGACAGATTCGGGATCGTGGGATGTGCTGGAAGACATGATGGTGGTGTCCGGCATGGTGCGTGGGATACAAGCAACGGTGGCTTGCGGCTATCGATGTAGTCGGTCGGGCTTTTCTCGCTCGGTCTAGCCTTTCGAAGTTCGCGGATCTGCGCTCAACGGAGTTCCCTGCTGCATCCCGGGGGTGTGTCGAGAGAGCATCGAGCCGAGCAGGGGAATCTCACGCCGTCGGATGATGAGAATCCCAACTGCGCCAACCAAGACCGTGAGCGCGAGGCCAAAGAGGAGCCCCCCATCGTTCTGAACCACGATACCCAGCCTGGTGAGGTGGGCACCGATCGCGCCGGTGATCACACCAGCGGCGAGAATCGCTCCCAGCGTAATCGTGCGCGGCGTCAGAATCAGAACGACCGCAATCAGTTCGGCGACGCCGCTGGCGATCCGGCCGAAGGGCTCGGCACCAAGTGTGCGAAAGATGAACTTGCTCTCCTCGGCGCCCGTGAATTTAAAGAAGAGAGTCTGAAACAGAATAATCGCGACGATGATCTGGAGAATCCAGGACGCGATTCTCATTGGTTTGGAGAGCACTCTGTCCATCGGATCCATTCCTTTCGGCGTGAGGGCTCCCGATGTCAAATCCCCCCACCGTTCGGCAAGGGGACTTGGGAGAGGGAGGACAGTTCCTGTGAGTTACTTGGTTTGCGGGCGTGGGTCTTCGCCGCTGGTTTTCTTCCAATTGGCGTCCGCGGCGGGCTCCCACTCTTTCTCGTGCTTGTTCCAATCGGAGAGCGCGTTCGAAAAGAAGTCTTTGTAGAACAGATGGAGCCGTCCGTCTTTGATCTTGAAGTTGGTGGGATCGATCTCGACCTTGGTGCCCTTGGCCCCCATGGCGCTCGCGCACCAACCGCCATAGGTCGGGGCGTACTTGTCGGGATCGGCGTTGAAGATTTCGCGGTTCTGCTTTGACGCGAACTGATATTTCACCCCGCGCCATGTCGACACGACCGCGGCGTTTCCCTTCACCGCTTTGCCGGCGGCGAAGTACGACACCGGGTCGTAGCCCTCGATAGCGAGCGTTGAGCCTTTGGGCAGGTTGTAGTCCGCGAGCGCGCTTGCGGCGGTCGCCTTTGTGAATCGCTGCTCGAACGCGGCAAACGACAGGTGATCGTGCTCGCCGTTGCCCGCCCAGCGGAATAGTTCCTGGCCGGCGGGGTCAAAGACGACCGTCGCCGGCGAAGTGAGCGTGGTGATCTCCAGTTCGCCCGCAAGCCCGTTTCCGCGATCGATAAAGACGAGCGCTGCGGCATCGCCAAGATTCGTCGTCCACGTTGCGGGTTCCGCCACGATAAAGACTTCCTTGAGACCGGCAAGCCGCTGCGAATTGGCCGCGAAGTCCTTGACGACATCCGCATGGGCTTTGGCTTGTCCTGCGGCGCTCGGAAGGTAATGAATCGCCAGAAACTTGCCGGCGCTCTCCTTCGGCGAAAATGTCTGACTGCCCTGCAGCGATGTCACCGACGACTTGATGTCGTAAGTGTTCACTCCCGGTGAAGATGCGGCCGCGACAAACCCGGAAAAGGCAAATGCGCTCACGAGACCGATGCGGGAAAAGGTGGTCACTGGAAGTCCTTGCAGCAAATACTGTGTGGCTCTAGAAGCGGTCCGGCAATTCATTCTGCCGGCTGGACTTGTGATGCCTCCGGCGGGAGGATGTGTCATTCGTGTGCCGCGGCTGATTCACGCGATTGGGGCTCGGTCAAAAGGAGTGCGTGCCCGTCTGGGTCGCGAGCAAGGAAGGCCCGCCGGTTGGGGAGCATCGGGATCCCATTGGGAACGATGCCTGGCGAGATCCACGTGGACCGGGTCAGCACCGCAGCGTCATCGAGAGATGCCGGGCTGAAACTCTCGATGCGCGTTTGCCAGGCCCAGAGATCGGAGGCCTTTGTGGCCAGCGGGTACGGACGCCCATCCCGCGGCGTGAGGTACTCCAGCAATTCGATTCCTGGACCAGTCCCTGCACGCAACGCAGTGATGCGAAGCCTGGCGCCGAAGACGTTGTTCAGATGCTCCTGTTCATCTCCGAGATTCTCGCTGATGCCGGTGATTTGGAACCCGAGCTTGCCCTGATAGAAGGCGAGAGAGCGATCGGTGTCGGAAGTGACGATCGCGGTGTGATCGATGCCGAGGAAGAGTTTGCCCGCCGAGGATCGCCAGCGCGGATCGCCCTTGCCCGCGGGAAAGTGGATGACTTCGAGTACGTGGCCGTCGGGATCTTTGAAGTAGAAAGCGCTGATGCCGGCGGCGGCGGGAATGGAAGCGGGAAGTGTCTGCGGGCCGGTGGAGGCGTGTCGGACTTTATTTGCGCGCAGGTGGGCATAAGCAGCGTCGATATCGCTGACAACGATCGCGATATGCTGAAACCAGGCGTCGTTGCTGCGGGAATCGGCTGGGATCGGCCGGCCCTCGGGAGCGAGATATTGCACCAGTTCAATCTGCTCCTGGCCGAGGCGGAGCGTGGTGAACCGGGCGCGGGCGCCGAAGGTGCCTTCGAGATGTTCGAACGAGCGATCGGCGGCTTCGCGTTCGCTGATTTTTTCGAAGGCCAGGACGCGTGTGTAGAAGTCGAGCGCAGAATCGAGATCGCTGACGGGGATTGTGACGCCCAGGACGGTGGCAGCGACGGGGTGATCGGGAAGAGAAGCCGGCTGCGCAGGCGGTTCAGCAGCGCGTGTAGGGCTGAAGCAGATGAGTGCGATGGCGGCGGCTGCTTCGAGGAGGGAGCGATGGATTGTCATGCCTGGGCGACCTCTCTTTGCACGGAGTTGATGGCGCCGAGTCGCCGGATGAGATGATCACCGACGCGAAGGGCGTTTGCCATGATCGTGAGCGAGGGATTGACGGCGCTGCTTGAGGGAAAGAAGGAGCCGTCGACCACATAGAGGTTGTCGACATCGTGGGCTTTGCAATTGATGTCGAGGACGCTGGTGCGCGGATCGATTCCAAAGCGGAGCGTGCCGTTCTGGTGCGACACTCCGCTGACACCGAGGCGCGAGGCAAAGAAGTTGGGTTGTGAACGGCCGCGGCCGCGCTCCGCGAGAGTCATGAGTTCGCGGAGTTTGGTTTCGAGGCGCTGGTAGGCTTCGAGGTTGTTGGGCGTGTAGGAGACCCGCAGGGAGCCGTCGGGGCGGAGGGTGATGCGGTTGCCGGGACTGGGAAGGTCTTCGACGGTGAGGAAGAAATCGATGGTGCGGTTCTGGATGCTTTCGATGCCTTCGCCGGGGAGTTGATCGCCTCGGAGCCATTCGATGGTGCCCGGGTCGGGCTTGCCCATGAGTTGGATGGTGCCAAGGGGAAAAGGGGAATCGGCGGAGCCGCGATAGAAATCGGTGATGGCGAAATGCTTCTGGAATTGGGAAGGATTGGGCTCGCTGGAGACAACGAGGAAGCAGCCGTTGTGGTGCGTCATGTAGTTGCGGCCGACCTGATCGGAGCTGTTGGCGAGACCGTTTGGGTGCGTATCGCTGGAAGAGCGGAGGAGAATTGCGGCGGAGTTGATTGCCCCTGCGGCAAGCACGATGACATCGGCGCGGAGCGTCATCTGTTGGCCATCGCGCGTGACGAGAACTTCGCGGATTTGGCGACCGCTGGGGTCGGATTCGAGGCGATCGACCTTGGCGCGGGTGAGGACGGAAACGTTCGGGTATTTGAGAGCAGCGCGGATGCCGACGACATGGGCATCGGCCTTGGCTTCGGTGAGATCCGGATAGCCGTCGAACTGGCTTAGATGCGACGGGGGCGCGGCGCGATCGCGTTCGTTCAATCGGATGCCGAGCGGAACCGGAAATGGGTTGGTTCCCAGAGCCTTGAGATCGCACATCAATTCGCCGATGCGGGGCTCGGGCGCGATGGGGCCGAACGGGTAATCGCGAGAAGACTTGGGGTCGTACGGGTCGCGCTTGCCCGGCGCGCGGGTGCCGTGGACGGAGTAGAGATGCTCCGCTTCGGAGTAGTAAGGCTCGAGATCGTCGTAGGTGATGGGCCAAGCGGGAGAAACGCCTCCCCAATGGCGTACTTCGCCAAAATCGTGCTCGCGCATGCGGAGAAGCGCGGCACCATAGACCTTGGTGTTGCCGCCGACCCAGTAGTGCGTGTAGGGCTCGAAAGGCTTGTCGTCCTTGTCGAACCAGGTTTCCTTTGCGAGATATCGCTTCTGTTCGAAGACGGCTTTGGTATCCCAGTTTTCACGCTCGCGGGGGAGGAAATCGCCCCGCTCGATGATGAGGATGCGTTTGCCGCTGGGTGCGAGGCGCTGCGCCAGGGTGCCGCCGCCGGCGCCGGACCCGATGATGATGACGTCGTAATGAACGTCTTGTGGGGCATTGAGATTCATGACTTTGCTCGCGGGTGAAGGGGACGCTCGTGCGATGCCGAAGCTTCAAGGTGGTGACGGTTGCCATCCGGGCATCCGATCGATATTGCAGCGAAAGAGACAGACGCCCCCGTGCGGATGATGGAGCTTTGCGCAGTAGACGGCGTCGGTGCCTCGGACTGCGACGTAGACGCCGGCGGCGAGCAGCATGCCAAGGGGCGGTGCGGTGAAATAGATCCAGAGCCCGCGATATTGGCGAGCCCAGACGGCGGAAGCGAGGGAGCGTGCCGGATTCATGCTCATTCCGGAATAGGGCGCTTCAAAGGCGATGAAAGCGGCGACCAAAAGGCCGGCAAATATTCCGGTGTAGGCGCTTGTCGGTGAAGCGTTGCTCGACCAAAGCACAACGGACAGGAGAAGACACGAGATGGCAAACTCGGCTCCGAAGGCGACCGCCACACCGTGTCTTCCGGGAACGGTCGAGGCGTATTGCACTTGCTGATGGGCGACCCGGTGATTGAAAAGCGCACGGGCCAGCGCGACACCAGCGATTCCTCCGGCGATTTGGAAGAGCACGTAGCAAGCGGCGTCGACAGGCTCGACTTTCCCGAGAACGAAGAAGGTAACGGTCGTGCCCGGGTTCATGTGCGCGCCGGACCGCTGACCGATCGGAGAATAGATCAGGCCGATAGCGGTCAGGCCCATCAGGATTCCGATGGCGACCCGTTTGTTGAAGTCGGTACGGACGGCTGCAGCGACTGATGAATCCGGGTGATAGAAGAGCACAACGGCGGCGCACGCGGCGAACATGAATGCGCCGAGCAGCGATGCTTCGATGCAGTATTCCGTCCAGTGAAAAAGCATCCGCACTCATCCGAACGCGATGACGTTTTTTATTCCGTCGGTGGAGAGCAGCGGCGTCGTCGCTTCGCTCAGTTTGTAGCGGCCGGTGATGAGCGCCCGCAAGGCTTCGGGCCATTTTTTCTTGAAGTCCTTCAGGTCTTTGATCGCGTTCTCAAACGCGTCGCGACCAGCATTCACCGTGCCCAGCAGCACCTGGTTCTTCAGGACCATGTTCCGCATGATCTGATCCGTATCGACCTCGGCGGGCCCCTTGAGACCCGGCACACCGGTGAACACGAATGCCGCGTTGTGACCAACGTGTTTGAGAACCTCAAATGAAAGTTTCGAAGCGCCCGCGGCCTCGTACACAACATCGATCGAACCGATGCGGTCCACCAGTTTGTCGACCGGTGTTGTCAGTGCGGAGATGTAGGTTGCGCCGAACGACCGAACAAGGTCGGCCTTGCTGCACTTCTCGTCCTCGCGGCTATACACAAAGGTGGAAAAGCCCGCATTCGCGAACGCCATCGCGCCGAGCAGCCCGATTGGTCCGGCCCCCAGCACCAGCGCATGATGGCAGTGTCCGGGCTTTTTCTTGCCGCCGACGGGGCACGACCAGGGAAGGCGCTGCTGGACCTGCCAGACTTCGATCAGTGCTTTCTCCGCGATGGTCAGCGGCTCGACCAGCACCGCGAACTCGCGGAGCGACTTGGGCACCGGCAGCAAGAACCGCTCGCAATCGACCACGTACTCGGTCATGTAGCCGTGCTGCTGCTTGATGCCGCGCTCGGTGAATGCGCCGGTGTAGCAGAAATCCTGTCGCCCCTCTTTGCACGAGGGGCACTCGGGCTTGCCGCAGGGTCGCCGGACGGTCAGCACGGCAAGATCGCCCTTTCTGAAATTCACCACCTTGGGCCCGACCTCGATAACTTCGCCAAGCGCTTCGTGGCCGATGATGAGGTGATCGCTCCCTTCGGGGGGAAACCCGTAGTGGAAGCCGCAGATCTCCCGATCTGTGCCGCACACCCCTACTTCCAACGTGCGAAGTTTGACCTGGTCGGGCCGGGTAATGCGGGGTTCCGGGGCATCGATGACACGAACGGCCCGCTCGCGCGGGAAGACAGCGACTGCTTTCATGGTGATCTCCTCGCGGCGAGAATCGGGCCATGCGCCCTCGTCGTGCCGCGGCTCTGATCCGATGCCGCCCCGGCACGGCTGTGTCAAAGCGCCGCGTGTGAGGACCCGAAACGCTCGAATCGAAAAACTTGAGAGATTCCCCCAAACTGGTGACGCACAACAATTCGCATCGGCATCGAATCAGGCAGCGCCTTTTCACTCTTCGCCAAGGAACATCCGTGTCACAAGCCGACTACATCACCTGCCGCGAACTGATCGACTTCATCGCGGACTACATGGACAACCGGCTTCCGGCTGAGCACCTTCGTGAATTTGAGCGCCACCTGGCCGTGTGTCCTTCGTGCGTGAACTATCTGGATGCGTATCGCAAGACGGTGGCTCTGGGCAAGTCGATGGTGATACCGAGCGACACGCCGGCGCGGGGCTTGGCTCCCGAAGGGCTGCTCAAGGCGATCAAAGAAGCGCGGCGGAACATGATCTCGTGACATCCGAGACGCTTCCAATCGCCCCCCGCCGCATCGCCTGCATGGAAGTCTGGGGCGGCCACAACAATTTCGTCGGTGAAGTTTCGGTTCCCGGCAATGATGTGTTTGTGGGTTGCACTCCGCACGTGGGCGATTCGCACGGTGGCGATATCTATTACGTTTCCAACTGTGCTGCGGGGCTCATCACCCGCTTCGTTCTGGCTGATGTCGCGGGGCACGGGAGCATCGTGGCCGAAAGCGCCGCGTCGCTTCGGGATCTGATGAGGCGGTACATCAATACGCCCGATCAGAGCAAGTTCGCAAGGGCCCTGAACAAGGAATTCGCCCGCGAAGCGGGTCGATTCGCCACCGCCCTTCTCGTCACGTATTTCGCGCCGACCGATCACGCGGTGATCTGTAACGCTGGCCACCCGCGCCCGTTACACCTGTCGGCGGGAGCCGCCACCTGGCGATACCTGGACGCCGACGTTCAAGGGGCGCTTCTCACCGCCTCCGCAGGGAAGCGCGGCGCCACCAATCTGCCGCTTGGAGTCCTGCACCCGACGGGCTATGAGCAGTTCGCGATTCGGCTGGATCGTGGCGATCTGCTCGCGATCTATTCCGACGCATTCCTTGAGGCGCTGGGCCCGGATGGCAAGCCTTGGGGTGAATCGGGGCTGCTGGATGTAATGAACAGCATCGACACGACCGATCCGTCTCGTATTCGCTTACTCGCTCTCGAGGAGATCGCACGCCGCACGCGCGTCGCGTCCATGAACGATGATGCCACCATGGTCGTGCTGCACCACAACGCATCCGATCCGCCGTCGCAAAGCCTGACGGAGCGCATCGCGGTTTGGGCCAAAGTGCTGGGACTGGGCTGACCGCGCGTCACAGCGGGCGCCCTTCGGGCATCGGATGGAGACGTTCGCGTCTTTGTCGAACAGATAACAGTGCAACGCGATTGGCTTGGCGCATGCCGCGCAAGGCACGCCGTGCCATCGGGGCGCTTGGAAAGAAAGGTATTGCCATGAAGAAGAGACTTGTGTTTCCGTTGCTGTTGCTGCCCTTGGGACTTGTCGCGCTAGGAGGCTGGGGGAACTCCGTTTGTCGCGCCACCGATACTCCCGTCGCGAGCCAAGTGACGTCCAAGCCCGTTCTCACTCTCGAGGGCGCCAACAAGGCTTTGGCCGCGGCCTTGGAAGAAGCCCGCAATCGCAACGCCGGCGGAGCGATCGCGGTAGTTGATGATGGCGGCAACTTGATCGCCTTTCAGCGAATCGACGGCACATTTGCGGCGGGCGCGGAAGTTTCAATCGGCAAAGCCCGAACTGCGGCGCTCTTCAAGAAACCGACGCGCGCGTTCGAAGAGTCAATCAACAAGGGCAGAACGGCGCTCGTGGGAGTGACTGCGATGACACCCCTTCAGGGCGGCGTACCCATCGAATATGAAGGAGTGGTCATCGGCGCGATCGGTGTGAGCGGCGCGCACTCCCAGACCGAAGACGAAGAGATCGCATTCGCCGGTGCAGGCGCACTTGCGACACCGACATCCGCATCCAAGTGAGCCGTGGCTTTTTCCATCACGTTCACAATCCAGAACACCCAAGGGCTCTTGCCATGAAGAACTTGTCTACAAACACCGGTACGCAACTGATCACGCTTGTTCTCACGTTGGGCTCCGCCGGCATCTTCGCCGGATGCCAAACCGGCCCAGGAAAATGCGTCGGCACCGCCGACACCTCCACCCGCGACGGCAAAGTCCTGCTCAATGTCGATTCGGACGGAGTTGCGATCCAGGGCTACGACCCAGTGGCCTACTTCACCGATTCGAAACCCATCAAGGGCGATCCCGCGATTCGGTCCGAGTTCGGCGGCGCGGAGTACTACTTCGCGTCGACGGATCACAAACGCATGTTTGACGCGGCTCCGGCCAAGTACGCGCCGCAATTCGGAGGCTACTGCGCTTACGCAGCGTCCATCGACACCATCTCTCCCATCGACCCCACGTACTGGGAAATCGTCGACGGCCGCCTGCTCCTCCAGCACAACAAGAAGGCGTGGGATCTCTGGCACAAGGATGGTTCGGGCAACCTCGTCAAGGCTGACCGAAATTGGCCGGGCATTGTCGAACGCGACGGAAGCGCCGCCCGAGCGCTGCTTAATGTCGATGCGAACGGTCTCGCCCTCGAAGGCTTCGATCCGGTCTCCTACTTCACCGACCCCAAACCGGTGCGAGGAGATGTGGCGCTCGCCCGCACCTACGGGGGCGCAACGTATCTGTTTGCGAATCCGGACCACAAGGACCAGTTCGAGAAAGAGCCAAGCCGGTACGTCCCCGCGTTCGGCGGGTTCTGTGGGTACGCCGCCTCGATCAACAAGATCTCGACGATCAATCCGGAGATCTACCAGGTCATCGACGGCAAACTCGTTCTCCAGCACACGCCGGAGGCATACCGACTGTTCAATCAGGACACCGCCGCCAACTTTGAAAAGGCCGAACAAAACTGGCCCGGCTTGGCGCACCGTCGCTGCAACTAAGCGAGCACGGCATTGATTTCGGCGCCGCGACCATAGTCAATCAGGTGTCGCGCCCCATTCCTTCTTCCTTCGTTACCGGAGCAACCCATGGTCTATCAATTTCACGCGACACTTGCGGTCGCAGGGCTTCTTGCGGCGTTCGTTCCCGCGGCCTTTGCAGGCTCTCGCCATTCGCCGCCGGTTCCCGACGCGATAGTCGATCTTCGCTCGCCTGCCGCGAGTGAACTCTTGGGTGCACAGTGGCGTTACGCCGATGCGGCAATCGTCGCAGGCGAGAACCCGCTTCCCACAAAAGGCATGCAAACGGCTGCACCGGACGCTTCGGTTGCGGCAACGCACGATATCGCTCCTAGGCCCGGCACCAGCGCGTTCGAAACCGTCAATTGGGCAATGCTGAGCCCAACGGAACTGGAATCTCGCCGCACCGCCGGCAAGCTCGCTTTCGGCTGGTACCGGCTGAGTATTACGGTGCCCGAAACCCTTCGCGGGACGGACATACGCGGCAACACGCTCGTATTGGACATCACCGCCGACGATTACTCGGAGATCTGGGTGGACGGCGCGTTGACTCCCGTTCTCGGCAGTAGCGGTGCGGGACTCGGGAGCGGATGGAACACTCCAAATCGTGTGATCATCGACACCGACGCGAAGTCCGGCACGAAGCACGACATCGCGATCTTCGTCGCCAACGGGCCGCTCTCTGCGCCGCCGTCGAATTACATCTGGATTCGGCAGGCAACGCTTGGCGTCTACCGCCCGGGGAGGCTTGCAGAGTCCCGCCCCGTCACGGCGACCGTCACGCGTAAAAGTCCGTCCATGGACTCTGTGATTGCACCCGATGCGCGGGTTGAACTGCTCGCCGATGGATTCTCGTTTACCGAAGGTCCGGTTTGGATTCCTCGCGTGTCGGACAATCGCTACGGCGGTGGAGGCACGGGCGGGTATCTGCTCTTCAGCGATCCCAATCAAAACGTCATTCACCGCTATGAGCCCGCGACAGGTCGGGTCTCGATTTTCCGAACCGCCAGCGGGTACACCGGTGAAGGCGGCGCAAACATCGGCGAGTACTTCCAGCCCGGCTCCAACGGGCTCGCTCTCGATCCGCAGGGCCGCCTCACGATCTGCGAGCACGGCAATCGCCGAATCACCCGCCTCGAGCCAAACGGCACGCTCACCATCCTCGTCGATCGCGACAGCGGGAAGCGTCTGAACAGTCCCAACGACCTTGTCTACCGATCCGACGGGGCTCTGTTCTTCACCGATCCTCCTTTCGGACTGCCCAAAGCATTCGACGATGCGCGAAAGGAGCTTCCATATTCGGGTATCTACTGCGTCTACAACGGGGAACTTCGCTTGGCGTCCAGCGAACTCAAGGCCCCCAACGGCCTGGCTTTCAGCCCGGATGAGAGGTACCTCTATGTGGACAATTGGGAGGAATCTCGCAAGGTGATCCTCCGGTTCGAAGTCTCGCCCGCTGGCGAGCTGTCTCATCCGACCACGTTCTTCGACATGACTTCACAGCGCGGCGAGATCGCCCTCGATGGACTGAAGGTGGACGAGCGCGGCAACCTCTACGTCTCTGGACCGGGCGGTATCTGGGTGCTCTCTCGGGATGGTGAGCACCTCGGAACCATCTCGCCCCCGGAACTTCCCGCGAATTTCGCCTTCGGCGATGCCGATGGTCGCACGTTGTACATGACCGCCCGCACCGGCATTTACCGCGTCAGGCTGCAGAATCGCGGCGCCTCGACGATACGGTGACACCTCTACGCTCCCGCGGCATCCGAGATCGGAACCCATTATGCCGCCCTTCCTTGCCGCCACGATCTTGACCGCTGCCGGGGTGTACGCCTCGATCGGCGTTCTCGTTGGCGGCTGGTTTGTTTTTCGCAGCATCGCACGCATCGATCACGCCGCGGCAAACGCACCCGTTGGATTTCGCTTCCTCGTTTGGCCCGGTGCCGCCGCGCTCTGGCCGTGGGTTGTCCACCGGGCCATTGTTTCCAACCGCAGCGCCGAGGAGCACGCTCATGACGCGTGACTTGCGCCGGTTGCATCGGCTCGCGTGGTTTGCGATCACGCCGCTGGCGGGTCTGCTGCTGATCTTGAGTTTGCTTGCGCGCAGGCACACGATCGAAATACTTCGAACAAACGCCGCGCCGATCCGATCGGGAGAATCCCGATGAGCGTTGGGTACAGCGCTGTGCAGTGGAGCCACCACAAACGCGTTTACGACGCGATCGCGGCGGGCGCTGCCGCGGGCTACATCGCCGCCTTCCTCGCTATCGGCAAAGTCCTCTGGCACGGCCAGCACGCGATATCGGATGAGATTCTGGTCATGCGTGCACTCGGCTCGTGTGCCATCGTGCTGCTCCACGTCATCCTCTGCATCGGTCCCCTCGCCCGTCTCGATGCCCGATTCCTTCCGGTGCTGTACAACCGAAGACACCTGGGAGTCATGACCTTTCTCATCGCGCTCTCGCACGCGGCTCTCGCAATCGGCTACTACCACGGCTTTGGTGTCGTGAATCCTGCATACTCGCTGCTCACCAGCAGCGCATCGATCAATTCGTTTGCGTCCTTTCCGTTTGAGTGGCTTGGGCTCGGCGCCCTGCTCATCATGTTTCTCATGGCCTCCACCAGCCACGATTTCTGGCTCCGCAATCTCTCGAGCCGAACGTGGAAGCGCCTGCACATGCTCGTGTACGTCGCCTATGCACTGCTCATCGGCCACGTGGCGCTAGGCGCGCTCCAAACGAATCGGGGCGACCTGGCCCCGATTCTCATGGGCTTGGGGCTGTTGCTGGTGTGCGGTCTGCACCTCGCCGCGGCTCGGCGCGAACACGCCATCGATCGCGGTCAGAACCCCGCCACTTCGAACTCCGAAACTTGGCTCGACGCCGGCCCTGTTGCGAGCATCCCGAAAAGCCGCGCCCGCTCTGTTTGCGCCCCCGGAGGCGAACGCATCGCGGTCTTCCGCCATGCCGGCGGAGTGTCGGCGGTCACCAACACGTGCGCTCACCAAGGGGGCCCGCTTTCTGAGGGCAGGGTGATCGACGGCTGCATCACCTGCCCCTGGCACGGGTGGCAGTACAAGCCGGGCGATGGATGTTCTCCCCCACCCTTTCAGGAGAAGATTGCTACCTATCAAATTCGAATTGTCCAAGGCCGGGCAGAGGTAAACACGCGGCCGCTCCCGCCGGGAACGCCGGTCGAACCGGCCCGATTGGGCGAGTCCGACCTGGCCGGCGCATACGGGGAAGGATTGCATGTCTGATCCCAATTCATCTTCGCCGCACGATCCGCCGTTCGACCCGCCGTTCTACGTGGGCTACTTGCCGGTTCCCGCGCCGCTGCGGCGATTCCTTGGAATCGCGGCGCCGCTCGCGGCCGGGCTGGTGATCATCGCGGCATTGGCAGCATCAGTGACCCAGCGTGATCCCGGTCCGGCACGCTGGAACGACGGCGTCGCTCAGCAGTTTCGCGGGCACCTCATCCGATGGCCCTATCCGATACTGCTTGTATCCGACGACTCCGCGAAACATGAGGCATCCATGTACCTGCTTGTGGAGATGGGAAAGCACGGCGCAGAACGTCCCAAGTGGTCACGAGACGGTGTTGCCGTTTTCGCTTCCGGCTGGAAACTCGATCGCGATGGTCGCCAGATGATCGAGCTCGAACCCGCATCTGACGCCCTTCGTGAAGACACCTCTATTCCACGGCTCGCAGTATCCTCGCCGGTTCAAATCGGCACCGTGACTCTCAAGGGCGAAATCGTGGACTCCAAGTGCTATTTGGGCGCGATGAAGCCGGGCGAAGGTAAGACACACAAGGCCTGCGCGACGCTTTGCATCAAAGGCGGTATCCCGCCCGTCCTCGTCACCCGCGATGCGTCGGGGCGGCTCGACCACATCCTGCTTTGCTCCGAGACCGGAGAAGCTCTCGGCTCCGAAATCTGGCCATTTATCGCCGATCCGGTCGCGATCACCGGCGAGTTGGAGGTCTGGCACGGCCTCAAACGCCTTCGTGTATCCGCCGGCGGAATACATTCTCTTTGAGTACATTGGCGACTTGCCGCCACATCCGCACTCGCCTCGGCATCACACGAAAGTCGGCTCCTCCTTCCCGCGCTTTGGAGTCCTGCTCCGTGCAAGCAACACAAACTGACCCTTCTGCCCCCGATCTCTCCCCCAGCGACTCCGCCTCGTCTCTGGCCCTTGCGGTAGTCGAACTGCTCCGCGAACTTGTCGGAGTTGTATCACAACTCACGCCGGATCAATACGCCGCCCGCGCAGACGAGTCATTCTTCAAAGGGACCATCGGTGGCCACGTTCGTCATTGCCTGGATCACATCCGCGCCCTCGCCGATCGCCTGCCGAACGAGGCCGTGGAATATGACCGCCGGGTACGCGGCACGGAGATCGAAAGCGACCCGATCGCAGCCCGCGAAGAGATTCGCCGGCTGCGGCGCCTGGTAAACGAGCTAGCGTCCGTTTCGGCGGATGCATCCATTACAGTTCGCCTTCTTCCAACCCGGGACGGTGCGCCCGTTGAACTTCGATCCACGCTCGGGCGCGAACTCGCGTTCGTGCTCTCGCACACGATCCACCACAACGCCACGATCAAGGGAATGGCGGTCCGCTTTGGGGTCGCGTTGCCGGGAACGTTCGGATACGCTCCCGCGACGCTCGCTCATCAAGCTGCGCCCATGGTGAAAGGATCGTCCGCGTGTGCACCCTAACCGCGATCTCCTCCACTCCGGGCGGGTCTTCCGATGGCCTGCTGTTCCGCGTGGTCGTCAATCGCGATGAGCAACGGACGCGATGCCCCGCCCTACCCCCAATCGTGCGTCGATTCGGCGATTTTGACGCGATTCTCCCGATTGATCCCCCTTCGCGCGGCACCTGGGTCGGCGTCAACAGCGCCGGGCTCACGCTTGCGCTGCTCAACTCCAACCCCATCGTCAAGCCGCCCGCGCGATCGGGCCTGCGCAGCCGGGGCGCAATTATCCCGTCGCTGCTGCACTGCGCCGACGCCTCGCAGGCGATGGCCTCGCTTCTTCAAATCAACCCCCGGGAATTCCCGCCGTTCCGTCTCGTTGCGATCGATGCCGACAAACTCGCGACCGCGGTCGCCGACGGCACCAGGATTGCAATGCAATCATCACGCTCGCTGGATCGTCCGTTTCTCGCGACTTCTTCGGGCTTGGGAGATCACCTGGTCAAGTGGCCGCGCCGGGATCTCTTTTGTCAGATCATGTCGTCGCCGCTGCCTCCATTCCAAGCACAAGACGCGTTCCATCGCCACTTCTGGGCCGATCGACGCCACCTCAGCGTCGACATGTTTCGTAGCGACGCTCTGACAGTGAGCCGCACCGTTATCGAAGTTCGGCGGGATTCGGTTCGCATGACCTACCGCTCACTTCCTTCGGGCCCGGCCGCCTACCCGGCCGCAGCGCGGCCCCTCTCCGACGCTCAGGATTCGCGCGCGCTCGAGCGAGTCCAACGCGCCCTGCTCCAGAATCCGGTGACCGCTTGACCACCATCTCCACCAGCCCTTCGTCGCTCGGTTCACCCTCTCCGTCGACGGACCTTTCCGCGTTCGACCTCTTGCTTCTTTGTCTCCTTGTCCGATGGGCACGCCTGACTCGCTGGGAATTCTGGTCGCCTTGGGCGATATACCTGTTGCTCGTCCCCCACTTTGTTCGGTTGGCGCTACGCCACCGCAGCGCCACAGTGTTCACGGCGGCGAACCCGGGCATGCCCCTGGGGGGACTGGTCGGCGAGTCGAAGTGGGACATCCTCCAGCGGCTCCCCGCCGAAGCAATTATTCCGAGCGCGCTTCTGAAAGCCCGATCGACCGATGGCCGCTCCTTCGGACATCGCGACTCCGATCGTCTGCGCGACCTCGCCACGCTCATGACCGAGCGGCAGTGGAAGTTCCCCATCGTGCTCAAGCCGGATGTAGGCGAGCGGGGCACCGATGTTGCGCTCATCCGCAATCGCGAGGAGGCCGGGGCCTATCTCGCTTCGCATCCGCTCCGCCTCATCGTTCAGGAGTATCACCCGGGCCCATACGAAGCCGGCGTCTTTTACGTGCGACGCCCCGACGAGAATAAAGGACGCATCTTTTCCATCACCGACAAACGCCTTCCAGCGGTGCTCGGCGACGGAGCGTCCTCGATACGCACACTCATCTGGAAGCATCCCAGACTGCGCCTCCAGGTGCGCTCGCTGCTGCAACAGCTGGGAAGCAGCGCCGATCGCGTGCCGGCGAGGGGAGAATCTGTGCTTCTCTCAATTGCGGGGAATCACTGCCGCGGCACGCTCTTTCTCGACGGCGCCGCCCTCGCCACACCGAAGCTGACCGAAGCAATTGATGCTATCTCGCAGCGCTTTGACGGATTCTTCTTTGGCCGCTTTGATATCCGGTACACCGACCCGCAAGCCTTTTCGGAAGGCCGCGGGTTTCGGATAGTGGAGCTCAACGGTGTGCTGTCTGAATCAACCAATATCTACGATCCATCGCGCTCGCTATTCAGCGGGCTTTGTACCCTCGCGGCGCAATGGAGCCTCGCCTTTGAGATCGGCGAAGCGAACGTGACCCGCGGGATACGTTCTGCAACGATCGCGGAAGTGGTCCGTGCCATTCGGGCCGACCGCGTTCGGAAGAATGCCCGAGACCGGCGCTGAAGCCGGCGCGGAAGTCACGCCCGACAGCGAAGGGCATCCCAGATTTGGTCCGCCGAAATCCCGGTGGGCACGCGGGTTGCTCGGTCCTGGCCGAAACCTCGTATCGACGGCCAGAATTTGAGCCTGCCACTTGAAGACTCCCTCCAGCCGAATCGGTTTACTTCTGCTTTTGACCGCCGCAGGGCTCGCGGCAGCGAGCGAGGTGAGCGTTGCGCAGCGGTCAGTCGGAGGAATCTCCTTTGTTGATCGCGCTGCTCGAAACGAGATCACGCTCGGAGCCTTTCGGGGCTCGCTCGGTGTCATCGACTATGACAACGATGGCTGGTACGACCTGTTCATCGCAGACAACGTTGGCTTGCCGCATCGACTCTTCCGCAACATCCCCGACGCTGCCGCGCCCGGCGGCCGATCCTTTGTTGATGTCACGGCTTCCAGCGGAATCGACGATGCCGACGGAACAGCACGTGGCTGGGGCGGCGTCGTGGTGTTCGATTACAACAACGACGGATGGAACGACATCTATCAACTCGGTGGCGGCACCGGCCTGACGGGCGGACTGCTCTACCGAAATAACGGGAACGGCACCTTTACGAATCTAAGCGTCGCTTCCGGTGTCCGCCAAACGGAGACCAATCCCGGCTCCGCTTCAGCGGTCGATTTCGATCATGACGGCTTCGCAGATCTGCTCATCACCAACAGCGGCTACAGCGGCAAGGCCTTGCTGTTGCTCCGCAACAACGGCGACGGCACGTTTTCCAAACGCAACGATCTCGTTCCTGCGACCACCTTCGGCGGCACCACATACGCGCAGGTCTGGACCGACTATGACCACGACGGTTGGGAAGACGGCCTCATTCTCTTCAACAACACCGTGCCCCTCACGCTGCAAAATGTGAACGCCGGGAACAGCCAGCGACGTCTCGCCAACGCGACCATCGCATCTGGATTCCGGCACGTTGGACCCGCTCCGATGGGAATCGCGCCCGGCGATTTCAATCGCGACGGCTGGATCGACTTCGCAATTACCGATGCCGCCGTGGGCACGTACTACGAAAACCGGCAAGGCACGCTGACCGAGGTCACGCCGTTCCGCACGTTCTTCGGCTGGGGAACTACCTTCGTCGATGCGGACAACGACGGAAACCTCGACAACTACCAAGCCGGCTCTTACAGCAGTTCAAACGTGGACTTTCTTGTCCGGAACAACGGAAATGGAACATGGACCGACGCACGGAGCGCACTGAACACTACAGCACTCGCAAGCCAGCAGTGCGCACGGATCGACATCGACAACGACGGATTCGAAGACATCATCACCATCAACCCCGGGAGCTTTGTCAGTATCTATCACAACCAGTCCGGCACCGTCGCGGGCGCCGGTCATTGGCTCAAAGTAAAACTTGAGGGTGGCAACGGCGTCAACGCGGATGCGATCGGGACGGTTGTCCGATTGACTTCGAACGGTCAGACACAAGTGCGCGAAATCGTTGCGGGCTCGAGTTTCAGTGCCACCGAAGACCCTAGAGCGCACTTCGGTCTCGGGCAGAACACGCAAGTCTCATCCATCGAAATCGTCTGGCCACGCCGCGGCACTATTGCCCAGCGCACGCAACGCTTCGCCGGACCGTTTGTCCTCGATTCCATCATCACGCTGTCGCCCAACGCGGCGTGCCTCCCGGACCTGAACGCCGATCGAATCGTGGAGGATGCGGACTTCGTGCTCTTTGCATCGTCGTACAACCTGCTCGTCTGCGACGATCCGGGGCAATCCATCGATTGCCCTGCGGATTTCAACGCCGATGGTGTCGTGGACGATCAGGATTTCTCAGTCTTCGCTGCCGCGTACAACGCCTTTGCCTGCGACTGATTCCCCGGTGCCGCACCGTCGGCGGCATGGGGTCGGCATTCTCATTTGCCGCCGCCATAATTCGTCGGCGCGGGCTGAACCGGATCAGGAACCATTTTGCCCGGATCCACGGGAGCATTCGGATCAGCCGGGGCCGGTTGCTCGGTCGGCGCCGGCAGAACCGGTGCGCTCTCTTCCGACTTCGGGCGCCCCTTCCGGAAGATCTCCAGCACGCCGGGACCCGGCAAATAAGGTGCGGGGCCGGAACTCTCGACTTCCTCGCGGGGCGCGGGCTGATCCGGATCCGGCCGGCCGGGAATCGTCAGGTCCACGCGCGACTGCCCGAGCAGCGTTCCGGTTGCGAAGGCAAGATCAACCTGAGAGATCTCGTAGTCGGTGATCGCCGAGATCTCGCTGAACTGCGCTTCGGCCAGCCTGGTGGTCGCATCGAGCACGAAAACGCTGGTGCTCGCCCCGACGGCGAACTGACGCTGCTCTGCCTGGAGTGCGCGGGTGTTGAGAATCACCGATTGGCGGGCCGCGATCACCCGCTGCCACGAGGCTTCGATCGAATCGATCGCGTTCAGGACTTCCTGCCGAATCGCCAGTTCGCGCGCATCTCGCGTGCTCAATCGCTGCAAGCGCGAAAGAATCGCCCGCCGCACCGCGGACCTTGCCCCCTCGTTACCGATCGGAATCTGAGCCGACAAGCCCACCGACCAGTCCGCGTGCTCGAACGACACCATGTTCTGAAAAGCAGTGCCCCGCACACCGCCCAATCCGTTCACGTTGTAGGTGTAGTCCAGCGAGAGTAGAGGAAGCGCCTGATTCTGCTGGAAATCGATATTGGCGGCATCGGCCGCGAGCCTCAATTCCAACTCCAGCATTTCCATCCGGGTCGCCACGGCGAACTTCGTCAGTTCGGCTCGATCGAACTCGTACAAGATGAGGTCGGGAGGAGTCGAAGGCGACACCAGCGTCGCTGACCCGACGTCAAGCCCCGGCATGTTCATGACCCGCTTTAATTCGCGCTGCTGCGTCAGTACGTTGTTCTGCGCCCGGATGATGACATCCAGCCGGTCCGACACTCCCGCCTGCGACCGTATCACCTCGATTTCCGCGACCGAGCCCGCATTCACCTTGCGTTGCGCGGTATCCAGCTGCGCCGACGCGAGTTCATACTGCTGCTGCGCCACTTCGAGATTCTTCTTGGCCTGATAAAGCCGCCAGTACGACCGGTCGATCGCGGCGAGCTGTCGGATCGCCTCCAGCTTTGTCGTCGCTTCCGCTGCCTGCCGGTTGTAGTTGGCAACCCGCAACGCGGCCGTGTTCGCACGCCGCCCCGCGTTGCGCAGCAGCGGTTGGCTGATGGAAAACGCCAGATCGCTGGTGTACTGCGGATCAAACGCACCGCCGCTGGGGTTGGTATCCAATCGCTGCGGCAGGAACGAAACATTGACCGTTTCACCGGTGCGCGTTGGAATCGTCACGCCCGGTTCGATCAATCGCCTGCCCGTATAGCTCCGCTCGGGAAACGGAAGATCGAGCCCCGTGGGCTGATTGCTCTCGCTCCAGAGCGACCGCAGCGTGAAGGCGCTCTCGAATCGCGCTTCCTCCTGGCTCACGGTCTCTCGTGCGATCGCCGGATCGAGCAGCGCGATCTGCAAATCCAGGTTGTTGGCCAGCGTGCTCGCGCGGGCCTCTTCGATCGTCAGGTCGTACGTCTTGATCCCCTCGAATCGCTTGCGCGCGCGTTCGATCGCTTCCTTGTCCACCATGCCCGCGGCATCGACCGGAATGTGCGGGTCGGCCTTGGCAAATCGATTCAGGTTCGCCGTGTCGATGCGGCGGAGCCGATCGAGTGCGACCTCGCGACCGAAGTCGCCCGGTTCACTGGCAAACGGGTTTCCTTCGCAAGCGCACAGCACCGCACCGACGCTTCCCAGCGCAAGCGCCCGCGCTGCCACCGACACCCACGCCCGGGAACAGGAGAACGCGCCTCGTGCGCGAGCCGGCTTATTCATGTCGCAATGCCTCGATTGGATCCAGACGCGACGCCTTGATCGCCGGGAACATGCCAAAGACAAGACCAGTTGCGGCGCAGAAGCCTACCGAAAGCCCGATCGCCCATCCGGGTATGACCGCACCATCCAGTGACAACTGGGGCACCGCACGAAGAATGAATACCAATCCCTGACCAATCCCCAGCCCGATCGCGCCGCCGATCAGGCAGAGTGTCACCGCCTCAACCAGGAACTGCGTCAGAATCACGCTCGGTTTGGCCCCCACCGCCTTTCGCAACCCGATCTCACGGGTCCGTTCGCTCACCGAAACCAGCATGATGTTCATGATCCCGATGCCGCCCACCACCAGCGAGATCGCCACAATGCCCGCCGCAAAGATCTGAAGGAATGTCGCGATCTTCTTGAACTGCTCGATCGCCGAGTCAATTGCCTCCACCCCGAACGTGTTCGGGTCGCCCGGCTGAATTTGCCGCACTCGTCTCATGTACATCGAGACCTCGGCTTTCACATCTTCCGACAACTCCGGCCCGCGGCTCTGCGCAATCACGTACATCCGGGGTTCCGGTCTCATCATCTCGCCCGTCGCAAACGGAATGTAGATCTCCGTTTGCGCCTCGTCACCCCCGAACATCGGGCTCACTGCCTTGGTTTCTACCACTCCCACAATCTTGAACCGGCGACCCGCCACCAGAATCACCGTACCCGTCGGGTCGGCGTTCAGATTCAATTCCGCAACGCCCTTGTCGTTGATCAGGCACACCTGCAATTTGCCTTCTTCGTCGGTCCGCGTGAACGGGCGGCCCACGGTGACGTAGCGAGACTCGATCTCATGCCAGTCCGGTCGAATACCGGTAATGGTGACAAGATCCTTGACCTTGTCGCCCGCCTGCACCGGCCCTGTGAAATTCATAACCGGCGAGAGCCTCGCCAGCGACGGAGATGCCGCCAGCATCCCATCTACCTGCTTGGTGCTGATGCGGATCTGGCGCCAGTTGTACTTGTCACGCCGGCCGTCGGGCATCCGCGGAAAAATCCACACCTTGTTCGCGCCCAGCGTGGCGAACTGATCAAGCACGAACTTTTCCATGCCCTTCGTCGCCGCGATGATCGAGACAACCGCCGCCACGCCGATCACGATCCCCAGCGTCGTCAGCAGCGCACGCACCTTGTTCGTCCAGATCTGGGCGAGAGCGATGAGCACGGTCTGAAAGAGCAGCCGGAAAATGAACATGGGTCAGGCTCCCGCTCCGATCGAATTCGACCTGTCGCCTTGTGAACCCGGAACAGCCGCCGCGGCACGCACGGCGTAGTCCGCCGCCGACTGCAGATAGTCCTGGTGGATCGGATCCTGATCAGTCGGATGATCCGACACGATCCTGCCGTCGCGAAGACGGATGATTCGCTTGGCATGCCCCGCAATGTCCTCTTCGTGCGTCACGATCACGATCGTCTGTCCTTCGGCGTGCAATTGCTTGAAAAGATCGATGATCTCCTCGCTCGTCTTGCTATCGAGGTTACCCGTCGGCTCGTCCGCCAGCAGAATGCTCGGTCTGGTCACCAGCGCCCGAGCGACCGCCACACGCTGGCGCTGACCGCCCGACATCTGATTCGGCTTGTGGCCCATGCGATTGCCCAGCCCCACTCGCTCGAGCGTCTGCTTCGCCATCGCGCGGGCGCCCCACCAGTGCTTCGTGGAATAGAGCAGGGGAAGCATCACGTTCGCCACCGCGTTCGCGCGGTTGAGCAATTCGAAACTCTGAAAGACGAAACCGATCTCCTCGTTCCGCACCTTCGCCAGCTGGGCCGCGTTCATCTTGTGCGTCGGCTTGCCCGCAAGCTCATACTGCCCCTTCGTCGGTCGATCCAGGCACCCCAGGATGTTCATCAGCGTGGACTTGCCAGATCCCGACGCGCCCATGATCGCGACAAACTCGTTGCGATCGATGTCGAGGTCCACGCCGCGCAAAGCGTGCACCTTCTCCGTGCCGATGCGATAGGTCTTCTCGAGTTTGCGGATCTTGATGGCGAGCATGGAGATTCGCTTTCCAGAGCACGGGGGCGCTAGCGCCCGCCCGCCGGCGCATTCGCCTGCGACGACGCCGGCTTCTCGGTCTTTCCGGCCGCTTCGGCGGGCTTCTGTTCCTTCTTTTCGTCCTTCTTCGCGTCGCTGGCGGCTGCGCTCTCGTTCTTTTCGGTGTTGGCGCTGGTGGTGCGAACCTCACCAACAGGGGCCTTTCCCGCAGGACGCTCTTCCTTGTCCGTCAGTTTCTGATCCGCTTTCAGGCTCACCAGCACTTTGAACGGCCCCGCAATGACCTTCTTTCCGTCCTCCAACCCCTTCAGAATGACCGTATCTGTCAGATCGCTCGGCCCCACGAGCACCGGCTGCACCACCGCCTTCTCGTTCTCGTACAGGTACACCACACGCGTCCACTTCTTGTTCCTGTCCACCAGCGTCCCGTCGCGCAGCGCATTGCTCGGCAATTCTTCCACCAGCCGTTCCACCACCGCCTGGCTCGGCACCTTGATCACATCGCTGAACGTCTCCACTTCGATGTCGGCGTTCGCCGTCATGCCCGAGTAAACCGAAACATCATCCGGAACTTCCAGCTTGATCTCGGTCTGGAAATACGCGGTCCCGTCCCGGTCCACCACGCGCAGCGGCTGAATCGTCTCCACCACGCCGCCGAACGTCCGGTTCGGGAACGCGTTGATGTACACCTTTGCCCGCTGCCCGATCTTCACCGGCGCGATGTTTGTCTCATCCACCTTTGCCTTCACGATCATGCTGTTGAGGTCCGCCAACTGCATGATCACCGAACCCGCGTTGTTCAGCGTGCCCACCACCACCAGTTCGCCGACCTGCGCCGCCGCGCTCGTCACCACGCCATCAAACGGCGCCGTAATGACCGTGTAACTCAGATTCTTCTTCGCCCGATCAATGTTCGCTTTCGCGATCGCGATCGAGTGCACCACCTGGTTGTACTGGCTCTCGGCGCGGCTGTACTCCGCCTCCGCCGTGTCCAGCTCCGCCTTGGAAATGTCCTTGCTCGCCCACAGCTCCCGCTTGCGCCCCAGTTCCTGCGTCATGTTCTGCATGGACGCCTGCGCACCCGCCAGCCGCGCCTCCTCGCTCAGAAGCGAGGCCGTCGCCGACTCGAGCGATGCCTTCAAATCGTCCGCGTCCAGACGCACAACCACGTCGCCCTGCTTGACCCGCTTGCCTTCCCGGTACGGCATCGCGATGATCCGCGCCGAAACCTGCGCCGAAATATCCACCTTCTGCCTGGGCTCGATCACACCCGGCGCGCTGACCACCCGCACCAGGTCGCCCCGCTTGACGGTTTCCAGTTTCACGTACGTCGCCTTCGACGAGGGATCGAAACTCTGTCGGATCGCGTCCAATTTGCCCGACTTCACCAGCCAGAACGCGCCGCCGATCACGATCGCGGCAATCACCACCAGAGTCCCAAGGATCCATTTCCACACGCGAACACGCTCCTCGCCGACTTGCCGCCCGCTCCCACGCCGCTCGAACAAGCCGAAAACTGTCCCTGACACCAATCGAGACTCTGCAACCCCGCGGCCGAATACGCACCCGCCGCCCACAAGATCTCATCCCGTGCTTTCTGGGATTCACCACCTCTTCGCTTCCGCGAAATCCGGTTGGTCCCATCCCTTTCCTACAGATGACTGCGATCAATGCTGCACTTTGCTTGATCGAGCGCTCACCAACACACAATTGTACCGAATAAAACCCTTCTTTTCCACAGCATGGGCGCCGCGCATTCCAGCGCTCAACCGGATCGCCTTTGCGATCCGCCGTTTCCGCGCTCAATTCGTCAGTCCCTCGGCCCCTCGTTCCGTCGCAACTTTCGGAATCGAGGCTTGTAGAGTGCTCGCGGCCACCAATTCTCCGCACACGAGGCACAACACATGAAACATGCTCCAATCGTTACGCTTCGAGCTCCCGCGCTCTGCCTTCTGCTCACCGCAGGTTCAGCCTTCGCCCAGCCGGCTCAACCTCCGGGTCCTTCCCCCGCTCCTCAGTTGCCCGCTCCCGATGCCGCGCCGGGTGCTCCCGCCAAGGCGCCCGAATTCCCTCCGTTTGAGAAGGTCACCGAGGGGCTGACGAAGGTTGTCTCCGTCACCGACGGCTCGGCGCCGCTGTACGACCTCTATCGCGACGAAAAGACCGCCAAACTGCTGGCGGTGCTTCCCGCCAACTTCGATCAGCAATTGCTCATGATCGCCTGCACCGTCACCGGCGGCGATCCGCAGGCCGGCGTCATGGGTCCGACGCACTATGCAAAGTGGGAGCGATTCGACAAACAACTGGCTCTGGTGGCGCCCGATTTCAGCGTCCAAACCGCCGGCGACAAGCAGGCCAAAGACTCGATCGAACAACTCTTCACCGGGCGCGTCATCACCGCCGTCCCGATCGTCGCCATGGCGCCGCAAAACCGTCCCGTGATCGACCTTGGGACCATGGCGACCAAAGACGTCGCAAAATTCTTCGGCGGTTCGGCCTTCGGAGGCTACGGGCCGGACCTCCCGACCGTAAACCCCGCGCTGTCCAAGCTCACCAAGGCCAAAGCCTTTCCGAAGAACATCGTGATCGAGTTCCAGGCCCCAAAGCCCGATGGACAACTTGTCCGGTTCGCCTACTCCTTCGGTGAACTCACCGGGACGCCGGGGTTCAAACCCCGCAAGGCCGATTCAAAGTTCGGGTACTTCTACAGCTGGCACCAGGACTTCGCCAAGACAGCCAATCGCGAAGTGACGGACCGCTACATCAATCACTGGAGCCTCGAAAAGGCCGATCCGAACCTCAAGCTCAGCCCTCCCAAGCAGCCAATCGTCTGGTACATCGAGAACACCACGCCGGTACGGTTCCGTCGTTACGTCCGCGAGGGCATTCTGATGTGGAATCAGGCCTTTGCCGAGGTCGGCATCGACAACGCCGTCGTGGTCTATCAGCAGGATGCCGCGACCGGTGCGAATATGGAGAAGGATCCAGAAGATTCCCGCTACAACTTCTTCTGCTGGAGCGCGAGCGATCAGACCTACGCCATCGGCCCGAGCCGCACCAATCCCCTCACGGGCGAGATTCTCGATGCCGATGTCGTGTGGCACCAGGGCCTGACCCGCTCGGTCCGCAGCATGCTCGAAAACTTCTCTCCCGCGCTCGCCGAGCACGCGTTCGGCCCCGAAACGCTCTCGTGGCTCGAAGAACACCCCACTTGGGATCCGCGCCTCCGCATGGTCAGCGCCGAGCAGCGCGAGGCAACGCTGAAAGAGCGTGCTCTCAAGGCGATGTCTCCCGCACCCGCCCCGCTCAGCCGAACCGCTGCGTGGGCGCAATCCACCATGAACGGCGGCATGTGCCAGATCGGGTCACTCCTCTCTCTCGATCTCTCGCTCGCCGATGCCGCGTTCGCCGCGGACGCCGCGAAACCCAATTCTCCGGACCTTCTTGATGACCTTCCCGAAGAGTTCGTCGGCCAGATGATCCGCTACATCGCGGCACACGAGGTCGGCCATTGCCTCGGCCTTCAGCACAACATGATCGCCAGCAGCATCCGCTCGCTTAAGGACATCAACACGGCGGGATTCACCGGCCCCACAACCGGCTCGGTGATGGACTACGCCGCGGCGAACATCAATTACAAACTGGGCGATGTGCAAGGCCCCTACGCGACCCCGACCGTCGGCCCGTACGACAAGTGGGTGATCGCCTACGGCTACGGCCCGGAAGACAAGTTGGCCGAACTCGCGAAGCGCGCCGGCGAGCCGGACCTAGTCTTCCAGTCTCAGGCCGCGATCTCATTCGACGCGGATCCGCGAAACAACACGTGGGATCTCGGCTCGGACAACCTTGCGTTCGCCGAAAGCCGGCTCGCCCTCGTGCAGGATGTCCGCTCCAAGTTGCTCGACAAGGTCGTCAAGGACGGAGAGTCCTGGGCCTACGCCCGCCGTCGCTACAACGCGCTGCTCGGCACGCACTTGCAGATGCTCTCGATCGCCTCGCGCTGGGTGGGCGGCTCGTATCTGAACAACGACGCCAAGGGCGACCCCGGCAACCGCGCACCGATCGAAGATGTCCCGGCGGAAAAGCAGCGCCGGGCGCTCAATCTGATCATGGCCAACGCGTTCGAAGACAGTGCCTACGGCCTCACGCCCGACCTCATCCGGCACTTCAACAAGGAGTACTACTTCGATCCCGACGCCGTGGGTGAGATCGTGCAGGACGCGAACTTCACGATCCACGACACCATCGGCGGGGCCCAGTCGTTCGCGCTCACGATGCTCATGAACAGCACGCGTCTCCGCCGTCTCTACGACAACGAGTTCCGCACCGCCGGCACCGACAATCCGATCACCATGGTCGAGGTTGTTCGCGTGGTCACCGACAACGTCTGGCGGGAGTACGCAAGCCCGACCGCGCCTTCCGGCGCGAACGCTATGACCTCGTCTCTGCGGCGCAATCTGCAGCGTGAACACCTCGAGCGGCTGGTAACGTTGGCCCTTCTGAAGGATTCCGGCAGCGCTTCGCTCCGTGCAATCTCAACCCTTGCCCGGGCCGAACTGAAGCGCGTGGACGCCCTTGCCGAGGCCGGACTCAAGGCCTCGCCCGATGCCTACACCAAGGCGCACCTTGAAGACGCGCGCACGCGGATCGAGAAGACCCTCGATGCCGCTTACGTCGTGGCCCGCTGATTCCTCACGCCCTTCCACGTTCAAGGCCCGGCATCGCGCCGGGCCTTTTTCTTTGGTGCCGCAATTTCGCCTCAACGCGGCGCCGGGGGCGACAGAATCGACGCGTACGCCTCCCACGGACCGACCTCGGACTTGTACTGATACGCCATCGCCTTGCTCATCTGCGCAAGGTGGTTCAGATCATGCACGACCCACATCGCGAGCAGGTTTCGCATCGTCGCCGCGCCGAGCGCGGGATGCATCCCGGCGCGATCCAGATCCGCATCGGTGAGCCGGAGCGCGTGCAGGCCGGAAAGCGACTCCCGCCTCGTCTGCTCAAACTCATCGAGCAAACGGTGCAGCGGCTTGCCGTTCATCAGCGAGTGATGACCGTGCCGGTCGAACGGCTCGAACGGCCGCGAATCGCCGAACTCCAGGATGTGCTTGGCCCGAGGCAGCCAATCCGTCTGATCCGCAAAAATCAGGTGCGCCACGATCTCGTGCGCCGCCCACGTCGCCGATCCGTCGGGGTTCGATCCGTAGTTCCGGTGCGTCCAGGCTTCGGGAAGGAACTGCAGCAAAGCACGAACCGTGCGGGGCGTGCGTTCGAGAATCGGAACCGCTTCGGAAAGCGAGAAGCGCATGGAATTCCTCCCGCGGCAGGATACTCACAGATTGCGGACGACCGCCCGAAGATGCGTGTTCACCTCTACCGCGTGAGACACGTTGGGGACGTGCCCGGCGCCGCGGATCGCGTGCACAAGCCCAGACTTGGGAAACGGGATGATCCGGTCCATTTCCCCGTGCAGGCGAACCAACTTGGGCTCGACAATCGCAACGCCCTCCCAACCAAAGATCGCCTCGCCCGCCCACCGCAGGAACGAAAACGGCACGGCATCGATCATGGATTCCAGAAAACGTCGGTGCTCGCGCTTCATCGGCCCGAGCCGCCGGATGAACGCCCGCCCCATGAACTTCGCGCTCTCCCCCGCCGGGGCCGGCATCCATCGCCCCGCCATCGCCATGACCTTCAGGGAAAACGCGATCTCCTTTGGTCGCAGCGCGCTGCCGATCAGTACCACCGCATCGGGCCTGAGCAGCGGCGTCATCTGCGCCGCGAGCATCCCTCCGAACGAGACCCCGCCGAGGATGAGAGGACGATCGCCGGCAGGAAGCGACGCACGAACCCGCTCCGCCATGCGACCGGCGTAACTCGCAAGCGATTCGCCCGATGCCGGTTCAAGCCAAGCAGGCGAGATGAGATCGGGAAAGTCGCCGCGTTGCGGATCGAAGAGCCGGCTGTCGGCGCCAAGCCCGGGAAGAAGCACGAGAACTGGAGATGCGATCGAATTCAAAACAAGCTCACGCCCACGAACATGATCAGAACGCCTTACGAAGCCGCCTCTTTCCGGAAACCCGAAGCGGATTGCCTCATCGCTTCCATTCCTGTGTCGAGGCCGCCTCGTCGTTAAGCCCAATACTGAGCAACGGAAACAGGTCGGGACGCGGCATGACTCGCCAGGATTTGTCAGGAATCTGGAGGACGAGTGTGCGGTTCAAAAACACACTGTGATCCGCAAGTTCCGCTTCGACATCGACAAACATGACATCCTGCAGATTGTGTGCGGCGTACGCGTACGACGCCGGTCCTTCCTTGGTCAGATGACGCGCCTCGAACACTCGCTTGATGCGAACAGGTCCCGGCGGCACGGGTTTATCTCCTCGCGTTATCGCGTCCATGTCCTCTTGCGCCATCCCAATGAACTTCGCATATTCCTCGTTCTTGGAGAAACTCGAGCTCATGCACGTGGAGACGAAAAGTTTGGAATCGTTTGCAATAAACGCTCTGGCTAGATCCGCCGCCACGCCTTCTGCCGATGCTCGTCCTGAAGGAAACCCATCGTCCGTCCGTTCGCTTTGCGGACTCGTTTTTCGTTCCGCCGGAGCAGCGGTTTGGTCTGAAGTCTGTCTCGTCGCGGTTGTTGTTGCCGGAGTGCTCTGTCCAGAAATATTCACGGCTTGAGGAGCGGTCTTCTTTTCCGCAGGATGTGAATCTGAACACCCATCCAATGCAAACGAAATCGTGGCTATGACCACCATCGCAGGTGCAACGAAAAACCGAAATGATCCGCGCCGATGATGCAACTACACCCCGAGCTTCTCGCTTAAGAATGCCGCAACCTTGTCAAGGCTCACCTTCTGCTGCGTCGCCGTGTCCCGCTCGCGCACGGTCACGGTCTGCGCCGTCAGCGTTTCTCCGTCGATCGTGATGCAGTAAGGCGTGCCGATCTCGTCCATGCGGGCGTAGCGCTTGCCGATCGACTGCTTCTCGTCCATTTCGATACCGCCAAGTTTCCAGAACTTGTCCGAAAGTTCCGCGTGCAGCTTTTCCGCGACTTCCGGCATCCCGTCCTTGGCGACCAGCGGAAAGACCGCCGCCTTGACGGGCGCGATGCGCGGATGCAGCTTGAGGAATTCCGGGCTGGCGCGTGAATCGTCACGCGTGTACCCCTCGCAGATGAGCGCGAGCGCGCCGCGATCAAGGCCCGCCGCGGGTTCGATGCAGTGCGGAATGTAGCGCTCGCCCTTCTTGCCTCCGTTGGGAAGTGTCTCCCCCCGCTCTGTATCGAAGAAATCGAGCTTCGCTCCGCTGACCTTCTGGTGCTGCGTCAGGTCGTAATTGCCCCGGTGCGCGATGCCTTCGAGTTCGCCGAACCCGGGCGCCGTGAACGGGAAGCGGTATTCGACGTCGCTCGTGCCCTGCGAATAGTGCGAGAGTTCATCCTTCTCGTGCTCTCGCAGGATCAGGTTCTCTCCCGCGAGGCCGATCTGCTTCCACCACTCCATGCGGAAGTCGCGCCAGAACTTGTACCAGTCGAGCGACTCGTCCGGGTGGCAGAAGAACTCGAGTTCGGCCTGCTCGAACTCGCGCGAGCGGAACGTGAAATTCCGGGGCGTCACTTCGTTGCGGAAACTCCGCCCCGTGTTGCCAATGCCGAAGGGAATTTTGACGCGCGTCGTATCGACCACATTCTTGAACTGCACAAACACGCCCTGCGCGGTTTCGGGCCGCAAGTACGCCTTGTTCGCCTCATCCCGGATCGCGCCGGGAATCGTGTCGAACATCAGGTTGAACATGCGCGGCTCGGTGAGCGTGCCGGGCTTCTCCGCATCCGGCCCGATCACGCGCGTCCACGGCTGAGGCAATGTTGAAAGGGCGACGCTCTTGATCGCGCCGAACGTCTTCTCCGCTTTTTTCTTCTGCTTTGCTTCGCTCGGCTGGTCTCCAACGTACGCAAAAACCGGCTTGTCACCAGCTTCGCCGCTCTCCGGCACGTACACCATCACGTGGTCGTAGCGGTAGCGTCCCTTCGTTTCCTTGTCATCCACCATCGGATCGTTGAACCCGCCGACGTGCCCGCTCGCCTCCCACACCTTGGGATGCTGGATGATGCACGTCTCCAGCCCCACGTTCCGCACCGGCTTGCCGTTCGGCCCGTTGCGCCCCCAGCACGGCCGCAGGATCATGTCCTGCCACCACGCGTCGCGCAGATTCTTCTTGAGTTGCGCGCCCATCGGGCCGTAATCCCAGAAGCCGTTGATGCCGCCGTAAATCTCCGACGCCTGATAGATAAACCCGCGGCGTTTGCACAACGCCATGATCGCGTCCATCGGCTTCTTCGAAACTTCCTGCGTCATCGATCGTCTCCGGAATCAATCTCGCCACCGAGGCACAGAGACACAGAGGGAAGACAGGAGCGCTCGATGCAAAATCTGAACGCCGTTCACTCTTTTCCCAATTCTCTTTTATTTCTTCTCTGCGCCTCTGCGTCTCTGTGGTAAATCCCTCTTCAGAACATCGCCGCCGAGATGCTGCTCACCATGCCCGCGCCGCTGTTATCAACAGCCGCGGAGTAGTTCAGCATCTCCACGCGCTCGGGCTGAACGGTCTTCATCGCCGCGACCAGATTTCCCGTCGAGCACCAGCGCGTCGGGTTCTGCTGCCACGCCATCGACGCGACCAGATCGTCCGGCCGCACCGTCCGGAAGATCTCCAGCATCTCCTTGTCGTGCGCGAACGTCTTGTTGCGGAACTCGGCCGCTTCGGGCGTGTCGCCGGCCGGCCCCTGCTGATCGCCAAAGGCCGGGCCCACGTGCGACAGGTCCGCACTGCTCACCACCAGCGTCTTGCCCGGCAGCGAGGAGAGCGTCGCCCGCAGCGCATCCACAAACGGCTGGAGCGCAAGCCCCTTGCCGTCGTAACTCTCGCCGTTGTTCACCGCCGGATCGTGCACCAGGGCCGCGAACACCTTGGGGAAATTCCCCGCCTCGTCCCGCCCGACGCAGTGCTGAATCCACGGGATCTGCAATTCCACCGAGTGCTCGCGCTCGTGGTCGTAGCGGTTTTGGAAAAGCAACTCCGTGTTCGCAGCGCCCAGCTTCTCCTTCAGCGTCGCCAGCAACTTCTCGTCAAGTTCGCACGTTCCGAGCACGGTGCGATACCCCTTGTCGCATCCGCACACGCCCGTCGAGTCGCCGAAGTGATTCGTGCCCAGCACGACGATGCGATCGGGGCGATCCGTCACCCGCATCCGGCCCCACACGCTCGCGTAGTTGATCCACCCGCGCGCATAATCAATGTGCGGCGCGACCAGGCCCTTGGGCAACTGGTCGAAACTCGGCTTGTCCGCGTTCTCGAGCGCCTTGTCGATCCACGCGTCGAAAATCTCCCGCAGTTTCGTCCCGCCGATCTCATCCTTCCGCGCCTCCGGCAACGCCGCGGCACGCTCCTGCACCTGCCTCTGAAGTTTCTGCGCCTCCGCCTGATCCTCCGGGGGCTTCGCCGGCAGGTTCATCTCCTTCGCCACTTCCTGCATCACCAGAGCATCGACAAACGTCGCCGTCGTCGCCGGGGGCAGAATCGGAGACGAATCAAATTCCGTCTTCATCTTCGTCATGATCTCGTCGAACTTCGGACCAAAGAGCAGGCCCGACTCGTCCAACTGCACCACAAACTGGCCCATGATCTCCGGTGTCAACCCGCGCCCAACTTCCGCGCAGATCTGATCCACCGATCGCTCCCCGTTCATCAGGGGCAGCACCACCTGCATCGCCGGCGCCGTGATCACGATCCGATCCGTAATCTGCTTGGCGTCCGCGAGCCCCAGCGCCTGCTGATCTCCCACCTGCGCCGCAAACCCGCGCAGCGCGCGAATCTTCGGCTTGCTGTGGTGCGCCCACTCCGGGTGAAACGGGGGCATTTTGGGCTGGCCAGCAGGGCCGCCGGTTGGGTTCTGGCCGGGATTTTCAGTGGTCATGCGCAACTCTAGGAACGCACACCTCGCACCGAGTCCCTATTCACCACCCCACCGCCGCAAAATCGCCCCGGCTCGCGCCTAATATCCCGACCCTGCACGGAGCGCCCCGCCCTCCGGCGGCAATTTCACGAGGTTTCTTATGGCCACTGCTTCTGCCAAGTCATCCCCCGCCACTATTCACGCCTTCAAGGCTGGCACCAATGTCGTCTGCACCGTCAGCGCCATGCCCAAGGCTACCGGCGCGATCTCCACGATCGAGCGCCTCATGCGTCGCGATCCCGACAACCGCCGCGCTTTGGGGCGCGCCCAGACCAAGCGTCGCCAGCGCATGACCATCTACAACCGCGGCAACCGCGATTGGGTCAGCCGCGAGACCGCCGCCCGCGTCGTCCGCGTCGAAAAGGGTGCTGCCTGGAAGATGGTCTACACCCTCGACCTCGCCCCCGATATCGCCTCGGTCAGCCGCTTCATCCAGATCAAGGCCGGCTGAGCCTCGCTTCATCCCACGAATCAAACGCGACCGCCCCGAACGGGCGGTCGTTTGTTTTTCGTTCCGCGAACCCCCGCGAACCGAAAGTTCCAGAAGCCGGTAAGCGCTATGCGGGAACCCCCTCCCTGTGGGAGGGGGCTGGGGCCGGTTCATTTCGCGCTCGAGCACAGCGCTGGCGCTTGTTCCCAAAGTCGGCCCGCGATTTCCCAATGACTCTTCACCGTGTCGCTCGCCTCTCGGACACCCACAATGAAACTCCTCCCTTTCTCCATCCTCACCTCATCGCTCATTCTGATCTCCTGCGGCGAAGAAGCCAAGCCTCAACCGGCGCCCAAACCGGTAACGCAGGAACCCGCGCCGCCCGCCCCCGAGCCCGTCAAGCCGACGGAAACACCTGTTGCTGCCGCGCCCGTTGAAACACCGGCTCCGGCACCCGCGCCGGCGAGACCCACCTACACCGTGCGCGCAGAAATCGAAACCCTCCCCGGCATCGAAAGCAGCGTGCTCCGATTGCACCACGAGCGAATCGCCAACTTTGCAAACAAAGAGGGCAAGGTCGGCACCGATTCACAGGGCAAGCCCGGCATGAAGCCCATGACGATGGGCTTCTCCAAGGGTCCCGGCGTTTCGTACGAAGGCCTGAAGCAGGGCGACAAGGTCGAAGTCATCCTCGAGATGGACTGGGAAGCGACGCTCCCCGAGGAGCGCATCATCATCACGAAACTCACCAGACTTCCCGCCGAAACCAAACTCGATTTCGAGGGTCAGCGTTCGGTAAGCGATCCCAAGCCGCCAGAGCCCAAGCCCGAACCCAAGTAATTCGCAAGCCAAAAAAAAAGCCCCGGCGCTGCGGGCAAACGCTCGAGCGCCGGGTCTCGTGGGGGTCACTTGTTCCCCGCCGCCAAGCCCAAAAACTCGGCCGGTGCGACAGGGCGGTTTCCGATACGCAAGGTTCCGCACCCGGTTCAGGATTCTCTCTGACTTTTTTTGTCACCGCTTACAGATGGAGCATCGGATCCCCCAGGAGCCGGCCCCACCTCAACTGGCCCGGTCCAAAACCGGCCGATTCCCGGCCGATCTACGCCCCCGCCGCACGGGGTGTAAGCCCCAGAAATTTCACGACTTGCAACAGGTCCGACCAGACCTTTTTCCGGTTCTCCGGGGTGTAGTCCCGAAGCAGGTACGCCGGGTGATACGTGGGCATCACGGGAATTTCGAGCCCCCCGGCGTGCAGCTCCTTTGCCGCAGGCAGCAGCCCCTGCCCCGCCAAGAACCTCACCTTCGCGAACTTCCCGCGCAAACTCCCCATCGATGCCTCGGTCGCCAGGACCGTCTTTGACGCCGGCAATCCCAGCGTCACGATCACCTCCGGATTCACAATTCGGACCTGATCGATCAGGTACGGCTTGCACAATTCTGCTTCCCGCCCGGTCGGCGTCGCGTTGCCCGGCGGGCGGGTCTTCAGCACGTTGCAGATGTACACATCGTCGCGCTTCAATCCCATCGCGACGATCATCTTGTCCAGCAACTGTCCCGCCTTGCCCACAAAGGGCCGACCCGTCTTGTCCTCTTCGGCACCCGGCGCCTCGCCGATGAACATCAGCCGCGCGCACGGATCCCCCTCACCGAACACGATCGAGTGATGATCCGTCACAAAGTGCTGGTGCGGCGCGTCCGCCTCGTATCTCGCCCGGAGTTCATCGAGCAGTTTGACCGAGCGCTCCCGATCCCGGCCTCGCGAATTGCCGCGCACCGCATCCGGCTCAGTCGTCTTCCCCGGTGCGTCGCCGATCTGCGGCTTGGCTTCGATCTCAACGGTTGCCGCCGGCGCATCGGCGGCTCCGCGGCGGCCCAGCGGAATGAAATCAACACCCATGAGCCGCGCCGTGTCCGCGCTCACTGCCACAAACCGACGCTCGATGGTTCGCTCGCTCATTCGCTCCAATGTACAGCAACCAACCGGGAAAGAACATCGCTTACTTGAGCGCCTTTTCCACCGCCTGCGTCAGGTTGCTTTCCAGGTAGTCCAGCACCACTTCCTGATCGTTCGTTCCGCCCGGGGGAGTCGCCAGACCCCGAGATCCCCAGACGATCTTCCCGTCTTTGCCGATCACATAGAAGGTCGGCCATCCGCTCACCCGGTAACTGCCCGAAACCTGCTGCGCGCCGGCGAGCGACTCGTAGGTGTACCCCTTCTCCTTCTTGAACTTCACCGGGTCCGCATTCGGATTCGACTCAAAGTTCATCCCCAGCACCACCACGCCCTTGTCCGCGAATTTCTCGTGGATCTTCTGCACGGCGGGCATCGCGATGCGGCACGGCGGGCACCACGTCCCCCAGAAATCGAGCACCACCACTTTCCCCTTGAACTCCTCCAGCGTCCGCTCCTTGCCGTCAAAGTCCTTCAATTTGAACGCCGGAGGAGTGCTTCCTGGCCGGAGCAGTTCATCATCTGACGGTGCCAGCGGAAACTTCGGCGCCGCGTCCGCTACTGGAGCCGGAGCAGGAACAGGGTTCACCGCCGGCTTCTTGGCCTGCGGCTTTGCGCCCTCCTTCGGTAGATTCCTATCAGCCGAGAGCGTGAACCCCGCGGGCAACTCCACCTCGAACGAGACACCCGAAGCTTCCGGCGTTCCGACCACATTCGAATACGAGATCACGATGCCCGCCTCGCCGCGCTTCTCTTTGGGCAGGCGCACGGTCGCGGGGCGGAACATCTCGAGCCGCCTCGGTAAGCCGTCCTTCTGCGCAACAAACAACTTGAACGGCACCGGCGGGTTTTTGCCCGAGGCCGGAACAACCCACAGCACGTCACATTCGAAGCCGTTCACCGTCTCGGGGTCTTCAAACTCGATTTTTTGTGCGTCGTCGAGATTCCCAAAGGGCGGATCAGCAAACAACTCCCACGCCACCGTCGCAGCCGCGTCTGCCTGGTTCATGTCCAGGCGCACGACGTCAAAATCCGCCGGCGCGGTCTTCCGTAATACTTTTCGCTTCTCGATGAGCGCGGAAAGAATCAGGCCGTCCCACGCCGCCCGCACCGTCACGGGGTTGTTCTTCTGTGCGGCCTTCGGGTCCACCCACTCGAATCCGAACGTTCCATCCACCAGAATCTTCCAGCCGCCCGCCTCCAGCCGCTCCGCAACCACCTTGGTCTGGCTAACGGCGATCCGCCGCCCGTCTGGCATCTGGACCCGTGCTTCGCCGTCGTAGCGAAGGGTCGTGACGTCTCCCAGCACACCCCGCATTCGGTGAATCAGGTTCGTCACGCGCTCCGGCGGCGCTTCTGCCGCGGCCGGCGCTGCGCCCAGGGTCAGGCCGATGCCACCGGGCAAGGCTGTCAAGGCCACTGCCAGGAGGCAGGCGCGAATTCCGAATCCGGTTTTCTCCGTAATCATAAATTTTTTCTCATTTTAGGGCGATTTGTGAGAGCGTTTTCAGAGAAGAGAGAGGACAATAGGGACGCCGACTTGTGGGGTCGGCTGACTCGGATTGTTGGGTTCGGCGTAGAGCGCCGAAGTACGCTCAGCGGTTCGGAGAATGGACAAGGGCAGTCGTCAGAAACTTTGCCGCATCCGGGCGGCGCAGTGCGCGAGGAGAAGTGTCTTGCAGAATTCGATTTTGCCCGCCGGCCTTCTGGCGGCGGGCTTGCTCGGAGCGACCGCGTTCGCCGGGAACGCGCCACTCGATGTGATCCTCACGTCCGGAACCGCAGCCCCCGGCACCGAAGCCGGAACGCAATTTCGCTCGTTCATGGCCCCAGCGATTTCCGAGAGCGGCAACTTTGCCTTCGTCGGAAACCTGACCTCATCCACGCAATCCTCGGGTCTTTGGATTGGCACGCAGGGCAACTGGACTCTTCTCGCACGCGAAGGCCAGAGCCTGACCGGCGGCTTCGGACCCCTCAAGTCGCTCACGAGCAGTTTCATCGCATTCAACAGCAATTCCCAGGTGGCGTTCATCGCCCGCTCGGGTTCAGGCGATGGAACGCTTCGCGTTTTCCGCGCCTCGCAATCCACCGGTGTCCAAGTGATCGCCAGCGTCGGACAACAGGCCCCGGGCTTGCTGGTCGGCGTCACCTTCCGTGACTTCGGCGACCCGGTGATCAACGCCGGCGGACAGATCTCGTTCAACGCCGCGCTCCAGGGTCCCGGCATTACCGCTTCCAACCAGGGAAGCGTCTGGCTCTACAGCTCTGGCGTGCTCCTCCCCGTTCTGAAGGGCGGCGACGTTCCCAATGTCACTCAGCCGACCACGACGGTTCGCGAACTGATGCTCCCGCTCCTGAACTCCGCGGGCAAGCTCGCCTTCGGCGGAATCGTTCAGGGCCCCCTCGTCTCGGCGATGAACGACAGCGCCCGCTGGACCGCCAGCAACTGGGTTCCGAGCCTTCAGGTCGTCGGCGGCACGCTCATCCCGCTCAGCGAAGACGGTGGTGGCTACGTCATCCGGCGCGTGCTCCCCGGCATGCACCGCATGAACAGCTCGGGCACGATCGTCTTCTTCGCCGATTACGACGATGCCCAGGCGGTCCCCAAGTTCGCGCATTCCATCTGGGTCACCAGCCCGACCGGCCTGGTCCCCGCCGTATCTCGCATTTCCACCATTCAGGCTTACGGCGAACCGCTTAGCGTCTCCGCCTTTTCGTCCGCTGTGATCGATACCGCCGGAAACGTTCACTTCAAGGCCACCGTCGCCGGCTCCCAGGTCACGCCGGAAACAGATAACGGTTTCTTTACACGCTCACCCAGCGGTGTCGTCTCCCAGCGCGTGCGGGCCGGACAACTGGCCCCCGGAGTTCCTGGTGCGCGCAAGACGTTTGAGCTTTCTCCCTACGCCGCCGTCGGCCCGCAGGGCGAACTCTTCCTCAGCGCGCCGCTCAAGGGGTTCATCCCCGGGGTCCGGTACGACCGCGTGCTCTTTGTCAATTACCCCAACGGAACAACTTCCAAGGTTGTCGCGACCGGCGATTCCATTCTCGTGAACGGTCAATCCAAGACCATCTCGTCGATCGGCAACTACTACGCCGGAAACGGTCAGGACGGCCTCGCAAGCTCCATCAACGCCGCCGGGCAGTTCGTTTTCCGCCTCCAGTTCAGCGATAACTCATGGGCGATCGTGCGCAACCAGCTCCGCCCTTCGTGCATCGCCGATTTCAACGGTGACCGCTTCGTCGACGACGAGGATTTCTCGTTTTTCGCTGCGTCCTACGACGCACTCGTCTCCGGCCCCGGCGATCTCGATCGGAATGGCGTCTGCGACGATGCCGACTTTGTCTGGTTCGTCTCCGCGTATTCCGCGATCATCTGCCCGTAACGCCCGTTATAATCCGGGGCTATGAAGCTCCCGGCGGACAAGGTGCATCGGCTGCGTCCCTTCTACAACGGACGAACCGTCTGCGTGACCGGCGGCGCCGGCTTTATTGGCGGGCACCTTGTCGACGCCCTCCTCTCGCTCGGCGCTTCCATCCGCGTCATCGACGATCTCTCCAACTCCACGCTCGAACACCTCGCCGAACTCATCGAGCTCGAGCCCGAACGCGTCCGCTTCCTCCGGGGCAGCATCCTCGACGACGACGCCCTCTCCGAGGCCGTCGCCGGCGCGGCCACGGTGTTCCACCTCGGTGCCGTTTGCAGCGTGCAGCGATCGGTGGACGATCCGCAGCGCTCGTTCAGCGTCAATGCCACCGGAACACTCCGCGTTCTTCAGGCTTCGAAGCGGACTACTTCTCTTTCGGGCTCCGGCGTGGAACGCATCGTCTTCGCTTCCAGCAGCTCACCTTACGGAGACGAGCCCACGCTGCCCCGCGTCGAAACACAGACTCCCCGACCGCTCAGCCCGTACGCCGCCAGCAAGCTCTCGGCCGAGCACCTGCTCAGCGTGCACGCGCGATGCTACGGGATGAGCACCATTTCGCTGCGCCTCTTCAACGTCTTTGGCCCTCGCCAGCCCGCCGACTCGCCCTATTCCGGTGTGATCGCCGCGTTCGCACGCCGCCTCATGGCCGGCGAACCGCCCGTCATCTTCGGCGACGGGCTTCAGACCCGCGACTTTACGTTTGTCTCCGACGCGGTCTTGGCCTTCCTCCTCGCCGGCGCATCCAAAGTCCCGCCCCGGGGCGAGGTCGTCAACATCGGTACCGGGCGAAGCGTCACGCTGCTCGAACTCGCCCGCTTGATGGCGCAGGCCGCCGGCACACCGAACATCCATCCGATCCTTCAGCCCGAACGACCTGCCGACGTCAAACACTCTCTTGCGAACATCGCGCTCGCGCGTGAATTACTCGGCTTCGAACCAATGAACACGCTCGAAGCCGGCCTGGTTGAATTGATCGAGTGGTGCAAGCAGTCGGTTCCGGCTTCCTGAATCCTTTCGGAGGCTCCAAACGCTCCATCTCATCCGCGAAACCGCTGTTGGAATCTGGGAATTGTTCCGATTGGCCCTCATCAGCCGATTCAGATTCCGCGGCCCTTACTGGCATTGGCGGATGCATACGGCTTTTGGTCGGGGGCGTCCTTCCCGACTTGATCTGGTACGCTCTGTCGTGAGGTATGGGGCTTGGGTGCACCGCATGCGCCGGCTGATGTAACCGGCGCGTCGCGCCACCTTCCGATGGAGTTTCGCCATGTCCGACCAACCCGCCGGCTCGTCTCCTGAATCCGCCGCCAACTCGGGCGCGTTTGTCAAGGCCTTCCTTCCCGGCCTCATCATCGGGCTTGTCCTCGGAGGTCTTGCCGGCGCGTTCTTCGGCGGCTTCGCGGCGGACAGCGGCGGAGCAGCCGCGCAGATCGAACGATCGCGCGCCGAGGCCAGTCGCGCTCCGATGATGTCCGCTCCGCCCGCCCCAACCACATCCCCGGAAGTGGCGTCGCCAGAGCATCAGACAAAGCCCGAGGAAAAGCCGGGTACGGCGCCGACCGAACCAGTGAAGCCCGAAACCGCGCCACACTGACCGTTCGAACGAAGCCGGGTGCTATTGAGACCGCCTGACGGCGAAGGCTGCTCTCGGGGTGATTCAGCAACTGCGGCGCCCCGCTCTCACTCCGCTGGCTGCTCGATCAGCGTGACCGTCGAGGTCTTGCGCGACAGATTCAGCAACCCGAATCGGACCGAGCGATCCTGCACCTCGCGCACGATGCCCCGTCCGGGGACGACTTCCATCGTCGCTGTCCGCTCGACGGTGGTGAAATCGAACTTGGCGATCATCTGAGATTCGACGACGAATCCTTCGCCTTTGCGTCGAACCAGGCGCGTCGTCTGCGTCGCGGTGCCGCGGGTCTTGGTCGCGTTCTCGCTGTCGCCATCGCGCATGGTCACGTCGGCGCTGCTCACACAGGCTTTTTCATCCGTCAATACCGCCGGCATTAGGACCAGGGCGGGGTCAAAGCTCAGAATCCGCTTTTCCACGACGAGATCGAGTTGCACCAGGAAGACCGACCCGTCCGGGCCCCGCTCCAGCACCGTTTGTCGCACCAGCCCACCCCGCAGCGTGCCGTCCGGAGAATCGAACTCGTCGATCACCCACCGGTTGGGCGAGTCACCGTCCTGGCGTGCTTCGCGCCGGATCACCCTTCGCCCTTCGGAATAGGTCTTTTTCCACGGCGCGGGCTTGTAAATGACATCCGCTGCGATGGAGGCAGGGCCGGCCCCGAAAGACCCGGCACTCGTCTCTGCGTCCCCCTGATCGCCGGCACGATTCTCCGAACTGCTTGCGCACCCGCCCACGGCGGAGAGCGCGGCAGCAAGGCCCAGCGCCGACACAATCAGGATGAATCCACGCCGTGGGTTTGTGTTCACGCGGAGCAAACTTATACTCCCGCCCATGCCCGCGTCGACCCGTACCCGAAACCGCATTCCAATCCGACGCGCCGCGCACATCCCGCTCTGTCTGCTCGCCTGCCTTTTTCCGCTGGCCGGGTGCGATGTCTTCGACGATGCCCGCCCCGGCGCGACCAGCATTTTCGACGTCTTCGCACAGCCGACGCCCAGCGAGGCCGTTCAACTCGCCATCGACCCGTACAACGCCGACAACCGCTATCGCGGCACGATGCTGCTCAGCAACGCGTACTTCGCCGGCAATCCCGTCTATCTCCAGCTCTTCGAAGACCGCGCCCAGGATTCCGATGCGACCGTCCGCATCGCGGGCACCCGCGCGCTGGCGAATCACGGCAGCAGCGCCAACGTCCCCATCCTGGTGAAGAACCTGAAGGACAAGGACGCGCTCGTGCGCCTCGAAGCCGCGCGAGGCCTGCAGCGCCTCCACAACCCCGTCGCGATCGAGCCGCTGATGGACGCCAGCCGCGATCCCGATTTGGTCCGCGGCAACGAAGGAAGCGAAGAACAGACAAATGTCCGCACCGCCGCCGCGACTGCGCTCGGCCAGTATCCGAACTCGGATGTTGTGCAGCATCTCATCACGATCATGTCGGACTCGCAGTTGTCCGTGAACGAAGCGGCGCTTTCTTCGCTCAGCACGATGACCGGTCAGAATTTCGGATTCAATCGCCGCGAGTGGCTCGACTGGTACGACAACACGACCACGCCGTTCGTGGCCGGCACGCCGTTCATCTATCCGGTCTTCAACCGGCCGAAGAAGTTCATTGAGTACCTTCCATTCGTGTCGCCGCCACCGAACGAAATCGCGGCAACCCCTGCCGGCATGCCCCCGATCGCCGGCGGCACGCTCGTTCCGCTCGCCGACATCAATCCTGGCGCCAAAGCCCCGGCAACCACACCGACGAACTCCGGCGCCCCCGGCCTGAACGTTCCTTCGACCGAGCCGCCGCCTCCGACGTCCGAGAATCCGAAGAACTAGGCAAGGACCTTCGGCCCCGCCCGCTTCTGAGTCGATATCTCAGCGTGCGCAAACTGCTCCACCGTTCCTCGGGCTGGTCGCTCGCCGAGTCGCCCGATCCTGTTCCCGGCCCGGGAGAGGCCGTGGTGCGCGTGACCCGTGCGCTGGTCGAATCGCACGCCGATTTTCCGCCTTCGGACGCCTCCAGCGAGTTTGCTCCGGGACGCGAGTTCGTTGGCGTGGTCGTCACATCGCCGGGTTCGCCGTCGCTCGAGGGCAAGCGAGTGATCGCATCGTCCATGATTCCGTGCTCGTCGTGCGATCTGTGCCGCGCCGGACTTTCCATCCACTGCCGCGCCCGCGTCGAGATCGGCGTGGCACGCGACGGCGCGCTCGCCGAGAAGATCGCGCTGCCCGTTTCGTCGCTCCTGGAGGTGCCCAAAGCGCTCGATGACGACCGCGCGTGCTTTGCCGTTCCTCTCGCTCGCGCACTTCACGCGGCCGATCTGGTCAAACTGGAATCCAAGCCGTACGTCACCATTCTCGGCGATGACGCCGTCGGGTTACTGGCGGCGCAGGTAATGACGCAGCGCAATGCGTCGGTCCGGGTGCTTGGACGCGAGCCGACGCGGTTTGGTCTGTGCGAGAAATGGGGTGTCAAGCACCGGCACATCGATCAGGTCGGCCGACGCGCGGACCAGGATGTCGTCTTCCTGCGCTCTCACGCGCCCGGCGATCTGGAAATCGCCTTGCGCCTCGCACGCCCCCGTGCGACTGTGTTACTCCTGGGTCCACCCCAAGCCCTCGATCCGAGCGCCGGACAGTCCGCGCTGGCGCTTATCCATGCTGGCGAAATCTCGCTCATTGGTTCGCGGGGCGAGCGCCTCGCCGAGGCGCTGCGGCTGCTCACGACCGACAGCGTGGACGTCCGCAGTCTGCTGACAGCCAAGTTCCGCTTTTCGCAATTTGCCGACGCGTTCGCCCGTGCCGCCCGCCCTGACAGCCTCCGGGTGCTGCTGGAAGCGGCGTAGGGTCCGGTTTCGCGGAAGTCACGCTCGCCGTCTCCCAACAATTGGTCGTGTTCTGGTTCGCCATTACATCGCTGCTTCTTGCGGGCCTTGTCGGCTTTGTGCTGACGCTGCTCACCCTGCCCGGAATCTGGCTGCCGGTAGCGGTTGCGCTGATATTTCAGTGGTTTGTGCCCGGACTTTTTCCCTGGTGGGCGATCGGCGTGGCGGCCGGGCTCGGTGTGCTGGCTGAGGTGCTTGAACTTGCAGCGTCGGCCGCGGGATCGACCAAGGCGGGAGGAACAAAGCGTGCGGCGGCGGGCGCGATTCTGGGCACGATTGCGGGCGCGATTGTGGGCTCGATGATCCTGTTTTTTCCAGTTGGAACGATCGTGGGCGCGGTGGCGGGCGCGGGGATCGGGGCGAGTGTTCTGGATCGATCGCGAATCGGGCGGACCTGGCAGGAATCCGCGAATGTGGGAGCGGGAGCGGCAGCGGCCCGTGGAGTGGCGATCGTGCTAAAGGGGGTTTTTGGCGCGCTGATGGCATTGGTGCTGATTGCCGGTGCGGTCGCCCAGGTGGTCTGAAAGCGACGTGCCGGGCCTCCTGCGGGGCTGGTAACGGCGCCGGACGCAGGATTTGCGAGAACTTTGCTTGTGGGGACTTTCGTTCGGACCGATCCTTTGGGTATGCTGCGTCCGTACAGGAAGGGCCGGGGAGCGACGGATCCGCTCCACTCGGCAACGGGAAACCGGGCGACGAGCCCGAGGTCTCGCAGGACGGAGAGATCGATGTCCAAAGCGCTCAGCGGGGCCAAGGAATTGGCCGGAGAGTCCAACGCAGTCACGGCTCGGGGAACCGATGCCGACAAGGGCCCACGAAAGAGCGTGCCAAGCAGACCCGTCGATCCCGTGAAACCGACCGACATTCCTGGCGGCGCGGATACGACGCGTCGGGGCAGGCGGGGCGGATCGGATTCATCTTCGGTCGGGGTGAAGCACTTCGTGCTCGACACGAACATCCTGCTGCACAACCCCAGCGCGCTGTTCGTGTTTCAGGAGAATCACGTCATCATCCCGTTCGCGGTGATCAGCGAACTGGACAAGATGAAGCGGAAAGAGGATGATCTCGGGCGCAACGCGCGCGAGTGCATCCGCTATCTGGATCGCCTGCGGAGCGCCGGGCGGCTGATCGACGGTGTGAACTGGGGCGAGGTGGCGTTGCAGGCCCGCGCCGGAGCATCGGTGGGCGCCAACGGCGAGACCGGAACGATCCGGATCGATGTGACGGATCATCCGCGCCCGGAAGCGATCAAGGAAGATTCGCCGGACAACCGCATCATCGCGGCGGCGCTGGCCCTGCACAAGCAGGGGATGCGGACGGTCTTTGTCTCGAAGGATCTAGCAGCGCGGATCAAGGCCGACAGCCTGGGCATCAAGACGGAAGACTTCGAGAACCAGAAGATCGATGCGGACCGGCTGTATACGGGGTTTGTCACGGCCGAGGTTGAGGGCGCTCTGATCGATGAACTCTACAAGGATCGATTGCTTGAAATGCAGCGGCTGGCACCGCACCTGGTCGCGACCGACGACCTGGGGAATGAGTATCAGCGCGAACTGATCGCCAATCAGTTTGTGGTGCTGAAGGACGAGGCGGACGAGAATCACACGGGCTTGTGCCGGCGGCTGGGAGAAACGGATCATGTGATTCCGGTCACGGGACCAAGGAAGCCTGTTTTCGGGATCATGGCGCGGAACGTGCAGCAGACGATGGCGCTGGACCTGCTTCTGGATGAGGAAGTGCGGCTGGTGACGCTGCTGGGTAGCGCGGGCACGGGCAAGACGCTGCTCGCGCTTGCGGCGGGCATGTCGAAGGTGTTCAGCGAAGAGCGGTACGAGAAACTGCTCGTCGCGCGCCCGATCATGCCGATGGGACGCGACATCGGGTACCTGCCGGGTGACAAGGACGAGAAACTCGGCGCTTGGATGCAGCCGATCTTTGACAATCTTTCGTACCTGTTGAGCACACGCGGCGCGACGATGCATCAGGCGGCGGAAAGCCACTCGAGCGAGCAGCGCATTCAGAAACTGATGGCGGATGGCAAGTTGGTGCTGGAGCCGCTGACCTATATCCGCGGGCGATCGATCCCGCATCAGTTCATGATCGTGGATGAGGCGCAGAACCTGACACCTCACGAGGTGAAGACGATCGTGAGCCGCGTGGGTGAGGGAACCAAACTGATTCTGACCGGAGACATCGGGCAGATTGATAATCCGTATCTGGATCAATCGTCGAACGGGTTGTCGTACACGGCAGAAAAGATGAAGGGGCTGGGTCTCTTCGGCCATGTCGTGCTCAACAAGAGCGAACGCAGCGAACTGGCGAGTCTGGCCGCGGCGCGGCTGTAGTCCCGAAGGTAATTTGAAAAAAGCCTCTTTTTCGGGGCCGGCCCCGGCGGCATCCTCAGGCGGACCGCTGCGGGGTGACGCGCTTTTCACTTGCGTTCGGCAATGACTCCAGTAAGCTGGAAAGTGCCACGAGTGAAACGAGGGGAACTCATGGTTCTGGCAAACACACTCCGGCGCGCGTGTTCGCGGCAAATGTCCGCAATCGGCGTTGCACTTTGGATAGCGTCGGCCTGCGCGGCTCAAGTCACGGCGACCGTGACTTTCAGCGATTCCTCCAATCTCCTGAGCTTCGCTTCGGCGGAGCTTGAGAGCCACATCAAGGCTGCGAGCGATCTGTGGGCGCAACGATTCGATCGCACCACCGAGTTGTGGATCGACGTGCGCCCGATGAGTTCCGGGACTGTTCAGTACGAATTTGTCTGGTCGCACTGCGATACGTTTGAAGGATTTGACGTCTTCGAATCCGGAGTTTCGACGCATATTCGGAATGGCTACCCCGCCAGCAGCTTTGATCCGGACATCATCATTCACATCAACCCTGCCTTTGTAAGCAACGATCTCTGGTTTGAGAACGATCCGCAGGATCGCAACGGCACGATCGACCCGATGAAGCTCGACGCGGTTTCGATCTTTGTCCGGGGCTTTGGACACTGCCTGGGTTTCGCCGGCTGGAAGGACGCGACTTCCAACAGCTACCCCGGCAACATGGGATCGAAGCTTGATCGCCGGGTATCGTTCGACGGTATCGATTTCTGGTTTAACGGGGCGAATGCCGCGGCGGTTTACGGGGGCGCCGTTCCGATCACCTACGGCAATCCGTTCTATGTCGGCAATCCGCCGCCGCGGCCGGGTTCTGAATTGATGGCCGACGTGATGAACGGCGGCTACCTGTTGCTCGGCGTGAAGTACAGCATTTCCGAACTCGACCGGATGATGCTTCGTGACATCGATGTTCCGGTCAGTCTTCCCTGTCCGTGGGATTTCAACGACGACGGATTCATCGACGATGTGGACTTTGGGCTCTTTGTCGACTCGTACGACCTCTTGGAGTGCGAACACCCGTCCATGCCGCCCGGATGCCCGGCCGATTTCAACCACGACGGGATCGTGGATGATCCGGATTTTCTCGCGTTTTACGCGGCGTATGAGAACCTGATCTGTCCGTTTTGAATTCCCGTCTCGCGGCCCGACGAATTACAATCGAGGGTGAGCGACGCCCATGACAACGAATCTCGCCAGATGCGGCTCGCGCGACTGCTGCGCAAGGCCCGCGAACTTCCGAGAGTTCCGGGCGTGTACCTCATGAAGGATGAGAAAGGCCTGGTGCTTTACGTGGGGAAAGCGGCGAACCTGCCCGACCGGGTGAGCAGTTACTTTGTTCCGTCGGCGGAATTGGGGTTCAAGAAGGACCCGATGCTGGATCGGGTGATGGACTTTGACACGCTGGAGTGTGAGGGCGAGTGGGAAGCGCTGCTCACCGAGAACCGGCTGATCAAGGATCTGAAGCCACGGTTCAATGTGCGGCTGGTGGACGACAAGACGTTTCCGTATCTGGTGGTGACGCAGCGGGAGGATTTTCCGCGGGTGTTTGTCACGCGGAATCCGAGCGACCCGGACCTGAAGGGCGCGAAGATCTTCGGGCCGTTTACCAATGCGGGCGCACTGCGCGATGCGATCCAGATTCTGCAGCGGGTGTTCAAATTCCGCACGTGCAAACTGGACATCCTGGAGAGTGATGAGAAAAACAAGTTCTTCCGGCCGTGCCTGCTGTACGCGATCAATCAGTGCACCGCGCCGTGTGCCGCGAAGATCGGCAAGGAGGCGTACGGCGCGGATGTGGACCGGTTTGTGCGGTTCCTGGGCACGAAGCGGAGCGTGATGCTGCGGGAGATGGAAGCGGAGATGCAGGCGGCGGCGGCTGATACTCGCTTTGAGCGGGCGGCGGTGCTGCGCGATCAGATCAAGGCGATTCAGAAGCTGGATGAGCGGGCGAGCAAGAGCGACGGGTGGCAGCCGGAAACGGAGATCTCGTATCTCGATCCGGAAAAGGCGCTGGCGAGTCTGCAGCGGACGCTGAAGATGGACGACCCGATCCGGTGCATCGAGGGCATCGATATCGCGCACCTGATGGGCGGCGAGACGGTTGGGAGCAAGGTGTGCTTTGTGGATGGACGGCCGTTCAAGAACGAATACCGGCGATACAAGATTGCGACAGTGAACAACCTGCCGGGGGGCGGGACGAACGACGACTACTCGAGTATCCGCGAAGTGGTGAGCCGGAGATACCGCGAGGCCGGGGGCGGGCACGAGCTCTACCCGGATGTGATTCTGATCGACGGCGGGCTGGGGCAGTTGCACGCGGCACTGGAGGCGTTCGACCAGTTAGATGTGAAGCCGCCGATGGTGATCAGCCTGGCGAAGAAGGAGGAGTTGATCTACATCCAGCGGAAGAGCGAGCCGGTGAGATTGGGGCGGGAGAATCCGGGGCTGAGGTTGTGTCAGGCGATTCGGGATGAGGCGCATCGGTTTGCGCAGAGTTATCACCATTTGCTGCGGCGGAAGAAGACGCTGGAGGAGTAAGTTCGCGGGCTATCTGAAGAACTCCTTGACGTCGAGCCACACAAGCAGAACGGCCGGACGCATCTGCCAAAGCAGAACCAGACCGATGGACACAATGACCAGCACTGCGGCGATTCCGGCCCGCTTGAGTCCGTGTGCGAACGCTGCGGAGATCCACCACCACCCGAAGGCGACACAAAGCACAATCGGGAACGCAAGTGAATCGAGGAAGAACCATCCCATCGGCATCGACACGCCGTGAAAGTACCACCAGATAGAGTCGAAAGCCGTTGAGGGCCGAATGGAAAGCTCGCCCGGCGCAGGCATGCTGAAATTCAGCTTGGCGTTTCGCCATGTATTGCCTGCCACCAAAGGTGCAGCGAAGACGATCCATATCAGCGAATATCCAAAAGTTCTCACGATGGGCTGCGGCGAAAAAGGCGACCGATTGGATGCAAGCCACACGCACATGTAAGCGAACGGCCAAAACGCTGAGAGAAGCAACGCAAACACCATAGACTCGTCTATCTGAATCGTGGCGGTCGTGATTCGCCAGGTACTGGGGGTTGTAATTGGATTGAACGGCTCTCCGCGACTTACACCAGGAAAGTCAACGGCCACATCAAAGAAAGGCCAGCCAAACCATCTCATGGCATTCGCGACAGCATGGCCTGGAAGTCCCCTGGTCGATGCGATGCCGAAGCACGCATGAACGATCCAGAAGATGAACGCAAAGAACAAAACATAGAGGGCGAGGCGTGTGATCTTCACGGGCCTCGCCCACCGTAAATCTTCCCAAAGCACGCGAGGCCGAAGCGAACGAACGGCCGTTCGCGCTGCTGCGAAGATGATGTCCTCGGGGTAGCAGTATTCAACGCACCACTTGCGAACGCGCGCGACCGGGGCGACTACATCAGGCCAGTGGAATCGGACGCCGCACTCCGGACACTGACCCTCGAGCGGGCAGCACTCGGACCACCGAGCGACTTCGCCCTGAAGTGAATAGCGACACCTTGGACATGTGATCTCGAACGGCACCGGCCCAGCATACCGAAGCGAGCGTTGTCTGGTGTCATATTCGCAGACATCTCACTTCTTCCGCAGCACCGTGTAGTGCGTGAAGATCGATTCCTTGAGATTCTCCGCCGTCATCTCGGGATCGGGGAAGTAGACGAACCAGTACTTGTGCATCGTCTCGTCATCGACCTGGTCGAAGGCGAGGACTTCGAAGCCGACTTTTTCTGTCAGTGCACGGTCGAAGGGGAAGCGGCCGTCGGCCATGGGAAGGAAGGGCTTGTCATCGGGGTTCTGGGCTGGCGCGATGTTGTACACGATCATGAGGCCGCCGGGCTTGAGCGCGTCGTGGACAGCCTTCAGGAATGCTTCGTCCTCGACGCCGAGTTTGACGAGCATGCGTTCGTCTGCCGCGCGGTCGGGATGGATGTAACCTCTCTTGAGAGTGTTCTTGCTGAGGAAAAGGTCGTAGCCGCCGCCGATTTGCTTCGAGATCGCAGCGTCGCCGGGCCAGCGGCCATTGTGCAATGTGACGTTGCCGGCCTTGCCACCGGCAGCGGGCGCGATTGAACCCTGATCGCCGGTCCACGAGTAGAGCGCGGCGAACAGCGGCTCGATCTCGACGCCCTGCGCATCGGCGCCGAGGGAGGCGAGCATGCGGAGATGGCCGATGCTGCCGTAGCCGAAGTCGAGCACGCGCATGCCTTCCCACGACTTCACTCCGCACTTGCCGGCGATGTCGAAGGCCCGCGCGTAGTTCAGGGGCGTGCCGTAGCCGGTGTAGTAGTAGAAGCGCTCGTCGCAATCGCGGGGTTTGAACTTTGCCTGTTCTTCGGCGCTCAGTTTCTGCCACGCATCTTCGGTGATGGCCATGCCCCGCTCGCGATCGCGGTAGATGACGCGAGGGGCGATGGACGGGAGCGCGGACGCGGCGGACAGGAAGGAACGTGCCGCATCGGTTTCGCAAAGCGCGGTCGCGGCGGCGGCCTGTGACTTCATATCCCCCACTACTGAAATAGGTGCCGGTTTGGGGGCTGGGGTGGGAGCCGCAGCGGGTACGGGTGTTTCGGCTGGCGAGGCAGAAGCGACGCGAGCGAGGCCGATGAGGGCGGCTGCGCCGACGAGGATGCCGCCGATTGTCAGCAGGTGAGCGATTCGTTCGTCCCAGGTGCGTTTCATACGTTGCTCCGGTTCACGCTGTACCGAGTTGCGGGGACGGGGTTGCAAGGGGCTTTTCGTCGCGAACGTACGCGGCATTTACGCTTCAGAGAGGCATGCCACCGGTGTCGCCCCGCTTCTCCTACGCTGGCAGCGATGAAGATTCTGCTCACGAACGACGACGGCATCCGAGCTCCCGGTATTACTCATTTGTTTGATGCGCTCACCGACCCGGAGAACCGGTTCGGCGGCCCCATCACGGCGCCCAATAGTGTTACGGCGTATGAGGTATTCACGATCGCGCCGCTCAGCGTGCAATCGGCGACGGGGCACGGGGTCACGTTTCATCTGCCGCTGATGGTCTCGGAGGTGCAGGTGAACCCGCGAATGGGCGGAATGGCGGTGGACGGGCGGCCTGCGGACTGCGTGAAACTGGCGATCTCAAACCTGTGGGAAGAGAAGTACGGCAAGGGAACACGGCCGGATTTGCTGATCAGCGGGCTGAATTCGGGCGCGAACTGCGGGATCAATGTGATTTATTCGGGGACGGTGGCCGCGGCGATCGAAGGGGCGTTTTTGGGCGTTCCCGCGATCGCGGTGAGCCTGCACATGGGGCGGGGCAAAACGCGATGGGATGTTGCGTCGGCGCGGGCACGCAAGGCAATAGAGATGGTTCTGGCTGGCGGGTTGCCGGACGCCCACGAGTGCATCTCGATCAATATCCCGATCACCGAATCGGGCGGGCCGATGCCGGAGATTCGGGTGTGCCCGATGAACACGCACGGGTTGGTGGACAGTTACGAGAAGCGGTACAGCCCGTCGAAGGAGCCGTACTACTGGGCGACCGGATCAGGGCTGGGTTTCAAGGGCTGCGATGAGGGGACAGACGTGGACCTGCTGAAGAAGGGGTTTGTCACAGTTACGCCGCTTATGTATGACCTGACGCGGAAAGAACATCTAAGCCGATGGAACCAGAGGCTATCGGGACAGCGCAAGGACTAAGAAAGCCCATTGTCGGAGTTTCTCTTGCGACGATTCTGCATGATCGGCATCTTGCTTTCGTTGATCGGCGGGGCGGTCTTGCTTGGCCGGGCGGTCGTTTCCAGGACGAAGTGCGCCGATGTCGTCAATTCGATCTCGGAAAATCCGGAGTATTCGGGAAGCGCCATGTCGCTTTCTTCCGGTGCGATAGTTTCGATTCGAAATCTGTCCGCCGCCGATCGACGATCCATTCAATCCGAACTGCTCGATCAATATCAGCGGATTGAAAGTGAAGTGAAAAACAAGACCGCGCTAGATCTCTATGGGTTTGAGATGTTTCTGGCGGAAGCTCGTGCGGGCAATCCGTACTACACGCGAGAATGGCTCAAGAAAACGCATTGGGATGTCTTCAACACCTTGCTGGTGGAAATCGTATTGACAAAGGGCATGAATCCGTGCAATCCACTACGTGGAGTACACGTCTTGCTTTCTCTCGCTTGGGACCCCGACACTGCGACCAGAGATTACGCCCGCTTCGTCCTTCACAGGGCGTTCTTCGACGTTGTGAAATCCGATCCTGCGAAAACAACTCTTGACGATGCGTCAGTTTTCGCATTGGAAGAGCGTTTGTTCGACGAGGCTGCGCAGTGGGTGTTGGATCCGACTTACACCGACCGATGGGAGCAATCCTCGCTCGAAGGCAAACCCCCTGGCGGACTGTTCAAGAATCACTCAAAATAAAGCCCACAGGGGCCCCGGCTCCAAAAAAATGACGGCTTCGTGTCGCCACAAAGCCGCCCGAAGGGAGAAAGAGAGAGTTCGTATCGGCGGCGGGCTGCAACAGATCCCGACCGCCGGAATGGATTCTTCAGGCCAACATCGCGTTGGCGTTCTTGACCTCGTCGGGGAAGAGTTTGCGGATGGCGTCGAGTTTGGTCTGATCGAGCTTGATCTGCTCGCAGACGTCGGCGCCGATGTCGTTGATGAGAAGATCCTGGCGGAAGGCGCCGTCGAGCTGACTGGCGAGGCGATCGGCGACATAGACGATTGAGGCGATGGTCCGCGCTTCGCTCGGCAGTTCGAGCGGGCGGTGGTGGAAGCCGGTGGCGTAGATGAACGGCTTGGGGAAGCGCCATTTCTCGCAGAGAGCGATGCCGAAATCCTGATGGTTCGCGCCGAAGCATTCTTCTTCGGCCTTGAGCCAATCGTTCATCGGAATGCCCTTGGTGTCGGCGCCGACCTTCTGGAGGACCTCGATCAGTTTGGCGCGATCGAACTGCATTTCGACCATGATGCCGATGTCGTGCATCAGGCCGGCGAGGAAGGCCTCGTCGGCGAGGCCGAGGCGGAGTGAATCGGCGAGCATCTTGCTCCCGACCGCAACGGCGTTGCAGTGCGACCAGAGATGCTTGGCGGAGAAGTTGGCGGTGAGCTCGCCGCCGCGGAAGAGCTTGGCGAGGCTGGCGGCGATCGCGATGTTCTTGACGGCGTTGAGGCCGAGCATGACGATGGCGCGGTTGATCGAGGCGATCTGACCGGGGAGGCCGTAGAACGAGGAGTTCACGACCTTGAGGATGCGCGATGAAAGCGCCGGATCGGCGGAGATGATCTTGTTGAGATCCTGCGCCGTGCTCTTGGGGCTTTCGACGAGCTCAACGATCTTGAGCGTAATCTCGGGGAGCGTGGCGATGTGGCTGATTTCGCGGATGGCCGCGGCGACAACTTGCTCGCGCGTGGGCGCCGCGCCGGGCTTGGCAGCGGGCGCCGCACCGGTGGCCGGAGTAACGGGAGTAGCAGAAGACGGTGAGCCGGCGGCCGGTTGTGACATCGGGATACTCCTCTGGACTGCGAGGAGGTATCGACCGAGGGTGCGCGTCACTTTGGCGCATTCGGGGTGAGAGCGAAAAGACCTTCACGAACTGTTCGGGAACCTGATTTTGGGTCTGGAATGCGGCTCAGTACGCGCAGCGTTTGCGGATCAGGGCCGGATCGTCGAAGTTGATTTCGGCGAGCAGGCGGGCGATTCTCGGACCGGCGTGGCCGTCGCCGTAGGGGTGCTCAGGTGTGGCCGGGAGGCGGTGTGCCGCGATGGCCTCGGCGATGGCGCTGACGCTCGGGCGCGGCACGCTGATGACGCTGGCTGGTGTCTCACGACCGGCCTGACGCGGGCCGACGTTGACAGCCCGGCAGTTGATCGCGGCGGCCTCGATCAGGCCGGCGGAGGAGTTACCGATCAGCAGACCAGCGCGGAAAGCGAGGCGCTTGAGCAGACCGACAAACACTTCGCGGGGCAGGTGATCCATGAAATGCCAACCGTGCGACGCGACTGCCGCACGCAAGACCGAAAGAACAGCCTCGCGCCCCGGGTCAAAGTTTGGGGCGAGGACGAGGATGCGCTTTGCGGTGGCTGCGGCGTAATCAACGACAGACTGCGCTTGGGCGGACTCTTCCGCGTCGGTCTGGCCGCAGGGATGATGAAGGATCACGATGTCGGGATCCCCCACTGCTCGCGCTTCTTCATCATTCAGAGGGTTAATTGCCGCGAGTCCGTCGATGGCAGGAGAGCCGACGTTGTGAACGGTGGCGGGTTGCTCACCCATTTTGATGAGGCGTTCGGCGCTGGTCTTGGTGGCGGCGAAGTGGATGTGGGCGAGTTTGCTGATGGCGTGGCGCATCGCCTCGTCGGCGACACCTTCGGCGCGGTCACCTCCGTGGATGTGCGCGAGGGGCACCCCACCGATCGAAGCGGCGCTAGCGGCGGCGAATGCCTCGATGCGGTCGCCGAGAACGAGAACGCCGTCGGCATTCATCTTGTAGAAGGTGCGAGCGAAGCGGGAGATGCCGCGGCCGGCGGCTTCGGCATCTTCGATGCGGGTGTGCTCGCCGGGCAATTGCATCTGCACGACCGCACCAACGCGAAAGGCGCTGCGGACATCCATGTGAGTGTTGGCGGGCGCGAGCAAGTGGCTGCCGGCGACGACGATGGAGAACTGAAGCGACGGCTCCTGCCCGATCGCGGCGATCACGGGCTTGAGCAGGCCGAACTCGGCACGGGAGCCGGTGACAACAGCGATGCGGCGCTTCCCGGGCGTTTTGGGAACGGGCGCGAGGAGCTCGGAATCGGACTTGGGGGGCTGGAATGCCATATGGGACCGCTGGAATCAGGACATGGACGAGAGATCGTCCCACTGGAGAGGCGTATCGCGCTCAACGGGGCGAACGACACGGTGCGAGAGAACGCGTTCGACATCGCACGGGGGGATGCCGGTGCCGGGGCGCTTGAAGGTGAGATCGCCACGCCCGATGAGATGGCCGACGGAGAGTTCGCGCGTCGTGACGATTGATTGGCGGGAGACTTGCCGCACGTCCTTTTCGATATCGAGCACACGCTTCATCGCTTCGACCTCGGGCATCGGGCCGGGATTGCGCGCGGCGGCGATGTATCGGCGGAGAGATGCGGCAGTTAGGGACGCCGAGTGATCCGGGCCTTTGGCGTTGGTGTCGTAGGTGAAGTGCTTTTCAAGGATGGATGCGCCGAGCGCGACGGCGAGTGCACCCGTTTCTTCGCCCGGGGTGTGATCGCTGTATCCAATGGGGCAGGTGAGGGCGCGTTTGAGGAGTTTGATCCCGCCGAGTTCGGCCTGGGCCGGAGGCGTGGGGTAACTGCTGACGCATTGGAGAACGGCGAGGCGATCTTGTGCCAAGCGGAGCCAGACGATCGCGCGATGGATTTCTTCCATCGTGGAGGCCCCGGTGCTGAGGATGAGAGGCTTGCCGGTGGCGCCAAGGGCTTCGAGCAGGGGCTTGTGGATGATGTCGGGGCTTGCGGTCTTGTATGCATCCCACGCGAGGCGCTCGGCATCGCCGACGAGATCGAGGCTGAAGACCGTGACGATGGCGTGGATGCCGAGTTGGTGCGCGAGCGCAACGATCGGCTCCATCTGATCGACCGTGAGTTCGAGGCGGCGGAGCATGGCGAAGGGATCGGACTCGCCGGCGGACTGCTGGTAGGTCGCAAGCATCGAAGCGCGGCTCATCAGCAGATCGGCGCGGAACAGTTGAAGTTTGACAGCGTCGGCGCCGGACTCGGCGGCGCTTCGGGTGAGTTCCAGAGCGCGATCGACCGAGCCATCATGATTCACGCCGATCTCGGCGATGATGTAGGGGCGTTCACCGATCTGTCGGCTACCGATTCGCATGGCGCTCCTTGAGGATCGCGTCGGCGACGAGCAGATCGGTGGGTGAATCGATATCGATCACGGAGCCTTCCGGGTTGATGACGCCGCGCCGGTCGATGCCGAAGAACGCGTGCGGTCCCGGCGGAACGCCGGGGATCTCGTTGAACAGGGCGCGGCGGGTGAGAGCGATGATGCCGCCGTCTGGAACATACGCCGGCGGAAGGTCCTGTCTTCGGAAAACACCGTGGTTGAGCACATTTCCTTCCCAGGGAGCGACTTTGCCGGCGTCGTCGAGCTTTGCCGTCCACCACGGGTGGTGCTTACCAACGGGAGCGTAAGACTGGACGCTGTCGCACTTGGAGGTGCGGAGCAGGTGCACGGCGCGATCGATGAGGTCGGCCGGACGGACCGGTACGTTCGCGTAGAGAATGACGACAGCTGCATGGCCGGGAAGATCTGCTCGCGTCTTTTCGTACTCGACGATGGCGTGCCGTGCGGCATCGTCGATGCGTGCGGTGTCGGTCGCGAGTTCAGGCGGGCGTGCGACGGTGATCGAGTCGGCGGCGCGGGCCAAGTCGAGCACGACGGCATCATCGCTGGAGACGACGACGTGCGCGATGTGCTCGGCGGCCTTCGCGGCTTCAATGGTCCATTGAATGCATGGCTTACCGGCCACGGACGCGGTGTTTTTCCCGGGCACTCCCTTGCTGCCGGCACGGCCCAAGATGACGGCGACGGCCTTCATGCCGCGGATTCCAGACCTTGAGCATTGTCGAATGTGCCGTCGGCACGGAGGCGGACGATGGACGAGGCGATGCGACTCGCGGCCTGCTCGGGAAGAGGTAAGGGCTCGATGCGTTGGCCGGGGAGTGCGTGCGGAAGCGGATCGATCACAGCGGCGCCCGCGGCCATAATCCAGCGGTCGTAGAAGCTCTCGATTTCGGAGTAGACCTCATCGCGGCGGGTGATGCGCGGGACGATCCACTGATCGACAAGACCTTCATCGAGGGTGCGGCGTGCTTCGATTAACCCGACGATGCGTTCGCGAACGCGCGGCAGCGCGTCAATGCCTCGGATGCGGTTGTACGTCTCGGGTTTGTCGGCGTGCAAATCGATGCTCACAACATCCGGGCGGACACGAAGCAAGCGGTCGATATCGGTCTCGGCCAGCAATTCGGTACGGACATGGACGGCAATCGCGCCGAGATTGCGGACAAGTTCGACGGCTTGTTCGAAGCGCGGGTGCAGGAGGGGTTCACCTCCGTCGAAGGTAACGGCCAGCGCACGCTCGGCGAGGCGGAGTGGGGCAAGGCGGGTGCGGAGCAGTTCGAGATCGAGAGGCTGCGAAATTGGACTGCCGGCACGCTGCGCCGTGAGTTGGATGTGCACGGCATCGGGAAGCGGAGCGGAGTGGGATGCGATGTCTCGGGCCGCGGCGGCGATCTCTTCTGCGCTGGCTGCAAGCCAGCGATCGCCAAGCCGACGGGCGATGGACGAGAGGAGACTGACCCGATCGGGGCGGTCGGCGATGAGGCGGAGGTGAGCGTCTCGCACGGCGGGTTCGACGGTGACGCAGGCCCTTTTGGCGATCTGATCAACCTGCGGCGCGACGGGAAGATAGCCGAGGATGGTGCCGATGGAGCCGAGCGGGCCGTTCGCACGCAACTGATTTGCAAATTCGAGCGCGAGCGCGCGTTCGAGGATGCAGGAGCCGAGGCCCGGTGCCGCGGGAGAGAACACGATGCGTTGCGGCTCGGTGGGACTGGCGAAGCGTTCGATAAGCGCGTCGATGTGCGCGGGGTCGATAAAGCACCAGTCGGCGCCGAGGAGCAGGACTCCGTCGGCGTTCGTGTCGGCCTCGAGCGCGGCCCGAACGGCGGAAGGAGCAAACACCTCGTCGAAGATGGTCAGATTCGCGATACCGCCCCGCCAGTTGGCGCGCGACCAGGCGCGACCCGCGGCGATCGCGCGCTGCCGTGATTCCCCCGCGCCGGGCGCGAGAGGCACTATCTGGATGTCGAGTTCGCCGAAGAGACCGGCGGCATCACCGAGTAGAGCCCGCGTTGCATTTGGGTCGCTCGTGAGGAGCGTGACGCCGCGGAGTCTCTTCGATCGGGAAAGGCGCGAGATTGTCATCTGCAGCGCGTTCAGACCGCCGGTGATCGGACCTGAGAGTTCGCGCGTGTGTCCGAGCGACGAAATGTGCGGATCCACCGGGATGATGGCGCGAACGTTGCCTCGGGTCGCATCGGCGCCGATGGATGCGACTGCGGCAACCGCGGCATCAACGAGCTTGCTATCGGGCGTGGCTTGATCTGTGCGACGGCCCGACTTGATCGCGTTGATCGCTCCGTCAAACATGCCGCCGAGTTCGTCCGCGGCATCGGCAAGCCATGTGACGTTCTTGAGGTCGCGCTCGGCCTGGCGACGCTGGCGTTCGAGGGGCGCCAGTTCGCCATCGAGTTCGATCGCGCGATCGGCCTTGAAGCGGTTGAGAATGCCGGTCTGGTTCAGGTGCTGGACCAGCGGATAGGCAGGGATGATCGCCTGTACTTCCTTGGCGTGCGATTCGATGCGTGAAATGAGGCGATTGACGCGGGCCTGATCCTTCTGGTGCTCGATCACCTCGCGCACGGCGTTCGCGGTGGAACGGCTGATCTCCGCCACGCGCCAGACATCGGCGCGCACCTGGCGCAGCCGCCGATAGAGCGCATCGCGTCGGCGCGGGCTTGCGAGTTCAACTTGTGCCGCGGGAAGGCGGACCGGTTCGGACGATGCGTAGCGCTCGATGGCCTGCTGCAGCGAGAGCGGCGTTGCGTGGCGCTTGGCGACGCCGCCTTCGGTGGCATCGATGACTCGTAAGCCCCGCGCGACATCTTCGCCGAAATCCCGTTCGAACTGCACGAGATAGGTCGTCATCTGCTCGTCGCTGTAGCAATCGCGACCGAGATGGTCTTTCAGTTTGTGCAGGATCGATCGATGCCGGACGATGCGCTGCCATTCGAGCATCTCGAGCGTGCTGAATTCATTCAGTTCGCCGGACCATACCTGATGGATCGCGGCGCCCGCGGCGTAATACTGCCCGTCGGTGAAACCCAGATCCTGCCCGATGAAGATGACCGGATCGCACCCCAGGTGGCGCGCGAGGTAATACGCGAGGTGGGCGACGGTGGCGCCGGGCTTGAGTTCGCCGCGCGAACGCGTGAGCAGTTGCTTGGTAGCCTCGTCCGCACCCTCGGCCAGGATGTTGTCGAGCACGCGCTCGGCCGGGCAGCGGATGCAACCGGGAAAGGCGTCGAAGATCGCGGGGCTGGCCTTGGGCTCGACAACGAGCGTGACGCCCTCGACCTGTTCGGACGTGAGGCCTTCGTAGAAACGCTTGCTGATCGCGTCGTGATCGAGCGCCGTGACAAAGTCCGGGCGGATGCCCTTGGCGAGAAGCGTCTTGAGAACGGTTTGCACCGCGATGACAATGAACCGGCTGCGGACGGCCGGATCGCGAAGCAGATCAACATTGCGGCGCAGGCTCGGACCAGCGGAGACGATGAGGGCGGGTTTGTCTTGTGCCGCGCCGGCGAGTTCGGCGATGCCCGGCGCATTGGCGTAGTCCTCGATGTTGCCGAGCAGGTTGCGGACGGTTTTGTCTACCTGTACGAGCGTGGTGACGATCGAGGTGCGGGTGGCGCGGAGCGCCCCCGATAGCGTGGCGCTGAAGCGTTCGGCCAAATCGCCAAGGCGGGGCTTGCTCGCCGGGTGATCAAGGAAACGAGTGCCGAGCATGAAGATGCCCTCGGCGCCCGTGATGGATGCGGTAATCTCGCCCTGATCGTCGGGATCGGTCACGATGACGCAGTTGCGCAGTGCAAGCCATTCGCTGTGGTCCACGTGCTCGAGCACGGCGCGCAGCAGCCCTATATCGGGCTCGAACGCGAGCAGCACGCCCATCTTCTTGTAGCGGCGTGCCAGCACCTCGACGTGATAGCCCATGCCGAACCCCAGCACCGCGACGGCGCCGGAGGCCACGGGATCGATTTCCGCTGTGAGCGCCGACGCCTCTTCGCGCGGACGCCGAACACTGGCCAGTTGCCGGCTCGATGTGCCTTCCGTGAGTATCCCGCTGATCGCGCCTTCTTGCGTCGTGACGAACACGATGTCGGTACGGGGGATTGCGGATGCGATCTTGCGGATGGTGCGGACGGCCTGCGCGGGCATTGCACGGAGGTTGTTGTCGAGGTTGGATTGGCGTTGCTCGGCTGTGAGGAAGAGTCGCGTGCACCCCGCGGGGAGGGCCGCGCTCACTGGCTGGGGCGCCGGCACGAAACCCGCGACCTGTAGCAGATCCTGAAGGCCGATGCCCCCTGTAAGTGTTTCGATGCTGGAGGCCTGAGTGTCGGGCATGCGCAATTCCAATGGCACAAACCCGCCGGCGCGGCGGGAGGATGCAGATTCATCGGAAGTCGGACGGTTTCTGCGTGAAGCAGAATCGAGGGCCCTTCGGCGAGAACCCCAATCAATCCGGCACGCGGACGATGAAGCTCGGCCGGAGCGACTCGACCGGTTTGCCTTGGGCGTCGATCGCCTTGTCCTTGACACCGGCACCGTTCACAAGTGCGTACGGGAATTTCTTCTGAAGATCGCGCACGCCGCTGCCCGCGCCGGGTTTCAGGCTGAAACCCGAATCGAGATCATCCTGGCTGAAGAGACCAACAGTAACGGTGCTCCCCGCCTGATCGTGGTAATAGAAAGCTTCGGCACCGTCTTTCCGCAGCGTTCGCACCGCTTCTTCCGCGGCTTTCTGAAACTCTCGGAGTTCGGAGGGTGTGGCTCTTCCGCTCGGGTTTGTGTAGATGTTGACCTGGAGCGTGTACTCGCCTTGCTTGCCGTACTTGGCCTTGACGTTGCGCAGGTCCCATTCGGGGATGGAGCCTTTCACGGATGTGGGAGGCGGCGGCAGCATGTGAGCGGCCATGTAGGGGCGTTGGCCGTCGATTTGGATTTCCTTGACGCGTTTGAGCATCGCCTGGGCGCCGGAAGCACCGGGGGAGTCGTACTTGCCGACGACTACCAGCGTGTTGTCGCCCCGGGCTTCGAGGAATGCCTCGGGCACGCCATTGGCGCGAACGGAACGCAGCACCGCGTTGATTGCAGGATCCTGGGCCGAACCCTTGAGGTGGAGCAACAGGATGGTCCACTTGCCGGACAATTCGGAAGGCGCTTCCGCGGCGTCCCCTGCGGGGCCGGCACGATCGTTATCGAAGAGCTCTTTGGTCTGAGCCTTCAAGTCTTCGTTCGGTTTCGGTGCTGATTTGCAGGAGGTGAGTCCGAGCAGGCAGGCAACGAAGACCAAACAGAAGCGCAAAGGGTGCGAGAAGAGAGGGTTCTCGTTGCGTGAAGGCCTTAGATATTCGTATTTTGATTGGCTCATGATCGGTTGACTTTTCTCGCGAACGCTTGAATTTCGCCTGGAAAGCCTATCAGGAAGAAGCGGACGGAATTTTTCGTCGGGGCGTTGAGGAGAGGAGTTGTTAAGTCTTATTTTTACAAGTACTTACTGAAAATCGGCTGAAAACGGCAAGTTTGAAGAAGTCTTCGGGGTGTCGTCGATGAATGGCTCACGCTCGACTCGGATCCGAATGCGGAACGAGTAAACACCCGAACGGGGTTGAGCATCGCTGGCGATGATTGTCGGCGAAGGGCAGGCCGTCGAGAAGCCCGCAGTGAGCGGGCGTCCGGTGGGAGACCGGAAGTGGCTCGACGAACCTTGGTGGAGGTTGTGCCCTTTGCAGACAGTCGGCGACCCGCGGCAAGGAGTCGGAGCTTGAACGGAGAATCACGCATCGGTGGAATCTCAGAAGGCGTTTCGGGGATCGGCGCTGTCGGCCGCCTCGCGGGTGTGAGCGAGCCTCGGGCACGCGATACCCAGGGCACACAGGGCACACAGGGCACGGGCCAGATCAATCGCGGCGAGGACAAGGTTGAACTTTCAACGGAGGCACAAGTGCTGGCACCGTGGCTCGACAAGTTGAAGCAGATCCCCGCCGTGCGGCAGGACTTGGTCGATCAGATTCGGACCCAGATCGCCAGCGGTTCGTACGACACGCCGGAAAAACTGAACGCGGCCCTCGATGGATTCATCGACGAGACCCGCAGCGGCCAGATCTGGTAGTGCATTCACACGACATCGAGGCCGCGGTTCTGCCCGACCAACCGAGCGGGATCCGGCCTTTACGGAAGTGGTATTGAGAGAGAACGAAACCCGGAGCGGAAACGCTCCGGGTTTTGTGTTTTTGGCCGCGCAACCTGATCGGCGCGGTGTTTGCGAGCAAGCTTCCGCCGCACTGTTGCTGCGCGCAGGAGTCCCCGCTTTGAACACCCAGAATCGCGACGGCTTTCCTTCGGGTCTTGCGGGAGCGCTCACCATGCTCACGCTTGCTGTTTCATCGCAGACCCAAGGTGCGGTTGGCGTTGCCCCGGTGGCGACGTTGTATGTGGATCAGCGGGCCACTCATGGCGGAAACGGGCAGAGTTGGCAAACCGGGTTCTCCGATCTGCAAGATGCGCTCACCTGGGCATCCCGCTTGCCGACCAGTGGCCAATCGTGGAAAGAGCGGCTCATCGAGATCCGTATTGCTCAGGGGACGTACACACCTGATGTCCCGAACGGCAATCGCAACCGGAGCTTTGATCTGGGGCTCGTCGCCGGGAGCGCACCAGTCGTGAGCCTTCGCGGCTCATTCGCGGGGCTCGGCTCATCCGAGCCCGACACACAAGACTTCATCTCGACCACCACCGTGCTTTCCGGTGATCTCAACGGCGATGACGGACCGGATTGGGCGAACCGGGCGGACAACAGCCGCACCATCCTGCGGGCAGAGGCCGTAGTTCGCGGGTATATGGAAGTTGAGGGGATCGAGTTCGCCGGCGCCAGCAACATGGAACCTGACGGCGCCGGGCAACTCTATTACTCGTTCGGCGGCGCGCTGCGCGTCGGCATCGTCGATATCTTCAATGCGCGGCCGGGCTCACTCGTGCTCAACCACTGCAGCTTTCGCGACAATCAATCCAAATCGAGCGATGGCGCCGGACTTGTGCTCTATGCCGGTCGCTACTCCGTTCGCGACTGCACGTTTGAACGCAACCGCACCGTCAGCGGCAAGGGCGGCGCCGTGTGCGTGTATTCCAACTACTACGAAGGCGCCAGTGGCAGCATCGAGCATTGCTACTTTCTGGAAAACTCCGCCAAGCACGGCGGCGCACTCTTCCTGCAAACATCCGCGTCCATCTTCGCGAGCGATTTTCGGAACAATTCGGCATCGGTCTTTGGCGGCGCGCTTTACAGCACCGCCCAAACAGACTTGAATTCTGTGTTGTTGGCCGGGAATTCCGCGGGTGCCGCCGGCGGTGCGGTCTTCTCCGCCACATCGGACTTGCTCGGGGTCTCGATGACGACTTTTGCAAGCAACAACGCACCGGACGGGGCCGCGATTCATTCGATGCTTGGGCCGCTCGGGATGTACGCCTCGATCGTGTGGGATTCAGAGTTCGGCGCGGGCGGCTCGGCGATCGATCTTGGATACGGCGTCTTCGACTCGTGGATCGTGGGCACGATTCTGCGCGGGGGCGAGAGCGCGATCGCTTTCGCGCCGGGCACGCTGTCGATCGACCACGCGATCGATGTTGACCCGCTCTTCATTCGCCCGGCAGCGGACGACGGGGGCGATGTTGCGCACTGGAATTACCGGCTGAAACCGGGGTCTCCTGCGACGGCGCTGTCGGGCAACATGAACGGCCTTCTTCAAGATCTGGACGGTGTGAATTTCGGGTGCCCGATGCCCTGGGACTCGTGGGGCTTCGACGCGGGTTGCTATTTCGCCGACTCGTGCGTCTGCTGGGCCAACCTGAATGCGGATTGGGACGGGCTGGTGGATGACGAAGACTTCCTGTTGTTCGTCGATGCGTACAACACCATGATCTCGCCGCCCGCACTACCCCGGGCGGATCTGAATCGGGATGGCCTTGTCGATGATGCAGATTTTTCGCTCTTCGTTGCGGCGTACGACACTCTGCTCTGTGATTGAGCATTGACACTTGGGTGCGCCGCAGCTTGATCGTGTACTGCCGCGACGTTACACCCGCGTCGCGACGCCGCCGGCCTGAAAGTGCTCCACCGCTCTTGCCACCATTGGCGCGTACGTGTACGCCGGTCCGCCCTGCATCATGACGGCGACGCCGGCGACTTCCATGATCTGCTCGGGCGTGGCGCCGGCCTTGAAGCACTTTTCGACGTGGGCGTAGATGCAGGGTTCGCAGCGGAGCGCGATGCCGATGCCGAGCGCAATGAGTTCTTTGTCTTTCACCGAGAGCGCGCCGGCCTTCATCAGCGACTGAAAGAACGGTCCGAAGGCCTTGCCGATGTCGGGTGCCGCGGCCTTCATCGCGTTCATCTCGGCGGGCCAGGATTCGTAGAAATTGGAGGGGTTGTTCATCATGACAATTGTCCTTTTGTAATAGGTGTGTGCGATCGAATCAGATTCTGCAGGCGGCACCCGTCGGCGATGCTCGATTCCAAGGCATGGCGCCCAGCAGGTTGGCCATGGCGCAGTTTCCCGTGAGACCGGCAAAGACCATGCCGCAGCCGACGAAGCCGGGCAGTATGAGCACCCAAGGCGACACGACCGCACCGAGCGCCGTGCCGACAAGTACGAGCGCGCCCATCAGGATCTGCGTCTGCTGCATCGCGGAGAGCGGTGCCGTACGGTCCTCGATGACCGGAAGCCCGGCGGCTTTCCAGGCGTCGATGCCGCCTCGCATGTGCGCCACAGGTCCCTTGCCAGAACCTTCCGCGCGTTCGAGGGCTTTGCGCGATCGGCCCCCGGTTCGACAGTGAAAAATCGTTAACGAACTCTCTCGGCATTCAAGACGATTGGCATCGAACTCGCTCAGCGGCATGGAAACACAACCGGGGATGTACTGACGACGGTGCTCGTCGGGTTCGCGAACATCAACAAGGCGGGCCGATCCCTCGGCGAGCATGCGACTGACCGAAACAGGGTCGAGTTCGACGATCCCGCATTGCTTTGGCTGTATTTGGGCTGCAGACATGGAAACTTTCCTTTCGGGAGGGCGTGCCCGAGCGGCAGGCTCTCCGCCCCTTCGAGGCTGCCCCGCCCTCGCTGGTTCCCGCCGGATGCAGATTTCGGGAACCTTGCCGAGACCGCGTGCCTCTCATTTGATGAAGGCGCACCCGACGCGGGTCGCGAATGGAGGCAACCCATGGCAATGGCAAACGTTGGAGGAGTCGACAGGGCGTTGAGATTCGCAGCAGGAATCGCCGCGATCGCCGCGGGAATCGGGCTGCTTGGAGCGCTCTCGGGCCAGATCGTCGGGCTGATCGTTTCCGGGTTCGGCGTCATCTTGCTGCTGACAGCGATGCTCCGCTTCTGCCCGGCGTATCTGCCGATCGGCCTCTCAACCTGCAAGGCAAAGACGAATTAGGCCCCGCCGGTGGTGATCAGGAAGTTTGTTTGATTGAGCGCACGATGCGATCGCGAAGCGCCTTGGGAAGATCGCCCGCCGCAAGGCGGGCGCAGGTGTTCTGCGCAAGATCAAGTTCCGCAAAGACCGATCGACACCGGTCGCAGATGACTTTCTGCCCGATCGGGAAGCCGCGCCCATGATCCATGGCGTCCATTTTGGCGCTCAATAGATCCGCGCACACCTGCATTTCGTAGTTCGGTGCGGGCGCCGTTTTCTTTGGTATCGACTTCTTCGCGAGGATGGCCTTGCGGAGCAGCAGCCGCGCGCGATGGACCCGGGTCTTCACGGTTTGCGGCTTGAGATTGAGAGCCTGACCAACTTCTTCGATCGGCAGTTCGAGCATTTCCTTCAGCACCAGCGGGACCCGGAAATTTGAGGGCAGCGCGACAATGGCATCGTGAACCGCTCGGGCCGACTCGCGCTCGATCACTTGGGCAGCGGGCGTTGAACGGGACACACCGAGGTCCACCACTGTCGAATCGTTCCAGGGCATGAGTTGAGAAACCGCAGGCATCCGCCTGTCGATGCCTCCCTTGCGGCGCGTTCGCGCCTTGCAGGAGCGGGCAGCGATGGCATAGAGCCACGTCCCCGGGTCGGACTCGCCCTTGAAAGTCGACCATTTTCGGAATGCCTGCAGAAAAACGTCCTGCACCATGTCCTCGGCGTCCGACGCATTGCCGCACAGCCGCGAGGCGAGCGCGAAGAGTTTGGGTCCGTGACGATCAACCAGGAGCGGCACCGCGACCGCCGCCGGCGTACCCGGCACCGGGCCTCTTGAAACTGACGAGGGTCGCACCCTCGGCGCAATCGACATGGGAGGACTGTAGTGGAGAAGAGCGAGCAGTCGCTACTTCTCGTGGCGCTGCATGGCAATCATCGCAGCACCCATCAGGCCCGCTCGATCTTCAAGCGTGCTCGCGACGACTTTGACCTGCTTGCAGCGTTCGGGGAACGCGAGCCGGCGCGTGTGCTGCTCGATCAGGTTGACCCAGGAGTTACCCATCGCCTCGGTGAGACCGCCGCCAAGCACGATCCGATCGAGTGAAAGCAAGGTTGTCACGCCCGCGAGCGTAATGCCGAGAAGTTCTGCCGCGGAATCAAGAACTTCCACCGTCAGTTCGTCTTTGTCCTCGTAGGCCTTGGCAACCAGTTTGGACTTGATCTTGTCCAGGTCGCCCTCGGCGAGATCAACCAGTTTGCTCTTGCGGTTTCCCTTGATGAGTTTGATCAGGCGATTGACAACCGCCGTCCGAGAGCAGTTGTGTTCGAGCGAGCGCTCGCCGGGCGGATTGAACGGCAGCGCGATCATGTGGCCGATCTCGCCGGCGGTGAAGAACGGGCCGTAGTACAACTCGCCGTTGAAGATGAGCCCGCCGCCGATGCCGGTGCCGAGCCAGACGCCGAGAAGGTGCTTGGAGTTCTTGCCCGCGCCGAGCTTGTTCTCGCCCCAGACCGCGGCGTTCACGTCGTTGTCGAGATATGTCTTGACCCCGGTGCGCTTCTGCAGAATCTGCGCCGCGGGCGTATCGGTCCAGCGAAGATTGTCGGCCGCGAGAACGATGCCCTCCGCGGGATCGACCGCGCCGGGTGCTGCGAGCCCGATCGCTTCGAGATCGGTGAGTTTCACTTTCGCCTCGGAGCACGCCTCGACCACGCCCTCCACGATGCGGCTCATCACGCCTTCGACGCCGTCCTCTGCCTTGGTCTTCTTCTTGGCCTGAGAGAGCAGTTTCAGATCAGAAGAGACCACGCCGACCTGCATGTTGGTGCCGCCGAGGTCGATGCCAATGTAGTAACCGGATTTGCCGTTCTTTGCCATGGTTTACTCAAGAGACGCCCGCGAGTGTATCGGCGGGCGGAGAGGTCAAATGAAGCCGAACCCGGCGTCGGGACGCACGCCGCGAGCGAAAGAAGGCCTATCGCAGGGCTGTATGGACGATGGCGGCCCGAGACGACAGCGCGGCCCGAAGGGAATCGACAATCGTGGATGCCCCGGACTCGGGAACTAGGGCAAAAAGGGTGCTGCCGCTGCCGGTAACGTGGATGGGAGAAATGACCTTCGAAGCGCAAGCGTGAATCTCGCGGAGCGCGGGCGCAACGGCAAGTGCAGGCTCCGTGAGATCGTTAAAGAGTGCCTGCGAGCGGAGCGGCAGAGAAGACTCGAAAATCGTCCGGGCCTCGGGTTCGCGAAACCGGAATGAACGTACTTCCAACAAGTGACGGTCAAAAGCGCGATAAACAGCAGGGGTTGGACAAGCGAGAGGCGGGCAGATGAGGACGATGTCCGACCGGATCGGGGTCCGCCGGGTCATGCGTTCGCCGAATCCTTCAACCAGCGCGGGGCGGGCGGGCTCCCCCACCCTTGCCTCGGCATCGAGAAAAAACGGAACATCAGAGCCTAATTTCGCGCCGATGAGGGGCAGCGACGCGGGATCAAGCCCAAAGAGCTCGCTTAGCCCGCGCAGCATTGCCGCGGCATTGGAGGAGCCTCCTCCCATGCCGCCGCCGACGGGAATGCGTTTGGTCAGTACGACTTCGACCGGCAACTCGCGACCGACCAGCGCCTCGGCCATCGCGTGCGCCCGAAAGGTGAGGTCCTCCTCAATCGGCCAGTCGATCTCGCTGGGGACCGGCGCGCCGTCGGCCCATCGGATGGAAAAACGGGAAAGACCACGGGGGAGAGGGGTCAACGCCAATTCATCGCACAGATCAATGCAGGAAAAGAGCGAACAGATACGGTGCCAGCCGGCGCGCGGATTGGCATTTCCCCCCGGCAACGCGGGGGGCTCCGGCGCAGAAACCGCGAGCACCAGGTTTAGTTTGGCGAATGAGGGAATGATGAGCGGGGAAGACACCGCTGATGCTACGGCCGGGCGCGATTCGTAGGATGGGATGAATTGGACAGGGTCCACACTCGAGCAAACGGGGAACGCGATGCGGGTTCAAGATGCCGTGAGAGCCATGGAAGAAATCGCTCCGCTTTCGTACGCGGAATCCTGGGATCGCGTCGGACTGCATGTTGGTCGCGTCGATTCATCGCTGCGATCGGGCGTTCTTTTGACGATCGACTTGACCGAACAGGTCATGTACGAAGCGGAAGAAGCCGGCGTGGGATTGATAGTGGCGTATCACCCGCCGATCTGGGAGCCGCTGGCACGAATAACCAATGCAAGCGCGAAGCAGAGAGTCATTCTGCGGGCGATCGAGCGCGGCATCGCCATCTACTCGCCTCACACAGCTCTCGACGCGGTCGAGGGCGGGATGACGGATTGGCTGTGCGAGGGGCTGTCCGGCGGCAGCGAAGGGAAGATCCTGGGCGATTGCCGTGCTCTCAAATCTCACGCGCGTACGGCCGAAACGCAGCAGGTGAAGATCGTGACCTTTGTGCCGCCCGAAGATGTCGACAGGATCCGCGGTGCGCTGGCTACGGCGGGCGCAGGGATCGTCGGAAAGTACACCGTCTGCTCGTTTTCGCTAGAGGGCAACGGCACGTTCTTTGGTGGAGAGGACAGCAACCCGGCCGCCGGGAAGGCCGGCCGGCTCGAATCGGTCCGCGAAGTACGTCTTGAAATGGTTTGTTCGAAGGCAGCCTTGGCGCTGGCGATTCAGACCCTTGAACAGTTCCACTCGTACGAAGAGCCGCCGGTGGATGTGTACGAACTCATGGCCAAGCCGACTCGGCGCGATGGAACGGGCAGGAGGCTGGTGCTGGACCATCCGGTGTCGATTTCAGAACTTGCGGCGCGGCTGAAAAAGCACATCGGCCGCGAACAAATTCGGGTTGCTTGCGCCGACATCCATAAGCCGGCAAGCGTCGTCGGGGTCTGCCCGGGTGCGGGCGCGGAACTCGTCGAGGCGGCGGTCAGAGACGGGTGCGAGGTGTTCGTCACCGGCGAAATGAAGCACCACGAAGTGATGGCAGCGCTGGATGCAGGAATCGGCACGATCTTGGGAGAGCACACCAGCACGGAGCGCGGGTATCTGCCGCGGCTGGCGTCACGACTTGAGCGCGCCCTGCCGGGCGTACGGGTGAAGTGCGCGATGAGCGATGCAGATCCGGTGCGTGTGATTTGAGGTTCAGCCTCCCGGCTGGGACTCGGCAGAAATCGAAGCGGTGGTTGCGGGCGCGTGGAGGCTGACTTCCCCACTGCCCCGAAAACTGGCGGTCGGGCGCAGCAAGCCGTAGTCGTACAGAATCTCGTTGAACTTGCCCGGCGGCAGATAGACGAGTGAACCGCTGATGTCGTAGCGAACGGGTCCCGAGGCGGTGGGCCATCGTTCGGTCGGGAGTGCGACAGGAAAGCGAAGCTCCTGAACCCCCCACTTGCGAAGCGTGCTCTCGGGCGAGCGCTGGCCACGGAAGACTTCCTTGCCGTCGAGTCGGACGGTGTACGTCGCGTCCCGGAGCGGGAGTTGCACATCGGAAAGGTTTTCGGCTTTGACGATCAGGATGATGCGCCGACCGGTCGGCTCGTGCTCGTCCTGATGAACGTCGAGAATGGAAAGCTTGGGCGAGGCGACGCCCGTGCAGGCGCCAAGAGCGATGGAACAGAGCGTCAGCACTACGAACGCGAGCTTCGACATGCCGCGAGTCTAGTGGATGAAACCGAGGTGTGTGGGTCGACCGGGCGGAAGGGATTCGTTCCGATTGCGTCGGCGTCGGTTGTCAGCGGGGCGAATCGGGGTGCATCACAAACCAGTCGCCGGCGGGATGAGCCTCTTCGAGCGATAAGACTTCAGAAGTAAGGCCCGAGATCTGGGCGTTGTAGCTGGCCCAGTGAAAGCAAAGAGCCGCCAGAATCGCGAAGCAGACCCAGGCACCCACCTCGGCGCACCGGAAACGGCGGACGCGCCAGAGGATAAAAACGCCGATTGCGACTGTTCCGCCCTTCCAGATGCAGATCGAGCAGATTCCGCCGTGGCGCATTAGCAGCCGCGCGATCGGGTTCTCTTCCTGCATCCCGATGGACGTGGCGTGAATAAGCGTCATCGAGAGGTCGGCAAGGCTCATTGCCAGGATGGCGATGATGATGCAAAGAAAACGGGCTTCCCGCCACGAGAGGGGCCGGAGCCGGTAGAAAGCCCGATTGAGAGCGATGGATGGCGTGCCCGGATCAAACCGACCACGAGCGGGAAGAAGCGGAAGATGGGTGCCTGCGGGAACCAAATCTTCCCGGACGGCATCGCTCCTGACCATCGGTCGTGCGGAATCGACCGGTGATAACGCTTACTGAAGTGCGATATGCAAGGTGACCCGTAGACTTCACAAACCGTGGAACAGGCTGGACCGAACATGGTGACTGGAGGGTTTGGATGCCGCCCGCATTCGTGGGGGGGTGCCAACCTTGCCGCGGTTTTGGGACCAGGTCGCGCCGGCCGCGGCACTACCGGGAGCCGTTCCATGCTGGGGGGTATCCAAAAAGATTCGATGCGTTGGATGCGTCTGAGCGTGCTGGTAGCCCTTCTGAACTTTGCGGCCGGCGGGAGAGCCCAAGGCCAAATCACCCCGGTCTACCCGGACGATTCGGTGCAGGCGCGGGAGACGCTTTCGCGGGTGGATGATTTGCTCGCGACTGGGAATCTTGCCGAGGCGGCGCGGGTGATGCAAGCGCTTCTCGATGGCGAAGGAGACAGGGTACTTGAAAGCAAGGAAGATGCGGACGTCTTCTTCAGCGTGCGCGAGCACATTCATAAATTGCTGCTGAACAAGCCGGCGTTACTCGAACGGTACCGCGCCACCGAGGGACCTCGCGCGGCAAAGCTCTTGGAGGAAGGGCGATTTGAAAGCGTAGAGCAAACCCGCCTGCTGACTCCGGCAGGCTTTGAGGCGGCGCTACGGGTGGCCCAAACCCGATTTGAGGCAGCGCAGTTCGAGGCCGCACGACAGGCGCTGGAGCAATTGGAGCATCACCCCGAACGGAGTGGGCCGGGCGGAGCGGCGGCCGCTGCGCTTGCGGGCAGAGTGGCGAGATTCGTTCCGCGGGAAGACGTGAAGCATTGGGCGGAACGCTGGAAGCAAGAAGCTGGAGAGCACGGAGCGCAAGAAGCGGCGATCGCGCTGCCGCCGGGTCTAAAGAGCGACGTGACAAGTCCCCAAGGGGGCGGGAAGGCGCCGGACTGGAAGGATTTGCCGGACGCTGCGCTGGTTTCGAGTTTGATTGCGCGACGTCCGTCGCGTGACGGAGAAGACGAAGATGAAGATCTGCAAGCCTTCGAGATGACGAGACAGGGATCGGCCAAGGCGTGGATGATGCCCGTGGTCGTGAACGACATCGTGATCGTGAACAACGGTGCGGAAATCAGCGGGCTGGACCGATTCACACTCAGCACCGTGTGGTCGATCCGTCCGACGCCGTTCGGGAGGACCGACTATCGGCGTGAAACGGCGCGGCAGGGTCCGCCGCTGTCTCGGCTCGAAGAGAGTTCGTGGGTCGTGGTGAGCGGCTCGGTCGGTGTCGCTTCGATGGGGTATGTGACTGAGACAGGTCGCGAGGGCGATCGCCGGCTCTTCGGGTTCGATGTGCGGAACGGCCACGTGCTCTGGTCGGTTGATCCGGCAACTCTGGATCGCCGGCTTGAAGGATGCTCGGTGCGCGGCGAACCGGTGGTGAGCGAGGGTGTGCTGGTGGTGCCGATGCGCCGGAATTCGTCGGTGCGCCGCGTTTCGGGTGCGGTGCTTGCCGGTTTGGACCTTTGGACCGGTGAACTCAAGTGGGTTCGGCCGTTGTGCAGCGTGGGGGTGATGCCTTTCAACCGCGCGCCGCGTGCCGCGGAACGGTGTGTGGCTTCGGATGGCGTTGTTTATCGCGCCGACGGTCTTGGGATTGTCGCGGCAGTAGAGGCGGCGAGCGGACGCGTAGTCTGGGTGCGGCGAATGAATCCGCCGAGCGATGTGCGGACGTATTCGGTACTGGCGCTGCAGGCGAGCAATCAGCCGTGGGCTGGGTCCGAGCCGATTCTGGACGGCACGTCGCTGATCGCCCTGGCGCCGGATGCATCGGCGATTGTTCGTTTGTCGGCAGTGGATGGGACGCTGCTCGGCCGGCGCGGCGCGGATGACTTGGGCGATGCGACGGCGATGCCGTCGTATCTGGTACGCGTGGGCGACCGGCTGGTGGTGGTAACGGCGGACCGCTTGGTTTCGCTCGGCCTTTCCGACTTCGAAAAATCGACGCCGATCTCCAGCGCCGCGTATCGGGAGCCCCCGATGACCGGGCGGGTTACCGGCCTTTCGAACGGGCGGGTGCTGGTGCCGCTCGATGGCCAGGTGATCGAACTGGATGCGAAGGAATTGAAGCCGATCGGTACGCATGCGCTGGCGGCCACGGGGAATCTGATTGCGATGGGTGACGGGCTGCTGGTTGCCGATTCTGCGGAGCTTCACGCGTTTCTGAAGTGGGAAACGGCGGAGGCGATTCTGACCAAGCGGCTTGCTGCAACCCCGGACGATCCGTCTCCGGCGTTGTCAATGGTGAACCTGGCGTTCCGGGCGGAGCGGTATCCGCGAATCGTGCCGGCGGTGGACCGGGTGCTGGAAATCCGCGACCGATTACCCGACTCGGCAACGGCCCAGGCGGCGCGCCGGCGGTTGATCGATTCGCTCCGGGCAATGTTCGCGGCAGGCAAACAGAAGTGGGATCCGGCAACGGATCAGCGGGCCGGCTCCGGCGGTGCAAAGGTCGCGGCGCCTTCTGTGCAAGTGCTGAGTGACCTGGCGCAGCGGTTTGCACGTGGGGCCGAATCTCCTGCGGAACTTGCGGAGTATGAACTGACGTTGGGCTGGCTGGGAGAGGCGAAGGGCGCGCCGATCACGAGTTTGGAGGCGTACGGGAGGGTGCTCTCGGACGATTCGCTTGGAGACTCGATGGTGGCGGGCGACTTTGGCGTGCCGGTACGGGCATCGGACATCGCTACCGATCGGCTTCTGGCGCTTCTCAAGAAACAGGGCCCGGACCTGTATGCCGGTTTTGCGGCGCAGGCTGCCCGCGAACTGGAGGAATTGGGCGATCGGGCGAGCGCGGCCGAGCTTGCGTCTTTGGGGCGAAGATTCCCCGCGGCGCCGGCCGCGGCGAGCGCGTGGACGCGCGTCGCGGCGATCGACGAGAAATCGAATCGGCGTGCTGCCGCGGCACGGGCCCTGGCGCTCGCAATGCGGGCCCTCGAATACTCCCAGAGCGCTCGGGCACCGGAATTGGCGGCCGAAGGACGACGGATCGGTGTGAAACTTGTTGAGACTCTGGCGGCGCTGGATCGGGCCTCGGAAGCGGCGCGAATCGCGAGCGAAGCGGCGCGCTTGTTCGCGGGCGGTCCGATCGCGGTCCCATCGGTAGCGAGCGATCGATTGCTGGGCGGCAATCGGCGGGCAAGGTTCGGCGATCGGGTGTTGCCGGAGGTGCAATCGCTGGTGGGATGGATCGTGTCGGAGCCGAAGATCACCGAAGGGCCCGGGAGACCGACGGATCGTGTTGTGCTCGTTTCGCCGGGACGCAAGCAGGTGGGCTTGTACGTGACGTCGCTGACGGATGGACGGATCGAGCCTCGCTGGATTCGGAATTATGAGCAGCGCCAGCCGCGGGTGATACGGATTGATCCGGAAGCAACGTACCTGTACTGGCCGGCGGAATCCCGACCGGACAGGACGGGTGGGGTGATCGAGCGGATCCGGACGGATGGGACGAGCGCGTGGGTGTCGCGCGAAGTCGCGGGGATGCTCGACGAGATTGAGGCGCGTCTGCCCGATGATGTCGCGCCCTTCGTGACGCCGCTGGATGGATCGGTCAGCCCGGGCGATCTGCTGGTTGCGATGGATGCAACGACGCTGGTGCTGATCGAGCGTGTGGGGCGGATCGTGAGTCTGGACCTCGATACCGGCAAGACGCTGTGGAGCACCAAGATTCCGTCCGTCAACGTGTACGACGGCGCGATCAGCGCCGGGATGCTGGTGATCGGCGGCGCGAGCACGGAGCGGCCGGATGCGCGGGCTGGTGGGCGGATGTCGGTACTGCCGATGGCGTTGTTCGCGATCGACGCACGCAAAGGCGGGACACTCAAGGATCTGAAACCAGCGACGGCTCGACTCTTGAACGCCACCGACCCGAAGAACGCGGCCCTGGTCGATCGCCAGCAGGTGCGATGGCTGCGCAGCCTGGGCGGCGGGCGCGTGCTGCTCGGGATGTACGACCGCGTGGCGGCGGTCGATGCGGTCAACGATCGCGTGCTCTGGAGCTACGAGAAGCCGTCGGTCAGCCGATCGCTCGAGTGCTGGGTGGTCGGTGATCGCGCGTTTGTGCTGAATGAAGATCACGCGATCGTGGGCCTTTCGATCGGTGACGGGACCTCGCCGGTCGGCGAACTCGACAGCAAGGAGCGCGTGCAGGCGGATTCGGTCGTGGCGGTGGTGCAACTCCCCGGCGGAGATGTCGCGTTCGCCTCGTCTCGGGGTGTGGCGGTCTTTGAGCGGGATGGGAAACTGATCGGCATGGACAGCGGCGTGATGGCCGGCGAGCAGGCATCGCAGTTGTTTGCGCTGGGCGCGGACAAGGTGGCGATGATCCCGGAAGAAGAGCCGGATCGGGCGCTCGACTTGCGGATTCTCACTCTGCCGAGCGGCAAGTTGGCATCGTCGAAACCGATCGCGCTCTCTCGTGCGCCAACGAGCCTGCACGCCGTTGACGGCAGGCTGATTCTTACGGCGGGCGGCGTGACGATGGTGCTGCCGGCGCCGGCGGAACCGGATTCGCCGGTGCCGTAACGGAAACGCGGCGCTCCTTACGATTGAGCGTGGACCCCGACGATGAAGTCTGTCTTTGCTTTCGCGTGAGCCTGCGGAAGATCCGCACGTTCCTGGCGGTCCAGAATCCGCCGGTTGCATCGCTCATCAGCGAGTGCCTGAGCGCCGGTACGGGATGCATGTGGTGCGTGCCGTTTCTGAAGCATCTTCACGCCCAGCACATGCGGGGGGAAATGCCCGATCTGAAAGTTTCGCCGGAGCAGTACGCGCAATCGCGGCTGAAGTATCACCAGACGGATGAGCGAGACGCGGAAATGCTGAGAAAGGCAAGCGGCAGCGAAGCCGAGATGCCGCCCGAGTCTTTGTCCACAAAAAAGCCCCCGGACAGAGCCGGGGGCTGATTGTTTTGATAGCTGGCTTCTTAGCTGTCGAGTTTGCGAAGCCCAAGCCCGAATTCGGTCAGGCGGTCGCGGATCTCGGTGAGCGAGGTCGCGCCGAAGTTCTTGATGCCCATGAGCTCCGCCTCGGTGTGGCTCGCGAGATCGCCCAGCGTCTGGATGTTGAGCAACTGGAGCGCTTTGCGGGCTCGAACGGAAAGGTTGAGATCGGTGACGGGCTTGCCGAGCGTCTGCTCCTGACCGGTGCCCTTGTACTGATCCTGAAGCGCGCGGCGTGCGGCGCGGTGCGCATCCTCGAGGCCTTGGCCCAGGCGCAGGTTCTTCTGCACGAGCATCGCCTTGATTTCCTGCAGGCTGCTCTCGCCGAAGTTCTTGTAGCTGAGCAGTTCGGCTTCGGTGATCTTGAGCAGATCGCCGAGCGAACGGATGTTCATCTTCTTGAGGCAGGTGCGGGCACGAACGGAAAGTTCGAAATCCGTCACCGGCGTATCGAGCAGGGCGCGGCGCTTGAAGATATCGCGATCGGCCTCGTCCTCGACGATGATCTCCTTGCTGCCCATCACGTCCTTCATGTACATGCGGGCGCGGGGGTGATTCGGATTGGTGTCGAGCACCTGGCGCAGGCAGCGCTCGGAACGCACAAGATCGCCACGATCCTCGTACATCACGGCAAGGTTAATGAGCGCGTTGATGTGGGCCGGCTGGCGATTCGCGGCACGCTCGTAAAGCGAAACCGCTTCGTCTTCCTCACCGACCAGATCGAGCTGATAGGCGAGGGCGAAAAGCACCTCGGCGTTGTTCGGGTCATTGGAAAGCGCCTTGCGGAGTTCGGAGATCGCCTCGCCGCGATTGCCCGACTGCGTGGCCTGCTTGGCGGCCTGCATGTGTTTGCCCGCCGCGGCGCTGTCGCGGGCCTGTGTGCTGGAACCGATCACCATGTCCATTGGGTCGCTGCTCATGAATGCTCCAAAGTTCGATCAACGTGACGCGCGGCACAACGCCGGCGGGTTTGTTCTCAGGGTGACGCTAGAAGCCAAACTGTGCAGGTCAAATGTAAAACCAAACACACCCCTGACAGACACGGCCGGCTTGGAAAGTTTTTCTGCGCCCAGATTTCAATACGATGCGGCCGCAGAGTGCGAAATCCTCCCATCACCATTCCGGGGCGTGTCATGCGAGTCCTTTTCTTTCTGGCTGTGTTGTTCTTGTCTTTTTCGGCTTCGCGGGCCACCGAACCCGCGCAAGGCAGCGCGCCCACGCAGCGTCCGAACATCGTGTACATCGTGGCGGATGACCTGGGATGGAAAGATGTCGGGTTTCACGGCGCAACCGACCTCAAGACACCAAATATCGATGCGCTCGCTTCGGGCGGCGCGACGCTCGAGAATTTCTATGTGCAGCCCATGTGCACACCGACGCGTGCGGCACTTCTGACGGGTCGATACCCATTCCGGTACGGGCTGCAAACCGCCGTCATCCCCTCCACTTCTGCCTACGGCCTGAATACGGACGAGTGGCTCCTGCCGCAGGCGCTAAAGGACGCCGGCTACGACACGGCGATCATCGGCAAGTGGCACTTGGGTCATGCCGACAAGAAGTTCTGGCCAAGACAGCGCGGCTTTGACTATCAGTACGGCGCGATGATCGGCGAACTCGATTACTTCACGCACGACGAGAAAGGCGTTCTCGACTGGTTCCGCGACAACGAGCCGGTGCGCGAGGAGGGCTACACCACGACGCTGCTGGGCAACGACGCCGTCAAGTACATCGAGCGCCACGGCAAGACGCATCCCTTCTTCCTGTACCTTGCCTTCAACGCGCCGCACACCCCATATCAGGCACCCAAGGAGTACATCGATCGGTTCGCGAGCATCGAAGACCCGACGCGGCGGACGTATGCCGCGATGATCTCGTGCCTGGACGACCAGATCGGACGCGTGGTGCAGGCACTCGACAAGGCCGGCATCCGGGAGAACACGCTGATCGTGTTCCATAGCGATAACGGCGGCACTCGCAACGCGATGTTCGCGGGCGTCATGGCGGACATGTCGAACGTGAAGATCCCCTGCGACAACGGTCCGTATCGGGAAGGCAAAGGAACACTCTTTGAAGGCGCGACGCGGGTCTGCGCGCTGGCGAACTGGCCCGGACACATCGCACCGGGCACGCGGGAGGGCCTGATCCACATCGTCGATATCTACCCCACCATCGCGGGTCTCACGGGTGCTTCCACGGCCAAGTGCAAGCCGCTAGACGGCATCAACGCTTGGGCTGTTTTGTCGAACAACAGTCCGTCGAGCCGCGCGGAAATCGTCTACAACATCGAGCCGTTCCGGGCAGCGGTTCGCGAAGGTGAGTGGAAATTGATCTGGCGGACCTTGCTGCCTTCTTCGGTTGATCTTTACAATCTCGCGGAAGATCCGTCGGAGACCAGAAATCTGGCGGCGCAATATCCTGAACGCGTGGCGGCGATGCAGAAGCGCATCGAGGAACTCGCCAAGCAGGCGGAGAAGCCGCTTTTTCTGGTTGATCAGTTCAAAGTCGTGATGCACGGCATGCACGGCCAACCAATCCTGCCCACTGACGAAGACTACGCGGGAGTCGAAGCTCCCTGAATCGCCCGACGCTGCAACCGTCTCCAGTCCCATGATTCGCGGTGCAGATCGACCGGGGTGAACTCCGTGTCCATTGGAGCTCGCGATGCCCGCAAAACCTGCTCGAAACGGTGGCGCAAGGCGGAAATCCACGCCGAGGTCGAAATCTGCCAAGAATTCAAAGCCGATTCTCCTTGCCGGCGGCAATCCTCAGATTGCATTGGCCGACGGCGACGCTCCCGTGCGGGCCTACATCGCCGCTATGCCGGGATGGAAGCGCGGCGTGGGACGGCGCCTCGACGCGCTCATCAGGCGAGCGGTACCAAATGCAAGCAAAGCCGTGAAATGGAACTCGCCCTTCTATGGAGTCAGCGATCAGGGCTGGTTCCTCAGTTTCCATTGCTTCACGAGATACATCAAGGTTGCTTTCTTTCGCGGCACGTCGCTGCGTCCTGTTCCACCCGGCAAATCCAAGAGCAAAGAAACCCGCTACCTTGATATCCGCGAGGACGACCGACTGGACGAAACGCAGTTCACGTGTTGGGTTCAGCAGGCAAGTAAGCTCCGCGGAGAGCCGATGTGAGCGAACCACCTGAGAACCGAAAGACGAGCGGCATGAAGAAAGCACGGAAGTCGACGAAGAAGAAAACGCGAGATTCATCAGGTGGACAGAAAAGTGTTGCAACATCCTCTCCCGCTCACTTGATCGATGCGAGAAGAAAGTGGCCGAGCGACTGGCGAAGCGAGATGCTTGCCCGGATCCGAATAGTCATTTCGCAGGCGGTCCCCGAAGCAATCGAAGAGCGGAAATGGAAGAAGCCTTCAAATTCGATGATTGGGATTCCGGTGTGGTCGCACGGCGGCATCATCTGCACCGGCGAGACCTACAAGAACGCCGTCAAACTTACTTTCGCCAACGGCGCTTCGCTCAAAGACCCGGCCGGACTCTTCAACTCGAGCCTCGAAGGCAACACGAGACGAGCGATTGATCTTCACGAAGGAGACAAGATCAATGAGAAAGCGTTCAAGTCGCTCATTCGCGCCGCCGCGGCATTGAATACCTCGGCGCGAGCGAAATCCGTCAAGTGACCTCTTGTTCGGGGCCGCGATCTCACGGCAGAGTCTTCGGAACCGAATCAGCCTCTTTCCAGAACTCGCGCCCGATTTGTGTTTCCTGATCTGCGAGCAGCCAGAGCATCCGGGCGATCGCGGCCTGCTCGATCAATTCCTTCGGGGGCGACGTCTGCCATTGCTTCCACGCTTCTTCGCCATTCTTCCTGGCCCTGGTCAGCAACGTGGCATCCCCGGTCGCGCGGTACAGATCCAAATCGGCTTCGACCAAGAGGTGTGAGAACTTATACCCGTCGCGATAAGTTCGGGACTTTGGGTTGACGAAGGCGCTGCATGCCGCGCCGACGCGCTTGGCTTCGATCAGAAATCGCCGGTCGCCGGTTGCACGCCAAAGGCCGAGGTACGCCCGGACCATGAGCGCGGTGTTGTAGGTGTATTTGGTCTTACCTAGTTTGCCGTCGGCGACTCTTTGGTTGTCAAAGAAGAGCCCGTCGCGATCCTGCAAGTGCGCGACGGTCCACTCCGTGATTCTGCGTGCCCAATCCAGATTCTGCTGTCCATCGCGGAATCGAGCCACACGCAAGCACCCCACTGCCGCGGGAGCGTTTGCGCAGGTGTTCTTGCTGCCGTCTTTGTGACGCTCATGCCACCAGATGCCCCCTCCGAGTTGATCGTCCCATCCGCTGAGGGAGAACTTCAGGGTTTCATCCGCCCGATCGAGATACCTGGCATCGCGCGTGAGGTCGTAGGCCTCCATGAACGTAATCACCAGCCACTGGTTGTCGTCGTAGTACTTGTCGTTGCCGTTGCCCGAGGTCGGAGCGGGTTCATACCCGGGGATCTTCGCCTTGGCATCCCAGTAGCGATCCATCGCGTCGAAAAAGCGGTCGAGGAAAGGCCTGTAGGTCTTGGGTTCGTGCCTCGCCGCAGCAACGAGCGCGGAAAACATCACCCCATTTCCCCACATGAACTCGGGTTCGCGTTTGTCGAGGCTCTGAGCGTAAAGGCCCGATCGCTCGATGTAGTAGTGTTTCTGAATCGATTCGGTGACGGTCCGGGCGGCGTCAAGGAAATCACTCGGCGTGGATTGCGGATCGCGTTGCTGGCCGAGGCTTGGCGGAGCAAGCAGCATCAGTAGCACACAAACAACACTCGCGGCAGCCTTTGGCATCGAGACATCGTAATCCCATTGCGCTGGTTCGCGTGACGTATTCGCTCCAGCGATGGGATCTCTTCATCGCAGATCTTCCCCGGGTTCATCTTCGCAGATCCAAACCGCAACGCGGTGTTTCACTTTCGCAAGCCAAACGGTCTTACAGCACCCCGTCGGCGACACTTCCCGCCGTCACCTGCGGCTCGGGTCCTGGATTCTTGTCGTCGCGCACCAGTCGGATGCTCTTCCATTTGCCCGCAAGGAAGCGGTAGAGAATAAACGCGCTCAGCGTGATGATGTAGAGCGCGGCAGCAGCCCACGGACCGGCAGATTCGAATTGCGGGAAGTAGTGAATGGCAACCCATCCGCCCCCGACGATGACGATCCACGAACTGAAGACAGTGACGACGCCGACATAGGCCGTATCTCCCGCGCCACGAAGCGCGCCGGAGAGCGTCATCGCGATGGCGTCGAATATCTGGAAGACGGCGGTCAACACAAGGAAACTCGAGCCGAGACGGAGAACTTCTGCCGCGACTTCCGGGGCCGTTTGCGGATCGATGAAGACGCCGACCAGCCAGTGGCGGAAGATGATAAAGCAGAGCGCGCAGATGCCCATGTATGACATCGCGAGCGCAAGGCCCAAGCGGGCGCGCTGTGCCGCGAGATCGGGCCTGCCCATGCCCATGCACTTGCCGACGACCGCGGTGACGGCGACAGAGATTCCGACGCTGGGCATGAACGACAGGCTCATCCACTGATGGGCGATGAAGCCGGCGGTTGAGTGCTGGGCGCCGAAGTGGCCCACGAAATACACCATGAACAGGCCCCAGCAGATCATCTCGTTGCCAAACATGAGGCCGGGGGCCCAGCCGAGACGCAAGATGTCTTTGAGATGCGTCCATGACGGCCGCCAGCCTGTGCGGGTAGCGAACTTGGCGTTGTACTTCGCCGAGAGGAAGACAACCAGCATCACCAGAAACTCGATGACGGTACCCAGGACCGTGCCGATCGCTGCGCCGGTGACGCCGAAGGCGGGGATGCCGAGCGTGCCTGCGGCGGAGGAGGTGAATGAAAACCAGGATGCAATTGACGTTGCGAAAAAACCGGTGCCAGTGCCGGGCGTGGGCCCGGTGGCTCCGTAAATGAGCATGGAGTTGAGAACGAAGTTTGTGATGTTGCCGGCGACGCCCGCGATGAGCATGATCGAAGGCTTGTGCATGCCGTAGAAAAACTGGCCGATTGCCTGACGGGCCATAGTGATGATGGAACCGACCAGGAGAATCTGCGCGAAGGTTACCGACATCTTGTCGCGCCGCAGAACGTCGGCGAGGGCATCGGGCGGCAGCCCGGGATCGCGAACAGCCGCGTATAGCATCGGAAGGATCGCCGCGTACGGCAGGATCATCACCAGCCAAGCGAGAATCGCAAGCCAGACGCCGTTCCACGCATAGGCGGGCGCGCGATCGGCACGCCCAGCACCAAAGTTCTGGCTGACGAAAGTATTGACAACAGTGAGAGCGCCGAAAACGACCGAAACGGCTACCCAACTGGTGATGCCGCCGTTGCCTTGCGCGCCGACGTAGACCGGATCCGGCCCGATGCGGCTGACCATCAGTTTGTCGACAAATGTCATCAGCGTGTAGCTGGTCATGGTCGCGACCGTGGGGATCGCGATGGCGAGCAACTCGATCAACGGCGAGCGTTGGGGCTGCTGCGAGGTCGCGACAGCCTTGGGAGAGGTTGTTTCGGTGGCTTGCGACATGTACGTTTGCTTTGCGGGGCGATGGTAGGAGATGGCGACGGGGCGCTCGAACTCCGCTACCGGGTTCATGCCGAAATAGCATCAAGACAAGGGGCAGCAGGCTGAGATGCACCAGGCAAACAAGAACTCAGGGCTGGCGGAGCATGCGAAGGGCGAGTTGAATCGCACTCCGCATGCTGCCGGGGTCTGCGAGGTTCTTACCGGCGATGTCGAAGGCGGTTCCGTGATCCGGGCTGGTGCGGATGATCGGCAGGCCAACGGTCATGTTCACGGCGCGATCTCGCGCGAGCAGTTTGACCGGAATGAGGCCCTGATCGTGATACATCGCCACAACGAGATCGAACTTGCCTTGGATTGCAGCGATGAAGATAGTGTCTGCGGCGTGCGGGCCGGAAACATCGATGCCGTTGCTTCTCGCAATCTTGATGGCGGGCTCGATCAGACGCTGATCTTCGTCACCAAGAAGGCCCTCCTCGCCCGCGTGGGGGTTGAGTCCGCAGACGGCAATGCGGGGATGGGCGATACCAAGCTTTTTGCAGGCGTCGGAGCCGAGATCGATAGTGTCGGAGACGCGCCCGATGGTGAGGACATTGCGCACCTCCATGAGCGGGATGTGCGCGGTGGCGAGAATAACGTTCAAGTCGTGGGCCATTCGCGAGGCACCCGCCTCCGCCGCGGCATGAAACATCATGCCGAAATGTTTGATCTTGAAACGTGCGGCGAGGAGCTCGGTGTGGCCGGGAAACTGCTGGTGTCCGGCCTTGGCCCAGGCGGCCTTATTAATCGGCCCCGTAACGATCGCATCGGCGTGAAGCGGATGCGTTGCGGGCAGCTTGGCCTGCGCGATGGAGTCGTCGACGAATCGGAACGACAGCTCGCCGGAGGACCTGGTGACGCGAGGCGTGTGGGGCTCCCCGCCGGGTTCATAGTCGAGAAGCACCACATCGTGCACGCCGGCGGTTTCTGCGGCCGGAGTTTGCGCGCTGACACGCCACCAGAAGGGCTCGATACCGGCCAGGTGTGCCGCGGCATCCAGGGGGGCCTGCGCTCCGAGGATGCGGAAGTGAGCCTGCTTGCGGAGGTCGGGATCGGCGAGCGCTTTCACGATGACTTCGGGGCCGATACCGCCGGGATCGCCAAGCGAGATCGCGATTTTCGGACGGTCGATCGTCACGCGAGAACGGTACGTCGGCCGCAGTTTCAGCGGATCGCTCCTGCGGACTTTTCGGGGCGAACAGGTCTAGGCGTTCGCTTCGGTCACGCGGAGAACCTCGGAGACAGTGGTAAGGCCTTGAGCGACCTTGCGGACGCCGTCCATGCGCAGGCTGACCATGCCGCGTTCGAGGCACATACGTCGGAACTCGGAGACGTTTGGGTTGCGAGCAATGACGTCGCGGAGTTGATCGTCGACGGTGAGCAGCTCATAGATGCCGACACGACCCGAGTATCCCGTATTACGGCAACGGTCGCAGCCTTTGGCAGCCCACATCTTCTCGGTGGGCAAACCCTGCATGGTCAAGTACTCGACCATGTCCGCACTCGGGGCTTCTTCGATCTTGCAGTGGGTACAAAGGCGGCGGATGAGGCGCTGGGCGAGCACGCCGTTGACCGCGGCGCCGACGAGGAAGGGCTCAAGGCCGATATTGACTAGACGTGTGATCGAGGCCGGCGCGTCGTTGGTGTGGAGCGTGCTCAGCACGAGGTGGCCGGTGAGCGCTGCCTGCACCGCGATGTGCGCCGTTTCCATGTCGCGGATTTCGCCGAGCATGATGACGTCGGGATCCTGACGCAGCAGGCTCTTGAGAGCCGCCGCGAACGTCATGCCGATTTTTTCGTGCATCTGCGTCTGCGTGATGCCGTCGAGGTGGTACTCGATCGGATCCTCGACCGTCGAGATGTTCATCGTGTTCTTGTCGAGCTTGCGCAGCGACGAGTAGAGCGTGGTGGTCTTACCCGAACCGGTTGGCCCGGTGACCAGCACGATGCCGTGCGGCGACTCGATGATTTTGCTCCACACTTCGAGCGTGTCGGGGTGGAAGCCCAGATTGTCGAGTTCGACGTTGATGCTCTTGGTGTCGAGGATTCGCATGACCGTCTTCTCGCCGTATCCGGTGGGAAGAGTGGAGACGCGAAGATCGAGTTTGCGACCCTGAACGACGCAGCGGATGCGCCCGTCCTGCGGCAGGCGGCGCTCAGAGATATCGAGGTTGGCCATGATCTTCAGACGGCTGGTAATCGCGGCCGACATGGCGCCAGGAGGATTCATCATCTCGAAGAGTTCGCCGTCGATGCGGAACCGCACACGGAGCTTTTTCTCCGCAGGTTCGACGTGAATATCGGAGGCACCCTCCTTGACGGCGGTCTGGATGATGTAGTTGACGTAGCGGATGACCGGCGACTCGCCCGCCTCCTTTTCGAGGTTGACCTCGTTGGATTCCCTCTTCTCAACCTGCACGTCACCTTCGCCGACCTCGGCGAGCAATTCGGAAACGTCAACGCTGGCGTCTTCCTTCCCGGCGCCGACGATCTCCATCACGCCGCGGAGATCAAACCCGGTGACCATCACGACTTTTATTCCGGTGACGCGGAGGCGCCCCTTGATCTCGTCGAGGAGGAAAACGTCATCGGGACGGGTGACTCCCAGAACAGCGCGTCCGCCGTCCATGCGGAGCGGGACGACGCCGTTCTTCTTGCAGAAGTCGGCTGTCAGAGTCTGGAGCAGTTTGCCGTCGAAGCCGCCGTCCAGACCCTTCGAAAGATCGATGCGCTCGAAGGGGATTCCGGAGAGCTCGGCGACTGCGCGCTGAATAATGACTTCATCGATGCCTTGCTCGATGAGGATGTCGGCGAGGCGCCGTCCGGGCGACTGCTTGAGCACGCCCTGAGCGACGGTCATCCGATCGGGCGGGACGAGGTTGCGGGAGAGCAGGTACTCGGCCAGATCGGAACCGCCGCTCCGCTGGACCATCGCGCCGGCGCCTTGGTCGGGCCGGTAGAGATCAGACATTGCGCTGCCGACGGATGAACGGGGCGGTGCGGTCAGGCTCTGCTTGACGGCGGGATCGTCGTTAATGGCAAGCGTACCGGAGCCGCCCTCTTCCCGGATTCTCACGAGATCGCCGTACGTTCGCTGGTTCGCAGGAACGGCGGGGAGAGGGCTCATCGCCTGCTGCTGGGCGTCAGGCCCATCAGCCCGGACAGAAGCCGGCATAGAACCGAGTTCATCGACGCTGACGCGCCGGAGGTTGTGGCGCGCGTGCGACTGGTCGCCCGGCTTGGAAGGCAAGGCCTTGGCGGGCCTGTCAGCGCCAAGATCGTTGAGGATGTCGTCGATGTTGTACTTGGCCACGCGCGATTCGTCCGGTGAAGGCAGAGAAGAGCGGGATTGCGAGCTACTTTGCCTTGGGCGGCTTGGATCGAGTGCCGGAATCGTCGGCCAATTCGAGGATGAACGGCTTGCCGTCGGACTCGAGCGTGACGCTGACCGGCTGGATCGAAGTTACGGTGAAGTTCTCACCCACAAAGTCTCCGACGCGCACGAGTTCGTCGTTGATACGGGCGAGCGGCACGCGGCCCTTCATGATGCTGCCAAGCTTCAGCGTCGCGAATTCGTCGGCGAGCTGCTTGCTGCGCTCCTCGGCCTTTCGCTTTGCGATGTCCGCGCTGTTGTCGCGAGGCGTTGGGTCGTTCTTCGCGTCGCCTGCTTCGGCGCCCATGAGCTTGAACGGGTTCAACCGCACCCCTTCGGTCGTCTGGTGGTTCATCGCGTTGAGTTCCGCCATCACGCGCTGAAACCCTTCGGCGCGGCGATGCTGCGATTCGTCTCTCTTATAACTGAGATCGGCGATGTTGAATTTCAGACCCGACTGCATGCCGTAGCGGCGCATGCCGTAGATCAGCGCCACCGAAAGCGCCAGCGTTGAAATGATGAGCACATGCTGAAAGTGGAATCGGGAGCGGGGCGCCGCCGAGAGACCGTGGGCATCGCCGATCGCCATGCCCGCGGCGAACGCGCCGGGCATCGTCTGACCTTCGCCCGGGCTGACCTCGCCGGGGAGTCGCTTTTCCTTGTTCGCGGCGCTCATTGTGTCTTTGCCCCTTCGTCAACGTAGTAAATGCTGAGGGTGAACGTGGCCAGCATGTCACCGTTCTTGTCGGTGGCGCGCTTGAGCTTGAAATCGGGAATCTTGGTAATACGCGGCAACTGCTCCAGCTTGCGGACAAAATCGTGGAACGACCGGAAGTTGCCCTGGAGCGACAATTCCAGCGGCTGCTCCATGTACATCGCGGCCTTGACGGCCTTCAGGCTCTTGACTGTCGGCGAACTGAGTCCCTGCTGCGTCGCGAGTTCCGAGACTTGACGCACGATCGCGTCGAGCTCCTTCTTGCTCGGCAGTTTGGCTTCGAAGGCCTCGATGCTCGCGGCGATGTCCTTGTTTTCCTTTTCGAGATCGGCGTTGCGGGAGGTTTCCTCGCGGAGCTTGGAAAGCCGGTCCCGCTTGAGATCGACCTCGGCCTTGGCCAGTTCGATCTCCGCGTTCACGGGGCGGAAGACGAGCCAGTAACTCGACAGCGGCACCGCGAGCAGAATGAGCATGAGCACGAGTTCACGAAATCCAAATCGCATGGCTATTCACTCCGGCGGGCGGGATCAGTCGTTGGCCTTGGCGTCGGCACCGGCCGTCGTCTTGACGTTTTCCTTGTTCTCGGCTTTGGCGACGGGCAGGCCGACTCGGGCGTCGGCATTGGAATTCAGCCCCGCCGTGATCTGAAACTTGCGGAACGTGGTCTGGTCGATTTTCACCGTGTCAATGAACGGCAGGTCGGGCCGGTCGAGGAGATTGCAATCGCCGAGTTTGGAAAGAAAGTCGGTGACGTCGGTGTTGCGCTGTGCCAGGCCGTTGATGGTGAGGGTGTACTCGAACTTTGGCGCGCGAACGGGGTCCTTGCGGTCGTCCTTCGGGTCTTGTTTCGGATCGGTAAGCGACTTCACGGTCGGCTTGGCACCGTTGGCGTTCTTGGAAAGCTCCTTGGGCGGCTCGATTCGTTTGCTCTTGAGTTCGAGTTCGGCAAAGGCAAGCGACTTATCGGGACAGCGATTCACGATTTGTTCAAGCAGGGCGCTGCGCGGGATGCGCTCGGTCAGCGCCGTGGTGATCTCGGCCTTGTCGAGCATCTGCGATCGCTGCGATTCGAGCGCCTTGAGCTGCTCGATTTTCTTGGCTTCCTGCGCGTAGAGCTCGTTGATCTTGCCCTGCTCGGCTCGGACCGTCTCCCAGCGCCGGGTCGTCACGAAGAACGCCGCGATCACCCCCACCATGACGATCGCAAAGAGCGAAAGGGCGAGCGCGTTGGCGCGGGCCGAGCTCTGCCGTTCGATGTAGTCCTCCGGAAGAAAGCTCGAACTGGCCGACGCCTCGTTGTTCTGTCGCAGGAATGGATTCATGGTGAGACCTTTCGGGAACTAGAGATCGGCTGGGCAGTGACAGAGACCGACGGCGACGCCGAATCCAGGCTGGGGCTGCTTGAGATCCACTCCCTGGCTCGGTTCGGTGCCGGTGCGTGCCACCTTTGCGAGCGGATCGGCGAGTTTGGTGTTGATGCCCAGGAACATGGCCACGGCGCGGCTGAAGGCCTGCTGGCGGCTCTCGCCTCCGAGGAAAATCGCCTGATCGATCCGCTTGCCTGGGAAAAGCCCGTCGTGGTAGCGAAGCCCCATCCGGATTTCGTCGGCGAGAATCTCGAGCGGTTCGCGGAGATTGACCTCCGAATCCGATTCCACGGGGGTGTCCGCGCCCTTGAGCAGGGCCATGCCCTCGGCCGGCGCTGCCTCCGGCATCATCCGCTCGAGCGCAAGTCGCGAACGACGGGCTTCGGCAAGCGGACACCTCAGTTGCTTGGCGACCGCGCGATCAAGCTGGCGTCCGCCGACTTCGATGACGCGTTCAAAAACGATCGACTTGCCGTGCCCGATCATGGCCTTGGTTGTGTGCGCACCAAAGTCGAGGTACAGCGCCACACCTTCCTGATCTCCTCCGCCAGCAATCTCGAACGCCTTCATCGCGGCAGCGAACTCACTGTGCATCCCCACCGGCTCGAGGCCGCTCTTTCGCATCGTGTTCACCATGTGCTGCACGGAAGAGCGAGCGGCGGCGTTGACGATGACTTCTACCTTGGCGGAACCGGCCGCAGAAACCTCCCGATGGCGTAGCACGAGCGCACCCGGATCGCAGCCGATCTGCTGACCCACAGCGGCGCCGACTACTTGGTGCATCGGTACGCCGTCGATGCGCTGAACCTGGAGGTGTTTGCAGAAAAGCTGCCAACTGGGAAGCGAACAGATGACCCGCTTGCCACGGAACCCGCCCTTGCGGATGAGCTGGGGGAGTTGAGCGAGCTGAAAATCCAGTCGCCGGGCATGATCATCGCCGAACTCGTCGGGCGTGTCGACCATGGCGGCAGCGATGAGCGTCGGAACCGGACCCGACTGAACCTGGATGAGCTTCAGCGACGACACGCCGAAATCGACGCCGATCGCTGGCGAGAGCTGCTTCATCAGCCCGACAGAATTGAGTTTCCGCAATAGTTCGAGCGACATGCGCCGCGATCCCTCCCGCGCCGACAATGCGGCAGGAATGAATCGACCCGCTGCGCCCGACGCTTGACGCGGTGGACAACGACAGGAGACTCGCGGCGGTTCTCGCCCCCGCGCGATCGGCGCATACGGCGCGATGCGTGCGACCGGCGGAGCGGCAAACCGGCCCGATAACGCGTCATCCCGCAGGAGAACCGCGTGCGATTTGGCCTGCAATTTCTTCTAGACGCTCGAGTGCAACGGGCAGGTTCCAGCCTTGGGTTTCCCGATCACCGGTGCGGTTGCTGACGACGCGGAGTTCGGCGAAGGGAATTCCAGCACGTGCCGCGGCAAGACCTATTGCAGCCCCTTCCATAGCCTCCGCCAGCCCGTCGGATTCGCATCGACGGGCGATCTCTGCGGCTCTCGCATCAGTCCCGGAACAGGACGAGACTGTGGCGATGGTGCCCGTACGATCGGCGAATGATGCGAGTTGCCGATTGAACGGCTCGGAGGTGAGAAGCCAATCCGAATCGATTGCGGCGGAAAAGCCCGCTGTCGCAAGCGGAATCCAGGCACCGGGGGTTTCGATTCCCTCGTCGGCAAGCAGGCAGCGCGAGGCAAGGACGGATTGGCCGATCAAGAGTGGCCGGGGATGCGGAAGCGAGCCGCACACGCCGAGATTCAGGATGCGCGCCGGAGCGAGCCTGGCAATCGCGCGCGCGGTCGAGCCTGCGGCATTGGCCTTTCCCACTCCGCTGAGTAGAAGTTCGAAGCGGTCCGTAAGCGTGACGTGCTGCCATGTTTCGAGGGCGTCGCGGTCAATTCCGAAGCCGGCGAGGACGGCTCGCGCCTCGGCTGCCGCGGCGACCACGATCAAACACCGTTCATTGGATGGTTTCGGAACCTTCAAATTACATGAACCTTGCGGTTTCGAGCGGCATCTGGCTTGGGAGGGGCGCGATCCTTCGCTATCCTTAGCCGTATCACCAAGGCCTTCGGAACGATTCCCAAGGGCAACCGCCAGCACGATAGCCGGTAATGGGTCAGAGGCGGGTTGCAGGGTGGGACCAACTCGGAACTCACCGTCCGGATCTCATTGAACGAGTCTGAAGACGGCCCGCGCAGCAGGAACCTCGATCATGGTCAAGACAAAGCGAAAGACCCCGATCGTCGCGTCAGCGGTGGTGCTCGTAGCGGCAGCAGGAATTGCATGGTCGCTTTGGGGCGGTCACCCTGCGAGCGGCTCGGGATCGAATTCGGCGATGCCGGCAACTACGGATACGGCAGCGATCTCCCGCGTGAGTTTCGAGATCACCACGCTCGCGACCGGCGAACTGGAAGCTAAGAAGCAGGTAGAGATCCGCTCACGGATGGAACAGCAGGCGGTGATTCAGGAAATCGTTCCCGAAGGCACCCGGGTAAAGGAAGGCAGCGTGCTGATCCGCCTGAACGCGGACCGGGTGCTGACCTCCATCGATGAGCAGCTGCTGCAGATCGAAACCTCCAAGAGCGAACTTGTCGCGGCGGAGAACGGCTACAACATTCAGGTCAACGAGAACGCCAACAACCTCCGCAATGCGGAACTAAAGGTCACGCTCGCCCAGCTCTCTCTGCAGCAGTGGCTTGAGGGGCAGGTCAAGACTACGCGAGAGGGAAACCGGCTCGCGCTGTCGCAATCGAAACTCGAACTCGACCGACTGGCGGAGAAAGTCATCCGCTCACAAAAATTGCAGGAGCAGGGTTTCCTCTCCAAAGACGAGATGGAGCGGGACGAACTGGATTACATCAAGGCGCAGAGCGCGTGGATCAAGGCCCAGCTTGACGACAAGGTGTACGAAGACTTTCAGTTCCCGAAGGACCAGAAGCAGAAGCAGGGCGATCTGGAGCAGGCCAACAGCGAACTTGTCAAAGTCAAGATGAACGCCGAGATCGACCTCGCAAGCAAAGCGGCGCAGCGCAATAACAGGCGCACGCAATTGACGATCCGCGAGAACTCGCTCAACAAACTCCGCCAGCAATTGGAAGCATCAACGATCAAGGCCCCGTCCGCGGGGCTGGTGGTGTACGCGACGAGCATGCGGCGCAATGGCTGGGGCGGGAACGAAGGCCCGTTGCAGATTGGGCGGCAGGTATATCCAAACGAACTGCTCGTGGTGCTTCCCGACACCAGCGAAATGGTGGCCTCTGTTCAGGTGCACGAGAGTCTGGCCGGCGATATCAAGCCCGGAATGCCGGCGACAATCAAGGTCGACGCAGCCAACGGCAAGGTGTTCCAGGGTGCGGTGGATTCGATCGGAGTTCTCGCGGAATCCGGCGGTTGGCGCGATCCGGACAGACGCGAATACACCGTGAAGATCCGTATCGATGGCGATCAGGACATCGCGCTGCTCAAGCCTTCCATGCGCTGCGAGGCTCGCCTCACGATGGGCAGCGTCGAGGACGCCATCGCGATTCCAGTTCAGGGCGTGTTCACCGACGGGCCGGTTCGCTTCGTCTTCGCCCAAAAGTCGGGGCGGTACGAGCGGGTGCCGATCAAGCTTGGAAGGCGCTCAGACACCTTTGCCGAAATTCTCGCCGGAATTGAACCGGGCCGGACAATCCTGCTTCGCGATCCTGCCCCCTCTGAAGTGCTCGCAGGGGGTTGGGACTTGGCCGCGCTCCAACTCGCCGGATACACGCTGGACGACAAGGGCAGCCCGATCGTCAAAGATGCGGCAGCGCCCAAATCAGCCGTGGCCTCCTCCAGGAACCCGGAATCCAAGCCGAGCGTGATCCCCGGAGGCGAGAATTCCGAAAATCCTGAAGGGCTGGCGAAGATCACGCCGAGCACCGTTGCCGCCAAGCCTTCAGAAGTCAAAGCCGAGAGCAAGCAGGCTGACGCTTCGCAGCCTGCGAAATAGTCGATTCTGGACAAAAGCGCTACGAAGCCTTCCGCTGTTTCAACAATTCGGCCGCGCGGTTCGCCAGGCCCGGCGCACCGTGCAGGAGGTCGTACGCGTTGCGCGTCGGCGGAGCGAAATTATCCTCCGCCACAGCGTGGCCTTCCGCCCGTACGACCGACAGATCAGTCCGGGTTGCAAGGTCGAATTCCTCCGGCTCGCCTTCCCGTCCGTTCGGTAGAAGGGTTTCAACCACCGGGCGACACGGTCGATCGGGTGCCCATCGAGTCACGACGCACTCGTGTCCGTTCGAAAGTGTGACGATCGTGCCCGGCGCGTACGCCGGAACCACATTGAGGATTGACTTGAGCACGATCGGGTCAAGCCGGCGCGCGTGGTGCGGCTGCTGGATCAACTTGAGTGCCCGCACCATGGGAATGGACTCGCCGTTCGGCCCGCCTGATTGGTGAAGACGAGTAAACAGGTCGGCCCCGGCGACAATGCGGGCAAAAACGTGAATCTCCTGCCCTTTCGGAGCGGTTTCCTTCTCGTCGTTGCGGGCGGGAAAGCCTGTGCCCTCAAAAGACTGGTGGTGGTGCAGCACCACGGCCGCGGCAGACGGCTCGACCTGATCGCGTACGAGGTCATAGCCGATCTGGACGTGCTCACGGAATGCTGGATCGGAGTCGTCGCCGGTTCTTTCCCAATTTTCGCGCACCGCCGGATCGAGCCGCAGCATTCCGATGTCGTGAAGCATCGCGCCGACGCCAAGGTTGGAAACGTCCTTGGCGCTGTGGGCCGCGAGTCGGATGCGCTCGTGGATGAGATAGAAATCGAGCTTGATTCCCATCAGAACGCTCAGAAGACAGACGCTGCTGGCGTGACGCAGGGCCGGAGATGATCCTTCGCCAAGTTCATGGACGAACATCGCGGCCTTTGGACGCTCGCAGAATTTCTCAAGCAGACCCGAAACTGCGCGCCGGTACGACGAGTAATCAAGCCGAGCGTGGGCGTCGGTAATGACGCTGTCGAGAGCCATTCGGATTTGCCCGGTCACAGCGGCACAGGCCTGAACGACGCCGGCCGAGAAGTACTCGTTGAGCCGATCGAGACGCGGGTACTTGATCCAAACTTCGTACAGGCCGATTTCACGCATCTTCGCAATGGTGTGTGGATCGAGGACTGCACCCGGGCGGAGCAGAACCACCTCGGGGCGGCGCGGGTGGAGCACCGGCATCGCCACGATCATCCCGTCCCGGGCTTGGTAGATCGTCACTCTGAGCATGGAAAAACCCCTCCCCCCCATCGACAAGATCGGGGGTCTGGTCCAGCCAGCCCGCGGGGACGCCCACAGGAGCCCGATTGCTGAATTCCGATAAGCAGTGTTTCCTACACTCGAACCCGATGTCGATCCATGTTTCCAAACTCCGGTGCGGCATGTCGCTGCTGGTCGAGCCGAACCCGTCCGTCCAATCGCTCGCGCTTTCCTGGCTGGTGCCGGGCGGCTTCGCGGAGGACCCGGTGTCGAGGCTTGGACGGGCCGCGATGTGGACCGAGATGCTGCAACGGGGAACTCAGTCGCTCGATTCACGCTCTCACGCCGACGCCGTGGACCGGCTGGGCGCCTCGCGCCACGTTGATAACGGCGCGTACTTCCTGAGGGTGAGTTCGATCCTTCTCGGGGAGCGTCTGCGTTCGACGCTTCCCCTGCTGACCGACATGGTGGTGCATCCCCGATTTGACCAGGACGGGGTGGAGCCCTCACGCGACCTTGCGTTGCAGGCGATCGCATCACTCTCTGACGATCCGCAGGAGCGGGCGGTCCTTGCGGCAAGGGAGCGGCACTTCCGTTCGCCGCTCAACCGTTCGGGGTTGGGGACTGAAGAGGGCCTGACCTCCATCACGCATGATGAACTGATCAAGGGGTGGAGAGAAGCGCGAAATCCGGGGCGCGCAATATTCTGTGCCGCAGGAGCGGTCGATCCCGCGGAACTGACCCATCAACTCGACGAATTGTTTACCGATTGGAGCGGCACCAGCCCCGAGCCTCAGGTGGAGGGCACGCCCCCGCGCGGCTACGCCCACGAAGTCGATGCCACAAATCAAATGCAGATCGTGGTGGTCTACGACGCGCCACCCGAGTCTTCACCGGACGCGCTGCTCGAAAAAATTGTGGTGAGCGTGCTCTCGGGCGGAATGTCCGGGCGGCTGTTCAGTGAGGTGCGCGAAAAGAGGGGCCTCTGCTACAGCGTGAGCGCGGGGTATCGGGGCGATCGCGACACCGGCGGAGTGGTGGGATATGTGGGCACCAAGCCGGAACGAGCGCAGGAGAGCCTCGACGTTCTGGTTGCGGAGCTGCGTCGCATCCTGACTGGCGAGGGAGCGATCACGCCGGAGGAGTTTGAAAGAGCCCGGACCGGCATGAAGAGCCACCTGGTTTTCTCGGGTGAATCGTCGGCGGCCCGGGCCGCGGCGATCGGGGCGGACTATTTCCGGCTCGGGCGCTGCCGGACGCTGGCAGAGTTATCGAAAGAAGTCGATGAGGTGACTTTGGATCGCGTGAACGAGTACCTCTCGAGGCGAAAACTCGGGAGGATGACCGTACAGACAGTCGGTCCGATTGCCCTCACGCCTCCGACGGATTGACCGAATCGGCGCGGCGACGGGAACTCCAACTCAGACCTTGGGCTGCGATTCCTTGAGCGACATCGCGATTCCGACCTCCTGCAGCCGGACGCTGGCGCGATCGAGTTCTTCTTTGGCGCGGTGAAACTCGTTCGGATCCACGGAATCCCAGTCGGTCTCCGCCCTGCGCACAAATTCCTGCAGCGTTTCCATCCGGGCTTGGAGGTCGACGCGGTTCTCCGCCTCGAGAATGTGTTTGAACCGCTCGAAGCGATCGCCGATCCACTTGAGATCGAGCTTTGAATTGGCGATCAGGTCGACGACTCGATGACGGTTCATGTCTTCCCGCGCGTGGGCATAGCTCTCTCGCTCCATGCGATCAACTTCTTCGCGGGTCAGCCCGTGATTCGGTATGACCTGAAGCGCGGCGCGCTTGCCGCTGCGCCGCTCGTGCGCCGAGACATTCAGAACGCCGCTGGAATCCACCAGGAATTGCACCTCGAGCTGCGGGATGCCCGCGGGCATGGGCGGAATGCCACGCAGATGAAATTCTCCGAGTCTGCGGCAGTCCGCCGCCATCTCGCGTTCGCCCTGAAACACCGACAGGCGGATTGACGTTTGGCCGTCGACGCTGGTGGAGAAGAATTCACTCGCCTTCGCGGGAACGGTGCTGTTTCGAACAATCAGCTTCGCAACCGCCCCACCAACCGTTTCGATTCCAAGCGACAAAGGGATGACATCGAGCAGCAGAGCGCCCTTGGTCTGGCCCGACAGAATCGATGCTTGCACCGCCGCGCCGAGTGCGACTACTTGATCCGGATCGACCGCGATGTACGGATCGAGTTGGAAGAAGTCCCCGACTGCTCTACGGACGAGCGGGGTTCGGGTCATGCCCCCGACCATGATGACACGCTCAATTGGCGGCGGATTCGGCCGCCTGAGCGTTCGAGCGGCATCGGACAGGGCGAGGCTGCAAAGTTCAAGCGTTCGCTTCACAAACGGGGCAATCAGATCCTCGTACTCGGCGCGAGAAACCTCCGCAGTGACATGGCGTCCCACAAGAGTGAAATCGGCGTTCGCGAGTTCCGACTCGGTAAGGCGGAACTTGAGCGCCTCGGCCTCGCGCTTCAACGTGCGGCGATCGGCGAGCGGGAGCGCCTCCGGATCGGATCCGAGTAGCCGCCTCATGAGTTCGTGATCGGCATCATCTCCGCCCAGATGCGTGTCGCCCGACGTGGCGAGCACCTCGAAGAAACTGGTTTCGCCCTCGGCTTGAGCGGGCGTGATGCGGAGGATGGAGATATCGAACGTGCCGCCGCCAAAGTCGTAGACGGCGATGACTCGTTCGCCAAACTTTTCGCCGGACAGGCCTGCGCCAAGGCCGTAGGCCAGCGCCGCGGCAGTCGGTTCGTTCACAATCCGGATCACGTCCAAGCCGGCGATGCGACCCGCATCTTTGGTGGCTTGACGCTGAGCGTCGTCGAAGTATGCCGGCACGGTAATTACTGCGCGAGTGACTTGGATCCCGAGAGCGTCACTCGCCTGCTCCTTCAGCGCACGCAGAATGTGAGCCGAGACTTCCTGCGGAGAGAACACCCGCGGACCTCCGCGCAGCGAAGGAATCGAAAGGCGGGCGGTTTCACCGGCGCCGGCAACCACGGAATACGGGAGATATCGAAGATCCGATTCCGCATCTCTGAGTGAGCGACCCATCAATCGCTTGACGCTGGAGATCGTGGTTGCGGGGTGGTCCGCCGCCGAATCCCGAGCCGCATGCCCGACGACGACTCCCTCGGCGTCGAAGCGGACCACGCTCGGGACAAGGGCTCTTCCCAGGGCGTCGGGAAGAATCCGCGGCCCGCTCGCATCGCAGTACGCCACGAGGCTGTTAGTCGTGCCAAGATCAATCCCGACGGTGGCGTTGGCGGTTGTTGGCGTTGCGGTCACGCTGAACGATAGTGTTTACTTGCGCGCCTCGCGCTCGAATTCACACCTTTGAAGCGCCATGAAACCGCGATCCCGCCTTTCGGAAGAAGCGGCCGAGGACACGGCGCACGATCGGTTACCATTATGCGCCGTAAGGGGGTGCCAGGTGCTCGATCTTTTCTTCGGTGACAACGCGGGTTACTTTGCACTGCCGGCTGCGCTTGGCACTTCGTTCTTCCTTTTTCGCCTGGCTTTCCTGATGATGGGCCACGCCCACGGGATGGACCTGCACGTCGATGCCGACATCGATGGATCGCACCCCGACCCAGGCGAAGCATTCAAACTTCTGAGCCTCCAAAGTGTTTCCACCTTTTCCATGGGATTTGGTTGGGGCGGACTCGGCGCGTATCGGGGCGCTGCATGGCCGTGGCAGACCAGCGTGCTGGTCGCGATCCTCTCAGGGGTCGCAATGGTCTGGCTGCTTGCGCTGCTGCTGAAAGCCGTGTTCGACCTGCAGCAAAGCGGAAACATTTCCCTCGATTCGGCCTTGGGCGGCGAGGGCGAGGTGTATGTGAGTATTCCAGCGTCGGGCGAAGGCTCCGGGCAGGTACGGCTCGTGCTGCGAGATCGGATGCGGATCGTCAACGCGAAGTCAGAAGGGGAAGCAATCGCTTCGAGCCGGCGGGTTCGAGTCGTACGTGTGCATCGAGATAACACAGTGGGTGTCGTCGCAGTCGAAGCGTGAGCGTATTGGACGGGCAAGACTTGTAGCGACCAGGGCGGATGAAAGCCCGAGCGGGCTTGGAATCGAGAGAAGGGAATCATGAATCAGGTAAGCACAATCGGTCAATCCGGCCTCAACAACTCGGGGCAGCCCCTCATGTGGCTCGGCCTTGTCGGCGCCGGGCTGCTGCTGATGCTGTTCTTTGTGATCTTCGTGATCAAGCAGTACAAGAGGTGTCCTTCGAACCGCATCTTGGTGATTTTCGGGCGCGTCGGTGGCAACCGCGCCTCGAAGTGCATGCACGGAGGCGGCGCGTTCGTCATCCCGCTCATCCAGGATTACTCCTACCTGTCGCTCGAGCCGGTGTGCATCGATATTCCGCTCGAAGGTGCGCTGTCGCAAAACAACATCCGGGTAAACGTCCCCGCCACATTTACTGTGGGAGTTTCGACCGATCCTGTGCTTATGAACAACGCGGCGGAGCGTCTCTTGAACCTGCCGCTTCAGGCGGTGCGCGAGCAGACGCAGGACATCATCCTCGGCCAACTTCGCCTCGTCATCGCGACGCTGTCGATCGAAGAGATCAACAAGGATCGAGAGAAGTTCATGACCCTGGTGAACGAGAACGTCGCCAAGGAAGTGAACAAAATCGGCCTCGAACTGATCAACGTAAACGTCCGGGATATCACCGATGAGTCGGGGTACATCCAGGCGATCGGTAAGCGGGCCGCGGCAGAGGCCATCAACCGAGCGAAGGTCGAAGTCGCACAGCAGGAGCGCGACGGCGCGATCGGCGAAGCACTGGCCATCCGCGAGCGAAATGTCCAAGTCGCAAACGAGAGCGCCATGGCCGCGAAGGGCCAGAAAGATGCAGAACAGAACAAGCGCGTGGCCGTCGCGGCGCTCGAAGCGCAGGCAATAGCCGGTGAAGCGCAGTCGAACCGCGATATGGAAGTCTCGCGTGCCCAGCGCGATGCGGAAGCAATGGCGGCAAAGAAAAAGGCCGAGCAGGAGCAGCGCATCTCGGTCGCGCAGGCCGAAACGCTGGCGACCACGGGCGAAAACACAGCCCGCGCCACCATGGCCGAGAGCAACGCCAAACTCGCCGAAATCCAGGCCGAGTCGCGCAAGCGAGCCGAGGTTGCTGCGGCAAAATCTCAGGAAGCCATCCTAATTGCCCAGCGCGAGCAGGAACTCGCCCGCCTCAGCAAGGAAACACTGGCTTCCCAGGAGATCGAACGCAAACGGATCGAGATAGCCGCGGGCGCCGAGGCCGAACGCCAGCGAATCGAAGCCCAGGGAACTGCCGACGCAATCCTCGCCAAGTACGAGGCCGAGGCGATGGGTACGCAGAAAGTGCTCGAAGCCAAGGCCGAGGGCTATCGCAAGCTCATTGAGGCATGCGGCAGCAACCCCCAAGTCGGACCCACGCTCTTGCTCATCGAACAGTTGCCCAAACTCGTTGCCGAGCAGGTGAAAGCGGTTCAGAACCTCAAGATCGACAAGATCACCGTCTGGGACAGCGGATCTCAGAACGGCAGCGGGCGCAACACAACCGCCGACTGGGTCTCGGGCATGGTGGGCGCATTGCCGAAACTCCACGAGTTGGCCAGCCAGGCCGGCATCGAATTGCCGCCGGCTCTGGGCAAAGTGGCCGCGAACAACCGATCCGACGATCACGCCCCGGCACGGGCCGACATCCACGCCAACGGGGACATCGACGCCGCGCCTGAAGTCCGGCCCCGCAAGTAATTGCGCCGCGAAGTTATACAAACGGGTGACCGAAAGCGGGCCTTTCGGCACCCGCCACTTTCCTATTCTTCCGCCCTATGCAAATCGCGGCCAATTGGCTGAATTCCTACCTGGAACCGGGCGACCTGACTGCGGCCCAGATCGAAGCCGCGCTCATCGATGCCGGATTCGAGATCGAGTCGCAGGAAAAGCTCGCTGACGGCGACACCCGATTCGACGTTGCGATCACCTCCAACCGCGGCGACGCCCTCTGCCTCGTCGGGCTTGCGCGCGAGGCAGCGGCAAAGACGAATCGGAAGCTCAAAGCGCCCGGCCCAGGTGGCAAGGAACAGCCCGAGCCGACGCCCGCCCCAGAAGACGTCTCCGCCGCGATCCGTCTCGAGAATCGCGTGCCGCAGGCCTGCCCGCTGTTCACGCTTCGCGTCATTCGCGGGGTGAAGGTCGGCCCGAGCCCCGCCTGGCTGGTTCGTGCACTCGAATCGGTGGGACAGCGCTCCATCAACAACGTGGTCGATATCACCAATTTCATCAACTTCGAACTCGGCAACCCGTGCCATGTGTTCGACCTGAAGAAACTGGCGGGGCCGGCGATCATCGTGCGCGAAGCAACGGAAGGCGAAAAACTGCTCACGCTCGACGGAAAGCAGCGCATTCTGAAGGCCGGGGAGATTGTCGTTGCCGATGCGGACCGGGCACAGGGCTTGGCAGGCGTCATCGGCGGGGGCGAATCGGAGGTTTCGAACGCTTCAACCGACATCGCGCTGGAAATGGCCACATGGAATCCGGTACGCGTACGTGCCGCGGCACGCCGACTTCAGATCCGAACTGACGCGAGCCACCGGTACGAGCGGTATGTGGATGCACGCACGCTTGAGTTGGCGTCCCGCCGCGCCGCCAGCCTGATCTGCGAAGTCGCCGGAGGACGGCTGCTGTCGGGAGTGTTGAGCGCCGGGATGCCATTGCCGGCGGAAACAACCGTCACTCTCCGTCCGGAACGCTGCCAGAAGATTCTCGGCATTTCGGTGCCGCCCGATCGGATCACCTCGATCCTGCGAAGTTTGGAAATCGACGTGCGCGATCAGTCGGGCGTGCTCGAATGCACCATCCCGGCGTTCCGGCCCGATCTCTCGCGCGAGATCGACCTGATCGAGGAGATCGCGAGGCAGCACGGGCTCGACCAGATTCCGCTCGCGCCGCGTCTGGCCGTGTCGGTGAAGCGGCCGCAGGAACGGGTGCGGGCCCGGCGCGAGCTCGGCTCGGTTCTTGGCGGCCTTGGCTTCTTCGAGACCGTCACCTTCTCGTTCACGCGACCGGAGCGCGCCGCGGCGTTTGTTCCTTCGGGGCTCGCCACAATCGGCGTAGCGGACGACCGCAGGGGCGAAGAGCCGACCCTGCGCCCGAGCCTGCTCACCGGGCTGCTCGCCTGCCGCAAGGCAAACCTGGATGGCCAGGTGACCAATCCGGGGGGCGTGCGGCTGTACGAGACGGCCTCGGTGTTTGCGAAGGGCGCCGATGGCGACGCGGTCGAGCATCGGTCGCTTGGGCTGCTCATGGACGTCGCGAATTCCGGAAAGAGCCTCTCGCTTTCCGAAAAACAGAACGGGATTCGCTCATTACGAGGCGTGATCGAGACCCTTGTCACGTCGCTTGGCGGCGCCCGAGCCGCCGCGCAACTGGACTTTGAAGCGGCCACTCCTATCGCCTCCGCCTTCGCGCCGGGCACTTTCGCGCTGGTGCGATTGGGTGAGTCGAAGATCGGTCACTTCGGACTGCTCGCGCCGTCTGCGGCGGGAAGCTTTGGAATCGAGCAACCGCTGGTGGGCGGCGAACTCTTGCTCGACAACCTGCTCGCGCTGTACCCCCCTCGGGGCGCGATCACGCCCCTTCCGGCGTTTCCGGCAGTGGAACGCGACCTTTCCCCGGTTGTCGCGGAACCGGTCACCTGGGCCCAAATCTCGCGGCTGGTGCGCTCCGTCGGCGATTCCTCCCAGGGCAAGCGTATCGAAACGTTCCGATTCATCGGCACTTACCGGGGCAAGCAACTCGGCGAAGGCAAGAAGAGCGTCACGCTCCGCGTGGTTTTCCGGGACGGAACAAAGACGCTCCGCCACGAAGAAGTGGATCCCGAAGTTGGCGTGCTGATGGACCGTATGAAGAGTGAACTGCACGCCGAGTTCCGCGGGGCGTGACGCCCAACGCTCGGGCCTAGCGCCCGGCCGGATGCAGGATGCCCGCACGAAGAATCGATCGGACATGCTCCGGCGCCAGCCCGAAGCGACTACGGAATTCCGCCGCAAACTGGGCGGGATCGAGATAGCCCAGGCCCGCGGCGATCGGCGCAAGTGGCCCTTGCACGGCCGCGATTTCATCGACGGCCGAGCGAAGACGCAGGCACGCGCGAAATTCCTGTGTGGTCATGCCGACACGGCGTTTGAACGCCTGACAGAGATGCGATGCCGACACACCAACGCGCCGCGCAATTTCGTCAAGGCGGATCGATTCACCGATGCTGAGCGAGATCAATTCCTGCGCCCATCGCACGTAGTCGTCGTCGTTTACACCGTGTCGCGCGGGGGATCGCGTTGCACGTTCCCTGTACGCGGCATCGATCAGGTCCGCCACCGCGCCCCGAAGCACGTCATCCGCTTCACCGCCTCGCGGCGGCGCGCCGGCAAGCCTTGTCAGCGCGAGATAGGTTGCATCGCTCATCGGGCCGTCAAAGAAAGTCAGCGGCTGATCGCGCCGCGCATCGACGCGCGGGTCGTGCGGCCTGATCGCGTCCGCGAGAACCGCGGTTGGAACCCGAATGAAGAGCGTTGTTTCGCGCAGAGAACACACGCTTCGCGCCGTGTAACGACAGCCCCGGTTGTAGAAAACCGCCCGCACCGGCGTCGTGATCTTCTCGCCCCGACCCGCTTGCGCAATAGCACTCACGCTCCGCGGAATCGCGATGAGATTTGACTGCGCAACCGCGTGGCGCAGCTCACCGGGCGTCCGGCTCCTGCACCGGAATACGCCCGCTTCAAAGTGATTTGTTCGAACCAGAACAGTCGTTTGCGAATGCATCCGAGCTCCCTCGACCCACGGAGCACCTTGCTTATTCGGGGACCGCTCGGCAAAGTTGCACGAACGGCGTAGAAGCGCATTTCCGTACAAATCCAGCCGCGGCCACCTCAGGAATGGCGACAGCCAGGACTGTCAGATGCGCAGATCCCGCCACTCCCCCGCCAGGAAGCGCCGAATTGCAAAAAATGCTCCGGTTTGAAAACGTCGAGAACGTGTCTCAACGACGCCGCCGAGCGAGCGCCGCCAGGCCGCAGGCGAGCACGAGACCCGCCGCCGGTGCCGGGACGATGTCGGGCGTCACAAGCATGTCGTTGCACTGCGGGAACCCCGACGCGAATATCCCGAGAAGCGCTCCGGTCGCCTCGTCGTACTTGTTGATGATTCCCCAGTTCCACGAGGCAATCAGGAGCGTGCCGTCGGGTAGAACGGTTTGACCGACAGGACCGTTGACCTGATTGGAAATGTTCAACACCGTTTGATTGGTGGCGAGGTTGTACTTCGAGACAGAGTTCTTTCCGTACTCGGACACATAGAGATCACCGCCGAGACCGGCCCGAACGTACAACGGCTGCCGAAAGCTCCCGGCCAGGGAGCCGAGTGAAGCGCCGGAAGTGGCGTCAAACTTGTACACCTTTCCGCTTTGGAATCCGCTGACGTACATGGTGTTCCCGACCCACGCGATACCGGCCGGGTATTTCATGCCGCTTGCGGTTGCGAACGCGCCAAGCCATGCGCCGGATGTCGGGTCGTAGCGGTGTACCGCGTTGTCGCCGTTGCTGCACACATACAGCATTCCATCCGGCCCGAACGCGCAGTAGCCGGCGCGCTGCATTCCTCCGGTTGCAAAGGTGCCCATCAGCGCACCCGTCGATCCGTTGAAGCGGAGCACACGCGCGTGGTTCGCATCGGAGACGTAGAGATTGCCGTCCGCCCCGTACGCCATTCCATCTGGGAAACTCAAGCCTCCAGTGCCGGTCGACACAAAGGTGTCAACCAACGAACCGTCCAGGCGGTATCGGTTGATGCTCCCGCTCTGCCAACTTCCGACGAGCACGAATCGCTCCGCATGCGCCGAGGCCGCCGTCACCATCGCCGCCACACAGAACCACCAATTCCACTTTTTCATCGCGATCTCCCGCTCCCACGAATTGAAGCGAAAACCGACGCCGAAAGGCGACGTTCGCTTGAATCTACTCGCGGTCGATTCGCGGATCTTCCGGAATCTTGCGATTTCAGATGGTTGACAAAGCGCGACCGGCACGCAGAAGCCGCCGCCCCTCGGCGGGCGGCACGCCAAAACGCGAACGGAACGCATCGGTGAAGTGGCTCTGGCTGGAATACCCCGAGCGGATGGCAATCAATGACAGTGGCATCGGCGAATCGAGCATTTCGCTCAGCGCCGCCCTCAATCGCATCCGGTCGCGGAACGCGTGGATGGTCATTCCGACGACACGCTTAAAAATGCGATGGAGATGAAAAGGCGAAATCCCGACGTGCCCGGCAATTTCCGCAAGGCTTTGTGCGGCACGAAAATGCCGCGCGATCAGTTCCTGTGTCCATCTGGCATAGTCGCTGTCACTCTTGCCCGCCTTCTCGCGAAGCCGAATTGCCCGGACCGCGTATGCCGATTCAACCGCGTCGTGGACTAGACAAACCATCTCTTCGTCCGCAGCCAGCGGATCGAGCGAACCGACAAGAGCGCGGCGTTCGAGCGCCGCCTGCCTCACAAAGACCCGATCGGTCACGGGACCATCCGAGAAGGTGAACGGATCTTCCGGGCGGTCGGCAACACTTTGATCAAACCGACCGATCGCGTCGCGCAGCACACTCGCCTCAACCCGAAGAAACCCGGTGACTTCCAGCGTCGTGCCAATCGGCGTCGCGGTGTATTCACAGCCTTTGTTGTAGAAAACCGCGCCGACCGGAGTCGCCACCTGAGGCCGCTGGCCCGCCTGCCGAATCGTCGATGAACTCCGCGGAAAAGCCAGGAGGTGCGACAGTGCAACAGCGCTTCGCGTCTCCCCAGCGAACGCAGCCACGGATCGGAACAACCCCAATTCAAAGAGCGCTGTCTTCAGAAACGTTTGCTTGAACTGCTGCACGGAACCTCCAAGCCTGGAGCATGTTCGCGGGGCGAGCCTCGGGGTTGCTCCCGGCGGCTGCGTGGCCGAACGTTTTCTTGGCCCGATGCGGTCCGGAACCTGTTCTGCTCGCACCCCAGCCATCCGGCATCCGTATCATCAATCCGGCTGACAGACGGCTGCCCCGCCACAGGAGTTTCGCGGAGCGGCGGAAACTGTTACCAGACGTCGGGAGTCTTTTCATGGGCACCTCCACCATCGCTCCGAACGCCACCGGCAACGCCTCCGCGGCCATGCCGGGACCCGCCGTTTTTCACGTCCCGAGCGCGCAGGAAGAACGTCCTTTTATCTACGTCAACGGACAGATGCTGCCCAAAAACAAGGCGATGGTCAGCGTCTATGACCACGGCCTTCTTTACGGCGATGGGGTGTTCGAAGGTATCCGCGTCTACCGGGGGAAGATCTTCAAGTCCAAGCAGCACATGGAGCGCCTGTACAAGTGCGCCGAAGCAATTCGCCTGACCATTCCGATTTCCAAGGACGAAATGGTCGCGGTGCAGCGCCGCTGCATCGAGATGAACAACATTTCCGAGGGCTACATCCGCCTGGTGGTCAGCCGCGGCTACGGCACGCTCGGGCTCGACCCTCGCAAGTGCCCCGTCCCGGGCGTTATCTGTATTGCCGATCAGATCCACCTCTTCCCAAAAGAGATGTACGAAGAAGGCATGCGGGTGATCGTGGCCAACCGGCCCAAGACGCCCATCCCGTGCCTCGACCCGCGCATCAAGAGCCTGAACTATCTGAACAACATCCTCGCCAAGTGCGAAGCGATCGACTACGGCTGCCACGAAGTCATCATGCTCAACACCGATGGCTTCGTCACGGAAGGCTCGGGCGATAACGTGTTCATGGTCAAGGACGGCGTGGTATACACGACTCCGAGCGATGCGGGCATCCTCGAAGGAATCACCCGCGAGTTCGTGCAGAGGGTTCTCTGCCCGTCGCTCGGCTTGAAGTGTCTCGACAAGAACATGAAGCTCGACGAATTGCTGAAGGCCGACGAGGTCTTCCTGACCGGTTCCGCTGCAGAAATCATCGCGATCTCGCAGGTGGATCAGCACGACGGCGCGAAGATCACCAAGGCGCACAAGATCGGCAAGAGCAATGGCGAAGGGCCGATCACCAAGAAACTGCGATCAAAGTTCCGCGAAATCGTTACGAGCGACGCGGTACCTGAGGAATAACCGGGCAGTCTCAAGGTGACGAAAAAGGCAGCCCTTGCGGGCTGCCCTTTGTGCCTGAAGCCAAGCGTTCGTGGCGTGCCGCGAACGGTCCTGGTATTCTGAAATCATCGCCGGCGCCGTGCCGCGGCAATACCCGCCAGTCCGGCAAGGCCAAGTGTTCCGACGCCGGGAATGGCCGTGCCTTCAACAACCGTGCCGGGCACGCCATACTGGTACCCGGTCTGCCAGTCCGGCCCGGACGCCCAGTCGATGTTTCCCGCAAGGACGGGGTTCGCGACGTTGGCCACTACCCAGACCGGATCGGACCACTGCTCGGTGCTCTCGCAGACAATCCAATATGTCTGACCGGCCGTGAGAATCGGGTGAACCACAGACTCGGCCGTATCGAGCACGGGGTTCCAGCCAACCGCGCCGGTGGCCATGTTCCACGATTCCAAGATCGTGCTACCCGGATGGGTCGCGCCGCCATTTGCGTCGGTGCGGATCGACAGCGTGTACGTTGCTCCCGCGCTGTCAAAGTTGTTGCTCATCATCCAGAGGCCGATGCGATCCAGCGAATATGACTGACCGACGGTGAACGCCACGGCAACTGATTGGCCGACGAACACGTCGTAGCCGTAGTAGCCGAGCCAGCCTCCATCGGGGGCTCCGGTATCGAACACGGTCGCGGCGTTGGCGGATCCTGCGACGATGCCAGTCGCCATCACGGCGGCCAAAAGGAACGACGAACGGTTACGGTCCATGACTTGCTCTCCTCTGCGTGCGGAAAACGCTTGGCTCTGCCGCGACAGACTGGATTCCAAGAGCCCAATCCCGCGGCACTTGCGAAGGTATATCAGACCACCAAGCGGCCTTCAAGGAAATTTCAGGGAAACTTCCAAGAATGTTTTACCGGTTCCTTTTTTTGTGATATGATGGGGCTTCCACCTGTTTACGGTCTGTTTGCACCCATGACCCCCGCCGCAACCCCAACTGGCCAAAGCCTGCCTTCCAGCGATGCGCTGGATGTTCGTATTATGCGAACAGGTGACGAACTAATGAACGGCCTCACCAGCGTTCTGAAATACGTCCCGGGGAACGACGCCGGTCCGCAACGCCTCGCGACCGAGCTTGGTGTCGACACCGTCCTTGCGTCTCGTTTGCTGAAAGCGGTTCGTTCGCCGGATTCTCTGAGCCTGATACATCGCGCCCCCGGACCTGAGCCCCTGCGGCGGGTGCTTCGGGCGAGTGCCAAGCACGGCGTGCCCGCCGACATTCTCGCCGCGGCCCATGAAGCCGTGGACGCATTCGAAAACCTGATCGATAGCGCCGCAGGTGACCGCAGCTCGCTTGAAGCCATTTTGAGCGCGTGGGTGCCGGAGGCCCGGCGAGAGTTTGAGTTACGCCGCAAGCAGGCGGCCTTTCGGGCCATCAGCCAGTTGAAAGGGGTTCAGGCCAACGTCTTCGCCGAGACGGCAATCTTTACCCCCAGCGCCGACGGGCAGCACTGCGACGTCGTGTGGATCAAGGCGGTATCGGGCCTGTCGCGACTGCGCCCTGCGGCCGTCGTGAAGTTCACATCGAAGCGGGGAGTGGAATCACCGAACACGCGCGTGCCGTTTACGATCTCGGGTGAGCCCGTCGACTCGGTCCAGAACGCGGTCGTGCCGGAGTTCTGCACCATCCCGACGCCTCTGCTCACGGCGCAGATTGTCGGCGAACAGACGCATTATCTGCTGGAAGGCGTCAAGCTCGGCGACTCGGTGCAGATGATGACCTGCGAGGTCAATCGGTCGGAAATCCCGCGCTACGTGCCGAGCGCACGCGGCCGACGTGCCTGGTCCTCCAGCGACCTGGCGATCCCGGCGCAGCGCTTTCAGTTCGACACCATCGTCCACAAGGACATTTTCCCCGGCGAGCATCCGGACTTGCGCGTGTATGACACGGCGATCCGCGGGACGGCGGACCGCAACGATCCGTCGCGCGATATCGATCAGCTTGATCTGCTCGAATCCCTCGAGTCGCTCGGCACCGGATTGGATCGATTTGCCTCGAGCGATGTGCCCCAATATCGCCAGATGCTGGAACATATTTTCTCGCGCCTCAGGTACAACTCCATGGATTTGCGCGGATTCCGGGTGGCGTCGGACTATCCGCTGTACGGATCGCAGTACGCGATGAGTTTCCGCACGACCGATCCGACACCGGGGGCTTGAACTGCTCGGTTCACACCGGGTCGCGATCACGGGCAGACAAGCCTGTCGTACGCCGCCACAAAGAAAAGGAAATCGGCATCATCCACCTGGTGGTCGAGATTGAAATCGCCGGGACAGGGCGAGTCGAATGGCGCGAGCGGGCAGAGAAGTTCGTTGTACGCGCCGACGAACAGCACAAAGTCAGAATCATCCACCGTGTGGCTGCTGTCGAGATCGCCGACGCAGGTGTTTGCCGAATTGCACGACAACCCGACGACAGTGACGTCATCGATCGCGCCCTCGACGATCGACGGCTCGAGGCCGTCAATCACGTAGTAGCGAAGTCGCGTCGTTGCCGAAGGCACCACCGGAATGGATGAGAATCGAAACGAATGGAAACGCCAGCCGCCGTTGACGTCGGTGTCCGTGGCACTTCCAGGGCCGATCGTCTCCGCCCGACGCCAGAAGAACGGCGAAGTGTTGCTTGCATTGACATCAAACTGCGCGGTGTCGACGTACGCCCCGCTACTGGTCGAATTGGAAAACCATCTCCAATAACTCACTTCGACATCTGAGAACGCCGCGAGGTTGAGCAAAGGACTGACCAATTGCGTGTAGCCCCCGTCCACGTCATTTCCGCCGGGCGCCTCGCCGGGCGGACCGTTTCCGGTGACGAAGCATCGTGTGCCGACAAGAGAGTGATCGTGCGTCGGCTGCGCTTGTGTGCCGACAGGGATCGCGCGAACCCAGTTTCCTGATGTTGCGGTATCGGCTCCGACCATCCAGCCGCGGTCTATCTCAAAGTCGTCTTTGAGTACTTCGGTCCGGGTTCCAACGTGCGGCGAGTAGATCGAAGCGCACGGCAACCGCACCGTGGTGCCGCCGCTTCCTTTCAATTCAACGTAGTAGTTCAGCAGTGCGCCGCAGGGCACATCGAAGAGAACGGCGCGGAAGTCGCCGTCGGGTTTGGGGTTGAGCGGCACCGGAACAAAGTCTCCAGCGGCGGATCGCCGCAAAAAGAGCCGAGATTGACCCAAATCAAGGTGTTCCATCCCCGGATCACAGCGAATATCGATCGCGACGGACGGGCCGGGCGGCAATGCGAGATCGCGACCGTCGAGAACTTCTGCCAACAACGCCGCGGGTCGTGGCGTGATCTCGAGCGAATACATCTGCGATCCAAAGCGGAGCGCGCTCCCCCGGACACGCAGGAAGTACGTGCCCGGTGCTGTAAGCAACACGTCATTCGCAAACTCCCCGCCACCGAGCGGGGTTCCGTTCGCGGTCGCGACAACCGTCGTCGCGTCGGGTCCGATCAGGTCGAATGCGAGATCCCACTGCTGCTCTGAATCGTCGATCTCGCCGCTGCAGCAGGAGGCCTGCTCCGCGCAGCCTTGCGTCGAATTGTCGTAGGGATGCCCGGCGGGCGAAACGCGAATGTCGACGCGGCGCGGCGTTTCAATGGTGAAAAAGAAAAAGTCGACATCGCCAAAGGCACCAAGAGATGCCGGCGAGCAAAAAGGGATCGAGTTGAGCGCCGTCGGATTCAGAGGCGAGACGACCGATTGATCTCCGATCGCGAGCGGAAGGCACTCGCTGAGCACGCCAAGATCAGCCGCGTGAAGCGCATCGTCGTTCGGCTCGAAGAGATCGCCATAGAGGTACTGCGCCTGGCGCACTTCATCTTGACGAGGACCATCGAAGTTGGTCGCGATAATCGGCTCCATCAGTCTGCTGCCCTGGATGGGGCAGACATGGTTCATACCCAGCCCGTGCCCGTGTTCATGACCAAGCACATTCCGCAGCAGCACCGAATTTCCCGCCAGATTGTTGAAGAAATTGTCGCTGGTGTCGATCACCATGTCGCCGCCAAAGCCGGAATCGCCCGGCTCCGGATAAAAGTTGTACGCGAGCGCATTGCCGTTTCCGTCGATCCGATGACCCCCGATTCGGCAATCGCCACGCACGCCCGGAACGCCAAGAGCCCCAGCGAACTCCGCACCGTCGTCGTTGGGTTCGTATACGTACTTCACCCCGCAAACTTGGCCCCAGCGATTGAACGCGCTGTGAACGTGGGCAAGCCAGGCGGATTCGCTGCCGTAGATTCCGGCAAGCACGGCACGGAGGTTCGAAGGTGCATCAGGCTCTCCATTGAAACCGCTCACCTGGGTGCCGTCCGGGATGATCGAATACGAGATGGTGAGCGGTTGTCCGAACGCGCTCCCGGCGGGCGTGTACGAAGTAGGCCCCCATCGGCTGTTGTTGTTGAATCTCGCGGACGCGTGCCGAAACGTTTCGATCACAACATCCGACGTGCCATCGGCGAAGCAGGTCGCAAGGCTTCCGACGGCAGGAGAGCTCCGGCGACGGTCGGCCATGCGTTCATGCTGCCCAAGTGATTCGGCTTTGTCGGGTTCCGGCTGTCGCAATTGCCCCAGCGCGATCGGACAGCCGATAACCCAGGCGAATTGCCCTACCAATAGGGCCGCGACGGCGCTGGGCGTTCTCATTTGCTCGGTCTCCTGCCGCCCCACGCAACGGGCTCGCTCTACCCGCGTGCCGCATTCCGCGTTTCGCGTCGAAACGGGCGCAGTTGCGGGAATTCCCGCGATGAATCGACATTCTTCGGAGAATGGTCTTAGGACAACGGCACGGACCACGTCTCAAAGCTGGACTGGCTGTCAGCCTTCAATGAGCACGCTGGCGACGGTAACATCGTCCGCAAGGTTGACAACGGGTGCCGCGGCAAATGGCCCCTGAGCCGCCTGCGCCACCAGTTGCGGCGCCGCGTGCGCTTTCACCGATTGGACGAGATTCACCACGTCTTCTTCGGGATTCGAGCTGCTCGAGAGCGCGGCAACTGTCCGCTGCAGGCCGAACTCATCGCCCGCGGGTGAAGGCTGTTCGTGAACACCGTCGCTGTACAGGATCACTCGGGAACCAGGCGTGATCTTCACCGTCTCGGCCGTGTAGCAGAAATCGGCATCGACACCGATCGGCACGCCGCCGACGGTCTCGACGCGCTGAGGCTCCTGACCGGGAGGCATCAGCAGCCAATAGCCATGACCGGCATCGACGATGGTGAGCGTGCCGCCGCCCTCGGCCGCGGGTCGTGGGTCGAAAATGCCGAACCAAATGGAGATGAACTGCCCGGCGTCACAGCGCGACGAGAGGTGGCGATTGGTCGCGTTCATCACCTGCGCCGGATCGGAAGTGTGCGTGAGCATGGCGTTGATGAATGCCTGGGCCGTCGCCATTCGCAACGCTGCGCCCACGCCCTTGCCCGCCACGTCGCCCAGCAGAACCGCGACCTTCCCGTGCGGGTTGCCGGGGTCCAATGGGATGACGTCAAACAGATCTCCGGCCACGATGCGGCCCGGCTCGCTGTGCATGGCATAGGTGAGGGCCCCCACCTTCGCCGTCGGGACCGGCATGATGAGGCTCTGCGCATCGCGTGCCGCCTGCAGGTCGGCCTCCAGTTTCTTCTGGCGATCGGCGAGCGCCATCGCGCTGATCTTGGCCATCGCAAGACCACAGATCTTCGAGAGCGCCTGGCAGAATGCCGCCGAGTCGGGCGCAACAGCGTCTTCCCCGCCGCGGCTATCGAGGTAGAGGTACGCCGCGGCGTTCGGTCCGACCATGATGGGCGCGCAGATCGCGCTGTGAATTCCCATATCGATGATCGACTGACCGTAATTCGCGCTGCTGCCCGCGTCGATGCGCACAACCTGTCCCTCGCTCGCGGCCCGGATGAGCGAGCGACTCGGAGAGAAGGCCTTCGCAGCCGCAGAGCGAGAGAACGTGCTCGGGAAACCCCCTTCGGTGGACTTGACGCTGGAGGCCCCCGGCGCGCCGGCGATCGGCGTGGCGGCACCGGCGTCGGCACCCTTGTAGCCGACGAGTTCTACCGCGTCGGAATCTCCGACGCGCTTGATGAACGCCGCGCGAGGGAAGCTCGTCGCCTTGACCAGCACTTCGAGGACCGTATCGGCAAGAGATACTTCGGAATCGGCGCCCGCGATCCCCGCTGCGGCATCGATGAGCAAGTCCAGACGTTCCTGGGCGCGAAGCGAGAGTTCGCTCTCGGGAACCCGCTGCACGCGGTTGGCGCTCTCGCCCCCGTCGTCGGTGGTCCCCACGATACTGGTCGTCGGGCCGCCCCCCTGGAGGAGCACGCGGAAGATCCACGGGCCGATGCGGATCATGTCGCCGTGCTGGAGCGGGGCGGGCGCGTTGGGCGCCAGTTGGACGCTGTTGAGCGTGGTTCCGTGCCGGCTCTCAAGATCGGTGATCAGCCAGGAGTCGGCGCGCAGAGCGAGTTGGCAATGACGGCGCGAGACCGTTTCGTCCAGAAGGCGGATATCGGCGATCCCGGCGCGCCCCAGCACGGTGGGCTTGTCCGGGGCGATTTCCAGATTCTCCATGGGCGGACCGGCAACGACCGAGAGGCGGAGAGGCTTGGTACTGATCGCGGTTGTTGCCACAGATTCGCTCCGCGGCCGGGGCCCACCCCGCCCGCTCATTCGGTAAAAACAAGTGTACGGGGCTGGGCCGATCCTCGGCACCGCGTCGGGGAACCGCAGCCTGCAACTATTTCGTCCCGCGATGAGCGGATGAGGTCTGCGACGCGGTATTCTGGCTTGATTGAGGAGGACTTCCGACGACACTGCGCTCGACGCGTCCGCGGAACTTGGGCGCTTCGAATAAGCACGATCCGCATCGCGCATCGAGTTGATGGAATCACGAAGACGATTCGCTTGATCGCACCGCTTCCAAGCTCGCCAACGCGAGACGAATTACCTCACGAGCGCGGATGCAAAAAACGGTGCCGAAAAAGAAGCCCGCGATCTGCCTTTTGGGCCAATCGCGGGCTTTGGGGTGGGGGCTAATTCAAGACCGTCCCGGACATACATGTTGTAGGCGAAAATCAGGGTCCTGTCTAGTGGCTTGTGGCAATTTTCTCACTTTCCCGCACAATCCCTTGGGTTTTCGAGCCTAGTGAGACCCGAGATTCTCGATCAAATCAGCGGCGCGGGCCGCCCCCGACTCGGCTCGAATTCGGGTTCCGACCTCTTTGGCACGTTCCAGAAAGCTTGCTGTTTCCGTGACTTGCCGCAGGCTCTCCGCAAGATTCCGGACCGCTGTTCTCGAACGTAGCTTGGAGGCGGGGAGGTATGCCGAGACACCCATTTGCTGCATGCGATGGGCAATGTCGAATTCGTCGTTCACGAAAGGGACGGAAACGCTCGGACGACCGCTTCGGAGCGACTGAGCGGCCGAGCCGGCGCCGGCATGGTGAACCGATGCCGCGCAGCGGGGCATGAGCAGCGAGTGCGGCGCATAGGTGCGAACGCAGATGTCCGGAGCAGACTGAATTTGGGCCGCATTGTGCTCGCTCCCGACCAGCAGCACAATCGGCCGGCGCAGTTCGCGGCAGGCGCGAATCGCGACATCGAAGAGGTTCCCGGCATGATGGACAATCGTGGTTCCGAGCGTGAAGACCACGGGTGGGCGGTCTCGAGCGTCGCAAGCCTCAAGGAACCGGTCGAGTTCTGGCGGGAGCGTGCCGTCCGCCTCGCCTCCGGCGCGATCGAAAAAGCAGAAGCCGCAAACTTTAGAGTGCGGAGGATCCCCCGGAAGCGGCGGGCGGAAGTGACTCGACCACAGCCCGAGCACCAGTTCACCGCCGGTCCCCTCGCGAAGGAAAACGTCGCGCAGCGGCGCCAGCGCCAATCGGCCACGCACACGGTTGACCGGACGATCTATGAACCAGCGAAGGGCGACCTTGCCCACCATCCGAATCGGCTTGCCAAGAGCCCGCTGGAGCGAGCGGGGCAAATAAGAACGCAGGATTGTGGGCTCATCGGGGTGGAACCACATCGAGGGAGTCAGCGTTCCGGTGACGCACGGAATCCTGTGTTGCTCAGCCACCCACCCCGCCGCCAGCAAGATGTGATGTCGCACGATCACGTCGGGCCGGAACGTTCGGACCAGTTCCTGCAATGCCAGATAGGAGGGTTCGACGGTCTTGTTGAAGAGCGCCTGGATCACAAGAAAGGGGCTCTTGCCCTCTTGAGCCAGGCGCGGATCGTGCAGCACTTCTAAGAAATCCCGTTCTTCTCCCAGCGGAAAATACTGCAATCCGCACGAGCGGATGCGATGCTCGAAGTGCGGATTGGCGAGCATCGCAACGGTGTGACCTCGCCGAGCGAGCTGCTCGGCGATAGCGACATACGGATGGGTATCCCCGGCGGACCCAAGCGTGGCGAAGAGGATGCGCACGCCCGGACGGTACGCGATGGATGTCTCAATCGCGACCAACAATCGGGAGATGCCAACGCTTGGAGTCAACGTCGATCACGTCGCCACGATCCGTCAGGCGCGCTATCGCAGCGGCCCGGGCGGAAGCCCCGGCTACGGCGAGCCCGATGTTGTGCCGGCCGCGGCCTCGGCGGCGCGGGGCGGGGCTGATTGCATCACCCTGCACCTGCGTGAGGACCGGCGCCACGTCATCGATCGCGACGTGCAACAGGTTCGCGGCACGTGCCACCTCAAGTTCAACCTGGAAATGGCGGGCACGCCCGAGATGCAGGCCATTGCCCTGCGCGAACGCGTCGATCAGGTCACACTGGTGCCAGAAGGGAGGCAGGAAGTGACCACCGAGGGTGGACTGGCGGTGGCCGGTCGCGTCGACCATTGGAGGGAGTTTCTCGGACCTTTTCGAGAATCGGGAATTCTCACGAGCGCGTTCATTGATCCGAGCCCCGAACAGGCCGCGGCCGCCGCTGAGGCGGGATTCGACGCCATCGAGCTGCACACCGGAGCATTCGCTCATGCCTGGCCGGAACGCAACGGACCACAAGGGGCCACGTACCAGCAAGCTCGCGAAGCGTTGGTAAGGTGCGTGCGGGATTTTGCTCACATCCTGCGAATCCACGCCGGGCACGGGCTGAACTATCAGAACACGCTCGATTTGCTCTCCCTGCCCGGTGCGCGATCCGACATTCGCGAGCTTCACATTGGCCACTCGATCGTCTCAAGAGCGGTCTTTGTGGGCATGGAACAAGCGGTCCGGGAGATGAAACGCCTTATCGGATAACGAATTGCGATCGGTGGGAGCGGATTGACTCGATCGCGCCAGAGGGGTCAAGCCCGCTGGCTCCAACCCAAATTTCCATAGATCTGTGGGCGCGCCCAAATTGCGAACGTACGAGTCAACGAATATTTTCTTGGCATGGGCGTCGCGCAGCGTTACGATCGGCCCAGCCGCCCATGCCCCCGACCAAAAAACCAAACTCCCGCCGCGATGCGAAGAAACCAGTCAGCCCGGCGAAGAAACGCCGTCGCCACACCCTTTTGCGAGTTATCCGCAAGGACAATTCGAAACCAGCTCCTGCGATCGGCCCCGGGTTCAAGGGGTTCGCCGATCTCGACGAAGCGATCCGCTTTCTCTACAGCCGGACCAACGTCGAAGCGTTGAGCCCGCAGAAAGTGCCCGCGCAGGTCTGGAAACTGGATCGCATGCACGCGCTGATGGAGGCGCTTGAGAACCCGCACCGGACGTTCAGGAGCGTGCATGTCGCGGGCAGCAAGGGCAAGGGCAGCGTTTGCGAGATGACCAGCGCCGCGCTGATCGGTTGCGGATTGACGACCGGCCTTTACACCAGTCCGCACATCTCGGACATTCGTGAACGGATTCGCCTGAATGGCGAGCCCGTTTCGGCACGAGACTTTGTTTCGCTCGTGTCGGAAGTCGCCATCGCGGCCGAGTCGATCCGGCGGCGTTCGGGTACGGCTACGTTCTTTGAGCTGATGACCGCGGCGGCCCTCGTCCACTTTGCGCGCGAGGCGGTGGACGTCGCTGTCATCGAGGTTGGGCTGGGTGGCCGGCTGGATTCCACAAACGTCATCACACCCGAGGTGTGCGCGATCACCGCCATCCAGCTCGAGCACACCCACATACTGGGCGACACGCTCGACAAGATCGCGCGCGAAAAAGCCGGGATCATCAAGCCCGGAATCCCGGTACTGACGATTCCGCAGCAGAAGCCGGCCGTGCTCGAAGCAATCAAAGAAGTGGCGACGCGTGTTGGCGCGCCGATCGCGGTTGTCGGTCAGACCATTGACTACTCCAGCCGGTACGAGTCCACCTCCAAACTCGGATGTCACATGCGGGTTTCGCTCGCCACGGAGCGGATGCAGTTCGAGCACGTGGCCGTTCCACTCAAGGGTGAACACCAGGCGATGAACTGCGGGCTTGTGCTGTCGATTCTCGATCGCCTGAAAGAGCGAGGAGTGGCAATTACCGTGCGGGGTGCGGCGGCAGGCCTGGCCAAGACGCCGAATCCGGCGCGGATGGAACAGATCTATTCGCAGCCACGCATCATCGTGGACGGCGCGCACAATGCCGAATCGATCCACGCGCTGATGAAGTCGCTTGGCGCCCACGTAAGGTACGACTCGCTCATCGTGATCTTCGGGTGCGCCAACGACAAGGACATCCCGGGAATGCTGGCACGGCTCGGAACGGGCGCGGACAAAATCATCTTCACGAGGACGGCAAGCAACTCCCGGGCCGCGGACCCGCGGGAACTGCACCGGCGGTTCGCGGAAACACCGGGCAAAATGTCTCAGGTCGCGCCGTCGTTGAAAGAGGCGATCAATATTGCCGCAAAGGCCGCTCAACGCGATGACCTTATCTGCGTGACCGGCTCCTTTTACCTTGCCGGCGAGGCCAAGAAATTGCTCGAGGAACGCAAAGCACGCGATTCGAGCGCTCGAGTCTCGAAAGGGACTTCCAATATCGCGGCTCGCAAGTCGTGAGTCGATCGCTAGCGGGACGGCTTTGCCGCCATCGATGCGCCGCTCTGGCTGTGACGCTCTCCTCGAGCGCTACCCTTGCTCCTCCATGAGCCAGAGCGCGCCCGTTTCCAGCCCGAAGGAACCCGATTTTCCTCACCGCTATACCGCGACGCTCGCGGACCAGATCGAGCTGCGCTGGCATGCGTGGTGGGAGCAGCAGCAGACGTTTCACCAGCCTAACCCCGGTGAACCCGGCTTTGATGCGTCCAAGCCCAAGTTCTACTGCCTCGATATGTTCCCATATCCGTCTGGTGCTGGCCTGCATGTCGGTCACCCCGAGGGATACACGGCGACTGACATCATTTGCCGGTACAAGAAGCTGAAGGGTTACAACGTTCTGCACCCGATGGGCTGGGACGCGTTCGGCTTGCCCGCCGAGCAGTACGCAATCCAGACCGGAGTTCATCCGGCTATCACGACGAAGAAGGCTATCGACAACTTCCGGCGCCAGCTCCAGCGCTTCGGTTTCTGCTACGACTGGTCGCGCGAGTTCGGCACGATTGACGAGAATTACTACAAGTGGACGCAGTGGATCTTCCTGCAGGTTTACAACTCTTGGTTCGATGAAGAGGCCAAGTCACCCAGCGGGCTCTCGACCGGACGCGCCCGTCCGATTTCGGACTTGATCGCCCAACTCGAATCGGGCGCGATGCGCGTCGGCCCGAGCGGCGAGATTGTGCGCGAGGGGCTGTCGGGCTTCGCGGCTCCGCTCGAGGGGGGCATGAACCTTGGCCGGGCCTGGCACGAGCTCACGCAGCAAGAGCGGCGGCTGTTTATCGATAACCAGAGGCTCGCATACCTGGGCGAGCAGACGGTCAACTGGTGCCCCAAACTCGGCACGGTGCTCGCCAACGACGAGGTGATCGATGGTCGTTCGGAGCGCGGCGGCTACCCGGTGCTGCGAAAGCCCTTGAAACAGTGGATGTTCCGCATCACGGCGTACGCCGATCGATTGCTCGAACAACTCGGCCGGCTCGATTGGCCGTCCTCCACGCGCATCCAGCAGGCGGAATGGATCGGCAAGTCCACCGGCGCTCAGGTGGATTTCGACGTCGATGCGCACTCGCTTTCGCCCCAGGCGCTGGGCGAACTCAAGAGCGCCAAGGCGGACATGCCGCTGACGCTCACCGTGTACACCACGCGTCCCGACACCATCTTCGGGGCGACGTTCATGGTGATCGCGCCGGAGCATCCGCTCATCGATCACGTGCTGCGCCACCCGAGCAAGGACACCGATGCCGCGGCACTCGGTGCGTATGTGCAGCGGGCCCGCAACATGTCCGATGTCGATCGCATGGAAGGCAAGGAGAAGACCGGCGTCTTCAGCGGCGTGTACGCGATCAATCCGCTCACCGATGAGAAGATTCCGATCTGGGTCGCCGACTACGTATTGATGGGGTACGGCACCGGGGCGATCATGGCGGTTCCGGCTCACGACGAGCGCGACTTCGAGTTTGCGAAGAAGTTCAATCTGCCGATTGTGGACGTGCTTTATCCCCGGACTGCGCTCGCGATGAAGTACTTCTGTGATCACGCAACCGAAGCCGAGAGCGCCGATGGCATCTGGCAGCAGACGCTTGCCGACTTCCTCGGCATCGTCACCGGCGAAACCGCTGATCTCGCGAAGGCTCTCGAAATTGTCCGCTCACGTCGCGCCGCGACGGGCGCTGCCGCCGCCGATGGACACGTCGACGCGACAAGCCTCGACGCGATCGGCATGAAATCGCGCGGCGCCATCCGCATCACTTGGCTCGAAGCGTTCGAGTCCATGGGGATTGGGTCTCTTTCCCAACTCAAACAAACCTTCGATCGGCGAGGATTCCAATCCTGGCGGGGCGAAGCGGGCGTCTCGAATGGCATCGCCGTCCATTCCTCTCGCGCCGCAAAGGACGATCTGCCGGCCGTGTCGCTCGACGGCCTTACGAGCGAAGAGGCCGTCCGCACGATCATCGCCTGGATGGAGGAGGCCGGCGTCGGCACGGCTCAGACCCGTTTCAAACTCCGCGATTGGACGTTCAGCCGCCAGCGCTACTGGGGCGAGCCGTTTCCGATCGTCTTCGATGAAGCGGGGAATCACTACCCGGTGAGCGAGAAGTCGCTGCCGGTCATCCTGCCCCCGCTCAACGACTATCAGCCGGAGGAATCGGAAGATCCGCAGCCCTTGCTGGCCAAGGCGCGCCAATGGGCGAACACGACGGCGTTTGCCGCGGGCGTGGATCCGAACTTGCTTGCACCCGAAACGCCGGTGCATCGCGAGACCAACACCATGCCCGGCAGCGCGGGATCCAGTTGGTACTGCGTGCGCTATTGCGACCCGAAGAACCCGGATCGCCTCGTCGGAGAAGAAGCCGAGCGCTACTGGATGGGTGGCATCGACAAACGAATCGCCGGGGATACGAACGGCGAAGCCGGCAACGACCAACTGGGCGGCGTTGATCTCTACATCGGGGGCAACGAACACGCGGTGGGTCACCTGCTCTACTCGCGATTCTGGCACAATGTCTTGTTCGACCTGGGTCACCTCAGCACCCCCGAGCCCTTCCAGAAACTTTTCCATCAGGGGCTGATCACCAGCTACGCGTACCAACGCGCCGACAAAACGATCCTTCCGGTGGATGAGGTGAAGGAGATTTCGGAAGGCAAATTCGTCGAGATCGCCAACAGCCAGCCGGTGACACCCATTGTCACCAAGATGAGCAAGCGATACAAGAACGTCACCAACCCCGACGATGTCATCGCGGAGTATGGAGCCGACACCTTCCGACTCTACGAGATGTACATGGGCCCGCTCGAAGCGAGCAAGCCGTGGAACACCAAGGACATCCCGGGGCTCTTCCGCTTCCTGCAGCGTACCTGGCGCGTGCTGATCGATGAGCAGACGGGTCAGCCCCGTCTCGCATCAACCGAGAACCCCGCGCTGGAAAAACTTCTCCACCGCACCATCCACAAGGCCGGGCATGACTTCGAACGGCTCTCGTTCAATACCGCGATCGCTTCGATGATCCAGCTCGTCAACGAGGCGATGTCGGCCGGCGGCGAAAAGGGAACCGGCGCATTCACCAGGTCGCAGGCCGAGCGGTTCTGCATCATGCTTTCACCACTCGCTCCGCACATCGCGGAAGAAATCTGGTCGCGCCTGGGGATGACCGAAACTTCCGGTTGCGTGAGCACCCAAGTGTGGCCGGTGGTGGACGAGCAGATGCTCGTGGACGACTCGGTGGAGATGCCGGTGCAGGTGCAAGGCAAAGTACGAGCCCGCATCACCGTACCGACCGGCGCTGAAGCCAAAGCCGTCGAGGCCATGGCCCTCGCCGACGAGGGAGTTCAGAAAGCGATCGGCGGAAAGCCGGTCAAGAAGATCATCATCGTCCCGGGCAAACTCGTGAACGTCGTTGTCTGATGCTCGGCTTGGCTCAGCCCACGCCCAGGTAGGCCTTGCGAACTTCGTCGCTCGCGGCCAGTTGCTGCGCCGGGCCTTCCATCGCAATCTCGCCCGTCTCGAGCACGTACGCCCGGTGCGCCACTTTGAGCGCCATGTGGGCGTTCTGTTCGACCAGCAGGATCGTCGTTCCCGCTGCATTGATTTCGCGGATGATCTGAAAGATCGTGGACACAACCTGCGGCGCCAGGCCCAGCGAGGGCTCGTCGAGAAGAAGCAGCCTCGGTCGAGCCATCAGGGCACGGGCGATCGCGAGCATCTGCTGCTCGCCGCCGGAAAGCGTGCCGGCCTGTTGCTTGATGCGCTCGCGCAGTCGCGGGAAGAGTGTCAGCCCCTTCTCCTTGTCCTTCGCGATCGCGTCCTGATCGTTCCGCGCGTACGCGCCCAGTTCCAGGTTTTCTTCAACCGTCAGGTTGGCAAACACGCCACGCCCCTCGGGCGAGTGAGCGATTCCCATGCGGACCAGTTCGTGCGGGCGCACACGGGTGATATCGCGCCCTTCGTAGTTCACGCTGCCGCCGGCGGCACGCACCAAGCCGGAAATCGCGCGAAGCGTGGTCGTCTTCCCCGCGCCGTTACAGCCGATGAGCGTGACGATCTCGCCCTTCTCAACCTTGAGCGAGATGCCGTGCAGGGCGCGGATCGCACCGTAACTGACCTGGAGATTGGAAACGCTGAGCATGGCGGCCTTCCTCACTCCTTTCCGAGATACGCCTCGATGACCTTGGGATCTTTCTGAATCTCCGTGGGCGCGCCTTCGGCAATCACGATTCCGTAGTCGAGTACCGTAATTCGCTCGCAGAGATCCATCACGACACCCATGTCGTGTTCGATGAGAAGAATCGAAACACGAAAGACATCGCGGACTTCGCGAATGAGTTTGCGGAGGTCCTTCTTCTCCTGCGGGTTCATCCCCGCCGCGGGCTCGTCGAGGAGCAAAACCTTTGGACCCGTCGCCAGAGCCCGCGCGATCTCAAGCCGACGCTGATCACCGTATGGAAGATTCCGGGCCGATTCATCCTGCCGATCGAGCAACTCGAAGACCTGGAGCAGAGCCAGCGACCGCTCCTGAATCGCGGCCTCTTCCGCCCGCTGCCAGCCGCTGCGGGTGATCGCCCCGGCCATCGAATGGGTCGTGCGCAGATGGCACGCCAGCTTCACGTTTTCCAGCACTGTGAGTTCACCAAACAGCCGAATGTTCTGAAACGTGCGTGCGAGGCCCGCCGCGGCAATTTGATGAGGGCGAAGCCCGATGAGCGAGACCGAGCCGATCGATACTTTGCCTTCGTCCGGCTGATACACGCCGGTCAGCAGGTTGAAGCATGTTGTCTTGCCGGCGCCATTCGGGCCGATCAGGCCGTACAGACCGCCCGGTGGCAGGCTCAGCCGAAACCCCTGAACCGCCTTGAGCCCGCCGAAAGACTTGCTGACATTGTCCACTTGCAGCGTATCGCCGCACGCGCCATCGCCGGCGAGAACGCCGGTCGGATCCAACGTCGGCATCGCAGGACTGACGCTCACGCGGTACCTCCTGCGGACGGGCCAGCAGAGGAACCGGTTGAGGATTGAGAGGAAGTTCCGATTCGCGGAGCAAAGAAATCACGGAGCGGACGGTACAGGGATCGATCCCACACTTCGCGCACTCCGAGCAGCCCCTGCGGGCGCGTGATCATCATGATGACGAGCGCCAGGGCGTAGATGATCAAGCGGTACTCGCCGAGGTTGATTCCGAAGCGCTTTGCAATGAACGCAAGCACGCTCAGGCCGACGGTCACGATCCCGAGGGTAATGATCACACGGGGCAGCGCACGGCGGTCACGCCCGCTCTTCAAATCTACTTCGTTGTCCGGCCGCCCCGCCATCGCCAGCATTGCGAATCCCGCAATCAAGAGGGGGACGCCCACGATCGCGAACTTCTGAAGCGTGTCGGGCGTGCGGAGCAATTCGGGCAAATACGTCACGATGGCCGCGGCGATCGCCGCGCCGGAGATCGACCCCAGCCCGCCCAGCACCACCATGATGATGATGTCGAAACTCTTTTGGAAACCCGCATCGACCGGGCTGAGGGAAATACCCAGCGTGTGGGCGTACAGACCGCCCGCGATGCCCGCGAAGAACGCCGCGATCACGAATCCCCACACTTTGTAGTACGTGGTCCGGATTCCCATCGCTTCTGCCGCGATTTCGTCTTCGCGGATCGAGAGCAGCGCCCGCCCCGTCGAACTCTGCTTGAGTCGGTACGCGAAGATGAGCGTGACGACAACCGCGGCATAGACCCAGAACAGACTCGTGTACTTGGGCACGTTGCCAAAGCCGAGAGAGCCGCCCACGCTCAGCGGCACCTTCCATGCCGGCGATTCGGCAATGTCCTGCTTGGTCATCAGAACCTGGGGAGTCTGCTGGATCAAGACGCGGACGATCTCGCCAAATCCCAGTGTCACAATCGCGAGATAGTCGCCCCGTAATCGCAAACTCGGCAGCCCCACCGCCACACCGAGCAGTGCGGCAACCAGCCCGCCCGCCAGTAGCGAGATGAAGAACAGAACCTCGCCCCCGGTGATGAGCGGCGCCCCGGCGGGTGCTCCGTACAGTCCGCTCAGAATGCCGAGCTTGGCGGCACCGGATCCAAAGATCGCAAACGACCCGTAGAACGCAAGCGACCCCGCCACGTAACCGCCGATCGCCAGGAACCCCGCGTGCCCGATCGAGAACTGGCCGGTGAACCCGTTCACGATGGTGAGCGAGACCGCAAGGATGATCGCGATGCCGATATTCAATATCTGCGCCGACGAGTAGGCGTCGATATTCGGGCGCACCAGCAACTGCATCACAACGCCCAGAATGAGCGCAACGGCCAGCGGCCACAGCGCACGCCACACCCCGCCTGCCGGCGAAGACTTGAAATGAGCGGCTCTGTCTTGAAGCGAAGCCATTGAGGAAAACTGCCCTTTGTCCTGCGTTCCAAAGCCCTGCTCACAAACCGCCGTCCGACGCCCTTACACCTTTTCCACCGTCGCCTTGCCCAGGATTCCGCCGGGCTTGACGAGCAGCACGAGAATGAGTGCCGCGAAGACATACACGTCTTTCAGGGCCGGGTTGATGTACTGCTGACCGAAGACCTCGAGCAAGCCGATAGCGAGCCCGCCGAACATCGCCCCCCGCACGTTGCCGATCCCCCCCACCACCGCGGCCACAAACGCCTTCAGCCCCAGCAACACCCAGCTGGTATCTGCGGGTTGCTTGATCGACGTGAAACTCACAGCCCACAGGAACCCGCCCGCGGCGGCGAGGCTCGACCCGATCACGAACGTGATACTGATCACCCGATCGACGTTGATGCCCATCAGCCCGGCGGTCCGCACGTCGAAACTGACGGCCCTCATCGCACGCCCAAGTTTGGTGTGAAATACCAGCCACTCGAGCGCGATCATGAGAACCAGCGCCGTGCCGATGACCACCAGGTCCAGCAGCCGTACCTGCATATTGCCGATGGCGAAGAGCACCTTGTCCGAAAGCAGGGTCGGGATTGGCTGTGGGCGGGTGCCGAACATGAACTGCAACTGCCCGGTGTTCTGAAGAAAGAGCGATACGCCGATCGCCGTGATCAGGACGTTGAGTTTCGGCGCGTTGCGGAGCGGTCGGTACGCCAAACGCTCGATCGTGAAACCGATGATGCCGCAGGCAAGCATGGCGCACGCCAGCACAAACGGCCCGACCCACCATGGCGCGGTCTGGCCGGATTCCAGCCCCAGCGCCTTCACGATCGCCGTCGCGATCACCAGACTCAGCCACGCCCCCAGCACCACGATGTCGGAGTGCGCGAAGTTGATGAACTTCAGGATTCCGTAGACCATCGTGTACCCGAGCGCGATCAGCGCGTACAGGCTCCCGATGGTCAGGCCGTCCTTCAGGGTTTGCAGCAGGGTGTCCACGCGGCGAGAGGCCTATTTTCGATTCACAGCGCCGGTCCGGCTGACCGGGCGACAGGGCGGAGAGTCTAGCCGACTCTCATCGCTGGCCAACAAGCGGAAAGCCCGCCGGGGCCGCCAGCACTGAACGGCTCGCCGTGCCCCGCCATGCCGAATTTCGCTTGTACCTCCGACGTCGTTCAGGGTTCAACCCGCGCCCGGAAGACCGGCTTGCCGCCCTTCATTTCAACGATAACCGCAGGCTTCACCGCATCCCGTTTCTCATTGATCGAGATGGTGCCCGTCACGCCTTTGAAGTCTTTTGTGCTCGCAATCGCGTCACGCAACTTTGCGCCATCGGTCGTTCCCGCCCGCTGCATGGCGTCAAAGAGCACACGTGCAGCGTCGTAGCCCAGCGCCGCCAGACCGTCCGGTGTTTCGCCGCCGAACTTCTCCTTGTACTTCCTGACGAACGACTGGATCTCGGGTGTCGGCTGGTCCGAGGCATAATGGTTCGAGTAGAAACTTCCCTCGATCGCCGCGCCACCGTTCTTGGCGAGGTCCGACGAATCCCATCCGTCTCCGCCCAGGAGCGGCATTGTCATACCGAGTTTGCGGGCCTGCAGCGCGATATTCGCTACATCGGTGTAGTACCCGGGGATGAACAGCAGTTCGGCGCCCGTCTCGCGGATCTTCGTCAAAAGCGGGTTGAAATTACTCTCGCCCTTGGTGTACGCCTCGACCGCCACGATCTGGCCCCCGAGCTTTGTGAAGTTCTTTTCAAACTCGTCTTTGAGCCCCACGGAGTACGCCGACGCCTGATCGAACAGGATTGCCGCCTGCTTCACTTTCAGGTCGCTCGCCGCAAACTTGGCGCACGCATAGCCCTGGAACGGATCGATGAAGCACACGCGGAAAATCATGTCGCCGACCGCCGTGCACTGCGGATTCGTGCTGCTGGGAGTGATCATCGGAACGCCAAACTGTTGCGCCACCGGAGCGCCCGCCAGCGTCACGCTCGACGCGACCTCGCCGATCACCGCCGCAACCTTGTCGGCCGTAATCAGTTTCGTCACCACGGTTCCAGCTTTCTCGGGCTTTCCTTCCGTGTCCTCCGACTTCAACACGATCTTGTGGCTCTTGCCGCCCATGTTCACGCCGCCCGCGGCGTTGATCTCTTCAACCGCGAGCCGGATGCCGTTGTCGGTTGAAAGTCCGAACGTCGCTTCTGCGCCCGTCAGCGAGCCGTAGTGCCCAATGACGATGTCGCCAGCGGCACCGGTTGAGCCGGTCGTACCAGTGCTGGGCGTGCTGCCCCTGTCGCAGCCGGACAGAACGGCCAAAGCCACTCCCGCCGCAAGCAAGGCCGAACGAGAAAACGACAGGACCGAAGTAACATTGGCGCGTGCGTGCATGATTGGTGATTCCCGTGGTGAAAGCGGAGACGGCCGCCCGTCGTCCGCAAGGAACAAGTCTATCGGACTTTCCGCCCGCCGCGAGACCCGTGGCGAAATCCCTCCGACTCTACCTTCGAATTCGACGGGGATTCCGTGCTTCACCCGGGTTTTTCGTTGACCGGCCGCGTCAGTTCCGCGATAGTTGCTTTGGGGTCGCGCTCACTTCCGTGGCCCGATCTTCCCGGAGCCCGATCCGATGCGATTCGTACTTGCACTTGCCGTCGCCGCCGCGGCCCTGTTCGCGTGCTCGGCCCAGGCCCAGCCCACAAGCGTCGAGCATTCCCCTTCTGCGCAGACGTTCGGCGAGGGTGCCGGCGTGACCCAGCGCGAGCCAGACGTCCCGCGCGAGGACGAGGCGGTGGATCTTTTCTTCCGCGTCAGTTTCCAGTTCACGTACGACAAGGTCTGCATCTACTACACAACCGACGGCTCGGAACCCGCCGGCGCTTTCGGCACCCCCGTCGGGACAACACTCGCCCTGACAAACGACAGCGGCACGATTTCGTTCGTCCGCAACGAAAACAATGGCGGCACGTGCGATTGGTGGAAGGCCACCCTTCCTTCTCCGACCCGCTTGTACGCCCAAAGCATCAGGTACAAAATCAGCGCCTGGAAACCGTTTGTTGGAAGCGAAGTCTTCGCGAACGGCGGCGCTTCGTATTCCTTCGCCAACAAACTCGCATGGCCGGGGCGCGGCGCGGGGAACGCCAACCCGAACGAAGGCTATCCGCCGGTTTCGTTCTATAAAGAAGAAGCCGTCATCGGAAATACCTATTGCGCAAGCCAGCTTGACCAGAACGGCACCTATTACGACTTCCATTTTCCAACGCCCGGAGGCGTCTACGGCGTCGGCACGCGCAACGAGGGATACTCGGACGGCGCGGACACCTTTCCCGCCGGTCTTCCCGTCGGCTGGCGAGGCCAGATGCATCTCAATCAGGCCATGATCGGCGTGCGGGTCGATGGACTGACGCACTGGGTTAGCAATCCGGCCGGCATTTCCTACGACAACGTTTCACAGTCGTATTCCTCCGAAAACACCAACTCCGTCACCACCAGCCAGCATCTCTTCGCCGGTGGAAACAACATCACGATCATCCAGCACGATTTCGTGCCCTACGGCCTCGCCTATCCGAACGATTTGAACGGCAACCCGCAGCGCCACATCGCGCTCAAGCGCGTGCTGTTGCGAAACGATGGCGCGAGCACCAAGACGGCCAATGTCTATTTCTACATGGACCCCGCACTGAACGGAGGCGACAACTACGACTTCATGTTCTTCGATGCCGCTCGGGGCACCATGTGCGCCTTGGACAAGACGTTCCGCATCGTCACGGGAACCGGCACCGGCTTTTCCGACCCCAACGAATACAACCCAACCACTTCCGGCGGCTACGAAAAGAACAACGCGCTGTACCTGGCTGCATCAATGAAATCGCTGGCGGCCCCCGGCGCTTCGGGTGGCCAACTTGCCACAGAATCCTGGCGCGACACCTCCGCGGACAACGGCCAGGGCTGGATCGGCATGCAACTCACGCTGAACCCGGGCGTGACATATGAAGTTGACATCCAGCTTGCCGGCGCTCACGAGCGGCCCATTCCCGGTGTCGATCAGATTTACGATCGCCAACTCGTTCAGGTGCTCGACTGGTTCAAGAGCACTTCCGTCGCGGCCCGCGAGACCGACACCGACAACGCGTGGCAGGAGTGGCTCGATCTCGGCACCACCGTTTCGACTCCCGACGCCGGTTACAACAAATTGATGAAGCGCGGCCTGCTCGCCACCGCCCTGCACTGCGACGGTCTCAACGGCGGTGTGATCGCCGGATTTCACAACGGTGCATATCCGTATGTGTGGCCCCGCGATGCGGTGTACGCCGCGATCACGATGGCGCGCACCGGCCACCTCGCCGAGTCCTTCAACGTGTACAAGTGGATGCGCGACACGTGCTATCGCGACTTTGAGACCTGGAACGCGGGCAACACGCCAGTCGGCAACTACATCGGAAGCACGCCGTTCTACGGAACGCGCAAAGGCTATTGGAAGCAAAAATACAGCACCGACGGCTACGTGATCTGGGGCGCTCCGCAGATCGACGAGACCGCGGTCCTCCCCTGGGGCCTCCAGTTCCACTACCAGATGAACGCCGACGCCGGATTACTCGGCACGTTCGTCGATCAGGTTCGAGACGCCGTCTATTCCAGCACGCAGACATCCGTTGTGGATCCCATCCGCCTGAAAGTCGCGTTCGGCCTCGTCTACTCCAACAACGTGTGGGAAGATTCGTACGACACCTTCATCTACAGCAACGCCAACGTTCACCGCGGCTTGTCCGATGCCTCGAAGATCTTCAACACTCTTGGGCTCGGCTCCGAAGCCGCCAACGCCCTCGACAAGGCCAATGCGATCAAGCCCGCGCTCGATGCTCGCCTCGATTGGAACGGCGAGAACACCGACATAAGCCAGCTCGGTATGGCCTACCCCTTCGGCGTCTACTCGCCGACCGATGCCCGCACCGGCCTGGTGGTCGACCGCATCAACGGCGTTGCGCTCGATGCCTTTGGCAACAACCACCCTCTCATCAACTTCAGTGGCCAGCACCAGGACACGATCAATCGCTACTGGGGCGACGGTTACTGGAACGGCGGCCCGTGGTTCCTTTCCACGCTCTGGTACGGCCTCTATTACGCCCAGCGTGCCGACTTCACGCCGGGCAAGAGCGACATCGATAATCACAAGCACCGCGTCGATCTCATGATCGACCGCCTCGGCCCCGCCGGCTTCGGCGCGGAGCAGATCGCGTACAACAATTCGATCTCGTATCCCAACTTCGTGCTCCAGACCGCATGGCCCAACGCGTGGGAGAGCATGAGCACGCTCGTGGACAGCGTGATGGCCTTCCTCGCCTACGCGCCCGACGCGCCGAACCAGAAAATGAGCTTCAAGCCGAAACTGCCGTCCGCCTGGAGCACGATGACCTTCAACAACGTGATCCTGGAGCATCAGCCCAGCGGCAAGCGCCATCAGATCGACGTCACCGTGACCGAAAACACGGCCCCCGCCAATTCTGACATCTACACCCATTCCTTCAAGAATGACAGCGGCTTTGCGCTCAGCATCGGCACAACTGTGCGCGTCCCCACGAACAGCGCTGTCGCCGGCGTGTTTCGAAATGGCTCGCCCGTCGCGTTCACCTACGACGCCGCGCTCGGTTCGGTCGTCGTGAACACCTCGCTCGATACCGGCGCAGGCTCCATCACCAACGTCGTCGTCGCCACCGGCTGCCCCGCCGATCTGAATGGCGATGGCCTCGTCGAAGATACCGACTTCGTCATCTTCGCGAATTCTTACAACATCCTCGACTGCACCGACCCGTCGATGCCCGCAGGCTGCCCCGGCGATCTGAACTTCGATGGCTTTGTGGACGATTCGGACTTCGTGATCTTCGCCGGTGCATACGACCAATTGCTCTGTCCCTGATCCGTGATGAGCATTTTCCTTCATCCATTCGGCGCCGTCCGCGTGTTCCTGATCGGTGCCGGCATCGCGCTTTCAGCAAGCGCCGTACTGGCGTCACCGCCCGAGACCATCCGCGCCGTCGACTGCTCGTTTATTCCTCAAATCGAAAGCCTCGGCGGCGTCTTCCGCGATCAGGGACAACCCGTCGACCCTATCACCTTCTTCGCCGCCCATGGCGTCAACACCGTCCGCCTGCGCGCCTGGCACTCGCCTGCCGATGGCTTCTGCGGTACTGCCCAAACTCTCGCCCTCGCGCAGCGCATCCATGCGTCGGGAATGCGCATCCTGCTCGACTTCCACTACTCCGATTCCTGGGCCGATCCCGGCAAGCAATTCAAGCCCGCGGCGTGGTCTTCCCTCACTTTGCCGCAGCTCGTTGATGCCGTCGAGTCCTATTCCGCGCAGGTCGTTGGAGCGCTTGTCGCGCAGGGCACGCCACCCGACATTGTCCAGATCGGCAACGAGATTACCGCCGGAATGCTCTGGAATGAAGGAAAGATCTCTTTCTGGGGCGATCCGAACTGGCAGAGCCTCGCCGAGCTTCTCAAGGCCGGCGAGCGAGGCGTGCATGCCGCGGCGCCTTCCACGCTCATTATGCTCCACATCGATCGAGGTGGGGACAACGCGGGAACTCGCGCGTTCTTCGATCGCGCCGATCAATACGGCGTCCCCTACGACATGATCGGGCTCTCGTACTACCCATGGTGGCACGGCACGCTCGACGACCTCCGCGTGAATCTCGAAGACACGGCTTCACGCTACGGCAAACCCGTACTCATCGCCGAGACCGCCTACCCGTGGTCGCTCGGCTGGGCGGATGGGCAGAACAACTTTGTCTGGCAGAGCTCACAATTGCTTCCCGGCTTCGATGCCACGGTACAGGGCCAGCGCGATTTCATTCTGACTCTCTTCGATCTTCAACGCCGAGTGTCCGGCGGCCGTGGCGCCGGCGTCTGCTACTGGGCTCCGGAGTTCGGCGCGTTCGCAGGGCTTCCCAGCCCCTGGGAAAATCTTGCGGTGTTCGATTTCGGCGGCAATGCGCTCGATTCCTGGAGCGCGTTTTCGCCGTTCTGCGCTGGAGACCTGACCGCAGACCGGATCGTGGACGATTCCGATTTCGTGCTATTTGCAAACGCGTACAACCTGCTGGATTGCGCGGATCCCGCAATGGCCTTCGGTTGTGCGGCCGATCTCAGCCTTGATGGCTTCGTCGACGACACGGACTTTGTACTGTTTGCCGCGGCGTACAACGAACTTGTTTGTCCGTGAGTCAGGCGGCGCGCAATCGCCTTGTGAGCGATCTTTCACACATCTCGCATCCGATAACACCTGCCTTCGACCGCTGGGTCTCCACATTTGTTCGGATAATTTCTCTTGACGATCAGTCGTTTGAACGGACAATGGCACCTCATTGGAGGGTAACAGATGCCGTCAAGACTGCTGGTCGTACTCGCATCCATTTCCGTGGTGGGTGCGAGCCACGCCGCTCGCGCGCAATCGCTCGTAGGGGCCCTGGTGCCGGAGACGGGTTCCAGCGGCACCGATCTGATCGTCATTGATCCGGCAACGGGCGCGCACGATGTGTACATGCGGGTGCCGCACGATACTACGGGCACGCGAGTTCTCTACCACCTCACTTCGCTTCCAGACTGCAAGCTGGCGGCTTCGATGATTCGCGATATTGCTTCTGCAACTGTCTCATCCCAGTACGTGCGAATCGACCTGAACGGCGATGGCGTTGTCGACGACTCCGATTTTACGCTGTTTGTTCAGGCGTACAACCGCCTGCTCTGCGGTGCATAACAAGACCCCGGGGCTCCGCTCGAGTTCTAGAAAACTTCCCCAACCGAAAGGTCCCGAATGCGACTTGATTCTCGTGCTCTCGCCTTCCTCGTCGCGCTCGCCGGCGCATCCGCCTCTGTCCAGGCGCAGACCATGATCGCTTCGAGCCCTACAAGCGGCACAAGCGTCAACCTGTTCGTCCTCGATCCCGGCAGCGGCGCACACCTTCCTTACATGACCGTCACAGTCCCGGCGGGGCGGGAACTCCGCTTCCTTGCCGCGCTTCCCGACAACACGCTCGTCGGTTCGCTCTACGAAATTGGAAACGCCAACGCATCGTCTCTGCTCCTGAAAATCGATCCGCGCACAGGCATTTCGACGGCGATGTCCTACGGTCCTCCGCTCGATGCTCTCTACGAAGAAGGAATGGATTACTCGCCGCGGCACAACGCGCTGCTCGTCGGCTTCGGCGCAGCGGGGACCTTCGGCACCAATCGCCTCGCGCTCGTGAATCCATCGAACGGCGCGGTCCTTTCGTCGACCGGGGTTCTCGCCGGAATTGACGACCTCGACTACATCGCGAGTTCTCCGACCATGGACCTCGTCTTTGATCTGAACGGGCCCTCGGATCCACGCGTAAAAAACCTCACGACGCTCATGCCAAATCCGACCTTTGGTGCGTTCGCATCGCCTCCGAGCAAGGCGACCTCTTTCGACACCGCCATCAACCCCTCGAACGGGGACGTCTGGTTCGTTGATGGCGATGGCACCCGGATCGTCAAACTGGTCGGCAATGCCTATGTCAGCGGCCCCATGTTGACCGATGGCGCAAAGGCCCGCGGCCTTGCCTTTGCGTATTTGCCGCCCCGCGCCCTCACGCAGCAGTACTCCGGAATCTGCCCGGGACACAGCACCACAATCCACGTCGTCGGCGTCGGCACACCCCCGTTCACATATCAGTGGTACAAGGGCGCCGCACTGATCGACCCAAGCGTCACCCCATCCGCCGCGACAACTTCACTCCTTGTCAACGCAAACGCGGATGGCGAAGGCAACTACCACTGCGTCATCTCGAACGACTACGGAGCATTCACGTCGCCCGACATTCCTTTTTCGGTGTGTCGCTCCGACTTCAACTGCGATGCCCTCGTGAACGACCAGGACTTCACCGTCTTTGCTGTCGGATACAACATCCTCGACTGCGCCGATCCGACCATGCCCCCTGCCTGTCCCGCCGACTTGAACCTCGACGGGGTAGTGGACGATGCTGACTTCATGCTCTTCGTGCAAGCGTACAACCGCCTGCTCTGCAGTTTGTGATCTTCGAATGAATTGACAATTCCAGAAAGTCCAAGCCGATCGTGCGCGCCACTCCTGTTGAAAACGTCCGCGTTTGAATCCGAAGCCGACCACAGAAACCGCATCCATAACCCCGGTCGAACCACGCGTCCACCTCCGCAGACGCCCCGGCCTGGCTCGATGAATTTGGCCGCGGCTCGCGGATAGGGATGATTTCAATTGCCGAGCCGCGGCCCACGACGCACGGGCTTCCTCTGAACGCCGTCCAACCCGATACATGCGGTACTTGACACTCCCGTTATGATCTCTGCATCGAGGTGTCATGCTGCTTGCCCGCAGGGGGCCAGATGAATCCGCGATCGTTCGCGGTTTCGAGGACGTTGCTCGCATGCAACCAGTTTCTCGATCCGTAACCGCCCGGAGTCATCGAATGAACGCGCGCCCAGCACTTATCCGGCTTGCAGCAACTACAGCCACTTTCTGCGCCTCGACCACGCTCGCCCAAAACATGCTGACCAACCCCAGCTTTGAAAGCGGCCCAACCGTCGCGGGCACCTTTCTCGCGCTCAACGCCGGCTCCACCGCCATGCCCGGCTGGATCGTCACGCGCGGTCAGATCGACATCGTCACAACCGGCTGGCAGCAGATCGATGGTCTGCGCAGCCTCGATCTCAACGGCTCTCCCGGGTCCGGTGGTGTAGCGCAAACCTTTCCCACCACCATCAACCGCGACTACACCATCTCCTTCTACGTTGCCGGCAACGCGGGCGCCGCCCCCGCGATCAAGACCATGTGGGTCACCGTCGCCGGCCAAACCGCCGGTGTCCAGTTCGACAACACCGGTACCAGCAACGCCAACATGAAATGGACCAAGTACATCTACGGCTTCCGCGCTGTTTCCTCCAACAGCACGCTCGAGTTCTACAGCGGCAACCCGAGCAGCTTTGGCGGGCCCGCGCTGGACGATGTGGTTGTGCGCCCCGGCAACTGCCTCGCCGATCTCAATTACGATGGATATGTTGACGACGCCGACTTTGTTGCGTTCGTGACCGCGTACGAACAGGTCTTCTGCTCCAGCGGTTTCCCCGGTTGCGCCGGCGATTTCAATTTCGACGCCGTCATCGACGATGCGGACTTTGTGATCTTTGTCGTTGCGTACAACCAGTTGCTCTGCTCCTAGTTCATTGCCCTACTTCCAATTTCGGGAGCGCCCGGATGAAATCTCGATCCTTTGCGGCCCTGTTTCCGCTTCTCGCAAGCGCCTTGGCGTCCGCCCAGCACTATTCACTCCGAATGATCGAGCCCATCCCCGATCGCTCGCACGATCAGTCGTACGCCAATGGTGTCGACGCCGCAGGAAATGCCGTAGGAGGGTCCTTTTCCTCCACGAACGCCACGGTCGGAATCGGACTCGTCAGACTCGTGGACGGATCTCAACAAGCCATGGGAACCCTTGCCGATTGCTTTCCCTACGGCGGCAGCGGCATCAGTGCCGTTAGCCCGGGCGGAAAAATCGCCGCCACGACGTCCTCCATCTGCGGCGGCTTCTCCTTTGCCGCGACCGGTTCGGTGTTGAATCCAGCGGAATACGTCACCTACGGGCCGCTCCCCGGCGGCGGCGATTGCGCCGCTTACGACGCCAATGAAGATTCTGTCGTGGGATGGAGCAACCTCGCCACCGGCTGCGGTGGCTTCCTCTGCATCCAGACCACCGCCCGAGCAATGAAATGGCCCGCCAACGGTCCGGCCATCGAACTTCCGATTTCCAACTTCGTTGTCGCAATCGCCAGCGGTGTAAACCCCGCAGGCACGATTGTCGGCCGCGCTTATACCGCCTCCGATTCCACAGCGGCCGTCGCCGTCCGATGGGATTCGGATTTTTCTGTTCCGACGACACTCCCCGCCGTGAACGGAACCTTCGGTGACGCCGAGAAAATCTCCGATTCCGGCGTCGTGGTGGGCCAGTCGGCCGTTGGTGCCGAACGCCATGCCACCCTTTGGAACGGCACATCACCCGTTGATCTGGGTACGCTCCCGGGCGACGCCTTCAGCATCGCCTACGACGTGGATGATTACCGCGGCATTGTCGGCTATTCCAAACTCAATGCCGATGCCACTGCCAGCACCGCCGTGCTCTGGCGCGACGGACAGACGCTCGACCTCAACACCCTCCTCACCGATGCGGGAGGAGTCGTCCTCACCAGCGCGAACGGCATCAACTCAAACGGTTGGATCGCGGCGAACGGAATCTACGAGGGAAAAGTCCGCGGCTTCATCCTCGTGCCCTGCCCGGGCGATCTCAACGGCGACGACGTTGTTGATGACGCCGATTTCTCGATCTTCGTCTTTGCTTACAACACACTCGACTGCGCCGATCCGGCCATGCCGCCCGGTTGCCCGTCCGATCTCAATCGTGACGGCTTTGCGGACGATTCCGACTTCGTCCTCTTCGTCGCCGCGTACAACCAGTTGCTCTGCCCCTGATGCAACCGGGCTCCGATGAGTCGGGCCATTCGCGCTTCCACACGTTTGGCCCGCCAAAAACCCCGAAGAAACTCCGCTATTTCGGCGCACTCCGCAACAAATTGTCGCGGCAGACATCTGTTTCTGATAAACTTTCTCTGCACGCGAGCCGCACGCGCCGCCCCTTCACGCTCTTCAAAGGACTTCAGATGTGGAACTTCACCATGCGTCGCCTTTTCGTCTCTGCTCTTGCGATCGACCCCGCCGGCGGCACGCTCATCCGCCCCGGCTCACTTGGCGTCGCGGGCACATTCTGACCTGCAAATGACGACGATTGCGTCTCGCACGGTCCGAAAACCACGTTTTCGGCTCTTTCTGACGCCACTTGCCTTCAACTTCGTGCTTGTCGTTCGGCAACTCAATCGCGACAATCTTGACCCAGGAGATCTTGTTCCATGCTGAGTGCTCTTCGTTGCGTCCACCCTCTCGCGATCCTCACCACACTCGCTCTGGTTGCCCCATTCGGACTCGGCGCACCTCGGGCGTCCGCGGCCGTTTCGGTCTACGGAGTCGCTCCGATCCGCTGGGGCCTCGTCGACGGCGCGATCGGCGTCGGCAACGCAACCGTGGAGGACTTCGAAGATCTGAATCTCGCCCCCGGCTTGCAGGTGTTCTGGGAATCTCCGGCGGGGAACTTCGGCCCGACTTCCACGCTACCCAATGTGTTCAATCCGAACACCGACGACGCCTTCGGCAGCGCGTTCATCGGCGGAAACTACGACGGCACGCGCTGCCTGCTCAACACCCGGACGAACAAGCCTTTCAACTACAGCGACTCGCCCAGCTACGGCGATGTCACTTTTCTTTTCAGCCCGCCCGTCAGGCTCGCGGCGTTCAGCGTCCACCAAAATGAGACCGACTTGGGACTCATTGTCAACGGGATAGACCTCGGCAAACTGAGCTCGCTCACCGGCCTTGCTCCCAACGGAGCGAAATACGGCTACATCCTCGTCAAGGCCGACGGCGCCGACACCATTTCATCGATCAAGATCAAAAACGGATCGGTGCCTTCGGGCGACGGCTTCACCTTCGATCACGTCGCCTTCAGCGTCGATCCCGCGCCTTCGCTTCAAATCAGCGGATTCGGGCCTTCTTACTGGGGCATCGACAACTCTTCGCTCGGCGTTGCCAATGCCGTCTTCGAGAACTTCGAGGATGCGACGCTCATACCAGGGCTTTCGGTTTCCTGGGAAGCACCCGCCGGCAACTTCGCCCCGAGCAACACGCTCCCCCACCTCTTCAACCCAACCAGCGACGACGCCTTCGGCACCGCATTCATCGGAGGTGTCTGGGACGGCACGCACTGCCTCGTCAGCGGGCGCGGTAATCAGTCGTTCAACTACAGCGCCGGCACGAACTGGGGCGACATCGTCTTCCACTTCAACCCCGCTCAGCAGCGGGTCGGATTCAGCGTGCAGCAGATGGAAGGCCCGACACGCATCATCGTGAACGAGCGCGATATCGGCGACTTCGCTTCCCTCTCGGGCCTCTCGCAGAACAGCAACCGCCAGGGCTTTTTCCGCGTGAAAGCCCTCGACGGATCGAGTATTTCCTCGATCCGCTTCGCCAATACCCGCGTGGGGGTGTTTGGCGACGGCATCGCGTTCGATCACCTGACTCTCGGAGGCCGCTGCCTTCAAGACCTGAACAACGATGAATTGGTCGATGACTCCGACTTTGTGATCTTCATCAATGAATACAACATCCTCGACTGTGCCGACCCTGAGATTCCTGTCGGCTGTCCGGCAGATTTCAATGCCGATGGAATTGTCGACGATGCCGACTTCGTCATCTTCGTCGTCGGCTACAACACCCTGCTCTGCCCATGATCGCCCGACACGCTCTTCCCCGCGCCGATTCGTACAGGACGCACTCATGAACAGATTCGTATTGGCCTTTTCCATCCTGCTGGCCGCCGCCTGCACGCACGCCCCCGCGCAAACCTGCACCGGGCAGGTCGGACACTGGCGCTTCGATGGCAACGTGCTCGATTCTTCAGGTCTCGCGAATGACGGTATCTTTTTCGGGTCAACGCCGAACTATGTACCCGGAGTATCCGGCCAGGCGCTCGAGCTGAACGGAACTTCGGACTTTGTCCGCGTCGCGAACGCTCCGTCACTCAATCCGTTGAGCGCGATATCGCTCGCGGCCTGGGTCAAGCCCCGCACGTTCTCAGGCAGCGGCAGCGACCCCATCATCGACAAGGGCTATTTCGGCCACTCGTTTCCTTATTACCAATATCAACTCAACGTGACCGGCAATCTCTATGGCAGCAGCCCCGGCACGCTCGGTTTCTATTGCGGGGCCAGCGGATCGCCGTTTGGCGCCTCCACCGGAGGTGGCTTCTGGTCGCCCAACCAATGGTACTTTGTGGTGGGCACGTACGACGGCGCCGCCGTCCGCTTTTTCGCGAACGGCGAATTGGTGGACGAGCACCCCGCGGCTGGCTCTCTGAGCGACTACGGCAAGCCGGTGCAGTTCGGTAAATTCAACAACCTCGACTTCTATCTCCCCGCGACCATCGACGAGATCCGCATTTTCGATCGCGCACTCTCGCCCGATGAAATCCATGCGCTTTATGCGAATCCCGCGGATGCCGCGGCAGTCTGGCCCCCTACTTCGGGTGTGTGCGCCGGTGGCAGTGCTTCTTTCCAGGCGCTGCATCTCGACAGCGTGAGTCCCGCATATGCCTGGACCGTTGACGGCTCCCCCGTCACCGACGGCGTGATCGCCGGCGGATTCGTCGTGTCCGGCAGCGAGACGCAAACTTTGACGCTCAGCAACATCGCAGGAATTGACACGCACACGATCGGCTGCACCATCACGTCGTGCGGCGGAACCGCAGTCGCGACCACGGCGTCCGTCAAAGCCTGCGCCGCCGACTTTGATTGCAATGCGCAGGTGGACGACGAGGATTTTGTTGTCTTTGCCTCGGCGTACAACGAGTTGGTCATCCCTCCCGCCAACGCCCTGTGCGACCTGAACGGCGATTCATTCGTCGACGACGCCGACTTTGTGCTCTTTGCCGGTGCCTACGACCAGCTGATTTGTCCGTAACCCGACCTCACGACCGGTGATCCGGGCAAGGCCCCGGAAAAGGGATGCAAAATTCTTCATCTTGCAGTTTTTGTTTGGCGTGCGCGACCAACGTCAATATTCTCGGTCGGAGTGTCTGAAATCGCGCGCCCCTTTGCGTGAATCGGCGGGCGGCTTCGCTTCTATTGGTGGGAATCCTCATGTCAATCAAGCGTGTTGCGTTTCGCGTGACCCCTCTCGCGATTTCCCTCCTTGCCGGCACCGCATCGGGGCAGGTTGTCAACTGGACCGGGGCCGCGGGCCCGAACTGGTTCGATGCGATCCAGAGCGGCAATTGCCCGAACACACAGCTCCAGTATTTCAACGGCTTCGGACAGATCGGCTGCGGCGGAGCCGTCTTTCCAAGTGCTTCCAACTTCGTCGTCGTGAACGCCGGAACGGGACCCAACATCAACGGGTCGTTCACCGTCGGAGGAATGTCCAATGCCTCCGGTGCAACAACGACTTGGAGCAGCGGCGATCTGAACTTCGGCAACGGACCGGGCGCGGGGCTGTCGAACTCCGGAGACTTTGTTCTGCCGACGGCGAACGATCGCAGCATTTTGTCGAGCACGATCACCAACGACGGACTTTTCCAGAGTTCCAGCTCCGGCACGCTCTACTTCCAAACCTGCGCTTTTACCAATAACAATCTGCTGCTGCTGGATCGCGGAACCTGGCTCAACTACACCGGCACCAACTCGCTGCTCAACTCCGGAGAGATCGACAAGGCTTCGCCCGATCTCTTCACGATCACCGTCGCGACACAGCACGAGGGATATCTGGACGTGCAGGCGGGCACCCTGAGCCTGCAATCGACGTCGCTGACCGCCGGCAATTCCTCCGACTTTGTCGTTCGCGACGGCGCTCTGCTCAACCTCCAGAATCTTCTCATCGGCGGCACGCTGAACGGCACCGTGTCGGGTACCGGCGTCGCCCGCTTAACCGCGTCAACTTCGCAGAGCGAGAACGTTACCCTCAACGTCTTTGGTGCCGGCGGCATGACATGGGCGGATGGCGACTGGCACGCGTCGGCCAATCAACTTTTGAACACGGGGCTCTTCACGGTTTCCGGAGCCAGCGACCGCAGTTTCTTCAACGGCACACTGAACAACTCCTCGGTCATGGTCTTCACCTCTCCGGGAATTCTTTATTTCCAGACGCTCGCGTTCATCAACGCCCCCGGTAGCGACCTGCGTTTCTACGACGGCACATGGCGTAATTACACCGGCTCCAACTCGATAGTGAACCAGGGCACCATTCACAAATACGGCGGAACGACGTTTTCCACAGACGTTGCGTCGACGCTCGCGGGCGCGCTTCGCATCCACCAGGGAACGATGCAGTTCAACTCGACGTCAATCAATTTTCAGAATCCCGTTGCGCCGATCGATGCGGGCGCCGTGTTGAATCTGAACAACACAACGCTGCAGGGCACCTTTGCCCCTTCGCTCGGATCCGGATCGGGCTGCGCGATCTTCGGCGGCTCCGCCCTCTCGAACGACCTGACCGTCGCCGCAGCCGGTGCCTCCGGCCTTTCCTGGAGCGGCGGCGATTGGCAATTCAATAGCCATCAACTCGTGAATAACGGACTGCTGACCGTTACCAACACATCCGACCGCAGCATTCTCCAGGCCGCCGTTCAGAACAATTCGTCATTCGTTTTTACTCCCGCCTCCATCTTGTATTTTCAGACCGCCAGTTTCACAAACGCCGGCACGCTCGAGTGGCAGCGCGGCACGTGGCGCAACTACACAGGCACCAACGCTCTGACCAGCACCGGCACGATCAAGAAAACCTCTGCGGACCCGTTCAACCTCAACGTCGCGACCACGCTGACGGGACCGCTCTTGGTCCAGGGCGGGACGCTTTACTGCTCCGATATTCCTTTCGACTTCAAGCCTTCATCGAGCGTCACCGCGTCCGTCGGGACGAGCATGGTCTTCGATCACTGCTCTTTCAAGGGCAAACTCAGCGCATCGGCAGCCGGCGCGTCGATCTCGTTGATCTCCAATTCATCGCTGAATGACGACCTGACCACCCAGGTTTCCGGCTCTCCGGGATTCAATCATGTCGGAGGCGATTGGTCGCTGAACGGACATTCGCTGACTAACACCGGGCTCTATACGCTGAGCACCGCGGCCGATCGCAGCGTGTTTTCCGGTGCCATTTCGAATTCGGGAACTTTTGAGTCCGACTCCCCCGGCATCCTCTATTTCCAGACTCTGGCGCTCAGCAATTCGGGGATGCTCCGCTGGCATCGCGGCACGTGGACGAACTACACCGGCTCCAACTCGTTCTCCAATTCCGGCGTGATCGAAAAAGTGGATGCGACACCCTTTGCCTCGAGCGTCGCCTTTGCTCACACGGGGACCCTTCACGTAAAGGCGGGCAGCGTGTCGTTCAACGGCAACCCCGTCAACGCGACCGCACTGTCCTACACCGACACGGCCTTTGGCTCTTCTCTTTCATTCAACAACTGTCTTTTCAGCGGCGTCATGCCCGGAAACTCCGGAGCGCCCGACACGATGGTGATGAATACCTTCCGGCTCGCCGACAACTTCGAAGCATCCATCGGAGGCAGCCAGGGATTGAACTGGGCTTCGGGGGAAGGGAGCTTCAACGGGCACACGCTCACCAATTCGGGAACGCTTTCGATCACCGGCGGTGACCGCAGCGGCTTCTCTGGAGTGCTTGCAAACAACGCCACTCTGAATATCGCCCATAGCGGCATCCTCTATTTCCAGACCCTTGCATTCAACAACGGCCCCGGCGCCACCACCAATTGGTCCGGTGGTCACCTGATCAATTACACCGGTTCCAATTCGATCTCGAATCAGGGGCTCTTTACCAAAACCGGTAGCGACACCCGCACACTCGGACCGGCATTCACCAATCTGGGCGAGTTTGCGATCGAGCAAGGCGCCGCGAACGCGTCATCGTTCACGCAGGATGTCGGCGCCACAATCCGAACGACGATCTACAGCCCCACCGATGCGGGGCGCCTGAACCTCTCATCTCCGATCACGCTTCATGGCAATCTGGCAATCTACTTTCAGCCCTTGTTTGTGCCAGCGAGCAACGCCAGTTGGACCATTCTCACCTCTCCGACCATAACGGGCATGTTCGACACCATCATGCCGATCGCCTTTCCGGCGGGCCGCCAGGTCTCTGTTGCCTACCTCCCGGTCGATCACCCGACCTCAGTCGTGGTCACTCTTCTTGCTCCGGGCTGCGTCGCCGATCTCAACCACGACAATCAGGTGGATGATGCGGACTTCGTGCTCTTTGTGCCGGCATACAACACCCTCGATTGCGCCGATCCGTCGATGCCTCCCGGCTGTCCCGCCGATCTGAACGGCGACGGCTTTGTTGATGACGCCGACTTCCAACTCTTTGTATTCGCTTACGACATACTTCTTTGCCCAGAGTAAAGAGATTCTGGGTTCCAAACGTCAATCTGTTCCGCGGCGTCGATCAAGCCGGTGACATGGCGCATCGGAGCGACTGGATCGGAGAGCCACCCGGTGCCGCCGACGCTCCGAATCCGTTCTTTATCTGTTTCCCGTTTTGTTCCCCACCGAACGGATTCGGAGTTCATGATCCTCAGATACCTGCATCCTCGAAGATCTCTGTTCAGTATGTGGGCGTCTTTGAACAGAACTTTGGTCGGCCACCCGTTCAGTTCGGCGAAAGGCGCATCGACTTTGATCTGGCTCGGTCCGCCTGAGAACGACCCGGGCCTCACAGGTCAGAATTGTTGAGCTTCTGGGCGCGATCCGTTATTACGCACACAATTTTTCCAGTCGGTCATTCTATTTGCTCTAGAGCCGTTCGACAAAAACATGTATCCTTGAGTTATCTCTCGCTCGTGGGGGCACTCGCAGGAGCCAGGCTTGAACAACCCATTTCGCCGTTTGAATGTCGCTTGCGCGATCGCCGCAGGCGCATCGATTTTCGCAACCGCGTTTCCCGCAAGTGCGGATTGCACACCTCAATGGCTTCCGAACCCGGGCATCCCCGGCGTGGCAGGGTCTGTCGCAGCCGCAACGCTTTGGGATCCGGATGGTGCCGGTCCGCTCCCCGCGTGCCTCACAGTCGGCGGCACTCTTCAAATCGGAACAGGCCCGACTGTCGGCGTCGCCTATTGGAGCGGGTCGGCGTGGGTCGCGATTCCCGGCAATTTTTCTGGAATCGTCCAATCGCTCCTCGCGCTGCCAGACGGCACTCTGCTTGCCGGCGGAAATTTCAACCAGATTGACAGCCAGACCAACCTTCCGCCGATCGCGGCATGGAACGGCTCGGCCTGGTCGCCCGTCGGAACGCAATCCGCTCTGCAGATCACTTCTGTCGATGCCATGGTGCGATTCCCGAGCGGCGACATTGTTGCCGCGGGTGTTGCCACTTCCAACGGTCTGAACGGACAAGGGATTGCTCGCTGGAACGGAAGCGCCTGGTCACCTCTGGGCACAACAGGTGTCCCGAACGGCAAAGAGGTTCAGGGATTGACTTTCCTGCAGAACGGAAATCTGATCGCGGTCGGAAACTTTGCGACGATCGACGGGCTGACTGTGAACGGTGTCGCGCGCTGGGATGGTTCTGCGTGGAATGCACTCTCGACGGGGCTGAATGTCGGCAGTTTCGCGCGCAGCGCGGCCGTGACGGATACCGGTGACCTCATCGTGGTTGGAAACTTTTCCTCAGCGGGAGGCGTCACCGCGGCCAAAGTCGCCCGGTGGAACGGGTCTGCATGGTCCGCGATAGCTTCGACACCTTCATACACGGTCGTTCGAGGTGTGACAACACTGCCCGGCGGAAAAATCGTCATCTGCGGAAGCTCGAGCAGCCGCGCCGTTTCGCTTTGGAATGGAACATCTTGGTCGACGCTCGCGGGCTCGATCTATGGGACGGGACTTTCTTCCTGCCTGACGACTCTCGCGGACGGGCGCGTCATCTACGGCGGTCAGTTCACCGGATTTGACTACGGCTTGCCCTCCACATTTCTCATCGCCAGCAATCTCGCCTCCTACAGCAACGGGGGATGGTCAACAGTCGGAACGGGCACGGACGGTGCCGTTCGAGTCTTCGCAACACTTTCCGACGGGCGCCTGGTCGCGGGCGGCGACTTCGGCGCGATCGCCGGGGTTTCGGCGAGTCGCATCGCCGTATTCGATGGAGCCACCTGGTCACCTCTCGGATCCGGCATGAACGCGAGCGTGAGGGCACTCGCCGTGCTTCCCGACGGGCGCCTGGTCGCGGGCGGCTCGTTTTCGCTCGCGGGCGGGGTGACGGCAAATCGGCTGGCAGTCTGGGATGGCACTCAGTGGTCCGCGATTGGGACAGGCGCGGCCGCGGCATTTGACGAAGTCGATGCGCTTCTCTCTGCTCCGGACGGGAAGCTGTACATAGGCGGCAGCTTCAACACTTTCAGCGGAGTCGCCGCGAAGAACATCGCCAGTTGGGACGGCTCGACGTTCGGGATGCTCGGAACTGGTACCAATCGTCCCGTTTCATCGCTCGCGTGGCACTCGGGACAGTTGATCGCCGGAGGTACCTTTTTCATGGCGGGTTCCACAACTTGCAATCGCGTCGGCGCGTGGGATGGCAGCGGTTGGTTTCCTCTGAACAACGGCATCGTGGCCGGCGTGAACGGGGTTGCCGAGGTCTTCTGCCTGACCACGCTCTCGAACGGAACGCTTGCCGTCGGGGGACTCTTCGATCAGGCAAACGTCAGTTACGGGCTGGGGATCTGGAACGGCGGCTGGAGCAACGCCTGGACCACCCCGTCCTCCGCAGCAACACAAATCTACTCAGTCCTCGAACTTCCCAATGGCGATGTTGTTGCATGCGGAGCCGTGGCGGCCGTGAACTCCGTCACGGTGAACAACATTGCGCGCCGAGACCACCTCACCGGAACCTGGTCCGCCTTGGGTTCCGGGCTTGCACCATCGAATTTCCTGCCGGTGAGCCTCGCGAGATATGGCTCGGGTTTCTTCGTCGGTGGGATCTTCTCAACCGCCGGCGGGCTTCCGAATATCGCGCTCGCTTACTACACCGACGACCCCACACCTCAAATTGGCGCGTCGCCGACACCGGTCTCCGCGAACGACGGAGACTCCATTCAGCTCTCTTCCACCCCAGCGCCGGGATACGCCGGAGCTACATTCGCATGGCAGCGAGAAACCGCACCGATGAGCGGTGTCTTCTCGCCGATCAGCGACGGCCCGGCCGGTGCAAGCCCCGGCGGCGGCACCGTCTCCGGCGCTTCTGGCACTTTGCCTTCACCAACGATAAATGAGCCGATCACGCTCTCGATTTCGCAAGTCAGCGTGGGCGACTCGGGGCGGTATCGCCTGGTCGTCCAAAACTCCTGCGGCTCAAGCGCCAGCAATCCCGCGCAGCTCACCATTGCAAATGCCTGCCCGGGCGATCTGAACAACGACGGTGTTGTTGACGATTCAGATTTTGTAATATTTGCCGCTGCGTACAACATCCTCGACTGCGCCGATCCTTCGATGCCAGTCGGCTGCTCGGCAGATCTCAACAGCGATACCTTCGTCGACGACGCGGACTTCGTGATCTTCGCGGCTGCATACAACGAGCTTAATTGTCCTTAATCACGCGCCGCGGCAGTATTATCTGTACGTGCGCGCCGCCATGTAACACCTGCCAAGTCATGAAACTGCGCGACTTGGGGGAAAAGCCCCGCGCAGGGCTGGCCGTCTCGGCCTTGCCGCGTAACTTTGAAGTGATGAGTTCGTCGTCCGATGCGTGAATTCGCAGAGGTCGAAGAACACAAGTTCCATTCACTCGCGCCGATGTTCGCACCCGCGGCCGTCGGCTTTTTTCTTTGTGAACCCGATCCCACGACCCCGAAGGACTCTCTCACGATGCGCGGACTCGCATATTCAACGGCTTTGCTTCTCTCCTGCTCCCTCGCAAACGCACAGCCGGTGATCCCGGCCGGCTCCGGCAGTTACTACGACGGCGTTCCCGCCGGCTACGCCGTACCGACCAACTCCGACAACGCTCCGATTCTGCCTCGCACCGCTCCCGGCTTCTCCGGCCCGGTTCCGACCAACGAATGGTGGTCGAGCCTCGTCTACCCGCGCTACGCGGGCGACAACTGGGGCCAGAACATGCATCCGCATCCGCTCTCGGCTCGACCCGGTGCGGACGGCATGAGCATCGGCTACGTGCCGACCCCGAATGTCTTTGGCACCGGGTACTCGTACGACTTCAGCGGCTCGCGCGTCGCGCTCGGTCTCTCCGTTGAAGGCCTCAACTCGCCCGATTGCCGACTGGCTGCCGCGAGCGACTGGACGGTCACGGCGCGATTCGCGGATGCAACCCGCTCGCTCGAGGTCACGATGGGGCACGGAATGCCCTTTGCTTATTGCAAGGTCACGGGCGGCAACGCCAAGGTGCTCTTCCGCGGAGCGGCCGGCCCCGCCACGGTCTTTGCAAACCGGGGCAACATCATCGGCATCACGGTCGGGGGTGTTTCGTACGCACTCTGCGCTCCGACCGGCGCGACATGGACGATCAACGCCTCTGGCGCAACTTCATCCCTCGCGGGCAAGGACTACTACTCCGTGGCGGTTCTCCCGGATGCGACCACCGCGTCGCTTGATCTTGCCCAGGCCCACGCCTTTGTCTTCGTCACCGGCGGCACCGCGAGCTGGAACTACAACGCCGCGAACTCCACCATGGACTCGACGTTCACCTTCCAGACCGACGTGAAGGAAGGCGCAGAGACCACTCCGCTCATTGCGCTCTATCGGCACCAGTGGATCAACACCACGCAGCCGACAGTCGGCGGCACATTCGCCACCGCCCGCGGCATCATGAAGCAGGCCGAAGCCGCGCAGTTCACGGTGAACTTCCCCTACCGCGGCATCCTGCCTCGGTTGCCCGCCGCGGCAGGGCTGAATGAGGTGCAACTCTACAACCTCGTCAATCAGGCCTACCTCGAATCCAACCTCAACCCGTCCAACGACACCTACGGCTCGGGCAAGAGCTATGGCCGCGTCGCGCAGTTGCTCCTGCTTGCCGATCAGGTCGGCCACACCGCCGCCCGCACCCGCTTTCTCAACTTCCTGAAGGACCAACTCGCCGAGTGGTTCGTTGTTGGTTCCCCCAACACCTCGAGCGGCACCGGCGCATTCGCCCCGGTGCAGTGCGAGGATTTCACCGATGGTTCAGGCGTTGCGGTCGGCAACATCGCCGGCGGGCAGGCCGTTATTGATTTCAGCGGCACCGACTGGTTCAAACTATCAAACGTGGACTTCAAGGACGGGGCGCCGATCGGCATGACCATGCGTTTCGCCTCCGACATCCCCGGCAGCGGACTCTTTCAGGTGCGTGTCGATTCACTCGGCGGCCCGCTGCTCGCCGAGGCCGGCATCGGCAATACAGGCGGGATCAACAGTTGGACCGAAATCACGATGAACACCAATGGTGCGGGCGTCGCGGCGCTCACCAGCAACAACCGCGTGCACGATCTTTACATCACCGCGAACACGCCCTACCCCGGCGAACTCGCCCGAATCGATTGGATTCGCTTCAATCTGCCCGGGAGCAACGTCACCGATCGCGTTTTCTACTACGACGCCGCGTGGTCCACGCTGCTGGGCAGCCCCGGCTCGTTCAACCTCGCGCAGGAGATGAACGACCATAACTTCCACTACGGCTACTTCATTCAGGCCGCCGCGATCGTCGCGCAGTTTGATCCGGCCTGGGCCGCAAATTACGGACCCATGGTCGAATTGCTCATCCGCGACGCCAGCAACTGGGAACGCTCCGACACCCGCTTCCCCATGCTCCGGGGCTTCGATCCGTATGCCGGACACTCCTGGGCCTCGGGCCACGCGGCGTTCGCGGCCGGCAACAACCAGGAATCTTCGTCCGAATCCATGAACTATTCCAACGCCGTGGCGCTCTGGGGGGCCGTCACAGGCAACAACGCCATCCGCGACGTCGGCATGTACATGAGCGCAAACGAAGAGGCCGCGATCCAGCAATACTGGTTCAACGCCGACGATGCCGTCATGCCGCCGAGCCTCACCAAGCCCATCGCGGGCATCGTGTGGGGCGATGGAATTGCGTACGCCACCTGGTGGACCGGAGACCCCGCCCAGATCCACGGCATCAACTTCCTACCCATCACGCCCGCTTCGCTCTATCTTGGACACCACCGCCAGGGCATGCTCGACAACTGGAGCCTGCTCATGGCCCAGACGAACAACAACCCCTCTTCGTGGCAGAGCATCCTCTGGTCGGCGCTGGCCACGGCGAATCCGACGCAGGCCGTCAATCTCATCAACGGCAATCCCAACTTCCCGGTTGAAGACGGCGACTCTCGCGCCCGAGCCTACCAATGGATCCAGACCCTGAACATCTTCGGGCCTGTTGATGCATCGATTTCGGCGAACGTCCCCCACTACGCCGTCTTCGAGAAGAGCGGCATCCGCACGTATGTTGCATGGAACCCTGGCGCGACAACGATCGCCGCGAAGTTCAGCGACGGCTTCGTCCTGTGCGTCCCGGCAGGAACCACCGCAGTGGGAAAAACCGGCGATGCCCCCGGCCTCTGCGGCTGTCTGGCCGACCTCAATGGCGACAATCAGGTAGACGACTCCGACTTTGTGATCTTCGCGGCGGCGTACAACCTGCTCGACTGCGCGGATCCCGCGATGCCCGCCGGATGCGCCGCAGACCTGAACGGCGATCTGTTTGTTGACGATGCGGACTTTGTGCAGTTCGCTGCGGCGTACAACACACTGGTTTGTTCGTGATCCCAGAGCAAGCACTGCAAGCAACTAACCGGCGTCAAAGATCCGGACTTTCAGGTCTTCTTCGGCGGGTACGACCGCGGCGTGTGGCCCGAAGAGCCTCCGCCGGTACCGAGTTCGCGGCGTTCTCGGACATTGCCCGGGCCTGAGCCGACCCCCGGCGGCCTCCACGGAACTTTCACCCGGCTGGTTTCCGTTCCCCGCTTTGCTTTCCCACCGGATGTGGCACACTGGTACTGTCTAGTGTCCGATCTTGAGGAGAGTGATGAAGGGGCAATCCGGGAGTTCCAAGAGCTGTCGATCCGCCACTTCGAGCCGGGTGTGGCTGCCCGCGCTCACGATCGCCGCGATCGCCTCAGTAGCCCACGCCCAGACCCCCCGCACGTGGGTGGCCGGCAGCGGCCTCTGGAGCAACCCTCTCAACTGGTCGCCGAACGACGTACCCAACGTCCCTCCGGAAACAGCCATCATCGCGGGTGCCGGAGCCCTCACGGCGTCGCTCGATATTCCCGCGGTTCTCGTCGGGGCGAGCATCACCAACCCATCCGCAGTGCTTTCGATCAATCCGGGCATGGTCCTGGCGCTGGGCACGGCGGGGTTGAACACCGGGTTCTCGAACAGCGGCCTGCTCAAGATCAACTCCTCGGGTGCCGCGGCCATCACCCAACTCCGCTTTCCGGCCGGCATCATCATCAGCGGCCCCGGTCGCGTCCAGCTCAACGCGGAGGCCAGCACGCTTGACAGCGCGTTCATCAGCCCCGACTTTGGCTTCGATTGGACCAATGGACCGGGTCACACCGTCTCCGGCGCGGGCAGGCTCTACGGCCCGATCACCAACCAGGGCATCATCATGGCCGATCAGGCCGGGCGGGTTCTTCAGATCGCCGGTGACGTGCAGAACGCGGGCGGATCGATCGGCGCGACCGTTGGAATCCTCGAACTCGCCCAGGGCGCGCGTCTGTCCGGCGGCTCGCTCGCATCGAACCCTGGAGCGATCGTTCGCGTTGCCGATCAGGCGGGGCTGAGCGCCATGACGCTTTCCGGCCAGATTTCCGGCGCGGCCGGATCGCGGCTGGAAATCGGCGCTGGCACGCTGGTCGGCACATTCGATCTCAAGATCAACGATTCCGGGGCCAACACGGGTACCCAGGCGGTCGCGGTCGGGGCGGCCACGCTCGGCGGGGGCGGAACGTCGACCACGACGCTGAACGCTCATTCATCCGATCTTGATTCGGCCCTGCTTGCTTCCGAAACCGGCTCGCTGGCCATCGGCGCAGGGCACACCATCCGGGGAACCGGCCGCATCTACGCGGCTCTCAGCGGCATCCCCACGATCAACGCCAACGTCGCGGCAGGCGAACTCGAGATCCTGGGAGATGTCGATATGTCTGGGGGCGGCGCTATGACGTCCACCGCCGCCGGCTCGGTTCTATCTCTGGGCGATGGCGTCACCCTCACCGGGGGGAGCTTCAGCGCAAGCGCCGGATCGTTCGGGCGCGTGAAGAACTTCGCCTCGCCCCTGCTGCGAGGCACGGCGCTCTCCGGCACCATCGAGGTCCGCCCCGGTGCGCTCCTCCGTGTGGACGGCCTGGGCCTGTCGAACGCCGGCACGCTGCTGGTGAATTCCACAGGCGAGAACACCGCGACGGCGCTGCTGTTCACACAGTCCGCGACCGTCAACGGCGCTGGGAACATCACCCTCAACGCCCACAGCCTCGATCCGGCGAGCGCCCGTATCGGTGGCGCTGCCGGCGTCGCACTCACCAACGGTGCGGGGCACACCATTCGGGGTTCCGGGTCGGTCACGCTACCCGTCAACAACCTCGGCGTAATCTCGGCGAACAACCCGATCGGCCCGCTTCAGTTGCTGGCGAACGTCACCAACTCCGGAGCGGGGGCGGTCGCCGCGACCAACGCAACGCTCCAACTCACGACCGCGATGACACTAAGCGGCGGCGCGTTCACGAGTTTCGGCACCGGCCGGCTGTCGATCCCGCAGGGTGAGTCCGCGACCCTGAATGCTTTCCAGATCAACGCCGGCGGCGTTGCGCACGTGCTCGGTGGGGGCAGCCTGCGTTTCACCGGCGGGCTCACCAATAACGGCCAGATTGTGGTCAACCCGGCGGGCGACCTCCAACTGAGCCGTCTGCGGGGCGCGGCAGACACCACCCTGCAAGGGACCGGCTCGGTCATTCTGAATGCGAATGCCGCCAATCTCGATTCGGCAATGCTCGACGCTCCGGGATTCACCATCACCCAGAATGCGGGCCATTCGATCACGGGTCAAGGACGCATCTACGCCCCGATGAACAATTCGGGCGTCATCGTCGCCGGCGCCGCCGGTCAGGCACTTGAGATCGTCAGCCCGGTCACGCAGTCCGCCTCGGGCCGCATCCGCGCTGCCGCCGGGCGATTGGCCCTCCGGTCGGGCGCGGCCATCAGCGGCGGCGAACTGGACCGCACCGGCAACGCCCGGCTGACGGTGGATGGTGCGGCCTCCGCCGCGTCTATCCGAAGCACGACGCCGATTGATGTGGTGGCCGGATCCAACTTCGTCCTGACTTCCTTCACCAACGACAGCGAGATCGTCGTCAACCCCACTTCGGACGCGCCGACGACTCGCCTTTCCATGGCAGGCACTCAGTCCCTGCTGGGAACCGGATCGATCGTCCTGAACGCTCTGAGCAACCCGTCGGTCCGCGCTCGCCTCGACGGACCGGTATCACCTGATCTCCTCACGCTGGGGTCCGGGCAAACGCTTCGGGGCAGCGGAACCGTGGGAGGCAACGTCCGCGTGGAGGGCACCATCGCTCCCGGCATCGCGCCCGTTGGCACCGGACAACTCATCTTTGAAGTGGGTCCCCAGTTCCTGCCCGGCACCGTTCTCGATTTCAACTTCGCCAGCGCCGTTTTGTATGACTCGCTCGCGATGCAGCAGCCGTACACACTCGGCGGAACGCTGCTCGTCACACTGACCGGCGGCTACAACCCCTCGTCGTTGCACCTGTTCACCATCGTGGACGGGACCCCCGCGGCGACCCGAACCGGCGGATTCAACGCCTTCAACCTCCCGCCGATCCCGCCCTCCTCACCCCGACGTGTTTGGCGCCTGAACTATCTGCCCACGGACGTCACCCTCCGCCTGACCTGCGCAGCGGACTTCAACGGCGACGGGCTTGTGAACGACGAGGATTTCCAGTATTTCCTGTTTGCGTACGACGAACTGCTGTGCCCGACCTCCGAAAACCCGATGTTCCCGCTCCAGCCCGATCCCTGCCCGGCGGACCTGAACCTGGACGGACTGGTGCTGGACGACGACTTCGTGCTGTTCGTCCAGGCGTACAACCTCGTGATTTGTCAGTAATCCGGTGGTTTCGGGCACGTTGCTGCGTGTTCAGTCGTACTGGTTCTTGGCAGGCTTGCCGACCGGGGTTAGACTGGAGGTACCCGTGACGCCACACACTTCGACAACCGCAGAATCGAGCACCCCCGCCACCCAGCGATTTCCGAAACTGGCGGAACTGATCGACTATCTGGACACGCAGGGCGAGCGTGCAAAGTTGGATGTTCTGGCAAGGCTGCTGGGCAAGGTGACCGTCACGCGGAAGGATCTCGAAAGCGTCCTGGTTTTCGGCACGCACGGCTACCGGCGCAATCGGATCAGTTGCAGCGAGTGGTACGAACTGCTCGCTCTGACATGGCGGAGCGGCCACTGCACGCCCATTCACGATCACCGGGGCAGTTCCTGTGCGTTCCGGGTTGTCGAGGGCACGGGCACCGAAATTCGGTACAAGCAGACGCCCTCGGGGCTTGTTTGTCCCGCGGCGACCAATCAGATGGAACCGGGGTATGTGTGTGCCGCACAGGACGCGGATATCCATCAGGTCCTCAACATGCAGGCGCCGGGAACGGACTTGATAACGCTGCATATCTACAGCCCGCCGATCAAAAACATGAACACCTACCAGTTCGCGTGTTCCGCGGGGCCCGACACCGATCCGCAGGCGGGCGAGCAGCACTGCTAAAGACGCATTTCGCGGTGTTTGAAGCCTTCGCTTCACACTCTGGAACGAAGCTCTCTAAAGTGCACCAGCGCTTCGAGCCGGAGGACCCGGCTGGCCGATACCGCATTCGTGAAACTCAATATGAACTCCGCTTCGCAACTGATCGACGAGAAACTGCTCCCCGCGCCCTCACCCGCGCCGGTTGACCGTGTTTCCCGCATCCGCTTCCAGACTTCGCACTGGGATCTTGACCCGGCGGTCACTTTTCTGAATCACGGCAGTTATGGCGCGGTGCCCCGCGCCGTGCTCGAGGCCCAGAACCGGATGCGTGCCCGTATGGAGCGCGAGCCGGTGCGGTTCTACAAGGTGGACCTTGAACGCCTGATGGATGGCGTCCGCGAGGTGCTCGGGTCCTTCCTGAACTGCGATCCGGCTTCGCTCGCCCCGGTGCCGAATGCGACGATGGGCATTGCATCCATCTTCAGCAGCACCGAGTTCAAGGCGGGCGACGAGATCCTGCTGACCGACCACGAGTACCAGTCCGGCGTGAACGAACTGGAGCGCCTCGCCAAGAGCGTTGGCGTCAAGGTGGTGTTCGCGAAGGTGCCGTTCCCGATTCAGAGCCCGGATCAGGTCTTCGATGCCGTCATGAAGGCGGTCACGCCCCGGACCAAACTGGCGATGATCAGCCAGATCACCAGCGGCAGTTCGCT
>JAHBXG010000010.1 GCA_019636565.1 Phycisphaeraceae bacterium
ACCACGCTCCACATGAACCCGCAGCAGCGCCCCACCCAATCCGTTGCCCGAATCCGCTCATTCAACAACTCTTCTCCTCGCATCCCAGTCCGAAGGACTGCCGGTCAGTAGACGGGGGTGAAGCGAGCCCGCGCGGCGAGCGCCACCCCCGGCCCGCCGCTCCCACATTCCTCACGCCGAAGGCCTGACCGGCAATAGCCGGGGCTCGTTGCGAACGCGGCAGCCCCGGATACGTACCGCGCCATACACCCGCGGGCCGAAGGCCTGCCCTTCCCCACCTCGCGAACACACCTTCGACGAACACGAGCATTCAACATCCGCCCAACCCGTTAAAGCACGGCCAACGCTGCAACAATCTCCCCTCACCACAATCGCCCTATGCGCCATCCATTTTGCATCCTCTCAATCCTCCTCGCGGCATCCGCAAGCATCGCCGCTCCGCCCCCTTCGTGCGCTCCTAACTTTTCGAAGCAGCACAACGACGCTATCGACCGCATCCCGTCCGACAGGCGTGCCTTCCCCATTCTGCTCCAGTTCGCCAAGCTCATCAAGCCCCCCGCCGACGACGAAGCGTGGCCGCGGCTCGGCGCCGCTCGCCCGTGCGATCCCAACTGGCCCGAAGCTCTCGAACTGCTCCGGAACAATCAAGACGCGATCGCAAAGCTTTCTCCGCTCCGATCGTGCGACGCCGTTGGTCAGTATCTCTCTGCTGACGATTCCGCCGCGCGTCCGGCCGACGACCCCGGCTTCATGCCGCTGCATACCAAGGCCCCTCACCTGGCTCCTGCGCGATGCGCCGCTCGCCTTCTCTGGATTCAATCTTGGAAGCATTTCATTGACGGTCACGAACAAGCCGCGGCTGATTCGCTTCTCCTCGCGCTCCGCCTCAGCGCCGCCCTCCGCGACGGTAGCACGACCGCATCGATGATGAACGGCATCGTCCTGTTCGGCGAAACGGCGACACGAATCAGCCAGATGAGCTCGGCCCATCCCGCATTCTTCAGCGATGATTCAACGGGCCGCCTTCAAAGCGCGCTCGCTGCCGGCGTTGCTCTGCCCGTCTCGATCGAAGCCGCCGAAAGCGCCATGTTCGACGACATCCTCGCGCGGCTCTACTGCGTCGATGGCCAATTGTCGCAAACCGCAAGCGAGCGCAACCGCGTTGTGCTCGTCGCGCTGCTCACCGGCTCCGATCCGCCCCCTGAGCCCGCGTTCGGCGCCGACGCGATCAAGCGCCACGCCCTGCTTTCGACGACCGAGCAACTCGCTACGCGCACTGACATGAACGCCAAGCTCGTCGAACTGCTCGGTTTCGGCCGCGCACTCAATGCCACCACTCTCCGCGACGCCGACCCTTCTACGCTCCGGAGATTCGAACGCGAAGTCAGCGACGCCCCCGGCGGCAAGTACCTTCCCATCGCGCTCTACCTGCCCGCGTTCGAAAAAATCTGGCTCGCCCGCGAAGTGTGGTATCAACACGCCGATGCAGCACGTATCGGGCTCGAACTCGGTCGCCAGCACCGCCTCACCGGCCGCTGGCCCGATTCGCTCGACGGCCTCGCCTTCGGCCCGATCCCCACTCCGACCGATCGCTTCTCCGGCGAGCGGCTCCGCTACCGCCGAACCGACGGCCGCCCGGTTGTCTACTCCATTGGTCCGGACCAAGTAGACAATCAGGCCCGACCGATCACGGACATCAAGTACGGCGCAGCGCCGCGTAGCAACGAACGCACCGGGGACTGGATTCTGTGGCCGACGCCAACGTGCGATTGAGTTGGGCGTTGACTTTCCGCACTCTGAAGGTGCGCGGCCAATACGCGACCGGCCGCCATGCTGCTCCACCACCGGGCATCCTTCAATCGCAACCCCCCACCGCAGGCCGAAGGCGAAGAGCAGCGCCTGCGAGCGCGTCGGTTTCTGGCCGAGCGAAGATCGGAGCGGGAGGAGAGAGAGCGAGGCGGGCAGAGATCGGTTGAAGAATTCCGGAACGAGTTCGGGACGGAATAAGCAGAACGTGTGGCGAGACGACGCACAGGCGTGATGGCAAGCCTGGGTGCACTCGATGCGCCCGATCTCGAACTACTCGGCGCACGCACGCTTCACAACTGGAAATTCGTGCGCACACCCCTTCACAACGTCAGTGCTTTTTTCTATCCGCCCCAACGGGGGTGCTCCCGCTGCCTGCCGCGCAGTTTCTTGCACCTCTTTTCTCCGCCCATGAAATGGGCGCCCGCCCGTTGCCAGACGCGCAGCGTCTGGTGCGGGTGCACCACAGACCTCTTCGCCCGTGAAACGGGCGAGCGGTCACTCGAACACATACTTCGGATCGAACTCGACCGCGTGCCTCTGCAGCATCGACAGGAACTCATCCTTAAAACTCATGTTCCGGTGATGCTCTTTCTGCGTGCGGATATAGCGCTCGACCTCATCGACTGCCGACTTGCTCACGCTGAATCCACCATACCCGCGCTGCCACGCGAACTCCGGCGCTATCCACTTCGATGATCGCGCCTTCACTTCGCGCGCAATCTCGGCTAGCGAGCAATCCGGCGCCGAACGCACCAGCAGGTGCACATGATCCGGCATCCCTCCCGCAGCAATCAGCACGCCCCGCAAGTCGCGCACGATCCCGCCCATGAACGCATAGAGCCGATCCTCTGCTGCTTCTTCGATCATGGGCTCGCGCGCTTTGGTGCTGAAAACAATGTGAAAGTAAACCTGAGTCCAGGAAGAAGGCATGGGCGACAATCTATCCGAACGCCCGCCCATGTCATGGGCGGAGAAGCAAAAGGCAGGCAGAGTTAGTCCAGCCCTTCTTTCCAGATGCTGCGCATCTGGTCCCCCAATAACCTCCTCACCCGTAAAACGGGCGAGCGGTTGTCGCCTTGGCTCCCAACAGCGCACCGAGTGTTTCCCGCCCCCCCAAACGCCCGCCCATGTCATGGGCGGCAAGACCAAAGACAAGAAAAGCTATTTCAGCCCAGCTCTCCAGATGCTGCGCATCTGGCAACGACCATGTGCCCCTTTCAGGGGCAGAAAGCAACACAAGACCTGGAAATCGACTTTGTTTCCTATTTTCTGATTCTCCCTTTCCGGCACTCGCCACTCCGCCCATGACATGGGCGCTCGCCCGTTGCCAGACGCGCAGCGTCTGGTGCGGGTGCACCGCAGACCTCTTCGCCCGTGAAACGGCCGAGCGGTGTCTCCGACCGGAAGCACTACCGACTCTCCTCTTCGCATCCCAGTCCGACGGATTGCCGGTCAGTAGAGGGGGGTGAAGCGAACCGCCGCGGCGAGCACCACCCCCGGCTCGCCCCGCCAACATCCCGCACGCCGAAGGTGTGCAGGTGAATCCGCAAATCACACCCTGGCCCCGCACTCCGGGCACGACACATTCGCCCCAAGCCCCGCGCGGTCATATCCGCATCGTCCGCACACGCCGATGCGAATTCGCGATTTCCAGCGGCTTCGCCATGCCCACGCCGTGCCAACCAGACCAAGCAGGAGCGGAATCCACAGAGGTATCAAAAGGACTTGGTACCGGTCTATCCACATATAGCCTGGCAACCACATCCAATCCGAATTGGATTCGCTTGTCCAACGGTAATCCCACCCCAGGAGCTCCCTCCCAAATTCATGCAGCCCCCGGTTGAGATGCAATGTTCCATTGGCGATACCAAACCCCACGCCGAAATCGTCGCTTCCGTAGCTCACTCCGATCCATCGGCTCATCACCAACGCCGCGCAGAACATGAACGTGACCGCCGTCAGTGTCCACCGAAGGACCGTTCTTCGATGACATGTCTTCACCCTGCCAGGCTACTTTCCGCCCCACACTCCGGACACGCCGCGTCCAACTTCAACCCCGCACGGTCATACCCGCAGGTCGCGCACCTGCCAACCTTTTTTCGCCGCGTCGCCAGCACATCGAGCCGCCACGCGGCCCCCGTCGCGATCAGCACCGGTAGACACACCGCCCACAGCGGCACCGACACGTTTCGCGCAGCATCATCCCACTCGCCGTTGAACCACCACTGCAGCGGCGCCGAGCCACCCATATCTAAGTGCCATCCTTGCATTTCCGGTGGTATCGGCAACCAGACATACTGCTTCCCGATTCCGATGGTGCCGTACGCCGACATGACAGTCAGCCCGCTCTTCCATACGAAGAGGACCGCGTGACGCGCCGTGCCGATCCACAACGCCGAAAGCGTCACCAGCGAAACGGCTCCGGCCCATTTCACAGTCTTACGGACTCTCGGATGTGGCTTCATGCCGCGAGTCTACAGCGGCCACGACTTCCTTTTTCCGGGCGGGGGTGCCGGGGAGGGTGGGGGCGGCAGCCCCGGCGCTTGCGGCAACGTTCGCTCCGATGCGCCAATCCGCGCCAAGTCTTCAACTCTGCCGCGGCGAGATGTATATGGATGGACGAGCAGCGTTGGCGGATCGGTTGCGCTCGTCCTGTCTCGCGCCGGCACAACTCCGACCTGCTCGCGCCGGGAGGACTGCCGCCCCCACCCACGAACACACCTTCGGCGTGCATGGAAACAAACAACGCTGCACCGGTGGTGCGGCTTCGCTGCGACCGCCGGCTATTTCCGTTCAGCCCTTCGGACTTTGAATCGAAGTCGCGTTCGTCAAATCCGCAGACCTATTCACTTTCCAAAGAGCCGACATCCCCACCTTCTTATCCCTTTGCCCCTTTGCCCCTCTGCCCCTCCGCCCCTCCGCCCCTTCCTCTCCCTTCACATCTCCCCCCGCTTACAAATCACCTTCACATCCGCCTCATCCAAATTAAACCACTCCCACTTCATCCACTTCTCCCCGAACCGCTTGTGCCAGTATGTCTCGATCCCGTACGAATCATCTGTCTTGATCCGGTGCAGGATCACCAGTTCATGAGGCGTCAGCGTCACTAGTTCCTTGTACCCTGTTCCTTGTTCCTTGTCTCCACGCACACCGCCTTCCCGATCTTGTACAGCCCGCCCGACTTCATCAGGTACATGAAGCCCGGCACGATCCTGAACAAGCAACGGGGTTGCGTCGGTCTGAGATTGCGGAGGGGGGCTCGCTCACTGCGCCCGTCGCTGCGCTTGGGGCTCGTACAGGTGCGCGGCTGGCGGGAGCGGCGCGTGTTGAGTGCCCGTACACGCGTGCCGGCCCGAATCGCGCCGAGGCCGCACCGAACGAGCCCGGAACGAAGTGACGGCGCTGTTGCGTACATCCTCGCTTTGATTTTCGGAGTACAGCGACTTGTACGCCCCGGCGACCCGTCGCTGCGCTCGGGGCTCGTACAGGTGCGCGGCTGACGGGAGCGGGGCGTGTCCTGTTTCCCGTACACGCGGCCCGGCCCGAAGCCCGCCGAGGCCGCACCTGACGAGCCCGGAACGAAGTGACGGCACTGTTGCGTACATCCTCGCTTCGACGTCGGAGTACAGCGACTCGTACGCCCCCGCAACCCGTCGCTGCGCTCGGGGCTCGTACAGGTGCGCGGCTGGCGGGTTTGGACTCTTTCCTGTTTTCGGTAATCTAAAAAGGCATGTCGCGCCCGCTTGCGTATTTTCTGACGTGGACCTGCTACGGGCAGCGTCTGCACGGCGACGTTCGCGGTTCGGTCGATCACCTGCACAACAGCCGCGGCACGCCGACGCTCCCGCCGGATGCGGAGCGGGAGACGTTTGAACGCGAGCGGATGACGCGGGATACTTTCAAACTGAACACTGAGTGTGCGGCGATCGCGACGGACGCGATTCAAAGGCTGTGCGAAGATCGCGAGTGGGACTGCCTCGCCGTCAACGTGCGACAAACACACGTGCATGTCGTCGTGTCGTGCCCGGTTGCGCCGGAAAGGGCGATTGCGGACTTCAAGGCACGGATCACACGCGACCTTCGTCGAAAGAAACTGGTTTCCGAAGATGCGCGGCTGTGGACGATTCATGGCAGCACTCGATGAATCAATCATGCCGCGGGTTTGTATGGGGCGATTTCGTACGTGAACGACTGGCAGAGCGGGCGGAACAAGGAATGGCGGGAAGAGCATCGCCTGCGAGCGCGTCGGTTTCTGGCCGAGCGACTAGCGGAGCGGGAGGAGAGAGAGCGAGGCGGGCAGAGGTCGGTTGAAGAATTCAGGAATGAGTTCGGGACGGAATGACCCGAACGTGTGGCGAGACGTCGCACAGGCGTGATGGCGAGCCTGGGTGCCCGGCGCTGCGCTTGGGGCTCGTACAGGTGCGCGGCTGGCGGGAGCGGGGCGTGTTGGGTGACCGTACACGCGTGCCATCCCGAATCGCGCCGAGGCCGCACCGAACGAGCCCGGAACGAAGTGACGGCACTGTTGCGCACATCCCCGCTTCAACGTCGGAGCACAGCGACTCGTACGCCCCGGCGGCCCGTCGCTGCGCTCGGGGCTCGTACAGGTGCGCGGCTGGCGGGTCTCAACGCTTTGCCGCCCGATCGTCTATTCACTTGTCAAAGAGAAGAGGCATCGCGCCTGGGCATCGCGGCAATGCCTGGACCGGCTACATCACGGTTCGCTCGCGGAACACCTTGACATCATCGTCGTTCAGGTTGAACCATTCGCCCTTGACCCATTTGGTGGCGAATCGCTTGTGCCAGTAGTACTCGACGCCGTAGGAATCGTCGGTCTGGATGCGGTGGAGGATCACCAGATCTTCCGGCATGAGCGTGGAGAGTTTTTTGTGGCGTGCTTCGACGGAAAGGGCTTTTCCGATCTTGTACAGCGGGCCAGACTTCATCATGTAGACAAAGCCGGGGAGAATCGCGTTCGGCCTTCGATACCTGCCGCGAGAAACGCCTTCGCGGCAGATCGCGATGATCTGCTGTTCGTGCGGCTGGCCGACGACGTGCTGAAGGAGGCTGGCATTTACTCCGGCCCGACTGCCGAATCGGGTGCGGTAGGTCAACCACTTGGCGGTGGGCCGCCCTTGTTTCGAACGGAGGCGAAGATCGGGCGCGGTGGGGAGGCGTCCGAGTTCGAGCGCGTACTCGGCGTAGGTATCGAGCAACTCGGGGTTTGAGAGACGAACGTGGTTTGGCTTCAGACCCGCTTCGACGAGGACGTCCGCCCACTTTGCCCAGTAGACGCCGCGCCACGCGGCGGACTTGATACCGAACTTGAAGGTGAAGACTTCGCGTGAAGGAGGCTTGCCCTCGTTTGCTGCGGCGAATTCTTTGACATGGTTCACGATCTCGATTCGCAAATTCTCGTTGTTCATGTTTCGTTTCCTGTAGATGCAAGTAGTTTCAAGTGACGCCGATCCCGCCTCCCGCCCCGAACATCAAGACTCCGGAATCACCTCCTTTCGCACAACCGAACTTTCTTTCGCCCTGCCGCTCCCCCCGCAACAGCGCCCGTCACTGCGTTCCGGGCTCGTCAGGCACGCATCCCGCGCTTCCCTGCGCCCGAAGCGCACTTCGCGCACTTGGCGCACTTCGCGCATCACACCTCTCCGCGCCACTCCGCAAACTGCGCACCCTCCGCCACTCCGCGTTCTCTCCATCTTCCCTCGTACTGCACCCCTCACCCCGCATACCTCTCACAGCGCAAGCGACTCTGCAAATCCAGGTTCAGCACCATGTACCGCAGCGCATCCACCGCGTGATCGCTCCCGTCTTTCACCGGCTCCAAATCCTCCGGCCTGTCCACGCGATAGTGGTACTTCGTCAGCGCCTCGATCAATCCGCGGCACCTCACATGCACAAACAGCCGCACCGGGCCTTCTGCCGGCGCGAGCCGCGCCCGAATCAGGTGCAGCCCGCTCCCGATCCCCAGCGATCTCGTGTGCACATCCAGCCCCGATTCCCTGTACACATCCGCATCGCGCACGCCCGTCTGCCCGTTCACCTGCCTGCCCGCGGGATCAACCCCGACAAAGTCGGGCAGTTTCCAACCGCGCCCGTTCCCCTTGAAGATCGCCTCGACATGCTCCCGCGTCGTTGCGCGTTCGAGGATGCGCTCGTCCAGAATGCGCAGCACCCGCGTGTGCGCCTCGACCGCGCCCCACAGAATGACCGTCGGCGCACGAAACCCAAAGTCGATCCCGCACACCCACAGTTCGCCGCACGATCTGCGTTCCTGTTCCCGCCTCGCGAGCACCAATGCCGCGGCCTGCTCATTCACGCCGCCGGATGTGGCGCCGGCTTTCCGGGCGGTGTTCCGCTCTTCATTCGTCAACGCCCGACCCTTGTCATCCTCGCGGAACAGTTCCTCGTCCGCCCAATCCCGGAACACGTGCTTCCTGGGATCAAACTCCGGAAACACCGTGTCGGCGCGGCTGGGCTCCAAACACAGCATCTCGGTGTTCCACACCGGCAGGCTCACCCGCCGCTTCATCCGCACTGCATCATCGATGGAGAGGTGGCCGACGCTGGCAGCGTCGCTTGCCGAACGAGCCGCGAGCGAAGCGACCGGCGCAGAGGCGGGTGCATCGCCCCCGGTCTTCACTCCGCAATCCGACTTCCGCACGCCACACTCGTCTTCTCCCTCTGCCTCTTTGCCACTCTGCCCCTTTGCCCCTTCTGCATTTCGCTTCGCCTTTCCCCTGCACTCCGTCCACAATTCACACTCCCCGCATTCCCGCGTCTCCTCGCATTCCGCCAGCACATCGACAACGCCCCACTTGAACACCCGGCGCGTGTTGTCCTTCACCAGCCGGCTCATCAGGCCGAAGGGCACGTGCATCGTGCTCAGGCATTCGATGCTTCCGGCGATCTCGGTCGGGCCCACGCCGGGAATGTCGATCGTCTTCGACACCGTCGCCAGCATCGCGGCATCGAGCACATCTTCCTTGAACAGTTCCGCCTCGTCGCAGCGCAGCGTCTGCACGCGCGTGCCCCGCACCGCCGTGTGCGATTGCGCGAGCAACTCAACGACCGATCCGTTCTTGAGCGCGAGGCGCGATTCGCCGATGCGCCCCTCGATGAGATCGGCCAGCGGCTCCTTCGCGAACAGCCGGCGCAGGTGCGCGTGCATGCGCCGGGATTGATCGAGACTGCCCCCGAGAATGCGGATCTCGATCCCGGGCTTGAAAGCAAGATCGAGCGCCGTCGCGACCGCGCCGAGAAAAGTCTTGCCCCCGCCCCGCGAGGCCCAGACAACCGAGTCGAGCGCCCGCGCCGGCTTCGCCAGCCCGAACACGCCAAACCCGCCCCGCCCCTGGAAAAAGGCGTGCACGAGATATTCAAACGGCGCCTGATGCCCCTCGATCAGCGCACGCGACGCGACCGAGAGATTGAGGTGCTGGTGCAAAAACGCGGACAACTGCAACGGATTCAAAGGAGTTTGCATGGGTAGATCCTGAAGAAGAAGAAGAGGCTTATCACGAAGAGCACGAAGAAGAAGCAGAAGGGAGAGTCTGTGTGTGTGATCGCGCGAGAAGGAACGAACCGGACGCGAATGGCGCCGTCCGCATCCGAGCGCCGACACCCTCACGCAACGAGCCCGTAACCCCCTCGAGACGCCGTGAAGGGCACCTTGGCGCTGATCACGCCCCGACCATCAAAACTCCGGAATCACCTCCTTTCAATCAACCGAACTTCTTGACGCCTTTCCGCTCCGCCCGCAACAGCGCCCGTCACTTCGTTCCGGGCTCGTCAGGCACGCACCCGCGCTTCTCGACGCCCGCGCCGAACTTCACGCATCATCCGCTCCGCGCCACTCCGCAAACTCCGCCACTCCGCGTTCTCCGCGTTCTCTCCTCTGCTCCGTTCGCCCGAACCCGCTCGCTCACCCACACCCTTCCACCGTCGCCAATCGATACAACCGCCCTTGCCGCACTCGGCGCCAACCTCTCCACGGCGCCGGCGCATCGCAACACCTTCCGCGTCCCTCCCGCGGCATTCGCCCACACGCGAATCGCCTTCACAAACCCCTCGTTGCCCACAAGTTTCTGAACCACACGTTCATCCGCGAGCGACTCCGGCGCGATCCGCATCCGATTCAACGCCTTCGCCAGCGCAACATCTCGCGCAATTGCCTCACACTCGACCCCCCGCATCCCCGCCCGCTCAAAGCAGCGGCACAAATCCCCCATCGCCGCGACCACTTCCGTGCGCACCGTCAAAGGCCGGCGTAAATACGCACGCACCAGAGCCGTCGCGATCCCCATCCCGCGAAACCGGGGCGGCACCACCACGCGCGAAATCCGGCGCACCGTCGCATTCAGCAGCAGCGCCCGCTCTCGCTTGTCGGCGATCTCAAACACCCCCGGCCACGCCCGCGCACGCCAGCGATCGTTCAACGTCGGATGACTGACCGTGAGAACACCAACGAGCATCGGCTTGGAATCGGACTCCTCGGTCCTCTTGGACCCCTCGATTCCATTCCCAACTTCCAACCACGCCCCCAGAACGCGGCAGACCCGCGCCGGCATCCCCGGCGCGTAATGCCGCGCAAGCAGCCCGCGCGCCTCCGCCATCGAGCACGCACCAATACGAAGCACCGTCGGACAGGCAGTCATCATGAGTAGTCCTTTGTAGAAGAAGTTGAGTTCCGAAGAAGGGCAGCAAGAGAACGCGGAGATCGCAGAGGGAGCGGAGTTGCGCGGAGAAGAAGCGGTGAGGGGAGATACGAACGTGCGGAGCGTGAGAGAGCGAACCTGTGTGGAGAGGGGAACCGTGATCACGCCCGCTGGTCGATCGAGAGCGGCGGGAGGCGGATCTCAGATTTCAGAATGTGCATTTCCGACCACACGCCGTCGCCCGACTGTTCTCCACATCGCCCCCACTCCTCTCTCTCCGCGATTCTCCGCGCCCTCCGCGTTCGCTCTCGTTTCGATCACATCCGCACGCACACATCCGCACCCAGGTGCGCCTCAACATCCGCGTGTGCCGTCGCCACGATCACGCGTAACTCCGGTGCCAGTTCACGTGCCGCGTGCCGGAACGATCGCGCGACCGCGAACGCCGTCTCGCGATCCAGCGTCGTCAGGAATTCGTCGATGAGCAGCCACCCCGGCCCCTTCATCTGAAGCGCGAGCGACCTGGCCAGCGTGAACCGCGCCCGTTCCCCCACCGACAACTCGCGCACCGTGCGCCCCAGCACGAACGGATCGGCCAGGCCGGCCGCGCCGAGCAGCCGCAGCGCACGATCCAAAGGCAGCGGGATCAGATCGATCACCGAAGCGATCCCCCGGTCGGGTCTATATATAGATCCAAGATCCCGAAGCCGCACCCCCCCATCCCCACCCCCACGCTTACCCCCACCCCCACCCGCTTCGCGAAGTTTCTCCCGCAGCGAGCGGAGCAATCGCGATTTCCCGCTCCCGCTCGCGCCCGTCACCAAAGCAAACCCGCCCGGGGCAAGTCCGAGCAGAACATCAAGATCGCGCGGGCTCGGCCGCGCCGATGCACCACGCGAAACGCCAATCCCGAATCGGCAGCACGCCCGCAGCAGCCGGCGCGAAGGGGCCCGCCCGTCGAGCGCGATCCGCTTCGGGCCCGTGCTCGCACAAGAAAGAGAAGATTCAGACATGACCAGCCTCCGAAGTGTGTGTAGAAAAAGAAGAGTGCAACGCGCCCGAGTCGGGGCGTGCGAGAAAGCCGTCCATCACCCGGCGCGTGACTTGGTCCCCGCCATTGCCGTCGCCTGTGCCATCGCCTCGGCCTGTAGCGCGATGATGTCGCGCTGGCGTGTGACTTGCTGACGCGAAAGCCCCAGCACCCGCGCGACCTCGCGCACCGGCACGCCGCTGACAAAGATCGCCCGCCCGATCAGCAGTTGCAGGCTTTCCGCATCGAGCGCCGCTTGATCTTGCGGGGGCGGCCATTCGGGCGACCAGTTGGGTGGCACATTTCGCACCGCGAGCAACATCGCGACATGCCGGTACGTGGGCGAGAGCACCCGCGCAACGATGCGGTTCAGGCGTCGGTGCAGCACCCAGCGCGGTGCGACGCCGGTCGCCGCGAGTTCGGTCAGGGGCCGCTGGCTCCGGTAGACCCAACTCAGCAACGCGAGATCGGCCTGGGGCAGCCATCGCGCGTGCTCGGTCACGCGCGAGGCAAACTCGCGCGAAAGTGCCTCGCGCCGACGCCGGTCCAGATCCGGCTTGACCACGCGCCGCTTCACCCGGCGCCGGGGTGCTTCCGCCAGCAGCAGCCGCAGCGGCCGCAGCGGCTGGGCCCGACCCGCCGAAACCCCGGAAACCGGGCACGTACCTGTTGACACGTCAGTAAACATGCAGTATAGTTTACCACAACAGGAACCGACCGGAAAGCGGATTTAGGCTTGTCGTACGAATTTTGTTTGGTATTCTACCAGATTCCGTCGGGCCAAGCGCGTGGAAGCGCGTTTGGCCCATAAAAAACCCGCATCGGGAGCCTCCATGGCCAGAAAAAAGTCCGGCACCAAGCACGCGGGGGTGATCCCTCTCAATAAGAAGGGCGAACCCAAGGTCGCCCCCCGTTACGGCCCCCGCTCTTCCAAGGGCTCAAAGCCCAGCGCCGAGGCCGTCATGGATTCCGGCGGCATGTACTGGGGAACCCGCCTCCGCAAACTGCGCTTGGCGCGCAACCTGACCTTGGAGCAACTCGCCGATGCCGCGGGCTGCACCAAGGGGTACCTCTCCGTCATCGAGAACGCGCTGCGCGAAGTGCCAAGCGATTCGATGATCGCGTCGCTCGAAAAAGCGCTCGGCGTCCCCGAGGGCGAACTGGCCCGCGCCGCCGACTGGGAGCGCACCCCCGCGCACTTCCGAAGAGAAGTGATGCTCCTGGCCGCGCGCGAAGCGGCGCAGCGCGAGCGCGAAAAGAAACTCTCAACCCTCCTGGCCGCCAGCGGCATCGACGAAAACGGAAAACTCCGCGGCGCCCTCGACGAGGCCTACCGCTCCGGCGAACTCCACCGCCTCATGGGCTCGCGCCAAGACCACGCCCCCCCACGCCAAGACCCCGCTTCCCCCAACACAACAACCGCCCCCGCCCCCCTCTCCCGCTTCCTAGCCAGAGAGGTTCCACTTATAAATTCCGTGCAAGCGGGTTACCCGGTTGAATTTACGGATCTGTCTTTTCCGCCTCGGGTGGCGGATGAGTATGTCCGGTGTCCAGACATCGACGATGCGGACGCATTTGCGGCGCGGGTGGTTGGGGAGTCGATGATGCCGGAGTACAAGGAGGGGGACATTGTGGTGTTCAGTCCGGCGCGGCAGGTGAAGGGGGGGATGGATTGCTTTGTTCGCCTGGAGCCGGATGGGGAGACGACTTTCAAACGGGTGTTCTTTGAGACGGGGGGGCCGAACGGGGAGAAGACGGGAGAGGAGCGGATTCGGTTGCAGCCTTTGAATCCGGCGTTTTCGGCGACGGTGGTGGATCGGGAAAAGGTGGGCGGGTTGTACGCGGCGGTGAGCGTGATCAAGAAGTTGTGAGAAATCGTGCATCGCGGCGGCATCCGATCGGACGGTTACGCTTGGAAAAAAAGATTGACGAGGATCCGGCTGCTGATAGTCTGGATAGACCTATTGCGGAGAGATTCTTCATGAAGATGATGCGTGGCGGGTTTGCGCGGTGTGCGGCAATGTGCGGCGCGGTGTTGTGGAGCGCGACGGCTCTGGGGCAGAGTTTGCAGACGCTGCCACCTTCGTTTGACACGGTGGCGGGAACGAGCGGGAATTCGCTTCCGATCGCGAATTACCCGTCGGGCACGATCCAGGTGATGTACGGCGCGAACCAGTTGACGGGGATCCCGGTCGGGAGCGTCATCACGGGGATGCAGTTGCGTCTTCGGAACGTGGACGGAGCGTTTCCCGGGGCGACCTTTGTCGCGTCGCAGTACGACGTTCGGCTGGCGGGCTCGGCGCTGACACCGGCGACGATGTCGACGACGTATGCGGCGAACATGACGAACCCGGTGCTGGTGCGATCGGGGGCGTTGACGGTGGCCGCGGGGGCATACCCGGGGACGGGGAATCCGCGGGCGTGGGGCCCGGTGATTCCGTTCACGACGGGATATGCGTACAAGGGCGGGCCGCTGGTGATCGAATGGAGGGTGACGAGCCCTTCGAACACGTTTAGTACGTATGCGGATATGGACACGGATGCTTCGCTCAATCGGTATATCAATACCGACAACAACGCGAGCGCGACAGTGGCGACGTTTCAGGCCAACGGCGGCCCGATCGTGCGGCTGACGTTCACGCCTCCGGCGGCGGACCTGGCGAAGGGCGTGACAAAGGTGATCATGCCGGAGAGCCGCGTGAACGCGAGCGGCAGCACCGGCGAGGGCGTGCTGACTTGGAATTCCGCGTACACGCAGGAAGTGACGGCGGCGGCGAGCGAGTTCGACACGATTGGGCCGGGCTCGGACTTTGTGGGGATGGCGTGGAGGCTGCAGACCGGGTCGGCGTGGCCTGCGGCGGCGGCGGCAAACTACACGCAGTTGGATGTGCAGTTATCGAAATCGAACAACGCGCCGGGTTCGCTTTCGCAGACGGTGGCGAACAATGTTGGAGCCGATGCGGTGACGGTGCGTTCGGGCGCGTTTGGTTTCCCGATCGGGAGTTTCCAGCCTCTTGGCGGCGCGACGACGGCGCCGTTCGGGCCGACGATTGGGTTTGCGAACGCGTACCACTACCGGGGCGGGCCGCTGCTCTCGGTGGTTCGGCACAGCGGGCAGGGATCGGGTTTGGTGAGTTTCATGGATTGCCTGTATGCGGGGGACCCGACGTACAACATCGAGGCGCAGGCGTGGCAGGCACCGGGTAGTGCGACGGCGGTGACGAGTATTGGTTCGGGATGCCTGACGACGATGTACAGCGTGGACGCGGGGACGAGTTCGCCGCTGAATCAGCTGTCGCCGGGAGCGGACGCAGTCGGGCTCACGGTTTCGCCGGTGTTGCAGACGATTCTGTCGGCGTCGGAATTGAAGTACATCCCGCCGGGGAGCGTGATCGATTCGCTGTGGCTGAGGCAGATTGCGTCTGCGGGCGCGGGACCGAGCGCGGATGTGACGGCGACGGACTTTGAGTTGACGGTGAGCACGGCAACCGTGCCGCCGAGCGGGATGAGCACGAACTTCGCGGCGAACGAGGGCGCGGACAAGGTGCTGGTGCACGACGGCGGGCTGTACGTGCCGGCGAACACGATGCCGGCGGGCTCGAACGGGAACTTCGGGAAGATCGTGCAGTTCCAGAAGAGCTTTGTATACAAAGGCGGTCCGCTGTGCATCACGATCCGGCATTCGGGACTGAGTGGAGGGAATCTCGACAACATCGAGGCCGTGGCGGGAACGGAGGCCACCAATCGCACCGTTTACAGTTTCGCGAATCCCGCGGCAACAGGCTTTTTCTTTGGTGGCGGTTACACGGGCACGGCGATGAAGCTGGGGTATATCCCGTCGGTGATGACGCCCAACAGTCTGGCGACGGCGGAGGGGAACAGTGCGTGGAGCCTGCCGTTTGTCTCGAGTTACGCGGTGCAGACGATCATCCCGGCGAGCCAGTTGAAGACGGTGACGGTGGGCTCGGCGATTACAGGGTTCAGTTTGCGCGCCGATGGAAGCAATGCCACGGGCATTCCGGCATCGGACACGAACCTGACGCAGTTCGATGTGTCGATCGCGCCGGCGACGCACGGGCCGCTGGCGATCAGCACGACATTTGCGAACAACTTCGGTGCGGGCGGAGTGCTCGTGCGCTCGGGGCCGCTGACGGTACCGGCGAACGCGTATCCGGCGCTGGGATCGCCTCGGGAGAACGCGTGGTACGTGCCGTTCACGCGGGCATATGTCTACACGGGTGGTGATTTGTGCGTGACGTTCCGTGGGCAGGGGGCCTTGACGGCGAGTATTTTGAGCATGGACGGGCAGAGCAATGTGCCGCTGTCGACGGGCGCTTCGATCTACGAATACACCAATTCTGCCGCGACGACGGGCAACACGTGGGGGCCGATCGCGATGCGGCTGGCGTTCACGCAGCGTGCGTACTGCCCGTGCGACCTGAACAACGACGGCTTTGTGGACGACGCGGACTTTGTGATCTTCCTTGCGGCGTACAACATTCTGGATTGCAAGGATGCAAGCATGCCGTTTGGCTGTCCGGCGGATTTCAACTACGACGGCGTGGTGGAAGACTCGGACTTTGTGATCTTCCTGGCGGCGTACAACGCGCTGGTGTGCCCGTGAGGGAAGGCATCAGGCATTGGGCATTGGGCATTCAGCAACGCCGCGGTTCTTGTTTCGATGGCTGGAAAGGGAGAAGGCGCGACCGGGACAGGGGTTGCGCGCCCGAATGGGGGAGGCGGCTGGCTGGGGATGGAACGTCGCTTCGCCGGACGGAAAAAAACATTGACGGGACCCGGGATGCTGTTAGGCTGAAAGGGTATTTCCCCGGAGAGAACATACATGAAGATGATGCGTGACGGGCTGGCGCGGTGTGCGGTTGTGTGCGGCGCGGCGCTGTTGAGCGCTCTGGCCTTGGGGCAGAGTTTGCAGACGCTACCCCCGGCAAATGAAACTGCCGCGGGCAGCGTCGGGAATTCGATTCCGATCGCAAACTATCCGGCCGGGACGTATCAGGTGATGTACGGCGCGGACCTGCTGACGGGGATTCCATCGGGCAGCGTCATCACGGGGATGCAGATGCGCCTCGACAAAACCTTTTCCATCACGTTCCCAAACCCGGCGTACACCGTGACGCGGTACGACGTGACGATGGCGACGTCGGCGCTGACGCCTTCGACGATGTCAACAAACTTTGCGACGAACATGGTGAGTCCGGTGATGGTGCGGAGCGGAATGCTGAGTGTCGCGGCGAACGCGTACCAGTGGCTGAACAACGGGGCGGGCGTGCCGGAGCCTTGGGGGCCGGTCATTGCGTTCACAACCGGATATGTGTACAAGGGCGGGCCGCTCGTGATTCTCTTGCGGATGGAAAGCCCTTCGAACACGGCTGCGGCGTACGCGGATTCCGCTTCCGGCGGGAGTTCTCAGCGTGAAGTACACAACACCGGCGATGCGAATGCGACGACCTCGAGTTTCCAGAACGCGGGCGGCTTGATCGTGCGGCTGACGTTCACGCCGCCGGCGGTGGATCTGGCGAAGGGTGTGACGAAGGTGATTGTGGCGGAACGGCTTGCGGGAGCGAGCACTGGATCGGCGGACGGCGTTCTGGCGTGGACCTCGGCGTACACGCAGCAGGCGGTGGCGGCGGTGAATCAGTTTGACACGATCGGGCCGGGATCGGACTTTGTGGGGATGAGCTGGAGGCTGTGGAGTGCCCAGGGAGCACCGTGGCCATTGGCGATTGCGAACTTCGCGCAGTACGACGTACAACTTTCGCGGTCGGTGAACGGCCCTGGCACGCTATCGACAACCATCGCAATGAACGTTGGGACGGACGCGGTGCAGGTGCGGGCGGGCGCGTTGAGTTTTGGGATTGGTGCGTTCGCACCGAAGGGGTCGGAAGTAGTGGCACCCTTTGGACCGGAGGTTTCATTCGGGAATGCGTATCACTACCGGGGCGGGTCGATGCTGTCGGTGATTCGGCATAGCGGTCAGGGCTCGGGTTCGCCCGGGTTTTTTGACGGGCTTGGGAACGGAGACTCCGGATTCAACACGGAAGTGCAGGCGTTGCAAACGCCGGGGGCGGCGGCGACGACGGCTGGAAGTTCTTCGACGTATCTGACCACGCGCTACAGCGTGGACGCGGGGACGAGTTCGCCCTTGAATCAGTTGTCGCCGGGAGGGGGTTTCGTGGGAACGTCGCCGGCGCAGTTCCAGACGATTCTTTCGGCATCGGAACTGAAATACATTCCGGTGGGGAGCGTTATCGACTCGCTGTGGTTCCGGGTGCGTTCGACGTCTGGTGCATCGCCGGCGACGGACATCACGGCGTTGGATTATGAGCTTTCGTTGAGTTCGGCGACGGTACAGCCGGCGGGCATGAGCACGAACTTCGCGGCGAACGAGGGCGCGGACAAGGTGCTGGTGCACGACGGCGGGCTGTACGTGCCGGCGAACACGATGCCGGCGGGCTCGAACGGGAACTTCGGGAAGATCGTGCAGTTCCAGAAGAGCTTTGTGTACAAGGGTGGTCCGCTGTGCGTGACGATCAGGCATTCGGGACTGAGTGGAGGGAATCTCGACAACATCGAGGCCGTGGCGGGAACGGAGGCCACCAATCGCACCGTTTACAGTTTCGCGAATCCCGCGGCAACAGGCTTTTTCTTTGGTGGCGGCTACTCGGGCACGGCGATGAAGCTTGGGTATATCCCGTCGGTGATGACGCCCAACAGCCTGGCGACGGCGGAGGGGAGCAGTGCGTGGAGCCTGCCGTTCATCTCGAGTTACGCGGTGCAGACGATCATCCCGGCGAGCCAGTTGAAGACGGTGACGGTGGGCTCGGCGATTACAGGGTTCAGTTTGCGCGCCGATGGAAGCAATGCCACGGGCATTCCGGCATCGGACACGAACCTGACGCAGTTCGATGTGTCGATCGCGCCGGCGACGCACGGGCCGCTGGCGATCAGCACGACATTTGCGAACAACTTCGGTGCGGGCGGAGTGCTCGTGCGCTCGGGGCCGCTGACGGTACCGGCGAACGCGTATCCGGCGCTGGGATCGCCTCGGGAGAACGCGTGGTACGTGCCGTTCACGCGGGCATATGTCTACACGGGTGGTGATTTGTGCGTGACGTTCCGTGGGCAGGGGGCCTTGACGGCGAGTATTTTGAGCATGGACGGGCAGAGCAATGTGCCGCTGTCGACGGGCGCTTCGATCTACGAATACACCAATTCTGCCGCGACGACGGGCAACACGTGGGGGCCGATCGCGATGCGGCTGGCGTTCACGCAGCGTGCGTACTGCCCGTGCGACCTGAACAACGACGGCTTTGTGGACGACGCGGACTTTGTGATCTTCCTTGCGGCGTACAACATTCTGGATTGCAAGGATGCAAGCATGCCGTTTGGCTGTCCGGCGGATTTCAACTACGACGGCGTGGTGGAAGACTCGGACTTTGTGATCTTCCTGGCGGCGTACAACGCGCTGGTGTGCCCTTAGGACTGTGTTCCGATGCGCGTGCTGATGTGTTGAGGATCATTGTTTGCGTTGCCTCTCCTGGAATACTCCGGCGCGAGCGATCGGAAGCGGCTCGCGCCGGGGTCGCGGCGAAAACGGAGATGGACGCGCGGGGACGCGGCTGTGATCGCGGGGTGTGCTGCGGAATCCACTTGGATTTTTGTGAACGCGGAATTGCAACAAGAAATTTCGAAGCCCCCTTGCGTCATCGCTGCGCGATGCCACCTCTTTCTTTGGGCAAGAGGGAGACAAATGCAGAGGCACGCAAGATACACGCAAAGTGCGAACGAATCGGGCCTTTGAAAAGGGCTTTGTCGGCGTGGATGACCTATCGCGAGATGGCGGGCGGGCGGGATGCGGTGCGTGTGATTAAGAAATTGTAAGATGCGTGGTGCTTCGCTTTTTTCTTGTGTGCAGGGGAAGCGGGGTTACACTGAAAACATCTGCCGCGGAAGCGGCGTGGAAGGGCGTTTTCAATGATGAGATTCGTGAGATCGGCTTGTGCACGTACGGCGGCTCTTTTCTCGGCGTGCGTGGCGGGGAATTCTTTCGCGCAGATACACACGCTGGTGCTGCCGCTGGGAGCGGAGACGACGGCGGGAATCACGGGGAACTCGATTCCGCTGGGGAACTTTTCTTCGGGCGTGCTGCAGGTGATGTATGCGGCGGATCAGATGGCGAGTGTGCCGCCGGGGAGCGCGATACTCGGGATTCAGATGCGGCAGTGGAACAACGCGTCGACAGGATTTCCGGCATCGTCGCTGGTATTACCGAAATTCTGGCTGACGGTTGGAACGTCAACGCAAACGCCGGCGACGATGTCAACAAACTTTGCCAGCAATCTCTCGGGAGCGGTTGCGGCGCGAGCGGGGACTTTGAGTCTTGCGGCCGGCGCGTACCCGGGCGGAGCGGCGACGGGCACAACTCCGGAGGGTTGGGGACCCACCATCGCGTTCACGAATCCGTTCTACTACATCGGCGGGCCGCTGGTGATGGAGTTCCGCACGGAGAACCCGGCGAGTGCGAGCAACTTCAGCGCGGATGTTTTCTCGGCGCCGGGAAAGGTCGCGTTCGTGAGCAACTCGCCGTCGACGGCGACATCGGGGCCGTTTGTACAGCAGAATCAGGGCGTGGTTGTGCAGTTGACCTATCTGGCGCCGACACAACCGTTTCAGAAGGGGATCACCCGGCTGCTGATTCAGGATGAACTTGCGAACGCGGCCGGCTCCTCAACCAATTCGTTTCCGCTCGATGTCTCGGCACGGACGATTCAATTGATCGCGGATGCCGGGGAGATGCGGCGGCTGGGGCTGGGATCGCGGTTTGTGGGGCTTTTCTACCGCAATGCTCAGTCTGGCGCGTGGCCGACGGGAGCGCAGGCGTTCACGAAGTACGACATCCGGCTGGCGCGGGCGCTGAACACGCCGACGACGATGAGCGACACGATCTCGCTCAACGCGGGGCCGGACTCGACGCTGGTGAGAAGCGGCGTATTGAACATTCAAGCGGGCGCGCTTGCGGGGGTATCGTCGCCGCCCCATCCGGCGCCGTGGACGCTGGAGATTCCTTTCACGACACCGTACACCTATCTGGGCGGGCCGCTATTCACACTGGTGCGGCATGACGGCGTGAGCGGGGGCAACTTTGCGCGCGTTGCGGGAACGCTCTTCAGTGATTCGCTGTATGGAACCCGGGTGCGGGGGCGCAGTTCGAATACAGCGTCGTCGGTGCTGGCGACGACGGATATTACTTTTTCGTACACGTCGCAGTTGTGGAGCATCGATTCGGGAAGTGTCGTGCCGAACGCGAATACGGCGGTGCGCGGACCATCGACACTTCAGACGGTGTATTCCGACACCGAGAGAACATCACAGTTCATCGTGAACGCTTCTGAATTGACTTATCTTCCGGTGGGCAGTCGGGTCACCGGAATTACGTTCCGGAGCCGGTCGTCGGGCGCGGCACCTGCCGCGGGTTGCTTGTTTGAAAACTATCAGGTGTACGTGAGCACGGCGGCGAACCGGCCGGCGACAGCGAGCGCCGTGTTCGCGTCGAATGAGGGTGCGGACAAGGTGCAGGTGAAGAGCGGCGCTTTCTATCTCGCGCCGGGGAGCCTGCCCGGAAGCCTGACGGTGAACGCATTTGGTCCGACGATTGAGTTCGACCGGGCATTCGTTTATCAGGGCGGCGACATCTGTGTGACGATCCGGCATTCGGGCAACGGGACGGAGGCGGTACTGATAGACGGGAATTCGGATGTGTCGTTGACACGAACGATTTCGGCGGCGGGGATCGGGGCGACGTCGGGCGCGCTCGCGACGGGGGGGCCGATCGTGCGGATTGAGTTTGATCCTTCGGTGGTGGCGCCGGCGGCTGTCGACAACACTCCGGGGCAGGACGGGTACGCGGTTTTCTACACGGCAGCGGGGAATGTTCTGCAATCGGTGTATTCGGCGGAGCAGTTGCGCGGCCTGCGGGTGGGAAGCCTGATCACGGGGATGTCGATGCGGCGGTACAGCCGCTCGTCCGGCGGACCGGACTGGCCGGTGACGGATACGAGCGTCGGGCGATTCGATGTGACGTTGAGCACATCGCCGGTTCTGCCGCAGGCGATGAGCGACACGTTTGCGGCCAACATCGGTGCGGACGCGATCCTGGTGCGATCGGGTCCGATGACGATTCCGGCGGGAGCGTTTCCGTATGTGCAATCGGATTCGCGGCCGAACGAAAATCGGTGGTTCATCCAGTTCACGGAGCCATTTGTGTACAGGGGCGGGGCGCTGAGCGTGACGATCCGGAACAACTACGGGATTGTGGGCTCGACCATTTACGCCGACGCCTACTTCGATAGCCCGAGTGTGGCATCGGGCCGGTGGGCGGTCGGGGCGGGGCCGGACGCGACGATGCACAATCAGGCGGGGTTTACGGGCGCGTTGGCGCTGCGGTTTGCGTTTGTGCCGAGGAGTTACTGCCCCGCGGACTTGAACAACGACGGAATTGTGGAGGACGGAGATTTCACCGAGTTCCTCGCGGCGTACAACATCCTCGATTGCGCGGACGGCGCGATGGAGCAGGGGTGCCCGGCGGACTTCAACTTCGACCGGGTGGTGGACGATTCGGACTTTGTGAAATTCCTTGCGGCGTACAACACGCTGGTGTGTCCGTGATGTGAGTGGTTGCGTGGGTGTCGGGAACGACATTCATCGCCGAGGCGCGGACAAGAGAACGGGATGATGGGTGAGGGGACGGTGCGCACCGCATCGCGCCGATTCATACGCGCGAGAGTCATGAAGAAACGCACATCCGGCGTGTCGGTGATTTTCTTCTGAAAAGCGGGCGCGGCGCGCGGATTTCAACCCTGATTCTGGGGATTTGCGCTTGCGTCGGGAGGAGGGGCGTCTATAGGCTGAAAGCTGAACCTCGGAGTTTGTCTGAGGGCGGGAGAACGCAACATGATGATTCGGAATCGCTGCCGCGGGATGGGTGCTGTTGTTTCTGTTGGCGCGTTGGCCTTGGCGTCGTCGGTGATTTCGTCGCGTGCGTTGGCGGACGACGCGGTGATTCCGTCGAGCGGGAACGGGGTGGAACTGGGGCTTTCGAATCAGGGGACGCTGGGCGGGAACTCGGCGCGACGGTTCATGATGGTGATCGATGCGCAGGCGTTGACGGGGATTCCGCTGGGGAGCACGCTGACGGGGTTCCATGTGCGGCTGGACAACAGCAACACGACGGCGTGGCCGCCGTCGAACGTGGCCATCGCGGATTACGAGATGCGGATCAGCGCGGCGGCGACGACGGCGGCGACGATGAGCAGCACGTTTGCGGACAACATTTCTGGCGTGCAGACGCTGGTGATGGATGGTGCGCTTCAGATTCCATCCAATTCCTACGGCGCGAGCGCCTCGGGGACGACGCCGGAAGCGTTCGGGCCGACCATTTCGTTCGACTCGGGGTTTTTGTATCTAGGCGGATCGCTGTGCCTCGACATCAACTACACGGGCACGGGATTGGTAGCGGCGGAGTTCATGGATACATCGAGCACGGTGGAGGGGATGGCGTCGTGTTTCGCGATTTCACGCACGGCCACGACGGGCGGAGTTGGCAACGGCAACGTTCTGAAGTTTGAGTACACACCTCCTTCGAACACGATCGTGCCGGCGGTGTTTGCGTCGACGGAAGCGCCGAGCGGGCAGGAGGGCCCTTTTGGAGGGACCACAAACCGCCGGTTCCAGTACGTGGTGGATGAATCGGCGCTGGGGATTCCGGCGGGGGCGAAGATTCTGGGGATGGTCTTCCGACAGGATGATTTCTCGTCGGGGGCGTGGCCGGGGACGGCGTTCACATTTTCTGACTATGAGGTGCGCCTGAGCCAGGGTGTGTCAACAGGCGCGATGACGACGACGTATGCGGACAACGTGATCGGGAGCCAGACGCTGGTGGTAAACGGGGCGCTCCCGGTGAATGTGCGTGCGTTTCAGGGTGAGAGGACGCCCCCGACACCGGAGCAATTCGGGCGGGTGATCATGTTCCAATCGCCGTATCAGTATCTGGGCGGAAACCTGTGCGTGGACATCAATCACCCCGGCACGGGGCTGGTAGCGGCGGGGTATTTAGATTCCACGATGTCGGGCAGCTTTGCGGCCGACGGTGTGCGCGGGCTGTATTCGAATGTATCACGTACGGCGGCGACGGGGAACCTCGTCAACGCGCCGGTGACGCGGTTCATTTATTCGGCGGACCTTCGGCACGGGGTGACGAAGGTGTACGTGCCGGAGGAATACGCGAGCGCGGAGGCGCCCCTCCAGTTGAATTCGATGACGAACAGCGCGTCCCGGAGCATCATGACTGTTGCCGGCACCGATCAGTTCGACACGGTTGCGCCGGGATCGCGGGTGGTTGGACATTCCGGACGGCTGGGCAGCGGACTTGCGGCGTGGCCACCGGCAGATGCGGTATTCGCCAGTTACAAGATTGATATTTCGCGATCGGTGAACCCGCCCGGCGCGCTCTCGACGACATTCGCGAACAACGTGGGCACGGACGTGGTGCACGCGTATGACAATGCCTTAGTTATCCCGGCGAACGCGTTCAAAGCGGCGAGCAACGCGCCGTTCTCGCACACGTTCTGGTATCAGAACGGGTACCCGTACACCGGCGGCCCGCTGAACACGTTTGTGCGGCACAGCGGGAATGGAAACAGTTCCCAGGGGTTCATGGATGCGGTGCCACCCGAAGACCCTGCGTACGGCGTGCGGACCGATTGTCTGTTCGAAGTTGGTAACGCGGCGGTGACGGGTGCTCCGATCGCGGCTCCGGTGCTCCGGCACGAGGTGGACGCGGCGACGACGGTGCCGCTGTCGTTTGGGAGTGTTGGAACGAGCCACGTGGCGGGGCTGCTGCGGTTCGACGAGTATTCGTATCAGATGGTGATCGGTGCGGATGAATTGCGATATATCCCGGTGGGGAGCCTGATCGATTCGATGTGGGTGCGGAACTATTTGTCGGGTGCCCAGAGTCCGACAGGGGACTCGATCTGCCCGGACTTTGAGTTGACGCTGAGTACGGCGGCGAGAAGCCCGAGCACGATGTCGACCACCTTCGCGACGAATGAAGGGACGGACAAGGTGCGCGTACACGATGGACCGCTCGGGGTCCCGGCAGGATCGATGCCGGCAGGATCGACCAATTCGTTTGGGAGGATTGTCCAGTTCCAGAAGGCGTTCGTGTACAAGGGAGGCAATCTGTGCGTGACGGTGCGCCACCAGCAGTTCACGGAAGATGTGGCCCGCTGCGACATTTCGTCTTCGACCCTGCCGGGTGCGCGATCGGTCTTTGGGGCAGCGTTCGGTTCGGCGAGCGGGTCGTACCTTGGCGGAGTGAACGGCGGCGCGATTGCGACGGCGCGGTTCGGGTATGTGCCGTCGGTGATGACGCCCAATGCGTTTGCCACGCTTGAGGCGAACAACGGGTTTGACTTCTTCTCGGGGCCTTCGACGGTCCAGATCATCGTCCCGGCGAGCGAGTTGCTTCCAATCGATGTGGGCTCGGCGATCACGGGGATGAGTTTGCGAAACAGCGCGACGGGATTTGCACCGACGTTCCCGGCGGCGGCGCTGGCGGTGAGCCGGTTTGATGTGACGCTGGCACCCGCGGCACGGACGCCCTTGACGATGAGCAATACCTTTGCGACCAACAACGGGCCCGGCGTTGTGGCGGTGCGGGAGGGCCCGATGGTGATGCCGGGGGGTGCGTTCCCCGCGAGCGAAGACTTTGTTGCCCCAGGCGAGAACGCCTGGTTCATCGACTTCGAGCGCGCGTATATCTATGGGGGCGGCGATTTGTGCCTGACGATGCGAACGACGGCGACGCTTCCGGCGTTTTCGTACCTCGATGCCGAGATAACGCCCAGCAGCCTTGGCGCGGGGCGATGGAACGACGGCGATGCTGACGCCGCCAGTTCGGCGAGCGCTGTCGGCGCGGTGGCGGTTCGGTTCGCGTTCACGGCGCGGGCGTTCTGTCCGTGGGACCTGAACAACGACGGCATCGTGGAGGATGCGGATTTCCCGATCTTCCTGAACGCGTACAACATTCTGGACTGCGCGGATGGGTCGATGCCCTTTGGGTGCCCGGCGGACTTCAACCACGACGGCGTGGTGGATGATGCGGACTTCCAATTGTTTGTGGTGGCGTACAACACGCTCTTGTGTCCGTGATGGACGGAGGGGATTTGAACTGAAGCAGCGCGGGTGATTCGTTGGGTCACCGTTCCGCGCAGGCGATTCTGTTTTGAGGGCAATGACGGGATGTGCAGACGCGGCGGCGGGGAACGGATATCGAACGCGCGGTACCGATGGAGTGCTTGGTGTGTATTGCCGGGGCGTTCGTCCCGGAACAGCCCGTTGTACGCGGCGTGCAGGATCATGAAATCGCGTCGTTGGCCTGCCAGCAGTGGTCGAGATCGGCCGGGAGGGGTGCGGGGCTGTTCGGGGCGTGCGTGGGCGCGGGCTGCCGGAGCGAGGCGAGGGCTCTGGAAGCGCCGCTCGGGGTGTGTTTGGCAAGGGGTGTTTGCGTCGCCGCGAGGCGTCCAAGAGCCTTGTTTTGAGGGATTTTCCGGAAATTGATTGGCGGATGGCGAGCGTGCGGTAGACTCAGCGCGGGGCCTTGGCTGCGTTGGGGTCGGCCATCAAATGGGGTGCATGTTCATGTTGCGAGGATTCATTTTCGTTGTTTCAATGGCCGCGCTCGCGCCGATGGCGTGTGCGCAACTGGTGTTGATGAGTGATCAGCGGGCGCTGCTGGTGGAGGCGGCGGGTTCGAATTTGGCGGCGTTTCCGTCGCCGCCGTTTTCGGTGTTCAATAAAGAGATCGTGCGGGATGTTCCGTCGGGCGGAGGGAATGGGAAGGCGCGTGCTTCGCAGGATTCGACGGTCGGCGTCGGCGCGATGATCGCCACGGGAAGCATTCTGGCGGAATCGCTGGCGGGGCCGACGGGCTGCATTTTTTCGCAGGCGACGAGCGACTTTCGCATCGAGTTTCGGGTGACGACGCCGGTGGAATACGCGATTGACGGATCGGTGGACGGCGCACAGTTCCGGCTGGCGGAAGGGTTTCTCGGGACGGTGCACGTGGCGACCTCTGCATCGGGCTCACCGAATCCGTACTCCTTCAGCGGGGTGCTGAAACCGGGGCGGACATACCTTGTGCTCGCGCAGGCGAGCGACCTTGCCAACGCGTGCAATGGCGGCACAACCTCGAGCGCGGGGTCTTATTCGCTGAACGCTTCGTTCACATCGCTGGAGCCGTGTCCGGGCGATTTGAACTTTGATCGCGTCGTCAACGATGCGGACTTTGAGATTTTTCTCGCGGCGTACAACGAGTTGCTGTGCCCGGAACCGCCGCTGCCGTGCGACGCGGATCTGAACGGCGATGGCTTCGTGAACGACGCGGACTTTGAGATCTTTCTCGCGGCGTACAACACGTTGCTTTGTCCGTGAGAGAATCGCGGCGAGCGGACCGAATTGCCGGAAGGCCCGAGAGTTTGAGCAGAGTCACGAGGGCTCCGTGCGCTTCGTTGCGGGCTCGTTTGGGTGCGCGTCGGGTGCCGTGGGGGTGGTGCTCCGAACCGGGTGCGAACAGGGCGCGATCCTGACATGAAGTTGATTGCAACGCACTCTTGGAGCGCGTGCGCGGGTGGTACACTCTGCCTGGATGGATCCTGGCGGGGTGGCCTGAAGAGGGAGATCGGCATGCGGAGCGGATTTGTGGTCGTTTTGGCGTTGGCTTCGGCTGCGCCGGTGGCGAGTGCGCAATTGGTGTTGACGAGCGATCAGCGGGCATTGGTGGTCGAGGCGGCGGGATCGATTCAGTCTGCGTTTCCAGCGCCGGCGTACTCGGTATTCAACAGGGATATCAGCCGCGATGTGCCGTCGGGCGGTGGCAATGGCAAGGCCCGCGCAACGCAGGACTCAACAGTGTCGGCCTCGGCGATGACCGCGACGGGAATGAGTTCGGCGGAATCGCTGGCGGGCGCTTCGAATTGCGTGGTGTCGCAGGCGACGAGCGATTTTCGGATCGTGTTCAAGGTGACGACGCCGGTGCAGTACGCGTTTGATGGTTCGGTTGATGGCGCGCAGTTCCGGCTGGCGGAGCCGATCGGCGGCGCGGTGCACCTGGTGCAGGCCGCGGCGGGTGTACCGACTCCGTTCTCCTTCACGGGCGTGCTCAAGCCGGGCCGGAGCTACACGGCCCTCGCGCAATCGAGCCAACTGGCCAACGCGTGCAACGGAGGATTCTTTTCGCTGGCGGGTTCGTACTCGTTGAGCGCTTCGTTCGTTTCGCTGGCGCCGTGTCCGGGTGACCTGAACTTTGATCGGGTGGTGGATGATGCGGACTTCGCGCTGTTTGCGCCCGCGTACAACGAATTGCTTTGCCCACCCACGCCCCTGCCGTGCGATGCGGATCTGAACGGGGATGGATTCGTGGATGATGCGGACTTTGCGATCTTTGCTCCGGCGTATAACGAACTGGTTTGTCCGTGAGGGAAGGGCATGGGGCATCAGCCGTCAGCCGTCAGCGATAGGAATCAGGGGGCGAAGGGGCGGATCACGGGAGCGCCATCGTGGGCTTTTGGGGAACGCGGCGGAAGGGTGTTGTTATTTGGACGCATGAAATTTGCTGCGCGCGGGCGGTCTTGCTGTAACATCTAGATCTGAAGCACGTGCGGGAGTTGAGGAGCGGCCATGCGTCTGATGGTGGTTGGCGTGATTGCGTTTCTTGCGGGAACGGCGTCTGCGCAGAACGCGACGAACTTGCCGTTCAATCCGTCGGGCGCGACGCGGATCGTGCTGGCGAACAAGTTTGCGGGAGCCGCGGGCGGCGGGGTGAACGACGCCCCGTTTCATGCGTCGGGGCGGACGCTCGAGTGGGTGTTTTCAGGCTCGCAGGTGTCGATGTTGGCACCGGGAGCGCGGCTGGTTTCGGCCGGGTTCCGCAACGCGACGACCACGCCCGGGCCGGCGATGATTTCTGAATTCGGCGATTGGACGCTCACGCTCTCTCGGGCGTTGAGAGCGCCGGGATTGCTCTCGCCGGTGATTGCGGAGAACACCGGGCCGGATGCGACGGTCGTGCGGTCGGCCGGGCTGATCGTGCCGGCGAACGCAATTCAAGGGCAGCCCGGGGCGGGTGCGCCGTCGCCTTTTTCTTTTCAGGTGAACTTTGGAAATCACTATGACTACTCGGGCGGCAATCTGCACTTTGTGCTGAGCCATGACGATTCGGCGCTGAACGAACCGGGGGTGAACCTGGACGGCGCGTCGCCGGGCGACCCGGGGACAAACGTGATCTTTCAGGCGCGCAAGGGCGATGCGGCGGGCGCGACCGTAACCACCCAAAGCGTGAACACGCCGGTGACGCAATTGTGCGCGGATGCCGCGATTGCGATGCCCCTGCTGACGGCGACGACAAGCAACGGGCGGGAGGGCTTTTCGGGCGCGCTGGGGCCGACCGGGTTTGCGGGGCAGTTTGTGATCGGGGCGGCGCAATTGCGGTTTGTGCCGCGGGGGAGTTTGATCACCTGGCTGACATTCCGGCTGGCACCTGGCGCGAGCGCGTGGCCTGCGACGGACGCGACGACTTCGAACTTTGAGATCGAGGTGGCAACGAGCCTGAATCCGCCTCAGGAGATGGGGACGTTTTTCGGGAGCAATCCGTTGGCCGATGCGCTGGCGGTACGGAGCGGGCCGCTGACGATTCCGGCGGGCGCCTTTGCGTCGGGAGAGCCGAAGTTCGGGGTGCCGATCCATTTTCAGCGCGGGTTTGTTTATGTGGGCGGGGATTTGTGCGTGACGGTGCGCCATGCGCCGTTTGTGGGCGCGGGCAGCGGGCCGATGCTGGACACGGCAAACCCGGCGAGCGCGATACGGACGACGGTGGCGGCGTCGGAGAGCGCGTTGGTGGGAGCGTTTTTGCCACAGGATGCGGCGATCGCCCTGGAAACTGGCTACACGCCGTCGTTGTGCGTGCCGACTGCGCTGGAGCGGGTGTCGGGAGGGTCGGGCGCCTTCGTGTTTGATACTCCGCGCACGCACCAATTGGTGATCGACGCTTCGCAGTTGACGTATCTGACACCGGGGAGCACGGTGGACGGGATCGCGTTTCGGATCTCACCGGTGTCGCCGCTGGCGTATCAATCGTGGCCGGAGAGTGACGCGACGGTGACGCAGTTTGACGTGTACCTGAGCACGGCGCAGAACGTTGCCTCGCTGATGAGTGACACGTTCGCGAACAACGAGGGGCCGGACCGGGTGCGGGTGCGGGCGGGAGAGCTGTTCATTCCGGCACGGGCGATGAAGGTGGTGGGAGGCGAAGTCGCGGAGCATTCGTATGTCATTCCGTTCCCGACGCCATTTGTGTACCACGGGGGCGGGCTGTGCGTAACGATGCGGATCGGGCAGCGATTCGGCGGTACTTCAGTGAACTTTGACGGAAAGTTCAATACGTTCGGGGTAAACGGCAAACGCAACACGCAGTCAAGCACGGCAACCAGCGCGAACACGACCACGGCGCTGGCACTGGCGACGCGGCTGGTGTTCTCGCGCCCGCCGAACGCCTGCCCGGCGGACCTGAACGCGGACGGGCTGGTTGATGACTTGGACTTTGTGCTGTTTGTGCAGGCGTACGACTTTTTGCTGACGCCGGCAGCGGACTTCAACTTTGACGGCGTGACGGATGACGCGGATTTTCAGGCGTTTGTGGGGGCGTATGACGCGCTGGTGTGTCCGTGATTGCCGGGCCTTGGGCTAATCGCAGATAAGTTCGTTGTAGGCCGGAACAAAGAGTTGGAAGTCGGCGTCGTCGACGACACCGTCTTTGTTCAGGTCCGCCGAACAACCGGGACGCATCGAGGAATCTGCGCAATCCAGGATGTTGTACTGCGCGAGGAACAACACAAAGTCGGCATCTTCGACCAAGCCGTCGGCGTTGAGGTCTCCGGCGCAGAAGATCAGATAGGCCGCGTCGCTGGCGACGGTGCCGCAGGTGTTGGTGATCGAACAGCGATAGGTTCCCGAATCGGACGGCGTGACACCCGAGATGGCGAGATTCGGGGAGAAGGAACCAGAGATAACGGACCCGCTCCCGGTGGCTCCGTCGTTGAGCGGAACAGAGTTTTTCATCCAGCGGTACGCGCCGCCATTGGGACTCGCGACGATATCAAAGTGTGCGACCGGAGAGGCGGATGTGTCTTCCGGCTGCTGCGTCACGACCGGGCTCAGGCCGGCGTCGGGAGTGACGATGAGATCCAGAGACATGGGGGTTGCATTGGAAACGAGACTTGCCACCGCGCCGAGGCGCGCGGCGTTGTCGGCAAAGCAGACCGAGTCCAGCGATCCGTTGATTGTCGGGGCCACGACAAACCCCGCGATGACATCCCCTGCGGTGGGAACGTAAGGAGATTCGAAGGACCCCGTGAGCTGGCCGCCCAGCTCGATCGGGCCCGATGCGACAAGGCTCCCTCTTCCGGTCGGTCCGAGTCCCCGGAGCCGCGCGGAAATCGTCGAGCCCGGAAGCAGCGACGCCGAGCCGGCTACTGAAAGCAGGGCGTTTGGTCCGAGTTCGAGCGTGCCTGCGTTCGAGAATGTGCCGGTCGAAGGGGTCGTTGCAACGCTCAGGCTTTCGATCGAGAACGTGCCGCTGTTGGATCGCAGCCCGGAGAGATTGGGGATCGCGGGAGCGGGGCCGGTGAGCCGCAATTCGGTCGCCGGCGCGATCGACACGACCGTGCGCGACCCCATGGTCAACGAGCCGCCGCTGGCGATCCACTTGCCGCCGGTCAGGACAGAGGTCGAAGTCGGAAGGTTGGAGATGGTGGTCGGCGCGATCGAGAGCGTGCCGGCGGTGCTGCGCACCGAACCGGAATTGGTGAACGTGCCGCTCCCGCTCACGTTCAAGGTTCGATTGATCTGGTCGGCGCTGAGCAACCCCTGCAGCGTCAGGGTTCTCGCAGAGCTGATGCTGATGGTCGTGGACTTGGTGGAGGGCTGAGCCGGATCGAAGCCCACAAAGACATCGGGCCCGAACGTCGCGCTGGCGGTTGAAACGCTGATCACGGTCGTCAGCGTGTTGATCCCGAGCAGGATCTGGCCGGCGCCGCTGATCGTCGAGTTTGTGGTGGAGAAAGTGAGCGGAGTGAGGCTGCAGCCGCCGCTGGCGAGCCTGATGGTCGGGTTGTTCAGCAGGTTGAGCGGGCCGGTCACGACGAGCGCTGCGCACGGTCCGACGAGGAGGTCGGCCCCGAGATCGCAGTTGTTCAGGGTGACGGTGGCGTTCTGCGCGAAAACGACCTTCGCGCCCGCGGTCGCCGTGAGCGCGGCGTTCTTGAAGGTCACGGTTGCGAGTGTGATGTCGCCGGTTGAGGCGTTCGCAACGAGCGAGGTGCCGGGGAACGTTCCCCCGTAAGTGAGTGCGTTGTTGGCGCCGCTCCAGTTTCCGAGCGACGGATAGGTTCCGCCGATCGTCCATGCCGAGTTGGAAACGGCGAACGAACCCGAATTGGTCCAGGTGCCGCCGAGGATCAGAGTCGCGCCGGAACTGGAAATCGCGGCGGAGTTCGTCCATGTCCCGTTGAGTGAGAGGGTTCCGCCCGAGGTGACGGCGAGATCGCGGTCGATGGTGTAGGTGCCGCCGAGCGTCAGCGAAGCGCCGGGATCGAGCTGCACATTTCCCAACAGTCCGGAGACCGAGGCGATGTCGAGCTTGCCGGCGGTAATGCGCAGTAGGCCTTGGTTCACGAGCGTGCCGCCGGTCCACGCGAAGGTGCCACCCGTGCGGCCCATGGCGATCGTCCCGCGGTTGGTGATGGTCAACGCGGATGCGATCACGACAGATGCGGTGGTCGCGGTCGCCTCAGCCGGGAACTCGATGGTGATTCCCGCCGGAATGTCCTGGGCAGCACCCGCGAACGAGATTCCGGTGCCGAGCGGATTATTGCTGTAGATCCGCACTCGCCCTTCGCCCAGCAGTCCTGCATGCGTCGCTGAGTCGGCTGTCACAAGCAGGCCATAGGGCTTGCACGTTACGTCAAGCGTCAGGGCTGATCCGTGCTGCAACGTCAGTCCGCCGGCGACGCTCAATTGCGAGCAGCCGCTGATCAGCATGTCGGCGTCGAGCGTGCAGCCCGTCCAGGTGCCGGTGTACGTATAGAAGAATTTCTTGCCGTCGAGTGCGCGGAAGGTGACGCCGTTTGCGGAGAGGCCGTCGAGCGTGATGTCGCCTGTCGTAGCGTCGGCAATCAGAGTACTGCCGGGGAACGAACCCGCGAAGGTGAGCACGTTGTTCGAGCCGGTGTGTGCGCCGAGAGATGTGTACGTATCACCGATGCGCCAAGTGGAGTTCGAGATGTCGAAGAGGCCGTTGTTGGTCCAGGTGCCGGCGAAGATGACGCTGGCGCCGTTGCTGGTGATCTGCGAGTTGTTCACCCAGTTACCACCGAGAATGAGCGCGCCCCCATTGGCGACGGAGAGTGGCGTATCGATCGTGTATGTCCCGACCAGTGTGAGCTTGGTGCCGGAGGCAAGTGTGAGGTCGCCCGGGGTTCCCCATAGACACTGCACATCCAGCCGGCCCGCGAGCACGTCGATGCCGCCGAGATTGATGAACCGCGAACTGCTGTTGCCGGACACGAGTAGAGTCGCGGTTGGCGCATCCATGGTAATGGGGGCAAAGCAGTTCAGTGTGCCGCTGACAGAGATTGTGCCGCTTGTGGAGCGGCCCGGGGCGCCGATCGAGATCGCGATGCCCGGACTAATGGTCATGTTGTCCGTGGTTGAGATGACGCCTCCGCCGAGTTGCAACGTACCGGTTCCACCGAAAGTCTGCGGTCCGCCGGAGAATCTCAACCAAGCGCCCGACGAGGCGCAACCACCAGGCTGAAAGGTGAAGTAGACCGCCGCGTTATCCAGCATCAGGCCGTTCTGGACTAACACCGTCGCACACAATTCGATCTCGAGCGCGCCTGCGATGGTGCAGCCGTCCAAGGTGGACGAACCGCGGCCGACGACTCTCGCCGTACCCATCGACCGGAGCGTGGAGTTGGTCACGGTTGCGGCCCCGAGCATGATATCGCCGCCCACATCATCGGTAGAGATGTTCAGGTTCGTCGCGTTGCCGCTCAGAATCAGCGTGCCGCCGGTTCGCGTCACGGGCCCGATTGCCGAGTAGGCGCCGCCAATCGTCAGGGTGCCATTGTGCTGCAGCAGGAATGTGCCTGCGTTTGTCCACTGCGGAGGCGAGACCTCGAGCGGAGCGCCATCCGCGGCCAATACGCCCTGGTTGATGAGTTTGCCTCCGAAGTAGCCAATGAGCAACATGCTCCGTCCCGCCACGTCGGAGATCACCTGTCCCTGCAACGTGAGCACGGAGCTCTCTTCGAGCGTCATCTGCGCCACTCTCGATCCGGTTGATCCGGGCATATTGCGCACGACGATGCCACTTTCGATCGTCGCGACCGAGTTCCGATCCAGGTTGAAAAGGGCATATCCGATTGTCGATGCGAACTGAACGACCCCGGTTCCGGCGATGGTCTGGGAGGAGCCCGAAAGAACGAGTGCTGCCGAGTAATTCGCTTCGGTGGAGTCAATTGTGATGGTGGCACCATCTATGAAGGTGAGGCCATTTCGAACAGTGCACTGCCCGCGTTGCCCGATCAGCATTTGGCCTGCGAAGCTGCAAGCGTTTAGAACGCCGGTGCCGAATTTCTGCACCAGCTTTGCTCCACCGGAACTGCTCAGCGCGACGCCGGTGAGGGTCAGATCCGCCAATTGAAGATCGCCCGTCGCGGGAGTCGCGGCGAGCGCCGAGCCGGTAAAGGTGCCCTTCAGCTCGATCGTTCCGCCGGTACGCTGGATTGTTCCGAGCGACGAATACGACCCTTGCAGGCTGACGAACGAGGTACCGGAGACGGAGAGCACACCATTGTTTGTCCAAGTCGCGATGCTCAGGGTGATTCCCTGGCCAGCAGAAAGAAGCGTACCGCGGTTGGTGAACGTTCCACCTCCGCCAATCGTGAGGCGCCCGCTGCCGGGTTCGCTCGCGAGCACACCATCGTTGAAGAGTTGCGAACCGCTTTCGATGACGATTGAAACCACGCGAATAACCACGCCGGCTCCGACGGTGACGCTTGCGTTGTTCAGGACCCTGATGTCGGGATCGTGGCCGACGGTGCGCTGGATAAACCCTTGGCCCGAAACTGCCTGAGTTCCGCCGTCAAAGATAATCGCGGACTTCGAGCAGAATGTGTCGGCGGCGATTAACAGCGTCGTGCCGCCCGAGAGCGTGAGGCCGGATTGCACGGTGAGCGCGCCACAATATCGAATCGAGGCGTTTGCGGCGAGAGTGCACCCAGTGAAAGCCACAGGACCGTCGATTGTAAGGTCATTGGATCCTTCGGCAGTGAAGAGCACGCCGTTCGCTGCGAAATCTTTTAGGGCAAGATTTCCGGTTCCGGCAGTTGCGCGCACCTCCGGGCCGACGCATGTGCCGCTCAGCGTGAGAGAACCCCCGGTGCGCGTCACCGAGCCGAGCGAGGAGAAGCGGCCGGCGAAAGTCAGGAACGCGCCGTTGCCGGTGATGGTTCCCGCGTTGACCCAGTTCTCGCTCTGCAAACTGACCGAATTGGTGTCGCCCGCCGTGATCGAGCCTGCGTTGGTGTAGACGCCGGTGCCGGTAACCGCGAAAGTCGAGTACGGCCCGAGCAGTGTGATGGCGCCGAGCGTCGTCAGTGTTCCGGTTGAGTCCACGAAGAATCCACCGTCGCCCCGAGCCGGGTTCGCGCCGCCCACGCCGAAGGTCATCGAAACACTTGGCGAAACTGTGACCGAAGTGCCCGGATCAACCGAGAACGACGGATTGGACATCGTTCCGGTTCCCCAGACATTCTGCGCGCCGCCGGCAAAGCGCAGCGTGGGGGAGCCCGAGACCGCCAGCGACGAACTCTCGCGCACTTCAAGCCCGTCACGGATCGTCCACGCTCCGAAGGTCAGTTTCACTTCGCCGAGAATCGCGCAATTGCGCAGCGAGGAATTGCCGCTGCCCCGCAACACGGCGCCGTCGCCCCGCAACGTAACACCGGTGAAATCGGCGGCGGTGAGAACGATTTCGCCGGTTGTGGCTGTCGCGGCAAGTTCGGGGCCGGTGAACTGGCCTCCCACGATGATGGTCCCGCCGGTGCGCGACACCGAACCCAGACTCGAAAACTGACCGGCCAGGTTGAGCGTGCCGGTGCCGGAGGGGGCGAACGTCCCGGTGTTGGTCCATGTGCCGGTTGAAACCTTCAGCGTGCCCGCACTGACGCTGACAGTCCCCTGATTGATGAACGTTCCCTGGTTCCAGATCGAGAGCGTGGCGTTGTTCCTTGAAAGAGCGATCTCGCCTTGGTTTGTGAAGGTGCAGCCCGATGGAACTTCGAGGCCGCAGTAAAGACCGGTCGCGCTCGCGTTGAACGTCATGCGCACGCCCGAGGTCATCGTCACCGCCGCGTTGCTGGTCAGCAGGATGCCCGAACCGCTTATGCCCATGTTGAGCACAGCGATCTCGCCATCGCCGGTGATGGATTGTGTTCCGCCGAAGAAGATCAGCCCGTTGCAACTGCCCGTGTTCGCGAGTTGAATGATTGCGCCCCCTTGGAGATGCAATCCCGCGGTCAGGGTGAACGTGCAGCAACTGTCGACAACTACCTTCCGTGCGGTTGTCAGAGACTTCACGGCGTGGTTGTTTGTGATCAGCACCGTCGTCGCGCCGCCGGGAATCACGCAATCATTTGCCGCGCTCGGTGCCGCGACCGGCGACCAGTTGGAAGCCATCCCAAACGTGGAGCCATCGCCGGCGCCCGTCCAAGTCAGCGTCTGGGCGCGGCACTCGCCTGCGAACACTGCCGCAAGTGCCAAGATGATCGATAGCCGGGCGGCGGTCTGCGCGAACGTCTGCATTCGTGTTGCCAGATTGCGACAAACTCGGTCGTAGGCAGGAATCACACCTCTTGAACGTTCCAAGTAGAAAACCTCCAAAGACGGCCGGCACCAAAATGTGTAACTTCCCATGCCCCACGTGCTTGCACCGCATCATACTCAAAAGCGTCGAACGGCTCCTGCAAATCGGCATCAGATTCGAGGCGGGTTCGTGCACCGGGCGCTTTGGTGCTTCGAAGCGTGCCGGGCGGCCCATAACTCCAGCGGAACGAACACAAAGCAATGCCCGGCAAGAGGCCTTCGATCTCGGTTCCGGCAATCGCTCTCGCTGTGCCGGCCTGTCACTCCATGTTCGACGTTCGGCCGGTTGCCATCCTTGCGTCTGCACCGCCTTCGTTGCTTTACCGTTCCTGAAAGGTAATTTGATCCGAGGCGAAGAGAACTACTACGTCTGACAAAACCCTGCATGGCACATCGAATCCCTGGCTCGAACACCTCCGCAACAACTTTGAAGTGGGAACGGACAGGATACAAACGAGACTACGGAGACTTCATGGCGCGCGCAAGACGAGATCCCCGCGAATGTGCTCGACTTCTATGGGCAGATGAGCGCGTCGTAGGCTTGCGCGAACTGCACAAAGTCGGCGTCATCGGTGCGGGTGTCGCCGTTAAGGTCGCCGGCTTCGCTTTCGAAGAGGTTGTACGCGAGGGCAAAGAGAGCGAAGTCTGCGTCGTCCACGACATTGTTGTGATCGAAATCTCCCGGGCAGTAGGGCGCGGCGGGTTCGCAAAGTGCCGGCAGGCGGCAGGTGAGCAAAAGGCTGAAGCGGCGTAAGGCGGGGGCAACGATGGGCGCTGCTTCGGTGAATTGGCCGGGCTGGACGTCGGCGACGCGGAGTGTCCACGTGCCGAGCGGGCTTCCATCGATGAGATCTCGCAGATCGTCCTTGGGCCAGAAGACGCCGTTGTAAGGTGCGCGGCGGGGGATTTCCTGCTGGATGTAGGACTTGATCTGATCCATGTCGAAGAGCGTTGCGGCGAAGTTGTGACCGAAGTTGCCGACGCCTCCGGGGCGATTGACCAGTTCGATGGATGTGCCGCTGGGGTTGGAAAGCGTAATGATGAGATCGCCGTCGAAGGGGTGATTGAGGCCGACCGTTGTGGAGTTCATGTCGGTACTGGGGGTGCCATCGAAGCGGAACTTCACATCGATGAGTTCGCCGGGAAGAGAAGGGACCGCAAGCGGGATTATGACGCCTTGCGGGTCGCCATCGGGAATCGGCGCGACGGGGCCGGCATAGGAGAAGACCTGCGGCGAACTGATTTGTGAATCATCACCGATGGGCAACTCGAAGGGATACTGAAACGTCTGCGAATCACCAAAGTGGACGGTGAGGACCATCGATGCGGAATCGCCGCAGGGGTGGGTGTTCGAGACCGCGATAACAAACGGCGTGTTGTTCTCGACCACGGCGCCGAATGCGATTGTGTCCCAATCGGCGCGATCGACGACGGTGGTCACGGTTGGAGTCAGACTCCCGAGCGTGGCAAAGACACCGGACGCGCCGGCGAAACCGGAATTGAGAAGCGGGCAATGCAGACGAACGCGGCTCTCCCCCACTTCTGCGAGACCGTTGTTGTTGCCGTCGGCGAAGTTGTCGGAAACGCGAACCGCCGCGGCGACGTGAATGTCTGCTCCCGGCGCTGTGCGGGGGAACACCGGAAACGAAGATCGTGATACATCAAAGAAAACGCTGTTAACGGGTTGGACAATGATGCGTGCGCCGTTGGATGCGAAATCGTCGGGAATCATGACGAGTTCGGAGCCGTCGTTGGGCGTGCTGGCGGCGAGGACGAGCGGATTTCGATCGGAGTCGTCCCGCATGAGGCTGATGCGGACGGCCGGCAGATTGAACGGCGGGCTTTGCGTGCCGGCGGTGCGCCAGGAAACGAGCAAAGGCCCGGCCGAGCGCGCGGCGCTGTCATTGGGCGAGAGAACGGCGAAGGGCTCGGGAGTGACGACGACGTTGATCGGCGCAACGAGCCACGATGTGCCGCCGGCGCCGGGGTGATTATCGCGGCCGACCAGTTCCATCTGGAGCGTGCGCGCCTTGGTCGGGAGCGTTTCACCCGGCGAGACGGTGTTATTGAGCAGGTGAGGCCACGCGGGGATGACACGCTCGGTATCGCTGGTGGGCAGAAAGGTGCGGATGATGGAGTTGTTCCCCGTATCTCCGGAGCTGAGATTTGCCTGTTGGCCGGGGCTGGACTGCGCCCACGCGAGTGTGACGGGGTCACCCTCGGCGTCGGAAACTATCGCGGGAAGGCGGAGGGGCGTGTTGGTGGGGACCGAGAGCACCAAGCCGGCGGGGAGGTTCATGATCGGGGCGGTGTTGCCCGTGGCGGAAGTTGTGCCGCAGCGAGACGTATCGGGATACATCTCATGGATGCTGAAGGCGTGAAACATGAGTTCGGATTCGTTGACGATCGAATCGGGGTAGCACTGGCGGCCGTAGGACATGATGGTGGAACCGCCGCCGGGCTCGATCCCGACGCCGAAGTTCGGTCCGCAGAGTTCGCCCTCGCCGCTGAAGGTGTGGTTCGCGCCGAACTGGTGACCGAGTTCATGACAGGCCACCATGGTGGTGTACGGATAATCAACGGCCAGCCCGGAGTTCGCCACGCTCGCGCTGGTCGTGCACACCGAGCGGAGGCTGGCGACGCCGCCGCCAAAGGTTCCGATGACTTGGCGAACGTTGGTTTGCAGATTGGGAACAAGGCGCTGGAAATTGCCGTCTTCATTGAAGAGCGCGCTGGTATTTGCATTGGTAAGTTGGTCGGTCTCGGGGTCGAGCTGGATGAGTTTGTCTTGCTTGGCGGGAAGAATGAATCGAACACACTCATCGCGCTCGAAGATGGCACTGATGCGGCTGGCGTGTTCGACGAGAGCGGAGAGCGCGAGTTCGACGGTGCCGCCGTGAAGGATGGACCATTCGGCCGTGGGCAGGAAGCCAAGGACGAGGGTGTTGAGCGTTCCCGCGCGTGCGGCGGTGGATTGGTTGATGGAAGCGGGGTTCTCGCGTGCGGCATGCTCATCGACGACGCGGCAATCGAGTGCGATACCTTGATCGGCTGAGTCTTCCTTGCGAAACGAAACGTAGTACTCAGTGCGGTCTGTGGGCATCTCGTCGGCGGGATTGACGAAGACGTCGCCGTCGGGAGAAAGGATCATGGCGTGGAAGCCCCTGGCGGTGAAGCTGAGACGGACGGTGGCGCCGGGCGTTTCGAGCGACTCGCCTGCGTAGGTTTTGAAGTTCGGGTATTGGGCGGCGAGTTCGGGGTCCATGCAGGGAACTTCGAAGATGCGGAAGGACTGCGTAGAGCCGTCTGGCATGGGGATTTCGAAAGGCTGTGCCGCGGCGAAGGCGGGCGTGCGCCCGGCGGCGTCGGCACGGGATTGCAGAGTTGCAAAATCAGCCTGAAAGAGGCGGTAGCGGAAGGCTTGTGCGCGAGCGACAGACATCGCGGCCACTGGGGCGGCGTCAGAGGTGGGCGGCTGCAATCGCCAAGCGGGTTGGGCGCCCGCAGTGTGGGACAGAGAGAACGCAACGAGGAGCGCAAGGACTGGACGCATGAAATCCCTCCAACCCGCCACGAAACGGCCAGTCCATCAGACTCGCTCATTGTTCGATTGTTCCCACGACAGCGGTGGCTGCCACCTCCACGAAAAACAGCGAGGCAGCGGGAACGCCTCGGAATCAAGGCAAACCAGCGATTCGCTCCAAATCATTCCGTCAGCCCAAAAGAGCAAAGGAAAACTGAAGCGAATACCGCGGACGTCGTCCTCGGGGCTGCGAACCGCTGCGAAATGCGATTGCACGCGCGACTGCTTTGCGATAGGTAAGAAAATGCGCTTTACGTCGCCGCGATGCTTGCCGCGGGATGCGATCGGGTGTTCGGCGGCACGGGTGCGGGCGTGCCGGGGGGGAAGGCCTGGAGCAGCACCTTGGCGTACTTCTCGCCCGCGGCTTCGAGCGTGAACTCGCGCTCGAAGAGGGCGCGGGCGTTGCGGCCCTTGCGCATGGTCATGCCCGAATCGGCGATGAGCGAGCGGATTCCGGCGGCAAGTCCTGCGGCGTCGCCCACTTTGAACCAGAGGCCGACATCGTGCTCATCGACGAGCTGGCGCAGTTCGCTGCGTTCTTCGCTGATCGCGATGATCGGTCGGCCGACGGCGAGGGATGAATACAACTTGCTGGGGAAACTGATCCCCTCGACTCCCTTGGCGATGGTGACGAAACTGGCGTCGCAGGCAGTGAGCGAATCGGGGAGTTTTTCGAAGGGCTGGTAAGGAAGCAGGAGCGTGTTCTTCAGGCCTCGCTTGGCGATCTGCTCGGCGATCCAGGCTTTTCTGCCGCCGGCGCCGACGAGGACGAGGCGAAAGTTCTCATCCTTGAGCAATTCCGCAGCGTCGAGGAGCGTGTCGAAATCGTAATAAAGGCCGAGGTTGCCGGAATAGAGAACGGTGAAGGGTTCGACGAGCCCGTTCTTTCTGGCGAATTCGCTTTCGGCCTTGGGCTTGGCGGTCAGTTCGCGTGCGTCGGCCCAGTTATAGATCACGTGGACTCGCGCGGGATCGAGCCCATAGTTCTCGACGACAAGGCGCTTGGCGCTCTCGCACAGGACGATCGTGTGCTCGGCTCGTTTGTAGATGAGCTTGTTGCCCATGTGCCAGGCTCTGGCGATCAGACCACCTTCCTTGATCGTGCCGACCCAGACCGCCATCTCGGGGTAGGCGTCGTGGAGAAGTTTGACGTAGCGGTGCTTGCGCACCATGCTGACGAACGCCCCGATGATTCCAAGAAAGGGCGGGTTGGTGGTGTAGAGGTGGACGGTGTTGCTTTTGCTGAGGAACATCATCCGCAGCGTGAGGGGCACCATGAAGGTAAGGAAGTTGAGGATGCGTCCGGGGAGGCGGTCTTTGCTGAAGCGGGTGGTGATCAGGCGCCGGACGTAGACACCATCGCGCCACTCGCGGAGTTCGACGGGCTGCCAGGTTTCTCGCGGGCCGTAGCAGGGGCGGCAGGTATCGACCTGGACGAAGTAGCCCCGCCGGACGAGATCGGTGGCGAGTTCATGCAGCAAGTGGCCGGTCGAAGCGACGTCGGGCACGTAGAACTGGTTCAGGATGAGAACCCGGGGCTTGGGAGTTTCACTCAGGGGCATGGGGGAGAGGGCGGATTGTTGGCGGGCGGTAGGGGCGGCGGACCGGCGCACGGAAAGCACCCGCATTCCACGGGCTAGTCCTTTATCGTAAGGATTGGGGTCGGGGTTGACCCGATATGTTGACCTGATACCCCGGACAGGACGCATGAAGCGAGAACCAGGCCAATTCGACAAATTCCGGTGCCCGCCGGGGCCCAGAGGCAAAGCATGCCGAGGCATTCACAACGAAGCACACCAAGAACCCGAAGAAAACAGAGGAAGTGTTTCAAGATTGCAGACCCAATCCCGAAAAGGTTGCTCTGCCCCTTCTCCGTCGGGTGCACGTTGTGCCGCTTGCGGTGAATCCGCCCGGCCACGCCTGATGGGAGCCGCGCGGAGATGAGTCGCATGCTGGAAGAGATTCGGGGCGCGTACGCCGGCCCGCGACCGGCGGTATCGGTGGTCATTCTGACGCTGAACGAAGCGGTCAACATCCGCGGCGCGATCGAGAGTTGCGTGTGGTCGGATGATGTGAACGTGCTCGATTCGTGCTCGACGGATCGGACGGTGGAGATCGCGAATGAGGCGGGGGCGAAGGTGTTCGTGAATCCGTTTCGCTCATTCGGAGCACAGCGGAATTGGGCGATCGACAACATCCCGTTGAAGCACGATTGGGTGTTCCATCTCGATGCGGACGAGCGGTTCACGCCGGAACTGGTGCGCGAGATCGCAGAAGTGCTCGATCGAGCGCCGAATGAGGCGGGGTTCTACGTTGCGAACCAGATGATTCTGGACGGCGCGTGGATCCGGCGGGCCAGCGGGTATCCGGCGTATCAGATGCGGCTCTTTCACAAGGGTCGCATGCGCTTCAACGATCACGGGCACGGGCAGCGCGAAGAGACGAATGGCGCGATCGGCACGCTGAAGCACCCGTACGTGCACTACAACTTCTCGAAGGGTCTGGATGAGTGGCGGGCGCGCCACGATCGGTACAGCACGCTGGAGGCGAAGGAGATTCTGGCGGCGCGTGCTGGAGGCGAAGGCGTGTCGTGGTCGGGGCTGTTTTCTGCAAAAAAGATCGTGCGGCGGCGTGCGCTGAAGGGGCTGGCGGCGCGGATTCCGATGCGGCCGCAGGTTCGCTGGCTGCACACGGTGATTCTGAAGGGTGCCCTGCTCGATGGGCGCGCCGGACTCAAGTACGCCGGACTGCTCTATTGGTACGAGCGTGAAATCGCCCGCAAAGCGGCTCGGGCACGCGACTGACAGATATCGCGAAAATCCTGAGCGTGTTTGCCCAATTCCTGTAACGCGGGGACCCCGGTCGCGCGTACACAGGATCAACAGGAGCAACCATGCGATTCCAACTCATTTGCCTCGCCGGCCTCGCCGTTCCGCTTTCGGCCCTCGCCTCTCCACTTGACCGGGCGCTGATCCCCGAGAACTCGGCGGTCACGGCCCATCTTGATGTCGAAGCCTTCGCGGGCTCGCAAATCGGCCAGGCCATTGTCAAGAACCGCGACCACTTCAGGCTCGGCGGGCTGGACGCACTCAAGGCCTTCGGCATCGAACCGTTTCGTGATTTCCTCGGTGTCACCGTTTTCATGCCGTCTGTCGACGCCAAGCAGCCCGTTGTGATCGTCCGCGCTACCGAAGCGATTGATGCGCTCTGGAAACACCTGAAGACCGAGCCGCAGGCCAGGCCCATGAGCAGCGAGGGCTATGAACTGCTGAGCTGGGAAGACAAGGGCGAACGCAAGTACGGCTTTGTGCGTGCCGATGGCAACGCTCGCCTGGCATTCATCTGTGACAACTGGGAGCCGCTGATCGAGGCACTGAAAACAGCGGACGGAAAGTCCCCCGCGCAAAAGTCCGCCGCGACGCCGTCGGCCGGCTCCTTCCTCTTCGTCGACGCGCGCCAGATTCCTGCCAAGATGCTCGACAATCGCGATGACGATGGCCCGACCGCCGTGATGCGCGAAGTGCGCTCGGCCATCGTCGACGCGGGTGAATCCGGGGAAGACATGTTCGCCAGCGCCAATGTCGAGCTCTCGTCGGCGCAGACGGCGACCCAGGTGCAAGAAATGGTGCAGGGACTTGTCGCGTTCGGTCGGATGGCGCTCAAGGACAACAAGGAGCTTGCCGGTGTGCGCGACGCGCTCGCGGGCTTCGCTTCAAAGGCCGACGGAACGCACCTCAAGCTTTCGACCAAGTGGAAGACGGCGGATGCCGTCGCGGCGATGGGTGCGCTGGCCAAGCAAACGTCGGAATACGACAATGATGATAATGACGACGACAACGGGAAAGGCAAGAAGCCGGCGGACGATTGACCGGAGCTAGACGTGGCAGCGGAGCACGAGCACGAATTGATCGAGCGCGCCGCCGGCGGCGACCGGGATGCTTTCGGTACGCTCGCGCAGTCATACGCGGCACCGCTCTACACCTTCCTCGTGCGCCGCTGCGGGTCGCGCCACGGCGCCGAAGATCTTGCTCAATCCGCGCTGCTTCGGGCATGGTTGAAATTACCCACCTACCGCCGGGACCGAGGCGAATTCCTTCCCTGGCTGCTCGCCATCGCCAACAGCCTGGTCATCACCGAGCACCGGCGTCGGCGTATACACGCCGGCACGCTCAAGGAGCAGCCGGCTCGTGTCGAGCCCGACGCTCTTGCCCGCACCGAAGCACGCGTTGAGCTTTGGAACCTGGTCGACCGCGTACTCTCCCCCCAAGCGGCAACAGTCGTCTGGCTCCGATACGGCGAAGGCCTCGAAGTTCAAGATATCGCCCGCGTGCTCGCGTGGTCGAGCGTTCGCGTCCGAATCACTCTTTTCCGGGCGCGACAATTGCTCGCAATAGCGGTGCACAGCGAAGAATCGAACGTCGGCGTCGTTTCGACATCTGGAGATCGTGCCCATGCACTCTGATCAAACCAAGATCGAGAGCCAACTCCGACTTGCACGTTCCGCCGGGATGATGACTCCCCCCTCGACCATTGGTATCGACACGGCGTCGCTCCCGGATCGCCCGACACCGAGCCGGCGAATCAATGCGTCGGCGATGGCCGCGCTGGGAATTGTGAGTGCCGCGGCCATTGGCGCAACCGTGCTGCTCGTCACGCATCGCTCGACACCGGGCCCTTCGGCATCGGAAGCGGTAGCTCTTTCGCTTGAGGCAATCCCGCAATCGGGCGCCGATGTGACGCGACGGATCCTTCAACCAGTACGGCGCGAGATGCAGTCGCTCGCGCTGCACAGCCGGCGAGCCGCGGAGGCCCTTCGAGGCGGTTTGCAGAGCCCTCGCTGATCGCTTACTTCTGCACCCCAAAGAGATACACGAAGTAGCAGTTGTCTTCCTCCGCCTTTGAGTGAATCGGCAGGTGCATCGAGTGGCCGCCGATGAGGCTCTGCGGCACCGGAACCCACTTGCCGACCTGCTCGTGCTCAAGCACCTGAAGGCCGGCGCGCTCGGCGCGGGCGCGGAAGTCGGCCTCGGTGAACAGGTGCACAAAGTGTTTATTCGCGCCTTTGGTCTTCACTTTCACGCAGTGGCCGTTCGCAACGGTGACCATTACCTTCGCGCCAGGCCTGCACACGCGGACAAGTTCGCTCAGGCCCTTGTCCACATCGGGCACGTGCTGGAGCATCTCCACGCAGGCGACCATATCGACGCTGTTATCCGCGAGGGGGATCGATTCGATCGAACCCAGCACAAGGTTCACCCGGGGGTCGCGCGCCAGCACGCGACGCACCTGGAACTCGCTCACGCCGAACTCGACCGCGTTGTAGGCGATCGCCCTCGGGAGAAACCGGCGAAGCGACATATCGCCCGGGCCGCACTCGAGAAAAGCCGTGTTCTCGTTCGCGTATTTTCGAATCCATCGGGCGAGTGTGTATTGCAGAAACTGATGGCCCAGGATGTTCTCGCTGAAGCGGATCACCGGCCAGATCATGCGCTTCATGGTCGACTTGAGACTTGAATTCGGACGGACGCCGGCGACGTTCGAATCCCATCCGGCATCTCCCGAACGGGAGATGGCGAGCGACTCGCTCACGGGTATCTTGAGGCCACAGACCTCCATTGTCCGGGTGGTTGTCCACGAGAGGCGCTGCTTGAATGAGGTTCCGTTCGTCATGGGTGGTGATCGCGGGCGCCGGCGATAAATCAGGCTTTTCCGAGGGATGGATCGGGGTAATCGAGCACCGGCTCGTAGACCCCGCTACCCCAGGCGCTCCCCTCGAGTTCTGCGGCGTGTTCGCGCGCATCGGCGGCCCGCGTCTCGTCGAAGTAGATCTTGGCAAGGATGATCCAGAAGTAGAATGGTGTGGGCAGGCCGATCAGGCTGCCCTGTTTGTGACAAACCATGAAGGCAAAGAGGCAGATACCGACCCACGCGGCAACCGTGCTGCGGGCGATCGGGTCATTGGTTTCCATCTTGAGCAGGGCCTTTGAGTACTTGAACGTGTACCAGACGCACGCATAAAACGTCGCAAGCCCCACGACGCCGTACTCGAGCAGGATTTCGACGCTGATGTTGTGGGGGTAGTCGCGGACAGACCCGACGAAATACGTGAACGCGTTCGTGCCGTTGCCAAAGAACCAACCGGCAGGATTGCTTCCAAAGAAGCCCAGCGACTCGATGAACCTCGCGCTTCGATCCGCGGAGCCCTGATGCAGGAGCGTGGGATCCCAGCGGCGTGCCGCTTCGCCCTCGAGAAAGAACGAGAAGGTGACGCCGACAACCAGCAGCATGAAACCAACGCCCGCGGCCATGAGAAAGAACTGCTTCATGTCCTTCACCTGACGGGCGAATGGATACATGGCGACGGAAACGACCACGGCGAAAATGATCTGGCCGCGCGAACCGGAAATGATCGCGAGGCCGAGCCCAAACACCAAGCCGGCGATCGTGAACACGATACCGAGCCGGCCCTTGTCTTTGAAGCCCATGAGCGCCGCGGCGATCATCATGAAACCGCCGGTGTCGGCGAGGGCCAAAGGGTTGCTGGTGAAATCAGAGACACCGAACTCCTGGCCCAAGTTGACAATGAAGCGTCCGTTGGTCCATTCGGCGCTGGGGTTGAACAAGAACGCAACCGTCAGGACGCAACCGATCATCACCGTCAGAAAAATGCCCTGACGAAGCTCCGCGAGGCTGGACAGCAGAAACGGATAAATGAAAACCAAAACCACCAAGTACGGCAAGCCTTCTGTGAACATCTTGAAGCCGGACTCGAACGCCGGGGTGTAGAGCAGCCCGAACGAGACCATCGCGTAGATCGCGAGCGTGCACCAGGTCACCGGGTTGAAGAAAGTTGCGATGGTCAGAGTCTTGCGGGTGCTCTTCATGAGTACCGACAAGGCCGCAATGATCGCGATCGCCGCCGAAAGGTGGGGCCCGTAGAGCACCAGCTGCGGGAAATATCCCTGGAGCACCTGCTTCAGCAGGAACATGAGATTGATCAGCGCAAACGCCCACGGCGGGCGCGCGATCGACCAGAGCGATAGCAAGACAAAACCAAAGACGATGAGAACGCCGAGGCCCTGGGTCATGGCTGATTGCTCGATCCGGCCACGCCAAGAGGGCGGGGCAACTCCTCGCAACGATATCGGTCGTTCGGGGCCGGAGGTTCGCGGTTCAAACGACCTTGAGCGCGGATTCTGCCCGAAATGCCCAGTTCCGGGCCGCCGGAGCGCGCGGATTGCCGAGGCAAAGGCTCACCAGCGGATCAGCATGCCGCCGATGGCGAGGATGAGAAGTCCCGCTGCGGTTATCCAAAGCCAGGTCGGGATGCCCGCCCTGCGCTCCGATCCCAGCGCGTGCCCGCACTGCCAGCAGATCTCCACGTCGTCGTAGAGAGTCGTGCCGCAGGATGGGCAGGTTTGCGTGACATCAGAAAACCGCTCGATGTCGTCTTCGGTGGGCCCGTCGTCGTGATCTCGGAGGCGCCTGGCCATACCTGATCTTTCGCGCGCGACTCTCTGAAAGCCCCCTCCCTGAGGGAAGGGGTTGGAGAAGGAATAAAGGCTCCGGGCGCAACCGTTCAAGGCAAGGCCCGCGGACGCTCCCGCGATTCCATTCACTCGCTGCTCCCCCACTACCCTACCCCCCTTGGCAGCCAAGCAGTCCAGTCTTCCTCTCTGGATCCAATCCACCATCGCCGGCGGGCTGCGCTCGGCGATCACACTGCCGTTGACGGTGGGGCTGGGTCCGGCGACGCACTTTGCAAAGGCCGCGGGCGCTGCTTTCGCCAATCTGCCCTTCAACAAGCGCCATGTACGCCGGGCGGAAATGAATCTGGATGTCGCGTTTCCGGAATGGTCGGCCGAACGCCGGCGAGAAGTCGCCGTCGCGTCCTATCAGCACCTGGCGCAATTGGGCATTGAACTCGCGTTCACTCCCCGCCTTATCAATCACGACGGCTGGAGCCGCCACTGCACCCTCGGGCCAGTGACAACGGGCTTTCGCAAGATGCTCTCGGGCGGCCCGTGCGTGCTCGTCACCGGGCACTGCGGCAACTGGGAACTGGTCGGCTACACCGTCTCGATGGTCGGCTTCCCAATGCAGGCGGTGTATCGGCCGCTGGACCTGAAGCCCCTCGATAACTGGGTACGCGAGAGCCGCGAGAAGCGCGGATTGACGCTGGTCTCGAAGTTCGGCGCGATCCGGGCCCTGCCGGAGGGCATGAAGCGAGGCGTGCCGGCGGGTCTCGTTGCCGATCAGAACGGCGGCGATTACGGTGTTTTTGTGCCGTACTTCGGGCGCCTTACCAGCACGTACAAGTCCATTGGCATCCTCGCCATGCAGTTCAACGCCACGGTGCTGTGCGGCATCGCGCGTCGGCTGGAACCGGGCGAAGAACCGCCCCAGGGCCATGTCATGTCGATCCAGAACGGGGGCATGCGTTACTCGATCGAGATGACGGATGTGTTTGGCCCCGAGGATTGGGAAGACCAGCCGGACCGGCTCTACTACATCACAGCGCGGTACCGGCGCTCGATCGAGACGATGGTGCGCCGGTCGCCGAAGCAGTATCTGTGGATGCACCGGATCTGGCGGAGTCGGCCGCCCCACGAGCGGAAGGACAAGGAATTCCCTGCGGCGCTCCGGGCGAAAATGGAAGGCCTGCCGTGGATGACGCAGGCGGAGATCGATGCGGTCGTGCATCGCAGCGAACTGGATCGCGCACTGATCCGCGAGAAGGCGGATCACGGGTTCAGGGTGTGAGGGGCGGGAGGGCGCGAGGGCGCGGGGGCGTGGGGGCGCCGGCATGCCCCGATCACACCGCAGGCTTTCACAACGAGCCCGTAACGAAGTGAAGGGCGCCGCGGCAAATATCGCGGCAATCGCTTCGAACGCTCGGCGCAAGCACACCGAGATTCCGAGCGTCGAACAGCCTTCCGCAAGGATACCGGGCGCGTCATCAGAATCGCCAAATTCATTCGCAACGTGCGCGAACGTGCCCCTCACTTCGTTGCGGGCTCGTTAAGGTGCGCCGGATTCGGGCTTCGCTGCCGCAACCTCACGCATCATTCGGCCGACGCACTCGCACGTTCTCGCGGCCTTCGCCGTCGGCATCGGGTATCGGCGCGTGAGCGGAAGACTTGGCTCCCGCCCGGTGCGCACGGCCGGTCAGGCCCGCCGCTGCTGAGCGGGCCGTGACGTAGACGATCCAGATGATCACCAGCGGCACAAACAGCACGAGAAACAGCATCACGAGCAACACGATCACCAAGGCCGCGGCGAGCCGGAAAAGGATTCGCTGCACGCTCTCGACAACCCCCGCGCCGAAATTTTCGCTACCCGATTGCATGACGAAGGCGCTCATACCCCTTTATTCTGATCTGCCGCTCCCAAGTTTCAGCCCCGTAATTCAACCGAGTTCTTCGGTGCTGTTCCGCTGGTTGGAAAACCTGCCGCTCTGCGCCGCACTCTAAACCCTTGGCCCACTCTTGCCCAATGTCGCGATCGCGTCTTTGTATTGCTCGCGGAGCGGCTCGACCACTTCTTTGATGAATCGTTCGGTCTGTTCGACGCTGCGGCCGATGTATTTCATCGGGTCCATCAGGCCATCCCAATTGAGTTCAGCCGAGAGCGGACCGCCACGGGCCTTGGACCAGAAATTCTTGTCGCTCTTGAGGCGGTCGAGCAAGTCGTTGTCGAGGCCTTCATGCTTCACGCGAAGCCCCGAAGCCTGCGCGTGCTGACGGATCAGTTCGTGGTAGTGCTGACGATCGCCCCCCAGTTTCACGCACTCCATCATGATGTTCTCGGTCGCCATGAACGGCAGTTCGGCCATCAGGTTCTTTTTCACCATCGCTTCGTGGACGATGAGGCCCGAGGCGACGTTGTGCATCAGGTCGAGAGCGCCATCGAGCGCGAGGAAAGCCTCGGGGAGCGAAAGGCGGCGGTTGGAGGAATCGTCGAGCGTGCGTTCGAGCCACTGGGTTGCCGCGGTGTCGTAGGCGTTGCCAACGAGATTCATGACGAAGCGGGAGAGGCCGCAGATGCGTTCGCAGCGCATGGGGTTGCGCTTGTAGGGCATCGCGCTCGAGCCGATCTGCTTGTCTTCGAAGGGTTCGTCGAGTTCTTTGCGGTTGCAGAGGAGGCGGATGTCGGTGGCGATTTTGTGGAGGACGGAGGCGACGGAGGCGAGGCTCCCGAGAATGAATGTGTCGATAACCCGGGGATAGGTTTGGGCCGTAAGCTGCAAGAACATCGTCAAAGTTTCCGGCCAGCAAGCTCCCATCGACTGTTTCAACTTCCAAAACACTCGTCCATCAAGTCCTTGGACGTTCTTGTTGTCCCCACCGAATAAGGCGAGGAAAGAGGCCTGTGTTCCGGTGGCGCCACGCAGTCCGCGCGGCGCTTCATAGCTGGTCCATAATCGACTTTCACAAAGGTACAGATCGTGCGCCCATTGGACACAACGTCGTCCAACGGTGAGCGGCTGAGCAGGCTGGTAGTGCGTGAATGACAAGGTCGGCATAGATGCATGGCGTTTTCCCAACTCGCCGAGGCTAACGACGACGCGAATGACCTTGTGCGCCACCGTAGCGACCGCTTCAAGATGCAACAAAAAATCCGCATTGCACACCACATCCTGACTCGTCATCCCGAGATGGATGATCCCCTTCGCCTTCGGGCAGGAATCGCCGAGGGCGTGCACGTGGGCCATCACGTCGTGCCGCAGCTCGCGTTCGTACTTCTCGGCGTTGCGGATTTCATCGCCCGTAATCCCGCGGCCCACCACCGCCCGCAACTCTTCCACCTGCTCCTTGGAAACCGGCAATCCCATCTCGTGCTGGGCTTCGGCGACCGCGAGCCAGATCCGGCGCCACGTGTTGAACTTGTGGCGTGCCGACCAGAGTTTCAGCATCTCCTCGCTCGCGTTGCGCGTGGCGAGGGGGCTGGTGTAGGTGTCGTATGGGGAGGTGCCGGAGTTTGCGCCGCTCATGGCACTAGCGTACGAGCAATCGGAATTCTTCGACACTCATCCCCGCATCTCGGATGATGGCACGAAGCGTGCCCGATTTCAGTTCTTTGTGATCCGGTACCGTCACGGGCTGGCGAGAGGCATCCGTCGGATGACGCAGTCGCAGGTGGCTTCCCCGCTGGCGAACGACCTCGTAACCGACTCGCTCAAGTTCGGCAACAGCCTGACGCCCGGAAATGACGGGCAGCCCGCTCATGCCGCGATCGTGATCTCGGTCACGATTGCCGGCCCGCTCGCGGGAACCGCTTCGCCCCGAGACGCCATGTCCTCCACCACCAGTTCGATCGCTTCACGAATATTTGCGAGCGCCTCTTCGACCGTCTCGCCCTGGCTGTAGCACCCCGGCAGCGCCGGGCACTGCACGAAGTATCCGCCTTCGGGTTGGGGCAGGAGCATGACGGGAAAGGACTTGCTCATGGCTCATTCTATGCGCCACGGTGTTCTGCGCTCGCCGCGTCGAACACGCCTCACCCGGAGGCCGGCCCGCTCTTCACCCGCAACGATTCATAAATCGGCTCGTTCTTCATCGCCGTCGGCACCAGCATCGCCCCCACGCTCACGCAAATCATCGGGAGCAGCAGCGTCGTCCCCACCGTCATCTCCGAGACCAGCACGATGCCCGTCAGCGGCGCACGCACCGCCGCGGCAAACAGCCCCACCATCGCGACGATCCCCATCACCGATGGGTCGATTGCCGCACCCGGCACCACGCCCCCGACCGCGGCATTCCACCCAAGCCCGCACAGCACTCCCGCCTGCGCCCCCACCGCCAGCAACGGCGCGAAAAGCCCGCCCGGCGTGCGCGCCGCGTACGAAAGCGGGCCGAGCACTAGCCGCAGGGCCGCCAGCGCGAAGAGCGCCCAAATCGTCATCCCGCCCGCGTTCCAGTGCAATGCCTCGCGCGTCAGGACATCGCCTCCCCCGATCGCCTTGGGCCAGGCAAAGCCGATCGCGCCGATGACGGCACCTATCAGCGCCGCCTTGGCCGTTACGGGCAAACGCGTGAAACCGTCCGCGGCGGTGCGCATCCCCATGATCAACTTGTTGTAGAGCGCGCCAAGCAATCCCATCACCAAGCCCAGCAGCAAAAACGCCGGCATGGCCATCAGCGCCGGCTCGGTTACGCCTTTGACCTCAAAATCGGGCGCCGAACCGAGCATCAGCCTCGCCACGATGATCGCGCCGGTCGAAGCGCCGAACGTTACGATCGTGATCCGCGTATCGAACCGGCGCACCAGTTCTTCGAGCACAAACACCGATCCGCCGATCGGGGCATTGAACGCTGTCGCAAGCCCCGCACCCGCGCCCGCGGCAAGAAGCGAGCGGCAATCCACCCGGCCCCAGCCCAGTTTTCGCCCGATCTCGTGCGCCAGCGTCGCGCCGATCTGCACGCTCGGACCCTCACGCCCAAGGGCAAGCCCCGATCCGATCGCCAGCAGCCCGCCGACAAATTTCACCGGGATCAATCGCCACGTAGCGATCGGAGTGTCGTGTCGCAGCACCGATTCCACATGCGGGATCCCGCTGCCCGCGGATTCGGTGGAAAACCTCGCCACCAGCCACGCTGCCAGTGCCGCGCCACCGGCGCACCCCGCGATCACAACCAGCACGCCCCAGATCGGAACGCTCCGCGCCCATTCGATGGCCAGCAGCCGCCGGTCGTCGGCGAATTCGAGCGCCAGCCGGAATCCCCCGGTGACGAGGCCTACGACAGCGCCGGCGCCGAGCGACACGAGTGCGAGCCCGATCAGATCCGCACCGCCCCGCCATTCTTTCTTTGCCGCGACGGTTTCCACGAAGTCTCCAGTCCCGTGCGTCGAGGATACCAATGAATCACCCGCTGGGAACGGGCGCAAGAAAAGCCCGCCTCGGAGAGGCGGACCACCAAAGTCAACTCACGATTTGTCGAGTTACGCCGCTTTCGTGGCGCGATCGCGATCGATCCGCTCCCGCTGCGCCCAGCGCTGCGGGCGGGTGTTGGAGGGCGTATCGCCCGGTTCCATCCAGTCTTCGGCGTTGCGCAGGTTGATCTCACTCTTGCAGGTCTTGCGATAGCCCAGCAGCCGAACCACTTCGAGCACATCCGTCCACGTCGGAAACGTCTTGTCGTTTCCCTTCTTGAACGCGTCGATGGCCGCGAGGAACATGAACTGCTCCTTCGTCATCTCGCCTTCTTCAGCGCTCTTGGTGAAATCGCTCAGCCGCCTGCCCGGGCCGCGCCGACGTTCGAGCCCGGTCGAAGGCGCTTCCTCTCCCTGCGCCTTGGCCAGCTCCCGCTTATCGAGCCCCAGTCGCCGATCGATGACCTGTCCCTCGGCACCCGAACTCAGGCGAAAGTCCATGCTCATCGGGCCCGGCTTTTGCGGGCCGGTCCTTTGCGGACCTGCTGTTTGCGGACCCGCCTTCTGCGCCTGGGATTTTTTGGGACCCTGTTCTGCGGACGTTTCCATTGGCGTGCTCCCGGGCAGGTTCAAACCCCGCTCTCCTCGACCAGCCACATCGGCCCGCGCATGCTCCGGGTTCATCTGATCCGTTCCGGCCCGCGTTCTTGCCCCCAACTTCCAATGAAAAAGGCGGCGCACGTGAGCGCCGCCCGCACAAACTTCCGCCGATTCACGCCACGCCGCTCACGACCGTTGATTACAGGTCGTCGTCATCTTCCTCGTCGTCCGCAAATTCCTCGGCGTCCGCATCTTCGGTCTCGTCGTCAAGGAAGTCCTCGTCATCCTCGGCTTCTTCATCACCGAAAACGCCGTCCGCGTCTGCGTCGTCGTCCTCAAAGGGCGAATCGTCGTCGTCCTCGTCGTCGTCCTCGTCAAACAGGACCACGTCCGGCACCAGTGGCAACGGACGCTCTTCCAGTTCCAGTGTTCCGGCGCGGGCAATGCCCGTCGTATCTTCTGCGGCAGTCAACAAAGTTCCGCTCCTGTTCCTCATCATCGCGACCATGTCTCGTCCTTCCTGAAGTCGATGCTCCCGCCCTGCCGCCCCATTTCCAAGCCCCCGGCCGCAAGAGGCGGTACAGTACTGCCCGCCGCCCAGTTGTCAAACCACTTTCCTTTTCCTTCAACCCGCCGGATCGCTTGTGGATATCCGGTGGAAACCCGCTCTCCCGACTCCCAATCGTCTCCTACGCCAACCTCCTCACGTCGGCCGATCTTTCCCCGCTTCCGGCCCCGCGTCCACCCGGGCTATTTACCCAGATGACCACTTCACCCGCTACCTCCGAAACGCCCGCGACCGGCTTCAATCCATTCAGTGGAATCGCCGCCCTCATCGTGCCCGGACTCGGGCACGTCTTTCTCGGCCAGTTCCGCCGGGGGGCTCTCGTCGCCGTCGGCGTACTCGGCCTTTTCTTCGCCGGCCTGCTGGTGGGGGGCATCGACTGCGTGGATAGCAAGGAAGATGCCCTGTGGTTCATCGCACAAGCCCCCACGGGCGTCGTCGCCTTCGGAACCAACTACGTCCATCAGAATCGGTTCAAGGGGGTTGACCCTTCCTCCCGCGCGGCACCCCGGCGCATGCCCTACCCCGGAGAGCACATCGATGCCAACGGAGTGATCGTCCCCGGGGGTCACCCGCCGGCGCAGCGCTCACTGGCGAGAGTCCATGAAATGGGCATCCTTTTCACCGCCGTTGCAGGGTTGCTCAACGTGCTCGCGGCCATTGACGCCATGTTCCCGACGATCGGGCGAAAGTCATGAACACACCTGCATACACCCCGTTCATCGACCCGATCTCGACGCTCTGGCCCGGCGCGTACTCGTCGCCCTGGTTCGTCAATGTCTACTGCCTGATCGTCGTGGCGTTCTTCACGTCGATCGCGTACAAGGCCCTGCGCTTTCAGGATTTTTCCGGTCCGATCGGCCCGGTGATGGCCTCGTTCCTGCGCCACACGGTTGTCATGACCGCCCAGATCGTCTTTGGCATTTGGGGACTGGGGCTGCTGGTCTTCCTGATCGTGCGCTACATCGTTCCGTTCATCGCGCCGATGGCGTGAGGTTGAAGGCAAGGGCGTTCACCTTCGAGGGGAAGCAACGAGACTCGATGCGCAGGCCAACGGCGGTGACTCCGTGGGCTAAATGGGGTCGAGAGTTGGACTCACTCCCGCACGCTCGCCGGGTCTTTGTCGTGCTCGATCGCGGTAATCTTGTCGATCCGGCGCGTGTGCCGACCGCCGGCGAAGGGCGTCGTGATCCATTGCTCCACGATCTTTTCGATCAGCCTCTGCCCCAGCAGATCCGCCGACAGGCACAGAATATTTGAGTTGTTGTGGCTCCGCGATAACTGAGCCGTGATCTCGTCGTGCACGTTTGCCGCACGCACGCCCTTCACCTTGTTCGCCGCGATGCACATGCCGATGCCCGTGCCGCAGATCAGCACGCCGAGCTCGATCTGCCCCTTGGCGAGCGCGTTGCCGACCTTGAAAGCCGGCTCCGGGTAGTCGCACGGTTCGCCCGATGCTTCGCCGAGGATCTGCACGTCGTGCCCCTCGCTCCGCAATTTCTCCAAGAGCAACTTGATCGACGCCGTTCCCCGGTGGTCCGCGCCCAGTCCGATTTTCATGACTTTTCTCCCGCCGCCTTGGCCCGCGGCTTGTGCGCTTTCCCGCCGGGCAGCAACTGCTTCTCGGCAAACCTCTGAAGGATACCGAGCCGGATCCGCTCCGCCGTTTTGCGGTACGCCTCCAGCCCCGAGCCGATCGGATCGGGGATGTCCCCCGCTTCGTCCAGCAACAGGACCCTGTCCTTGGCCTCCGGCGCCATCGAGATGGCCGCCTCCCGGTGCGACCGGGTCATCGCGAACACGAAGTCCGCCTCGCGCACCATCTCCCGGGTCAATCCGCGCGAGCGATGCCGCGTTGCTTCCTCTCCGATCCCCATCTGCGCCAATGCTTCGTCGCCTTCCGTGGTCGCCGGTTGCCCTTCTGTCGCCGCCGTCCCCGCTGATGAGATACGCACCGGGCCCGAACCAACTCCCCCGAGAATCGAACGTTCCAGGAGATCCCGCGCGATCCGCTCCGCCATCGGGCTGCGGCAGGTGTTACCCGAGCACACGAACAACACCTTCACCACCACCGCGTCGTCGATTTCCCGCGCCGTCATAGCCCCTTCCGATTCCACCCGGTAGCCGCCGGCCTTTGTCAGACGCACTGCTGACGAGATCGCGCCGAATTTCGTTGCCCCATCATCTATACACAGAGCAACGGCCGTTGATTCCAACGCCGCGCCGAGTTCCACGCCGTCCAGCACCCGGCCAATCGAACTGATCGTGTTCGGCACCCGGTCCATCGCGATCGGCACCCGCGCACGCGACAGCACTTCGCGTGTGAATGTGTGATCCGGAATTCGCACCGAGGCTGCGTCGGTCGCGACAAATGCACCGGCAATCTCGCCCGCAAGGGGCTTCTCAAATGCACCCTCGACAAGCAGCCGTACCGGCCCGGGCAACAATTTCGCCACGATTCGGCGGTGTACCGGTGCTTTCAAGCGCAGGGCCTTCAGGGCCCCATCCGGATCGGGCATGTGCCACGTGAAGCCGTTTGGCCCAACTCCCTTGGCGGAAATCGTCCGCTTGACCCCCGGGGCCAGCGCGGCGAGTTTGCCCAGCGAATCTGCGTCTGCCGCGTTCGCTGCGAGGCCGTAGACGGTCTCTGTCGGCAGGAGAACCAGGTCGCCTTTTTCGAGCAACGCCGCGGCCCGGGCCGCCAATGCGTCCCGTTCCCGGCCGGCCAGAGATGGCAATCGAACGACTTCTGTCACCTCGAAAGGTAGCCAAACTCCGGCCGGTTCGGGAGATGCACGGACATGGACATGGAACCCGTACGCCTCCCGCCCGAATAGGATGGGCGGTCCTTCGTGAGGGCTCCGGGACTTATTCGCCGCATCCCCCGACCCCACCCCCCGATCCGGCTTCATCCGGTCGATTTTCCGCGGCAAACAGGACGGACGGTCATGAACCAACTTCAACTGCCTGCACAGCACGATCGTCGCGCCTTCACCCTTATTGAACTGCTTGTCGTCATCGCTCTGATCGGCATCCTCATCGGCATCCTGCTCCCCGCCATCGGCGGGGCCCGCATCGCCGCCCGTGCGCAGGCCACCCGAAACATGCTGAGCCAGATCGCCAGCGCGTCGGCGGCATTCGAAACCGATAACCGGCGCGCCCCCGGCTACTTCTCGGCCCGTGAGATGGCGCTTCAATCCAACACCGGCACCGGCGGCGCACCGGGACGCGGTTTGACCGCGATGGAAAACGTGCTGCTCGATCTCTGCGGCAAGGACGCCATCGTGGTCGGCACGGTGCCCACCTCCAAGATCCCCGCCAATTATCTCAACGATGTCGGCCCTGCGGCAAGTACCGACGTGAATTCCGAAGTGCATGTCGAGCCCACGCTCATCGGCACCGGGAAATCCAACTACTTCACACCCGGCAAGAAGAATCTTGTCAGTTTCGAAGCCGATGGCACGGCGAATGCCTCCCGCGCCGGCATGAAGTTCACCGGCCGCACAGACAATTTGCAACTCCCCGATCTTGTTGATTATGAAGGCCAGCCTGTTCTCGCCTGGCAGTTAGATGAGTCTTGCAAACTCCCCATCGATCAGGGCACGGGTAAGACGTCGTTCGTGAGCGTTGATTCGGGGCCGGTCGGTGCGACACCCGCTCGCTTTTACTGGGGTTCCAACGCCGGCATCCTGCTGAGCAAAGCGCAGGGCAAACTCGCCCTTGATACCACGTACGACTCCTCTGTTTCAGACAGGGGTTCGACCAGTCTTCTGTCTTACAACATGGGCGGGGTTGGCCCCGTCAACTACACCAACAAGGGTTCGCTCGCCACGCTGCTCGCGCTAGTCGGGAACCCCGGCACACCCAATGCCACACCGGACCCAAAGACCGCCAATTTCGATCAGATCCTCCCTGCCTCGCCCCGCGGCAGGATCATCTTCCACGCCCCCGGACAGGACGGTGTCTTCCTTTCTCAGAAGCAAGGCTCCCGCTTCTTCAATGGCACCGACAAGTCTGTCTACTACGGCATCGGCATCAAGGACACCGGCGGCAATTTCTATTCCGATGCCACCGATTCCGGCGGCACGAAGTCGACCTCCATCAACTTCCTCGACCGATTCGATGACATCGTCATCGCGAACTGACCCGAGCCACCGATCCGGCGCGCTTGAAACCCGAAGCGCGGGCGAGGGCGCGATTGTGTCTGTGCGCCCCCTTCCTGCTGCTTTTCGGCTCGGGAGTGCACGACCCTCAGAAACATGCGATCGCCGCAAGGAGTTTCCAATAGACTCCCCCGCGCCGTGCCCGCGCGCCCGAAGCACAACCACGTCCACGCCGCCCGCACCCGCGCCGCGTACTCACTTCTCTTTCTTGCGCTCGGCCTGCTCGCCTCGTGGCAACTGCCCGAAGCCGGCTTCAGCATCCCGCTCGGGCCGCTCACGCTCTTCCTCGTTTCCGCAGCGCTCGCCGCGATTGCGCTCCTGAACCCCGGTCGCAGTGGGACCGAGGGGAGAACGTGGGCACGCCTTTGCTCCGCCTGCCTTTGCTGCTCAATCTTTCTCTTCGCGCTTGGCTGGGGTCACATCAAACTCCGCGAGCCCGTCGCTCCGGAACTCACGGCCTTGATCGCACAATCGAGCGACCAGCCGATCTTCCGACTCACCATTCTCGACAGCCCGCGCACCCACCCCGAGCGTGCCTCGTGGACGTGTCTCGCCCGCGTCCGCGCGTTTGTTGATGACGCGGGCAGCACGCCGATCAACGCGAATATCTGGCTTTCGGCCCGCTCCTCCACACCCCCGCGACCCGGCGACCGCCTCATCGCCCGCGGCACGTTCCGTCCGCTCGAGCCTCCCCGCAACCCCGGCGAGTTTGAACTGCAACGCTGGGGAACGGATCGCAACATCGCCGGTTCCTTTCTCGTTTCGTCCGCCGCACTCTTGCGCCCGGATGAGTCGCGAGCGGCGCTTCTCGAATCCGGGGCGAACGCGTGCAGACGCGCGCTGGGCGCACTGCGCGCCCGCGCGAGCGACACCGTTGATGCGCTTGCCTCGCACGCTTCGCCCGATGCGCGACAACTCCTCCGCGGCTTGTTGTTAGGGGAAAACCCGCCTTCTCCCACCGAAGGCCTTGCTTCTTTCTATCAGCTCGGACTCGCGCACATTCTCAGCATCAGCGGATTCCACCTGATGGTCTTCGCCGCGGCGTCGCTCTTCACGCTGCGACTCCTTGGCGATCTGGGTCGTCTGGAACCGATACTGGTCGGTGCTGTCATTCTGCTTTTTCTCGCGATCGTCCCCGCCAGTTCGCCGCTCGTGCGAGCCGCCACCATACTGCTCGTGCTGCTGGGTGCCGAGTGCTTTGGCCGACGCTACGACCGTCTCACGCTGCTGTTGTGGACGGCCGTCGCCGTCCTGCTTTTTCGACCGAGCGAACTCTGGTCGCTGGGCTTCCAACTCAGTTTCGGCCTGACCGCCGCGCTTCTCGCGCTCGCGCAGCGCCTTTCGCTCCGTCTCTTCCCGCCTCCGCTGGGGGTTCGCCCGGTCGGCCACTGGCTGTGGACACCAATCCGGCGTGCGACGCTTGCGCTGGTCGTCACCGGCCTGCTGTGCTGGACGCTCTCGGCGCCGTGGATCGCTTCGCACGTGGGCATTTTCAATCCGCTGTCCATCATCACGGGCATTCTGATCACGCCCGTCATCGTGCTCGCGCTCTGGGTGGGCTATGCGGCGTTGCTGCTTGGCCTGGCTGTGCCGCCCGTTGCGGATGGAGCGGCGCCCCTCGCCAGCGCGATTGCGGAACTGGCTGTGGCCAGCGCTCGCTGGTGGGATTCCCTGCCCATCGCCGTCATCCGGGTGCCTCCGGTCTCATCGCTTTGGGCCCTGTGTGCGACTTCGCTCCTTGCGTTCTGGTTCGTCCGCGCCCGAATTTGCCGCCCTTTATTGCTCGTGCTCGCGATGCTGCTGCTCGCCTGGGGTGCGACAGAGGCTCTCTTGATGGGCCGCCTCCCTCCGGGGCTTTCGGCTCGCGTTTACCTGCTGGACGAGGCCCCGGGCCGGTGCACAATCATCCAATCCCCCGCTGGTGCCGACATGCTGGACGCCGGCAGCTCATCCCCAAAATCCCAAGGGCGCGATCTGGCCCAAGTCGCCCGCCACCTGGGCGCGTGGCGACTGCACACGCTGGTTCTTGACCCTTCCGATCCCAATTCAATCTCCGGTGCGCCCGAGGTCATCCGCACGTTACGCCCCGCCAACGTTGTTTTTGCCTGCGAGGGCGGGTCTCCAACCAGCGAATCCATGGGGTTGATCGATTTGGCGACCCGTTATGGGGCACGGGTACACGTCGTTTCGGGCACCGAGGAAGCCCGCCGGTTCCTGCCCGATGGCCTTCGAGAGACACTTCCCGAGCGCTCCGGCAGCGGCCGGGGCATGCAGATCGTGGATGTGCCCAGATAACCAGACCCGTCGAGGGGCCATCCGTTTGGGAGCGCGAATGGGAGGGAATCCGCGGGGCGGAATTCGCGTAACATATTGTGTTCTCGGGCTTTCCGGTTGTTCACGGAAAGCCGCCGGCCGATGATGCTCTGAGGCAGGTTTGAATTCTGATGCGTGGGTGTCGCTCCATTGCGTTTGCGTGCTCGGCACTTGTTGCCGTCGTGGCGGCGCAGGCCGATCCGATCTATCGCGTGATGGCCGTTCCGCTGTTGCCGGGCGCGACATCGGGCGAGGCGCTCGCGGTCAACAACAAGGGTGTTGTGGTCGGTCGCTGCCTGATCGATGGCGTTTATTACGGCTTCTCGTACGACGCTTCGCCGAATGGGTCGCTTGTTGACCTTGGGGTGCTCGGACCGGGCGAGCAGCACGGACTATGGGGCATCAACGACGATGGATGGGTCGTCGGTACGGTGCAGATACAGAGTTCGCCGCTGGATCGCGCGGTGCTGATTGCACCGAGCGGAACCCGGATTGATATCACGCGTGCGACGACGGTGGAAGCGCCGATGGGCAGCGTGCAGGCCCGGAGTATCAATTCGCTGGGGAGCGTTGCGGGCATCAGCACTTTCGACTGCTCGTTTACGCAATCAACCGACTACGGAAGCCGCTGGAGCCCGGGAGGTTTCTTTGTCACCCCCCTGCTCGGCAGCAACTATGAGTGCGCACCCAGCGCGGCGTTTGCGATCAACGATGCCGGAACCCTCGTGGGGAGCGCGCGGATGAACGTGGGTACGTTTACCGATCCGGTGCTTGTTGATCGGCCGTTCATGTGCGACGACGATGGGCAGGTACCGCTGGAGACTTTTTCGAGCGGGCTTGAATCGGGAACGGCGCTGGCGATCAGCAACCAGGGTGACGTGTGCGGCGTGGCGCAGGATCTTTCGGATTCGGGGCGGGTGCACCCGGTTGTGTGGATCGGAGGCGACATCATTCGGCTCGATGGCCTTGCCGGCTTTGCGGAGGGGTCGTGCGCGTTGGGGGTGAACGGCCAGGTGGATGTGGTGGGTCGCTCGGGTGATGAAATCACGGGTGAGGCGGTCGTCTGGCTCTCGGGCGCTGCGCAGCCCGAATCGCTTGCGGCGCTGGCGCAACCGGCGGCGCACGCGCCGAACTACCGATTGGAAACCGCGACCGCGATCAGCGACGGCGGTTTCATAGTCGGGCGGGGAGTGGGCATCGAACCCGAAGACATCAGCGGGAACACGGTTCCGTTCATACTCCTGCCCTGCGAGCCGGTGATCATTCAGCGACCGATCGGCCAGACTTCGTGCCTGTTTGGTGCACCGGCACTGACGGTTCGTGCGGTGGGCGCGGGCCCGCTGACGTATCAGTGGCGGCGAAACGGTGTGCCGCTGGAAAATGGCCCGCAGGCGGGCGGCTCGGTGGTGTCGGGCGCACTGACGCGGACGATTCTGGTTTCGGGTTTTGGGTACACCGACGAGGGCGACTACGACGTTGTCATCTCGGGATCGTGCGGAACGACGATCACGCCGGTGGTGAATATGCACGTGTGCCGCGCCGATCTTTCGTGCGATGGCATCGTCTCCGACTCGGACTTTCCGATCTTTGTGGCGGCCTACGAAATACTCGACTGCGCCGACCCGGCGATGCCGGTGGGGTGTGCCGCGGACTTCAACGATGACGGCGTGGTGGACGACGAGGACTTTGTGCTGTTTGTGCAGGCGTATGAGGCGTTATTTTGCCCGTAGAGCGCCGCTCAGATGAGGCGTGCGGGTACGCCCGCGACCCTCGTGGAAGGCTCAACATCGCGCAAGACGACGGCACCCGCGCCGACGGTGCTGCCGGCGCCGACCTTTACGCGGGGAAGAATGCGTGCGCCGATCCCGAGGAAAGCGCGTTCACCAATCGTTGCGGCACCGGCGATGATGGAACCGGGCGCGACGTGGGCGCTGGCGCCGATCAGGCAATCGTGCTCGATGATCGCGCCGGTATTGATGATGGCGTGCGGCTCGACGCGTGCGAAGCAGTTCACCACGGCGCGCGGGCCGACAAAGACGCCCGCGCCCAGAGTGGCCGAGCGCGAGACCACGGCGTCGGGGGAGATGATTGCCGCGCCGGGCGTACGCCCAGCGCGATCGAGTTCACTGACGAGGCGTGCCCGAAGTTCCGTATCGCCAACACAAACGAAGTACGCGCAGCCGGCGGGCGGGAGCGAGGCGAGCGCACCAAGATGGGGCAGGCGGAGTTTGGAAATGGCCGGTGCGTCCTTGCGATCGTCCAGCACGCCGGCGATGGAGAGACCCAGTCGGATCGCCGCGTCGGCGACCACCAGGGAGTGGCCACCGGCCCCGATGAGCACTATCTGTGTTGAGGGCCCTTTGACCATGCTTTCTTTTCGGTCGATTCGCCCGGGGCGCTCTACCCCAGGCATTCCCGATACGACGGATTCGTCGCCGACGCCCCCGGCCTCGTGCAAGAATCGTGGGATGGACCCCGTCCGCATCGGCATCGTCAAATTCCTGAACACGGTTCCTCTGGTGGAGGGGCTTGAGAAGATTCCGCAGGTCGGACTGGTGCCCGCGCCGCCGTCGCGGCTGAGCGACATGCTGGTCGATCGCGAGGTGGATGTGGCGCTGGTCAGCATTGTGGATGCGGCGCTCGCGCGTGAGCCATTGGCGATGCTGGGGTGCGGGCTCATCGGATGCGACGGGCCGACGCTCACGGTGCGGGTGTTCTCGTCGGTGCCGTTTGAAGAGATCACGACGCTGCACGCCGATACCGAAAGCCATACGTCGGTGGCGCTGGCGCGCATCGTGCTGCACCGGGTATTCGACAAACGCGTCGCGATCGAGCCGTTTGTGTCTTCGGGGGAGCGGACGGCGCCGGGGGACTGGCCCGAGGCCTTGCTGCTCATCGGCGACAAGGTGATCACATCAAGCCCGCCCCTGAACCGGTTCACGCACCAACTGGACCTGGGTGAGGAGTGGAAGAAACTGACGGGGCTGCCGTTTGTGTACGCGGTGTGGATGTGCCGCGCCGGCGATCTGGAAGAGGAGGGCACGCTGGCCAAGGTGCGGCTGGCGGAGTCGCTGCTGGATCGACAGCTCCGGCACAATCTGACGCGGATTGATCGGATTATCCAGGATCGTGCGCCGGAGTTCGGCTGGCCTCCGGAAATGGCAAGAACCTACATCGGCGAGTTGCTGCGCTATCGGATGGGCGCGACGGAGCGGGAGGCGATCGGGAAGTTCTTTGACGAGGCTGTTTCGGCGGACCTTCTGACGACGGCGCAGACCTCGCGGGTCCGCTGGGCCTGATTCGTCAGCGATTTTGAGTTGAAACCTTTCATGCCCGCATGGCCCAAACTCAAGTTGCCACTGTTGGCCGACCTGGCGGAACAGTTGCGGTACGCGCCGAAAGCGGCCGTGGTGAAGGACATCGTGCGGACGGTGGAGACGATCGGGTTGATCGACCCCGCAACCGACTATCCCGCCGATTGGATCGCGTTTCGCATCACGGGGTATCGCGCCGATCAGCCGTTCGAGCCGCTTTCGGGGGCGCGGCTTGCGCCGCAGTTGGCGCGCCTGGTGGAATTGCTGAGCGCGCAATCGCGTTTGACGGAGGCAGACCTGAAGGCGCTAGGGCCTGGGCTTGATCAGCCGACGCTGCTGAAACGCTGGAACATCAGCCGCAAGACGCTGGAGCGGTATCGCTCCAAAGGGCTGGTGGCGGTTCGGTTGCTCTCGGATCGCGGAAGGAGCAGGCTTTTTTTCCCGCGCTCGACCACGGAGTCGTTCGAAACTGTGCACGCGGGGTTGCTCGAGAAAGCCCGGGTTTTCACGCGCCTGGATGAATCGGCTCGGGATTCGATCCGCACCCGCGCCGACAAACTGCGGCGCAAAGCAACCGCTTCGAGATCACGAATTGCGGCGCACCTTTCTCGGCGCACCGGACGGTCTCGCTCGGCGATCGAGCGGGCGCTGCCGCCCCGGAAGCGGGCGGAGCGCCGGCCCCGGCAATCGGGCAAAGCACGACTTGCGCTGCTTTCGAAGTGGGAATCGGGCGCTGGCGCGGGAGAACTAGCGCGGCAGTCGGGAAAGACCCGGCCGGCGATCGTGCACGCACTCAGCGTGGCCCGCCGCGATCGGCTTGAGGCGTGGGACGCGAGCACGCGTTTTCCGCCGGATCTGACGCAAGAGGTGCCCGGGAGTCTGGAGGAGATCGCGGGGATGTATCCGCGTGCCTCGGCGGCGCCGGCACCGAGGCCCGAGCCCGACCTCGAGGTGCTGCTTGAAGCGATGCGCAGACGAGCGGTGCCGGATCGCGCGAGCGAGCGCGAGTTTGCACTCGCCCATCATGCGTGCATGCGGCTGGCGGGGGCGGCGCGGTCGCTTTCAGCGGAGAACCTGGACCTTGCCGAGACGGCGCTGCGCTGGGGGGCGCGGATTCGTGCGATCCTCATTGGCCCGCATCGGGCCGTGATCGTTGAGTCGATTGAATCACTGGTTGCGCCCGGGGGCGTTGAACTGCTTCGTGCCGACCCGGCGCTCTTAGCGGGCGCGCTGCTGCGGGGTGTTCACGGTGCCGCGCTCGCGATCGAGGGGTTTACGCCGGAAACATCGACACGCCGAGAGATCGGCGGCAGCCTTGCCGGGCCGATCTCGCTGGCGGTCGGGCGCACGCTTTCGGAGTGGACAAAGTCGAATGAACGCGAGATCCGCATGCTGCGGACCAGGCAGGGCATGCGGGCTGCTCGCGCACTAGGCGCCATACCCGACTGGGCCGAATACGCCTCGCCTTGGCTTGCTTCGCTTTCGCCCGCCCGGGTGCGCACTCGACGCCAGCAGGTCGCGCTTGCTCCGGAGCACGAGAAAGTTCTCGGCCTGCGATTTGGCTGGGACTCCCGCCCGCACACTGTTGCGGAGATCGCAAGATTCCTGGGTGTGACGCGGATTCGTGCCGCGGCGATTCTGCAGGCGGCGCTCCGCGCTGTGCCGGCGTAATGCCCCGATACCATCCCGTTGCATGTCGTACAACGCGTCGGACATTGACCGGATCAAACTCATAGTCGGCATGGAGGTGCATGTCGAATTGGCGACGCGCACCAAGATGTTCAGCCGCGCACCGAGCCCGGCCTGCCCTGAATTTGATTCGCACGACAATCCGTCGGTCACGCCCAACACGCTGATCGATGCGACGGTCCTCGCGCTGCCGGGCGCGCTGCCGGTGATGAACAGGGCGGCGGTGGATATGGCGATCAAGGTGGGGCTTGCGCTCAAGTGCCAGATCGCACCGATCACCAAGTGGGATCGCAAGAGTTACTTCTATCCCGATCTTCCCAAGGCGTATCAGATCAGCCAGTACGACCTGCCGATCTGCTTTGATGGGAGCATCGACGTGCCGGCGGTAGACGAGAAAGGGCAGGTCGATCTGGACGGGGAACCGACGCGGATCGGGATTCTGCGGGCGCACCTGGAGGAGGACGCGGGGAAACTGCTGCACGAGGCACCGGGCGGAACGCCGATCGACGGTTCGATCGCCGACTACAACCGGGCGGGGACGGCTCTGCTGGAGATCGTGACGCAGCCGGAATTCAGCAGCAGCGCACAGGTGGTGATGTTCTGCAAACAACTGCGAAACATCTGCCGCTTTCTTGGCGTCACCGAGGGAATCATGCAGCGCGGGCACATGCGCTTCGAGCCGAATATCAATCTGCAGTTGACGATGACAGATGGGAAATTCATCAAGACACCGATCGTCGAGGTGAAGAACCTGAACAGTTTCAAGTCGGTGCAGGGGGCGATCGAGTACGAGTTTCAGGAGCAGCCCCGGCGCTGGCTGGCGGATCGGCGCGAAATGGGACGGGGGACAAAGCAGACGCGCGGGTGGGACGAGCGGGCCGAGGGCGGACGGGGCGCCACGGTGCTGCAGCGCGAAAAAGAGGATGCGCACGACTACCGGTACTTCCCGGATCCGGACCTTGTGCCGGTTGTCGTGAACGAGGAGTGGAAAGAGCGGATTCGGGCGACGATTCCGGAATTGCCGCTCGCACGCTTCGCCCGCTTTATGGACGAGTTCGGGCTGGGCAAGAAGGAGGCGGCGGCGCTGATCGATGAGCGCGATGTGTGCTTTTTTTATGAGCGCACGACCGAGGCGATGGAGGCTCTGGGGCTCTCTCACGCCCGCGCAGGCAAGCTCGCGGCGAACATCCTGCTGCAGTCCGGGGCAAAGCGGGCGAACGAGACGGCCCGGGAGATCCATCACCTCGGCATCTTGCCCGAGCAGGTCGCGGCGATCGGCAAGTTGCGCGAAGACGGGAAACTCAACAATCAGAATGCGGATGAACTGTTTGGTGTTTTGTGCGGGGAGGGAGTTCACCACGGAGAACACGGAGAGAATCGGGATGCAGGGAAGGGTTTGGAAAAGCGAGTTGATTCCATCCGTTTCGCTCCGGCGTCTTCGGTGCTCGATCCTGCCGCTGCATTGGCGGCGGTTGAGCGGCTTGCGACCGAACGCGGCATGGTGACGGTGCGGGACGACGCGGCGATGGACCGATGGGTAGAACAGGCGATTGCGGAAAACGAGCAGGCGGCGGCGGATGTGCGGGCCGGAAAGATCGCGGCGATCGGGCGGCTGGTTGGGGCGGCGATGAAGCATTCCGGGGGGAGCGGGGACGCCAAATCGCTGCGCGAGGCCATCCTGGCCAAACTGGGCGCCGGATAATCCACTCACCCCATGGCCCGACCGCAACCAATCTCGCTGTGGACTTCGATCTTCGGGGAGTTGACGCGCAACTTGCTGCTGGCGACAGCGGTGCTGGTGACGGTCATCGCGTTCGCGGCCACAATCAAGCCGCTGGCGGACGGGCGGCTGGCACCGTTCGAGGCGATGAAGTTCCTTCTGCTGGCGATTCCGCCGATGCTGGCATATGCGCTGCCGTTCGCCGGGTGCTTTGCGAGCACGCTGGTGTATCACCGATTGAGCAGCGACAACGAGTTCGTGGCGGCGGCAGCAGGCGGCGTGAGCCACCGATCGCTGCTGGTGCCAGCGGCGGTTCTGGGCGTGATCCTGTTCGGGGGGATGCTCCTGCTGAACGCCCAGATCATCCCGCGGTTTCTGGTCACGATGCAGAACATGATCACGGAAGATGTGGCGAAACTTCTGGCGACGCGGATCAACCGGGGCCAGAGCGTCGAACTGCGGAAACTGCTGGTGTTCGCGGATCGGGCGCAGCCAATCGAACTTGAGCCCGGGTCGGAGGCGAGGACGGCGCTGGTGCTGGCGCGTCCCACCGTGATCGAGCGGGACGAGGACGGCAATGTCGTCAGCGAAGGAAGCGCGGGGCGTGCGACGCTGTGGGTATATCCGGAAACGTCCAACGCCGATTCGGGCACCACCACCCGCATCGCGATGCGGTTCGAAGAATTTGCGAGCAAGGACGCCAATACGGGCTTGGTCACAGGTCGCGCGCTGCAGCACGAGATCACGGTGCCGTCTTCGCTCTCGGATGATCCGAAATTTCTGCGCTCGGATGAGCTCCGCCAGTTGCGGACCAAGCCGGAGCGGATGAGCTGGATTGATATCCGCCGGCGTCGGCTTGCGGATGAACTGGCGCTGCGGCGGGCACTGGACGACATGGGGCGATCGCTTTCAGCAGCCGGCTCGTTTACGCTGCTGGATGCCGCGGGTCGGCAAGTGGTTGTCCGTGCGGCGTCGATCAAGCCGGGTAACAACCGCACATGGAACATCCTTCCGAAAAACGGGGGGAATGTCGAGATTGATGTGTTGCGGCCGGAGGGCAATGGGTTATCGCGCACGGGAGGCGTGCGGCACATCGCCAAATCAGTCGTGCTGGCGCCCGACACTTCAGATGACCGGCCGGCGGGCGAGATGGCGCTACGGCTGGAACTGCGCGACGTGGCGTCCTCGCCCCTCGACAATTCGGCTGCAACAGAATCGACCAAGAGGGAGCGCGTGCCCTTGGCGGGGCTTTCGGCGCCGAAGGATCAGTTGGCGTCGCTGCTCAAGTTGAGCACGCTGCCGCTGCTGGCGGAGGCGGCCTCGGCCGAATCGGATCCCAATGTCGCGGACCGGGCGGGAGACCTTCGCAACCTGATTGCGTATCTGCAGGACGAGATCACAAGTCGGCAGCACGAGCGGTATGCGGTCGCGGCGAGTTGTCTGGTGATGATGCTGACGGGTGCGGTCACGGCGCTGCGGTTCAGCCGGAGTCTGCCCCTGACGGTGTATCTGTGGAGTTTTTTTCCGGCACTAGTGTGCGTGATCACGATCAGCGGCGGGCAGCAATTTGCGCGTTCGAGCGGTTGGATCGGGTTGCCGCTGCTGTGGGCGGGGGTCGGGGTGCTGGCGTTGTATACATTTTGGACGTATCTGATTGTGCGGCGGCACTGAGGCAAGGCGAAGAGCGCACGTGGCCCCCACTCGTACCATACCCTTGCTGCAATGAGCGATCCGCTCCCGGACGCGAAACCAACCTCGTGGCGATTGTGCCTCTCTCGCGAAGCGCTGCTGCTGGTCGCGTTGGTCACGGTGGCGCGCCTGATCTACATCGCGTTTTTCTGCCCGTACAACCTTGTTGAAGATGAAGCGCAGTACTGGGTGTGGAGCCTGCGGCCGGATTGGTCGTATTACTCGAAGGGGCCGGGGATCGCGTGGTCGATCTGGCTTTCGACGCACGCGCTGGGCGTGAGTGAATGGGGCGTGCGGGCGCTGGCTCCCATTTATTCAGCGATCGGCGCGCTCGCGATCGCGGGTTTGAGTGCGGATGCATGGCGAGATCGGCGGGCGGCGTTTGCGGGCGGCGCCTTGTTTCTTCTCATCCCGGCGTTCATTCTGAACGGTACGTTCCTGATGACGATCGACGGGCCGATGTTGGCGTTCTGGGCCGTCGCGTGCTGGGCGGGTTTTCGCGCGATGTATCGCGCGTCGGGGCGGGCATGGGTCGTGCTGGGATTGGCGATCGGGATCGGATTCCTGTTCAAGTACACGATTGCTCTGCTGATACCGAGCCTGATGATCGCGGCGGTGCTGGATCGTGCAAATCTGCGGGTGGCCCGCCCCGCGCTTGGGTGGATCGCGGCTGCGCTGGTGTGCGTTGCGGCGGGGCTGCTACCGATCGCGATCTGGAATCAGCAGAACGGGTGGCCGGCGGTCGCGCATTTTCTGGGTCACGCGAAATTGCCGGGCGGGGATCGGCCTTCGACGGCGCCGATCGATCACTACACACCGAAGTGGACGTTTGAGTTTCTGGGCATTCAGTTGGCGGCCGCGGGGCCGGTGCTGGTGCTGATGTGGCTGGGTATTCGCGACGGGTTTCGGGGTGATGGGCGGGCGGGCAAGGCGCACGCGCGCTCCGCGGCGATCTATCTTGTGAGCACCGGACTGACCACGCTGCTCTTCTATTCTGCGGCGACGTTTGTGACGAGTGTCGAGGCGAATTGGCCGGTGGGCGGGTATGTCTCGTTGTGTGCCGCGGCGGCGATGGCGGTGGTAGGCGGGATGGATGATTGGCGGCAGCGGATGGGGCGATGGCGCGCGATTCCGCCGGCGGACCGTCCTCGCGAGGGATTTGTGCTCAAGCGGCCCGAAACAGTGGCGCAGGTTGCGTGGCACCTGACGCTGGCGTACGGGATCATTGTGTCGGTTCTTATCCTGCGGCTGGATCTGATCGGGCGATTCCCCCGGCTTTCCAAGCAGGTCGCGCTGCATCGGCTGATGGGAGCACCGGAGTTTGCCAAGGCCATTGAGAGGTTGGGAAGGGTGCAAATGGAGGGCGAGTCGGGTACACCCCTTCTGATTTCGTACCATTACGGCGTGGCGGCTCAACTCACCTTCTATCTGCCGGATCACCCGATGGTGTTTGTCGCGGGGAGTCGGCTGGGATATCGGCGGACGCAGTGGGACTTGTGGCCGGACATGTCGCTGTCGCAGCCGGGGCTGATCGGGCGTAATGCGCTCTTGATCGGCGGGAGCGAGGCGCAGTGGTCGCCGGCGTTCCGCTCGCTCACGGATCTCGGGCATTTGTCTGAAGACCTCCGGCGGGACCGGTGGGTTTATTTCGGGCGGGGTTTTCTCGGCTTTGATCAACAGGTGGGAGCGGCAAGGCCATGACAGCATCCCGCCCGATCCGCCACGACTACTTCTTTGATTCGGAACGCAAGGGACGGACCCGATCGCGAATCGTGTTCATTTCCGTTGTGGTGCTGGGGCTGATCGTCACGAATCTGCTGGACAACACGCTGTTCCGAATGTTCTTCGCGGGGCCGGTGAGGCTGAATGAATTGGAATCAAAGGCGTGGTACCAGATCTTGCGGCAAGCCGGGGATATCCGGACGTGGCTGATCGTGGCGCTCGCGATCTTCGGGCATGCGTTCTGGCGGGCCTTTGGCGGGAACGCTCCCCGCATCCGATTCGGGCACATCATCGCGATTGCGCTGGCGCCGATTTTGAGCGGGCTGGTTGCTGAGGTACTGCGAGCGGTGCTCGGCCGGGAACGTCCGCTGTCGGAAGGGGGTGAGTTTCAGGGGCATGTGTGGAGGCACGTGCTGGCGGGGGTGTATCACGACGGAACCTGGTTCGACGTTTCAAATCTCGGTCTGCCAAGTAGTCACGCGACGGTGGCGATGGCGGGCGCGGTGGCGACGGCCCGAGCGTTTCCGGGCAGCGGATGGATTCTGGTGCCGGTGGCGATCGGATGCGGGTTCACGCGGATGCTGGCGGGACGGCACTTTTCGAGCGATGTGTTTCTAGGAATTGTGGTGGGATGGGCGGTGGGCGCGCTCTTGGCCGCGGCGTTCCGTCGTGTGCCGTAGATCGCGCGCGACGCGCTCCAACAATGCCATCGGAAGCAGACCAACGCCGTGAAAACGATCGACCGATACATCGCCCGCCAGTACCTTCTCAACATCATCGCGTTGGTCGTGATCCTTTTCAGTTTCATCATCGCGATCGATCTCTCGCTGAACTTTGACAAATTCATGGTTCTCGCGGCGAAGCGGGGGATGACGCCGGAGGGGGACCCCTCGACGGCCCGCAAGCTGCTGCTGACGGTTTTTCTGGTTTTCGACTACTGGTGGCCCAAACTGATCCAGTTATTCAACTACATGATCGGGCTGATCATCATCGGGGCGATGGGGTTCACCTGCTCTCAGTTGGTTCGGCACCGCGAGTTTGTCGCGGCGGTTGCGGGAGGGATCAGCCTGCACCGGCTGATGCGCCCGATTCTGCTCGTGGCGCTGTTGGTAACGGCAGTGCAGGCGTTGAGCTTTGAGTACGTCATTCCGAACATCGCGGACCTGATTCAGCGCGATCGCGAGCAGGCAAGCCAGCGCCGGCTTGAATCGCTGCCGGTGCGACTGGTTCCTGACGGTCAGCGCAGGCTGTTCTACGCCCGCAGTTTCGAACCGGATAAGAAGCAGATGCTGGATGTGCTGATCATCGAGCGATCGGCCTCGGGGCCGGCGACACGGACGATCTCGGCCAGCCGCGCGGTGTGGCGGGACGGTGGATGGGATTTGGAGAACGGAATCGCGGAATCGCGGACCAGCCAATCGGAGCCGCGGGTGAAAGTGGACCGCGTTGTGACGGATCTGGACCCGGTGGCGCTGAAAGTAGCACGCTTTTCGGGATATAGCCAGAGCCTGAGCTGGTCGCAGATTTCGGAGATGCTGCGCCGGCCGGACCTGCTGGCGCTTAGCAACGAGGATGCGGGGCGCGACAGGGAAAGGGATGTCGAGGTACGCGATCAGCGCGTGGCGGAGCTGGAGCGCATCCGCTACGGGCGGGTAGCGATCATGCTCTGCAATATTCTGGCGCTGCTGGTGGTGACGCCGTTTTTTCTGAGGCGGGAACCGACGAGCATGATCATGGAGTCGATCAAGGCGGCGCCGCTCGCGGTGGGCGGAGTGATGGGAGGCGTGCTGGGAGCGTCGGCGGCGATCCCGGGGTTGCCGGCGCAGGTTGGGGTGTTCGTGCCCGCGCTGGTCTTGCTGCCGCTGGCGATCGCGGCGGTGACGAGCGTGCGAACTTGAAGAGTTGCTTGCGCCGCGGGCACCTCGGACTCCCGTACACTCCAGCACATGGCCTCGGTCGTTCTCTATTTTCAGATGCACCAGCCGTTCCGGCTGCGGCGCTACAGCGTTTTTGATTCCGATCCTCTTTACTTTGACGACAGCAAGAATGCGGAGATCTGCCGAAAGGTGGCTTCGAAGTGCTATCTGCCTGCAACGCGGCTGATGCTCGATCTGGTGCAGCGACACGATGGAAAGTTCCGGATCGCGTATTCAATCAGCGGCGCAGCACTCGACCAGTTGGAGTCGTTCGCGCCGGAAGTGCTGGACTTGTTCAAGGAGCTTGCTCGCACGGGGTGCTGTGAGTTTCTGGCCGAGACGTATCACCACTCTCTGGCTTTCAACTACTCGCCTTCGGAATTCCGCGATCAGGTTGATCTGCACACGCGGAAGATCCAGTCGCTGTTCGGCCAGATTCCCACCGTCTTCCGTAATACGGAACTTATTTATTCCAACGCGCTCGCCCGCGAAGTGTCGCTGATGACGGATCGCGCGGGCCAGAAGCGGTTTTCCGGCGCGCTCGCGGAAGGGACCGACCGGCACCTGGGCTACCGCAAGCCGACGTGCGTCTTCAAGCCGCCGAAGGTGCAGGGGCACGATCTGATCGGGCGGGGAGGCAAACCGTTTGGGCTGCTCCTGAAGAACTACAGATTGAGCGACGACATCGCGTTTCGGTTCAGCAATCGTGGGTGGTCGGAGTGGCCCCTGACGCCGGACAAGTTTGCGGGCTGGATCAACAACTTGAATCAGCCCGACCCGAAGAGCTCGCCGGGTGACGCCCACCTGTGCAACTTGTTCATGGACTATGAGACCTTCGGCGAGCATCAGTGGGCCGACACGGGGATCTTTCAGTTTCTGGACGCGCTGCCGGCAAAGGTTTTCGATGCCGCGCCGGGCAAGAACCAGTTCATCACGCCCTCTCAGGCGTTTGCGCAGTTTGCGCCGAGCGCGGAGTACGACGTTCCGGAGTTTATTTCGTGGGCCGATACGGAGCGCGATCTGTCAGCGTGGAGCGGCAACGCGATGCAACGCAACGCGCTGGAAGAGATCTTCCGGCTTGAGAAGCCGATCAAGGAGCGGGCGGCGAAGGCGCAGATCGAACTCAAACCGGGCGATTCCGGGGCAGCGCGCCGTGCGGAGACGGCGGCCCGCCTGCTGGAAGATTGGCGCAAACTGACGACGAGCGATCACTTCTACTACATGTGCACCAAGTACTTTGCCGACGGCGACGTGCACAAGTATTTCAATCCGTACGACTCGCCGTATGACTCGTACATCAATTTCATGAATGCGATGGACAACATCCGAACGCGCGCGGCACAGTAGCGGTCGCATTGTTTCGAGGCGGCAAGTGTGGTGACCGTTCAGCCGCCGGGTTTGTTGTATTCCGGATGAACGACCTCCTCGGCGATGCGGTGGGCGGCGCGTTCTTCCTGGCCGCGGAGCAGGCCCGCGCCCCAGACCGGCACGGTGAGAGCGACGTACCCCGCGAGCAGGATGGTCGCGAGCAAACCTGCTGAGAGGCCGAGCGTGGCAAAGAGCAGCGCCACCGCTGCGACTGCGGCCAACAGGCCGATGATGGCCATTCGCCGCCAGCCAGCGCGGACGCCGGCGAGTTGCGGGGGGCGGCCGTCGGGCGAGGTGGCCGCCATGACTTCCTCTTGAACCTGATCAACGCGTGGATCGTCGTGCCTTTCGGCCTCGTCCGTGTGCGCAGTGGTCATCGCGACCTCCGATCGAATGGATTGAGCGGCGGGCGGGAAATCACACCTTGCGAATCTTGCCGGAGGGTCCGGCGAGTGCAAGCGCGACTACCACGACAACCAGGAGGAGACCGAGGCCACCACTGGGGTAATACCCCCATCCCGCGCTATAGGGCCACGCGGGCAACAACCCGATCAGCAGCAGGATCAGAAGCACGACGAGAAGGATGCGGATGGGGTTGTTCATGATGAAGTGCTCGCGGACGCGGGACGGGGGTAGGGGAGGGGTGGGTTGCGGCCTACGTGGCGCGATCGGTATCGCAACTGGCGACAAAGTCATCAACTTCGCGTTGGGCCTGATCGACGGTCTTTCCGTAGATCTGCTGCAACTTGCCTTCGAGTTGCTCGCGCTTGCCGCGGATGACTTGAAGATCCTGATCGGTGAGTTTGCCCCACTTCTCACGGACCTTTCCCTTGTATTCCATCCAATTGCCTTCGATTCGATCCCATTTCATGCGCTGGTCTCCTTGCAAAAACAAAGGTCTGTGAACACGGTTTCGGGACAATTAGCGCGACTTGGATGCGGAGCGCGTCCGTCCTGTGCTGAAAGACGAGCTTGAACCGCGACGAGTCGATGACTTCGCACCGCGTCCTCTTGCACCACCGTCCTGTTTGTTGACGGTGGACCACGCGATCCTCTCAGCTTTTTTCCTGGCCGTTCCGCGTCCCTCATAAGAGTCTTCGATATGTCGGGCGCGACGGCGTTGCTTTGCCGAGTAGCTGCGTTTATCACCCTTTGGCATTTGCGCGACTCCTTTTCATTTCGCCGGGAAGCGCGTGCCGCCGCGATGCGCGGCACGCCGCTGGCTGACGAAGATCAGGGAAGCTGCGGCTTGCCCCCTCGGAGCAAGCCGACCAGTAGCGAGACGATAAAAAGGACGAGGAAGAGGAAGAACAGAATCTGCGCAATCCCCGCGGCACCGGCGGCGACTCCGCCAAAGCCAAGAAACGCGGCGATGAGCGCGATCACGAAGAACACTGCTGCCCAATAAAGCATGATGGATCTCCTTTGGCCGACGGCAACCTCGCGGTTACCGGCCGGCGCGTGCGGGTTCATTCTCCGACTCGATTGGAGCTTCTTCAAAAAGGCTGCTCTCGCAAACCAGCGTCAGTAGTTTGTCGGCACGTTTTTCTTCCTCAAGGGTCCTTTCGAGCAACGCCACAACCTCGCTATTTCCCACCCGTTCGGCGAGAGCGACCGCCGTGCCGTAGGCAGCGATTTCATAGTGCTCGACGCGCTGGGCCGCGGCGACCAGTCCGACGTCGAGCACGGCGTCCTCCCCTGCTTCGCCGAGGGCTTCTTTTCCCTCTTCGACGAGACCCTTCATCGCCTTGCATGTCTTGCCGGTGGGCTTGGCACCAAGAATCTCCGCGGCCTGCTTGAGGCGCTGAACGTGCCCGCGCGTTTGCTTGAGGTGCTCGGTGAAGAGCTGCTGAAGTTCAGGACTCGCAGCGCCTTTCGCCATTTTCGGAAGCGCGCCGACAAGTTGCGTCTCGGCACTGTGCAGATCGCGAATCTGATCGAGCAGGAGATCGGAAAGCGAATTCAGTTTCATCGACTGTCTCTCCAATTCGTGGCCCAACACTCGCGGTCGCCGACGCCTTTGACAAATGAACTACAGCCTGCCCGGCATCCGTCCGCGACCCGCCGGATGCGCACGGGGATCTCCGGCGCAGCGGCCCGCGATCCGGGGACGCCCATCGGCAATTCGCCTTCGGCTGATTCGAGGCGTGCCTGGCTTGGCCTTGGTGTTCATGGCTGGACCCCTTTCATCGAACACTTGGGATGTGAACTCTGCGGACATGCTGTTTATGCGGCCTGAAGATTGCAGCGCGGTGAGCGGCGCATGAATTCACAATCATGGTGATGGGTCACCTTTGTTTGAGTTCCGCTTGTAGATTGCTTTGTTCAGCGACGCTTGCCATATCAATTCAGAAGAGGTGCTGGTTTTCCGAAATTGTGAGTCGTTTTTTACGGAGGAATCATGCTGTGTTGGCGTGATGGACGCAACATTTGGACGTTCATGCGATCTTGTGCCTCGCGTCGAAACGCTCGCACAAGGACGAAGTGAAAGGAGTGTTCCAACATGTCCACTAAGACCCGAACTGTGTCCGCTTGTTTGCTGGCGGCCGCCGTTGGCGGTTGCTTGTGCGTTGCCGGCGAACCCGCGACTCAGCAGCAGATGCCGCCGAGAACGGCGACCCCCCACGCGGACGCAGCCCCAACGTACGTCTACTCGTCGCGCACCTATGCGTCGGCCGACAAACTGCGGGGCGCGACCGTCGAGAACGCGGCAAAGAAAAACATCGGTTCTATCAGCGACCTGATCATCGATCGTGGCTCCGGCGCCGTGGCCTACGTGGTGCTGAGTGCCGGGGGCTTCCTGGGCATCGGTTCCAAGCAGGTGGCGATCCCGTTCTCTTCGTTCGGGTGGGATCCCAACGACCGGAGACTCACGCTCGAGACGACTCCCGAGAACGCCAAGCTCTGGCCGGAGTTCGATGAAAAGAACTGGAGCGGCACCGAAGACAGTCTCTCCAGCCGCCTGAGCCGCGACTATTACCGCACGCCTCAGAACTACTACCCGTCTTCGGCAGGCAGCGATAGCACGCATATCAAGGGCACCGTGACGCGCGTCGATCGGCGTGCGGTACCGGGCAGCGCCACCGAAGAAATGGTCGTGACCGTCCGTACGAACGATGGCAACGAGGAAGACGTTGTCCTCGGCCCGTCTTACTACCTTGCGGGCAATTCCAACGCGATCTATCGCGATGCACCGATTGATGTCGTTGTTTCGCGCGTCGATCGCGACGGCCGCCCCGTCGTTGTCGCCCGATCGTACAACGTGCAGTCGAAAGACACCTCGCTTTACGATAATTCGGGCAAGGCCCATTGGTGGTCTTGGAAGAAGAGCAATTCCAATCAGCCGATTGGTTATCCGTTCCTGCTGAACTCCGAGATTGATGGCAAGCACATCAACGCCCGGGGTGAGGACTGCGGCAAGGTGGACGATCTCATCGTCGAAACCGGCACCGGCCGGGTCGTGTTCCTCTCGATCGATCCCGACCAGAACGTGCTCGGCATCGCCGACACCAAGCGCCTGATTCCGTGGGGCGTAGCGATGGTCGTGACGACGGACGGCGTGAATCTCGACGCCACCAAGGCCATGATCACGAGTGCCCCGGAAACGCCGAGCGACCTCGCGATGCTCGCGAACGACTCGCAATTCCGGACAATCTATCAGAGTTTCGGAATCTCCGAGCCGTACTACTACGACCGCGACTGGGACAACAACAGTTGGAACAACCGGAGGGGGAACCCCGCCCGTCGTGATCGCGATGTTCGTGACCACGAACCGAAGTAGGACCTTTCACCCACTTTGTCTCGCGGCGTCCGTTCGGCGCCGCGGGGCTTTCGCGGCCGCCCGTGCTCAATATCGCGGCCTATGCCGGGCGGCCGCAACCAAGTTTTCTTCGCGCAGGGCGTGACGGTCCTTCAAGGCCTTCACGCCCATTTTCATCCTTTGAGCGCGCTCGCCGCACGGCGATGCGGGCAACAATCCCGCATGGCCACCAAGGACAGCAAGTCGCTCTCCCGTTCACTCGGGGAGTTCTTCGGTCACATCTGGAAGGGCGTGCAGGAACCGGTGACCCCGTCCTCGAACAAGCAGATCGTGCGGCAGGAAACGACCGAGGAGGTTCGCCAGACCGAATCGGGAAAGGTAATCATGCGACGGACGATTGTGGATGAGCTCGAAGTTCCTGCGAAACCGCCAAAAACTTGATACAACACAAGCCAACTGAAAGGACCCAAATGAACTTGGCATCGATCCGGAAATCCGGTTTGCTTTGCGTAACGCTCGCCTCGGGCGCGATTCTTCTAGTGGGCTGCGCCACCGGATCGGGAAGCGGGGGCTCGGGCGACGGACTGGGCGCCGGAGGCGGCGGATTCGGCAACGACTCCAGCGGCTGGGGTGAATCCGGCGCAGAGGTCGGTATCGCCAACGAGAGCGGCGCAACGCTCAAGATCGAGCCATACGTCTCGAACGAGGCGGGGGAACTGCTATTTCCGCTTCCGGACTTCTTCATCGTGATGCCGGGCCAGAGCGCGACTCGCTTCGTGGGGCTCTCGCGCCAGACGCAGGATGAAGCGATCGAGGGCGCGCGATACGTTGCCGTCACGGTCACCGCCATCAGCGGGCGCGAGGGTTTCTACGGCACGTGGATCGCGACCAACCAGGGCGGCGGCTACAACCTCCAGGCGCGCGACGGCTCCGACGGGTACGTGCACCTCTATTACGAGGGATCGAACCAGGAAGTCGGCGGAAACTGACTTGCGAGCCGTTTCGGAATCCCCGACCGGGAGCATCGCGATGCGGAGCCTTTTCTTGGCATTTACGGTGGGTGCCGTTGCGATCCTGGCGGGGTGTGCGTCCGACAAACCTGCACCTCCTCCGGGCGCCGGGATGATGGGCGCTTTCTATTTCCGAAACGACAGCACCTCGACGCTTACGGTGCAGCCGTTCGAGGCGGAGACGCCAGGCGGGATGCGCAAACCGCTGGGTGACGCCTTCACGATCGCTCCCGGCGACACCGATTCACGAAACATCGGGGTACCGGGCAAGGTCGTTGTGCTGACGATCAAGGCAAGCGGGCAGGATCGCAAGTACCTGAGCGGCGAATGGGTAGTGACCGAGCGTGCCGGCGGTTTCCGGCTTTACGCGTTCACCGATCACGCAGACACGGTTCGCCTGAGTTGGAACGACCGGGGCGGTGAAGAAGTCCTCTTGCAGTAACCGGAGCGCAACTGTGAATATCGCACGCGTCGCCTTGGGCCTGTTTGCCGCGCTTCTGCTGGGAGGGTGCGCGGGCGGAGCCGGCAGCCCAAACCAGCTTGTTGTCACCAACGATTCTGCAGGGGCGATCGAGGCGATGGTCTGGGCGGGCGATGCCCTGCCGCCGGATCCACAGACGCCCGTGAAAATGGAAGCCGCGATCACGAACTCGATCGGGGCCGGTCAAATCTGGCGAGTCGATCTGCCGGAACGCAGCGCTGCGAGCCAGAGTGCGAGCAGCACCGTGGCGACGCTTGCGGTGCGGGCGCAGGGTGAGGATATTGCCCTCTCGAAGTGGATCGACGTGGAGGGTGTGCGTCCCTGGGTAGTTCGTGTGTTTGGCGAATCGCCCAATCTGCGCGTAGCCCGGGTGATCCAGCAGCCGGATGACGGACGGATGCAAAGGGCCATCGGCCCTCGCCCTCCGTCGGTTGGTTCGACGGGCGGCTTCGGCTCTGGTCCCCAGCGATAAACGCTGACGCATGGGACTCCCTCACGAGACCCGGCGCACGATGTGAGGATACTCGAGGCGACGCTGCGCCGCAAGCACATTTTGCGACGCGGAACTGGGCGCTACACACCCGGCCCGAATCGACGACGCGCCGCCCTCAAGCAATTCCGAGCAGCCTCGCGAAGGAACAGGGCCGCTTGGGCGGACAAATCGGGTCGGGGAACTGGCGATGCCGAGGGCCGATTCAACGGCCCGGGGACTGGCGGGGGTTGCGGTGCGCGGTAGCCTAATTGGGATGGAGGGCTCAACATGGCACATCGAGGCGTGGTGGTTGCCGCAGGCGCGGCAATGGTGGCGGCGTGGTGGTGTCTGGCCGCGGAACAGCACATCGTGCTGCCCGCAACGTTTGCAAACACCGAGGGTGCGATCAGCAACAACATTCCGATCGCTTCGGGAACTGGCACTTTTCAGGTGATGTATTCAGCGGGTGAGATGTCCGGCGTGCCGGTGAACAGCCGCATCACCGGATTCCAGTTGCGGCAGGACAACATTCTCGGATTCACGGGTTGGCCACGCAATGACGCCACGATCACGGACTTTCGGGTATTCATGGGAAAGAGCCTCCGAACGCCGGCGACCTTCAGCAACACGTTCGCGGACAACATCATCGAGAAGGAACTGGTGAGGTCCGGCGCGCTCATGCTGGCGAAAAACGCCTATCCCGGCGGCCCGATCAACGGCCCACCCCGCGCCTGGGGCCCCGTGATTCCGCTTGATTCTCCATACACATATCACGGCGGACCGCTGGTGATTGAGTTCAGGACGTCCGGCGCCGGGAGCGCGGGCGGCACCGCGTGCGATGCGACGACAAACAGCGCGGCCGCGGCGGGAGGAGGCAATGCGACCAGTCCCGAGGCGACAACATCCAACGGCGGGAGCGTGTCGATCATCCGGCTCACGTATGTTCCGCCCGGCTGCCCGGCCGACCTGAATCAGGATGGATTCGTCGACGATGCGGATTTTCCAATCTTTGTCGCCGCGTACAACATTCTGGACTGCGCGGATCCGTCAATGCCCGGCGGTTGTCCGGCGGATCTGAACGTCGACGGTTTTGTGGACGACGCGGACTTTGTCGAGTTTGTCGTCGCGTACAACGAATTGGTGTGTCCGTGACGGGAGCAGAAGAGGAGACGAAGAGACGAAGAAGCGGCAAACCACGATCGCCTCTGTATCTGAAAGAGAGAACAGTCATGGCCAAGCGAGGGGTCGAGACGGGTCTTCTGCTGGCTGCTGGCGCCATCGGCGGGATGAGCGTGCGTGCGGAGCAGCACATCGTGTTGCCAGCAGCGTTTGCGAACGCGGAGGGCCCGATCAACACATCAATTCCGATCGGATCCGGAAGCGGCACGGTGCAAACCATGTATTCGGAGCAGGAAATGCAGAGCGTGCCGATTGGCAGCCGCATCACTGGGTTCCAGACCCGGCAGGACAACAACTTTGCGCTGCTGCCGTGGCCGCGCAACAGTTTCACGGTCGCGGACTATCGCATCTACATGGGCACGAGCAATCTGACGCCCGCGGCTTTTAGCAGCACCTTTGGGGCCAACATCGCAGAAAAGCAGCAGGTAAAGGCGGGTCCGCTCCCGCTCGCAAAGAACGCGTACCCCGGGGGCGTTCCGCTCGGAGGCCCGATTCCGAAGGATTGGGGCCCGGTCATCGCGTTCGATCAGCACTATGTCTATCGGGGCGGCCCGCTCGTGATCGAGTGGAGGAACACAGGAGCGGGATCCGAGAGCGGGACCTCGGGCGATGCCGCGAACAACAGTGCCGCAGCGGCGGGGGGCGGGAATTCGACGAGCCCGGATGCGACGACATCGAATGGCGGAGGGGCTGCGATCGTGCGGCTGACCTACATCCCGCCCGGATGTCCGGCGGACCTGAATCAAGACGGCTTCGTGGACGATTCCGACTTTCCGACTTTCGTCGTCGCGTACAACATCCTGGACTGTGCGGACCCATCGATGCCCAGCGGTTGTCCGGCGGATCTGAATGCCGACGGGTTTGTGGACGACGGCGACTTCGTCGAGTTTGTCGTGGCGTACAACGAACTGGTGTGTCCGTAAGAAACTCAGAAAGCGATGGGGAGGTGGCGAACTCACTCAACGCCGCCGACGCTCCGCTTCATACAATCGCCCCTTCTGAAAGGGGTTTTCATGCCGTCCTTGGACATCGTCTCGAAACTCAACTTCGCCGAACTTGATAACGCCATCAACAACGCGAAGAAAGCCGTCATGGCCCGCTTCGATTTCCGGGGCTCGCACACCGAGATCGAACTGGTCAAGGAGGGCGAAAAGAAAGAGCAGGGCATCAAGCTCGTCGCGGCCGACGAAAGCAAGATGAAGGGCCTGAAGGAAATGTTCGAGAGCGCCTGCATGAAGCGGGGCATCCTGCCCCGTTCCTTTGATTGGGGCGAGGTCGAGCCCGCCCTTGCCGGAAACGTCAAGTGCCAGGCCAAGATCCGTAACGGCATCCCGCAGGACAAGGCCAAGGAAATGGTCAAGATGATCAAGGACACCAAGATGAAGGTGCAGGCCTCGATCCAGGGAGACGAAATCCGGATCAGCGGCAAGCAGATCGACGACCTTCAGAGCGTGATGGCGATGCTCCAGAAGGCGGATCTGGAACTGCCGCTGCAGTTTGTGAATATGAAGCGGGACTAGGCCACTCGTGCTCAGCGACCGAGGCTGATGACTCCGCCCGGCAGAATACCCTTCTCGCATGCCAGTTCTCGACTATCAGACCGCCGGCGAATCGCACGGCCCCGCCCTTGTCATCACCATCACGGGCTTACCCGCCGGGCTTGACCTCGATCTCGACTTCATCAACGCGGAATTGGTGCGCCGCCAGGGCGGGTACGGCAGGGGCGGGCGCCAGCGCATCGAGCAGGACGCCGTGGAGTTTCTGACCGGCGTGAGGCGGGGCAAAACGATCGCCGCACCCCTGACCATGGTGATCAGGAACAACGATTCGCGCCTCGACGACCTTCAGAAGACGCCCCCGGTGTATCGGCCCAGGCCCGGGCACGCCGACCTGGCGGGGAGCGTGAAGTGGCTGACGACCGACTGCCGCGAAACGCTGGAGCGAGCGAGCGCACGCGAGACGGCAAGCCGGGTGGCCGCGGGCGCGGTGGCGCGGTGCCTGCTCCGCGAGTTCGGGATCGAGGCGTTCGGATTCGTGCGCAGCATTCTGGATGCGAAAACCGATGCGGTCGTGACCGATGGCAACTGGCAGGAAATGAAGAAGATCCGCGATGCCAGCGAAACGTACTGCCCGGATGAATCCGTGACGGCGAAGCAGTGCGAGATCATCCGCCAGGCCAAGATCGACAAGGACACGGTGGGCGGGCTTGTGGAGGCTCACGTTTTCGGCTGCCCAATCGGCCTGGGTTCGTGCATGGATTGGACCACGAAGCTCGACGCGAGGCTCGCGTACGCCGTGATGGGGATCCAGGCCTTCAAGGCTGTCGAGATCGGGCTGGGGAAAGAGTGCGCGTTCCTGCCCGGCCACAAAGTGCACGACCCTATCCGGTACGACGCGAAACTGCGGGGCAGCGCTCACCTGGGCTTCGTGCGCGACAGCAACAACGCGGGCGGAACCGAAGGCGGCATGACCAACGGCATGCCCGTCGTCGTGCGCGGCACGATGAAGCCGATCGCGACGTTGCTGCGCGGGATGCCAAGCGTGGACCTCAACACCAAAGAAAGCCAGATGAGCAGCTACGAGCGCAGCGACGTGTGCGCCGTGAGCGCCGCGAGCGTGGTGCTGGAAAATGTCGCAGCGTTCGAGATCGCGCGGGCGTTCACCGAGAAGTTCAGCGGGGATTCGCTGACCGAAATTCGGGCGCAGTACGACGCGTACATGCGGTTTGCGCGGATGCTGCCGCTGGAGCCGCCGGTGGCGGTAATGGCCAAGGGGTAAGAGGATCGCTACTTCTATTTGATAGTCTGGAAGAACAATGACCCGTGCTGCAGATCCCACAGACCTAGAGGCACTCGAGCGGTTTGTCGTAGAGAACGATGAACTGCTTGAACTAGAGGAACGAATTGGCCGGTTCAATGTATTCGATGCACTTCGCATTGAGCGGGTAGAGATTCGTCACAGTAACTTCCTCGCATGGCTGCTCGATCCGAATGGATCACACGGGCAAGGCGACTTGTTTCTAAAAGCCGTGCTCATGGACATGCTGAAGAAGGCGCGAGAAGCGGGCCAGACGCCTCCATTGTCTCCTGTTCTTCTGGATGGCGTGGACCTGCACGCGATTGAAATCCGCCGAGAATGGAAAAACCTCGATCTCTTGATTCGCTCGCGCAATCCGCCCTTTGTTGTGGTTGTCGAAAACAAGATTGATTCAGGCGAACACAGCAAACAACTTGACCGATACGCACAGGCAGTTCATGCCGAGTTCGGCAATGCTGCAGCGCTCTTTGTTTTCCTTGCAGCTAGCGGTCAAGAGGCGTCGGACGAAAGCTGGATCGACTATTCGTATGTCGATCTGCACCGAGTCTTGTCGCGCGTGAAGCGAACCGCCGCAGGCTCGCTTGGCGCGGACGTCGCCATATTCCTGGACCACTATCTTGGCCTGATCGGAAGCCGATTTATGAACGACGCAAAGATCGAAGAGTTGTGCCGTCGCATTTACTCGAACCATCGACGCGCCGTCGATCTCATTTTTGAGAACGTCGGAACGATTGGGGGCGGCGTCCATGCTCGCTTTGCGGAGCTTGTCCGAGAATCCGGACTTGATTGCGAAGTGGTCTTGAATGAATCGCGCGTGACGAAGATCGTACCGCGCTCATGGCTTCCATTTCTGCCACCACTTAGCGTGTATTCGAATCAGGATGCACGCTCGTGGCTGGCGATACGGCTCGATACCTGGGAAACGGGCTTGTATCTGCAGGTTCGTGTCACGCAGACGACCTCGAACGACTATCGCAACCGCATCGTCGAAGCATTGACGACGGCGGGCAATCCCTTTGGATTCAGAATCTCTTTCAAGAGAACGTGGCGCGATCAGAAGCGGATCACGCTGTATACCGAGACTGTTGTGGAAGAAATCGACAACGGGACCGATGAAGAGGAAAAGGCCGCCCAGCTTGCCTTCGAGCGACTCAAGACTCTTCTACAACGAATCGCGGGCGTACGCGAAGTGCTTGCCCGTGTGCAGCACGACACAAAGTAAAGAATGGTTTCCTCTGCAATGCGCCCCGGAGGGGAAGTGGCACCGCACAGAAAACGACAGAACATTGAGAATTGACCTTGTCTCGGGACTTGGCGCACGACTTCTGTCGGCAGGGCCACGGTATACTGCGGATAGCTTCAGGAGTGCCTCTATGAAACGCGGTCTTGCTCTTCCCCTGATACTGCTTTGCCTCGGCTCACCCACTCGCATCCTCTTTGCCCAAGACTCCGCGAAACCGGCTGCGGCCCCGGCTGCTGCGCCGGCCGGCGACAAGCTCTCCGCGGAACAGATCGACCAATTGGTCGCTCCGATCGCGCTCTACCCGGATGAACTGCTCTCCCAGATCCTGATGGCCTCGACCTACCCGATCGAGGTGGTGCAGGCCGATCGCTGGGCAAAGGCCCACAAGGACCTGAAGGGTGACGCGCTCGCCAAGGCGCTCGAATCCGAAACGTGGGACGCGAGCGTGAAGTCGCTCGTGCAGTTTCCCGACGTGCTGAGCATGATGAGCGAGAAATTGGACATCACTTCCAAGATCGGCGACGCGTTCATCTCGCAGCAGAAAGACGTGATGGACGCCGTGCAGCGCCTGCGCGCCAAGGCGCAGCAGGCGGGCAATTTGCAATCCAATCAGCAGCAGACCGTCACTGTTCAGCCTGCCGCGGCAGGCTCACAGACGCAGACGATCATCATCCAGCCGGCGAACCCGCAGGTGGTGTACGTGCCCCAGTACAACCCGACGGTCGTTTACGGCGCGTGGCCGTATCCGGCCTACCCCCCCTACCCCTACTACCCGCCGGGATACGTCGCCGGGACCGCCGCGCTTTCGTTCGGCATCGGTGTCGCGTGCGGCGCGATCTGGAGCAACAACGCCTGGGGCAGTTGCAACTGGCACGGCGGATCGGTCAACATCAACAACAACTACAACCGCAACGTCAATATCAACAACGCGAACATCAATAACGCGAACATCAACCGGGCCAATGTCAACAACGCGAACGTGAATCGAGCGAACGTCAACAACGCCCAAGGCACCGCCTGGAAGCACGACCCGTCTCACCGGCAGGGTGCACCGTATTCCAATAGCGCGACGGCAAGGCAGTACGGCGGCGTCTCAAGTACGCAGGCGACGCAGGCACGGGAGCAGTATCGCGGGAGAGAGGCTTCCGGGCAAGGGCTTTCGAACCGGCAGGGTGGTCAGGGCAATTTCGACCGCAATCAGGCCTCGCAGAACATGCAGAACCGTCAGGGTCAGGGCCAGAATCGCCAAGGCGGACAGGGAAACTTTGATCGAAACCAGGCCTCCCAGAATGCACAGAACCGCCAAGGGGGCGGGCAGATGCAGAACCGGCAGAGCAGCGGCAATTCGGGTGCATTCAGCGGTGTTGATCGTGGAAATGCGACGCGTGAAGCCAGCAGCCGCGGCAACGCCAGCCGGAGCGGCGGGCAGCAGATGTCACGTCCGAGCGGGGGTTCTCGTTCGACGCCTTCTCGCAGCGGAGGCGGCGGGCGCGGAAGGCGCTAATCAATCCAGGTTCCCGGATCAGATTCTCATTCCTCATCGAGATCGAAAACATGCTTCAACTCGTTTCGCGCCGCGTGCTTCCCGTTCTGGCCTGTGCCTCAGTCGGCTTGACCGCCCTGCTGGCGACATCCTGCGCATCGAATCCTCCGCAGGATCCGGTCGTGTCCCAAGGGGAAGCTTTCGAAACCCCCCAGGCGGCGATTGATGCCGGAGTCGGGGCGCTGCGTGCCGACGATCAAGCGGCGCTCACCCGTATTCTCGGCGTAGATTCGAAGCTCCTCGGATCAGGCGATGAGATCGCGGACCGCGCGAACATTCAGACGTTCTTGAGAAAATATGACGAGAGCCACCGGCTCGTCGAAAACGAGGGCGGTTCCATGACACTTGAGGTCGGCGACGATCGCTGGCCGATGGCGTTCCCGATCATTCATGATTCAGACGGTTGGCGGTTCGATACGGCGGCGGGCATTGAAGAAATAAACGCTCGACGAATTGGTCGCAACGAATTGGATTGCATCCAGACCTGCCGCGCGATTGCGGATGCGCAGTCGGATTACCTGATGATGGATCCGGATGGCGGGATGCCTCCGGCGTATGCACAGAAGTTTCTGAGTGATTCGGGCACGAAGAACGGCCTGTTCTGGCCGAGCGAGCCGGGCGAAGCACAGAGCCCGCTGGGCGATCTCGCGGCACAGGCGAGCGCGGAGGGCTATCGCAGAAGCGCCGACGGCCAGCCTCATCCCTATCACGGCTATTTCTATCGCATCCTGACCGAGCAGGGTCGATACGCGCCGGGCGGACAGCAGTCGTACCTGGAAAACGGACGCATGACGCGCGGCTTTGCCGTCATCGCTTTCCCGGCTGAATACGGCACATCGGGAGTGATGTCGTTCATGATTTCCAAGCAGGGGATTGTGTATCAGCGCGACCTCGGCCCGGATACCGCTTCTATCGCACGCTCGAAGAAAGAATTCAACCCGATGCCGGGCTGGACAGTCGTGAACTGATCGCGGCTACGCGCGTTCCCACGGAAAGCCGTGCGGGATGATCTCGGGGCGATTGTTGAGCCAGCCAACCAGAAACTCGAAGGCATCGACCAGTCGCGGCCCGGGGCGGTTGAACATCTGATTCCCATCGACGAGCGCGACGCGTCCGTTCCGTACGGCCTTGAGATCGGAATACCACGCTTTGCGGGAGAGCGCCGCAGCGCATTGGCGGGTTTGCGCGAGGTTCATGCCGCACGGTGAAATGATGACCGCGTCGGGATTCAGCGCCCCCACCACTTCGGGCGCGACGCGAATCGACTTGCCCGCGATTCGTTCGGCCATCTGCGGGCCCGCGGCTGCGCCGGCATGCTCTTTTGGGATCGGGGCATTGAGCGGATGACGGCCCCCGGCACGCTCGATGAGTTGAGGGGTCCAGTGCCCCCCAACAAAGAGAGGGTCGGTCCATTCGAGAAAGACAACGGACGGACCATCCTCAAACGCGTTGACAAACTCGGCCGCGGCAAACATTCGTTCCCGCAGGCGGGTGACGGTTTCGATGGCCTGTTTCTCAAGCCCCGCGGCGCGCCCGATGGTGTAGAGATCATCGAGCACGCCCTCAAAGGTCTGCGGATTGAGGCTGACGATATCGGGTCGGGATGGCAGGGTCTCCGCGATGCGCCGGACCGCTTTCAGATCGATCGAGCAAACCTCGCACAGATCCTGCGTGAGAATCAGATCGGGCTTGAGATCGCGGAGGAGTTGCTCGTTGACGGAGTAAAGGGATTGGCCCGATGCAAGTTGCTCGCGGACTCTGGCATCGATCGCGGCGGGATCGGCCTCGGGCTCGGGGCCGATGGATTGTGAAGTGAGGACGGGCAGTCGCGCGATCTCCGGCGGGTAGTCACATTCGTGCGAGCGACCGACCAGGAGCGAGCCGCCCCCGATCGCACAGAGCGATTCGGTCGCGGACGGGAGCAGGCTGATGATGCGGGGTGCCAAGCACAATTCTATTTGTCCGTTTGTCCCGTTGCTCCCTTCAAACCCTACCCTTGACCATGCAAGTCAAACTCACCACCTCGCACGGCGACATAGTGATGGAACTCGACCCCAAGAAGGCTCCGGTCAGCACGGAGAACTTTGTCGCGTACGTCAAGAGCGGCCACTACGAAGGCACGGTCTTCCATCGCGTGATCGATTCGTTCATGATCCAGGGTGGCGGGCACACGGCCGACCTGGGCAAGAAAACGACCAACAAGCCCATCAAGAACGAGTGGCAGAACGGTCTCAAGAACGTGCGCGGGGCGGTCGCGATGGCGCGCCTGGGCGGCAACCCCGACTCGGCTACCAGCCAGTTCTTCATCAACACCGTCGATAACGCGTTCCTCGATCGCCCTCAATCCGACGGCGCTGCGTACGCCGTCTTCGGCAAGGTGATCAGCGGCATGGAAGTGGTCGAAAAGATCCGCAAAGTCAAGACCACTTCCAAGCAAGGCATGAGCGATGTGCCGGTGGAGCCGGTGGTGATCTCGAAGGCGGAAGTGGTGGCGTAGGAATCGCGCCTGTAGTTCACGGACACAGCAACTGGTTGTACCCCGCAAGGAACGCCACAAAATCGGCGTCGTCTACAAGCGCATCGCGGTTCAGATCCGCGGCCATGCTCGCGGGCGGAACCACCAACTGGTCGTAGTTGACCACGAAGATCTGGAAGTCGGCATCATCTACGAATCCGTCCGCGTTGAGATCGCCCGGGCACGGCGCCCGCTCGTCGCCGTCGAGGATGCCGTCGAGATCGCGATCGATGCCGATGCGCACCTCGCTGCCCTTGGGCACGATCATCCAAGTCTGCTCGTTGCCGAGTGAAGCGAGATTCTTTACGGATGCGAGCGTGACAAGCGGACCGGCCTTGTCGGGCTGGAACATGCCTCCCTGGTAGGCCCAACCGCGCGAAACCCCGTTGACTCGCCCCTTCACGACAAGGCCGACCTTGCCCACACTCGCCAGCGCCTCGAACTGCGAGAGAAGCGAGAGTTGCGATTCGGTCGCGGTCGCGAAACTCACGAGCGTGGTCTGCTTGCCAACTGCGGCATGAGTGTCCCTGCTCAAAGGCCCGGGCGGATCGAACGGGTTGTTCGAGCCGGAAACCGCCATCTCGGACCCGGAGAATGCCAGGATGAGCGCGGTGAGGTTGGCAATTTCCTGATCGCTCTGAACGTTGAATACGGGCTCGGCGACGAATCGCTCGATCGAGTCCACCGAACCGTCATGGAGCAGACCAAAGCCTGCCGTGTTCTCCATCTGCGTCGCGTTGAAGCCGGTCTTCTTGTACTGGTTGCGCAGTTGCGGGATCTTCATGGTGATGTTGGTCGAGCCGTCAACCGACACCACGGCGTGGTGGCGCTCGCCGTTCGGACCGGGGCTGATAGCGACGTAGTTCAAGCCTGAAAAGGTCGAATCCGTGCCCATGCCGGTCGGCACCGTGTGGCAGTTGACACAGGAGAGAGCGCCGGCGTCGAGCTTGCGGGCGTTGCTGCGATAGATCGACAGACCGTTGGACGCGTTCCCGTTCGGAAGCGGCTGGCCCGCGGCACCGAAGCGCCCGGTGGTGAAGTGGCCCGGCAGCGGCAGATTCGTCGGCAGCGTGTTGTCGAGGTTCCGGAACGGGTTGGGCGGAATGGTGATCGTCGCCAGGAAGTTCTCAAACTCCTGCATCTCGCCCGCGCCGAGCGGACCATCGCCGCCTTGGAGTGCAAGAAACGCGTTCGCAAAGGCTTCGATTCCCGCCCGATCCCCCCGCCAGTGATGCGGCTCGTGGCCGATGATGTCCTGCAGCGTCTGCGTCATCATCGGGCCTTTCATCGGGTGGAACGGGGCAAAGCCGGAGGTCAGGCCCGGGAGGCCGAACCCGAGGTTGAGACCCGTGAGCGGGTCAACCGTGCCGCTGGGGTCACCAAGGTCCCACGCCAGGCGGTCCATCGTGGCGTCGATATGGCACGATGCGCACGAGATCTGGCCAAGCCCGGAATTGCGGTGCGTGTCGTACAGGTGCTTGCGCCCGGCCTTGATGTCGGCGGTCGTCGGATCAAAGAACGGAACGCGGAGAATCTCCTGCTCGCTCGCGAGGGAGACGACGGAGATCGAACCGGAGAACTTGTTCATCACGTAGAGCCGATCGCGTGCTTCATCCAGCGCAAGGCCCGTCGGGCCATCGCCCACTTCGATCGTCTGCTGCAAACCCACGCGTGCGCCGGCTTGATTGATGACGATCACGTTGTTCGAGCCCATGCCGGCGACGTAGGCCGTGGTGCCTGCGCTGTTCCAGACGATGGCGCGCGGATCACCAAGAGATTTCTGGCGTTCGGCCAGCGGGATGCTGGATGTTGTGTACGTCAGATGCGGATTGAGATCGACAACGGTCGATGCCAGGGTGCCGGGCTGTACGGTCGCCATCTCGACGCGGATGAACTTTCCCTTGAGGTTCGGCTCGTAGCGGATGTGGTTGGTCGCCTCGGTGCCCACGACGGCGATCTCGCCGGTCACCGGATTCACGCCGACGCTCATGCACAGGTTCATCAGGCGGCGGGCATACGACACGCTCAGCGAATTCGCGTCGATCGATGCAAGATCATTATCGAGTAACTTCCAACCGGTGGGTCTGCCCGACTTGCTCGCACCCGCGCCTGTAACAAGGTCGGTCCAGTCGCCGTTGTTGTCGTCAAACCAGTTTCCGGTTCCGTCATCGCGAACAATCAATGCAACGGGCGGAGGCGTGCCCGCCGCGGGGTTCTTGGCAGGGACGAACATGGTGCCGACGTTCGGCGGTGGGTTCACGCCGCCGTAAGGCCCGGCAAAGATGTTGACGACATTGGGCGGAAAACTCAGAACAGCGCCGCCAATCCCCGCCGTCGCGCCCCCTCCGAGCACCGTCGTGCCGTTGCCGGATTCAAAGACCGCGGCATACACCGTCGAGCCATCCGGACTGACCGCCATCGCGCGAGGCGACTCTCCCTGGATGGGAATCTCAGCGAGCGGCGCATCTCCCCCCGTTACGCCGAACACCTGCACGACTTTGGCAACAGAACACGTCACAAACGCCCGCTGCGGGCTGCCCGCGAACACGATATCACTCGGTTCGTCCTTGGTAGCCATGGTGCGGATCACGTTCATCGTGGTCAGATCGACGACGCTCACCGTGTCGCTGATGCGGTTGACCACCCAGGCTTCGGTGTTGGTGCGGGCGCGAACCGAAATCGGGTCGAGGCCGACCGAAACGGAACCAAGCGAATACGGGAGCCCGTGGCTTATGTCGAAAACCTCGAGGCGGTTATCGGCCGTATTCACTGCCAGGAGGCGGGTGCCGTCAGGAGACTTGTCCAGTGGATGAACGTGGGGGCTTTCCCAGTTCACGAACGAACTGTTGAAATAGCGATCGCCGAACGGGTCACTCTGGACAACCAGTGCACCGGCCATGCCAACGCACGCCAAGCCGAAAACACCCGCGTACGCCGCTTCTTTCCAATTCTTCATCAATCGCTCCCGCTCTTGTTCCGACGAAGATACCCCGTCGCCGCTATCGCGCCAACGGCGAAAGCGAGAAACCGCCCGACTTTGATTCGGAATGTTCCGCGGAAGTTTTCGGCACCCGACCCGGAGCAGTCTCCCGAGTGCAGCCGCGTGATTTGCGCTAGGGAACCGCAGCGGATTGCCAGCAGCGAGCCAATCCGAGCGCCCCCGTCCGCGAGACCGGGGTCAGCACGATCGTGTCCGCTCCGTCGGTCTCGAAGGTCTCCCCGGCGCGGGTGCCCGAAAGAATCAGCGTGTGCCACTTTCCGGCGCGCCGGACCTGCAGCACCCAGCGCGACGGCATGAGCCCAAAATCCCACGGCGTCCACGCAAGAGCGGTGCGGGTGCTGTCGGCGGCAATCATGGACTTCCATTCTGTCTTCGCAAACGACGGATCCGCCAGCCATGGGCTCTCGGGGATGAGCGCCGCTTCCGGGTACTCGGTCATCAGGCCCTGATTGATCCCGCCCCGATTCTCAAGCATCACCTTGAGCGAAAAGTGGATCTGACCCGGCGTTGCAAGCCCTGGATTGCCGGCGCGTTCCCGCGTAACCCGGATTTGTCGCGCGATTTCGGCGGGGATCCAATTCAGCGTGGGATCGTCACTGCTCTGCCCGATGCGGCTTGTGTACAGGCTGGGCCAGAGGTGCCGCTCCATCGTGTTCTGTGCGGCCCACCAGAGCAGGAGGCGGACGAAGTTCTGCGCGACCGAGTCGATGCTCCAGTAGAGTTGGGGCGAGAGATAATCAAGCCAGCCACGGTTCAACCAAAGTTTGGCGTCGGCATGCAGTTTCGCGACCGCGTCCATTCCCTTGATTCCCTCGGGGTTGCCGGGCTTCCAGATCCCAAAGGGCGCGATGCCAACCAGCACGTACGGCTTGGCGGTCTTGATGTCCGTGTAGAACCGCTCGACGAAGTCGTTGATGTTTTGCTGGCGCCAGAGATCGCGCGTCAACGGACGGATGGCGGTCCCGGGCGGCGCCTCGGCGCGAAGTTTCGCGACGTACTTGGCGTAGCTCTCGTCATCCGGGAACGCGGCACCTTCCTTCGGATACGGATAGAAATAATCATCGATCGCCACGCCGTCGATGTCGTATCGGTTCACTATGTCCATCGTGACGCGCATGGTGTGCTCGACAGATTCCGGTTCGCCCGGATCGAGCCACTCGTAGTTGTCGTATTCCTTCACGATTCCCGGGTTGGTACGCGAGATGTGCGATGCGGCATCCGGCGACGTTGCCTTGAAATGGCGGGCCCGGAAAGGATTGATCCAGACATGGACATCGATGGCGCGCCGGTGGGCTTCCTCGATCCAGATTTGCAAGGGGTCGTACCCGGGCTCGGACGGAGAAATGCCGCTCGCGCCCGTGAGGTATTCGCTCCACGGCTCAATGGTGGAGGCGTACAGCGCATCGCAACTGGGCCGAACCTGGAGCAGCACGGCGTTGATGTTCATCTTCGAGAGGCCGTCGAGGTTCCGGACGATCTCGGCCTTCTGCGTCCGAACCGGAAGATCGCGTGCGCTCGGCCAGTCGATATTCTGGACGCTGGCGATCCAGACACCACGGAATTCGCGCGCGGGCTCGGGAGGAGCAAGGGTCGCAAGCGACTCAAGAGGCAATTCGCGCCATTGTGCGAAGCCATCAGTCGGGAGCCACACAACGCACACTGCCAAGCAAAACAAAAGACGATGTCGAAACTGCATGAAACGATCTTTGGCCGTTCCGGGCCTTGACTGGATATGAAGTGGGCGGGTTTGGAATCGCTGCAGCGAGTTCGCCTCTCACGACACCTTGCACCGATCGCCCTCGCACACGATGGCCGGGGCTTCGCCAAGAAACTTCGCGGCCCGCGCGCTGATCTTCATCCGGTTGCGAGCGAACCAGCGATAGAAGCAATCCGACACCGGGCGAACGAGCGGCCAGCCCGACACGCTAATAGCCGCGCTGGTCAGCCGGGCCCCGATGCCGCCGCCCTCGGCCACGGCGTGGTACGCACGCCGAAAAACCTCCATGCCGGTGATGAGGTCCCCCTCGGGCGTGACGCCGTGAATCTGTCCCATCAACTCGTCCATGGTCGCGTATCGCGACGCGTCAAAATCAGGTGCCGTGATGTCCAGAATCCGAAGCCTGCCCCGCCCGGCGTCCAACCTCTGCATGAACCGCCCCTCGCGCCGGCAGAGGGTGCATTTGCCGTCGATGAGGATGGTGAAGGGCTCGTTCACGCTCTTTGGTATTCTTCGACCGGCCGCGGGTGGATGTTCTCAATCGCGGTTCTTTGATCGCAATTGATCTTTGAGAGGCCGATACCGAACCCAAACAGAGCGGAAACGGCTACAGAGTGCACACCGTGGGCTCAGGGAGCACTCTCATGCGATCGTTCCATCCTTGGCTTCCGGTCCACCTCGTTCTGACGTCGATTTTGGGGGCGTGCGCAACCACCGGCCGCATCGCCCACACTCCCGAATCAGTCGCGACCGCCGGCCTCAACACGGCCCCGATCGAGCAGCCTGTGAAGATGGACGCCGATGCCGAGGGATACACGGCCAACGCCTTCCGCGTCGGCCCGGTGATCGTCGCCGGGCAGCCGACCGAAGCCACGCTTCAACGGCTCGCCAAAGACGGCTGCACACTCGTCGTCAACATCCGCACGCCCGAGGAAATGAACGATCGCCAGCGTGTTCCATTCGACGAAGCGGAGACTCTCAAACGACTCAATATCGAATATGTGTTCATCCCTCTCGGCGGCCCGAACAGAGAATTCGCGTACACCACCGACGCGACCGACAAGTTCGCCGCGGCGTTGGCACGCCACCAATCCGGACCGGTGCTCCTGCACTGCCAGGTCGGCTATCGCGCCACGCACTTGTGGGCCGCGTATCTCGTGCGCACCAGGGGAATGACACCTGACGAAGCGATCGCGATCGGCTCGCAGATGGTGATGAGCCCGCAGCCCTTCGATGGGCTCGCGGGGCTGAAGTCGGAGTACCTGCCGGTGCCGACCGCCTCCAACTGACGCACGCCCGTCACGGCGCCTTTTTCTCCGCCAGCATGGCCCAGTAAGCCTGAATCGCATCGGCGCGCGGGCGCGCAACACCATCTCGTTCCAGAATCGAAAAACCCGAGTACTCCGCCAGAAGGGCACGAACGATCAGGTCCTGCTTCGGCTGCCCGGCCTGCGTTCCGAGTTCGAGCGCGATCCGCGCGATGGTGGCGTTCTCGGGAAACTCCTTCATCGCCTTCTGGAGTTCCGGGCTCTCCCACTTCAGTTCTTTTCGCTTCAGCATCGAGGTGAGCAGGCTCGCGGCCCCGCGCGGATCCTTCGCGACTTCCCAGCCCAGTTTGTCCACTTCGTCCTGCTTGCTGGTATCAAGGTAGAGAAACCCCGCGGCTTCAAAGACATCGGAATCCTGCGCAGTCTTCGCCAACTCCAGTATTCTGGGCCCGAGTGTCGCGCGGGCATCCTCGCGAGAGATCGCCCCGCTCCGGATCGCGTATTTGAGCAATTGCACCATCGCACGCTGGTTGGCGGGCATGGTGGCATCATCATCGATCAGGTAACGGCTGCGTCGGAGCAGATCGGTCACCTTCGCCTTCGACGGGCGATCCATCATGGCGAGCGCACCCACGCTCCGCGCCTCCTGCACTTGAGGGTTTCCGCCCGGCAGAATCCACTTCCCCGCCAGCGCCATATCGCTCTCGAGGTACGGCCGATTGGGTCCGGAACTCCACCAGTCAGAGGGCCATTCGCTGTCGAGCAGGATCAGCTCGATGGCGGCGTTCTCGTCGGCCGCGGCAACCTTCTTGACCAGAGCGCGGCGCTTTGCCAGCGGGTCCTCCCGCTTGTTCACCTCGCAGACCAGCGCCTCGAAATCCGCCTGCGACCCGCGCGGAGCTTCGCCGCAGAGTTTCCAGAGTTCCAGCGCCCGCGGAATATTCCCGATCCGCAGCGCACACTCCGCGGCAACTCCAAGCAACGGCGAATTGCCGGGGCGCAATTCGTTCGCTTTTTCGTACGCGCGCAGCGCTCCTTCATACTCTCGGGCGCGATGCTGCGCCATCGCCCACTCGAGCTGCGCCGTCGCACTCTCGGGCATTTGTTCCCCGGCAACCTTGACGAGGTCGTACGAGAGTTGACGGTTGTTCGCAAACATCGCCTGACCGAGCACCAGCGACTGAGCCGGAGTTCTTGTGTCTTCCGGAAACAGGGAAAGAAGCAGCTTGTCGGCGGCGTCGTAGTCGCCCTTCAAGACGAGTTCTTCCGCTGTCGGCAAGCTGGTTCTCAGCGCCTCGACGGCGTCGTTGATGTCGTCTTCACTGGTGCGGGGGCGCTTCGGTTTGTCGGGAGCCTTTGGACCGGCACTCGTCACACCCCCTTGACCGGTTTTCTGTCCCGGCTTTTGGACCGCCTTTGGTGGCGTTCTCGAACTTGGTTGCCCGAACGCCAAAGCGCACATCGCAACACTCGACAGCACCAGCCCGATTGCTCGACCGCTGATCATCCGCCAACCTCCCTGAGACCCGGGCGCGGGGGTGCCGGGATCAATATTGATCGTACCAGCAAGCAAAAACCACAAAACCCCCGGCGATTGCCGGGGGTTCTGGATTGTGTGCGAATCAGAAGCCCCGTTGCTCAGGCTCGGCGCCGACGTCCGGCGATCGCGCTGCCCACCGCCACGAGGGCAAGAGCTCCCGGCGCGGGAATATCCGAATAGGTGCCGGGGTTGCCGACATCGCCATCGGCGGAGGCGTAGGAGCCGTACGAATCGCCGCTGAACGAAGCGATCGCGAGGTTCGAGGCGTTGGCGCCAAGATTCGCAAGCGCGATGTTGCCCGAGATGCCCTGCGTGCGCGGGCCGCCGATGCCCTGATCGTCGTAGGTCAGCCGATCGATCAGGTTGTTCAGCGCGTCGTAGATATTGATCTCGTCGCTGCGCCCGAGGTTGTTCGTGTTGCTTCCCGCGATCTTCACGCCGGCGCCGAGTCCCCACGCCGCGCGGAATGCATCCGCTGTCGGCTCGCAGATGATCGCGCTCTCGCCCGCAGCAAGCACGCCCAGGATGCTCAGGCTGAACGAGCCCGGCGTGCGCGAGTTGTCGTCGAACGACCAGCCGGTGAGATCAATGGCCGAACCACCGGTGTTCGTGATTTCCACAAACTCCCGCGCCGTGCCGCCCGCACCGTTGTACATCCATTCGGTGATGCGGATCGCACCCATCGCGCTGCCCGCGGCCATTACAAGGCCCATCAATCCGATCAGTGTCTGCTTGTTCATCTCTCTCTCCTGGAAAGGCCCGGCGATCGACGCAAACAGATTGCGCCCGCGCAAACCGGGGAAGCAAGACTAAACCAGACGTGCTTTCCGGTGCGCTTGCGCACGACGAAGATCGTGTGAAGGTTGTGTTACGGCGGCCAACGTTGCCAACCGCGAGGGTTCTTTGCGCGATCTTGACGCAATCTTGCAGCGATCCCAACACTGCGCAGACAGGTGTTGTGTTAAGGTCCGCCCTCATTCCTATTCGTGCTTCCCGACCGACCAGAACCGATCGCGCCGAGCATGACCACCTCGAAACAACCAACCTTTGTCCCTCGCGTCGCGGGGCCGGCCCGTGCTGCCTTTACGCTGATCGAATTGCTGGTGGTCATCGCCGTTATCGCCGTGCTCATCGGCATCCTGCTTCCAAGCCTCGCGGGCGCTCGCGATGCAAGCCGCACGATCAAGTGTCAGAGCAATCTGCGCCAGATGGGCATCGGCTTCCTCGCGTACGCCGGAAGCAACAAAGGCTCCTATTGCAGCGGCCCGCAGGATGGGCGCGTAAACAACAACTGGGGAACCGCGGCGGACATTCAATCCGGCAAGGTCGGTTGGATGGCCGATGCCGTGGAGGGAGGCTACTTCAACCCCGGGACAAACCTCTGCCCCACCAATCCGGCTAGATCCACACAGTCGCTTCAGAATGACAAGTTGCCCGCAAGTTTTCGAGGGATCACCAGCACCACGGCCAAGCGCCAGGCAATGTTCAACGCCGGCTACAACACGAATTACACGCCCACGTGGTACTTCGCGTTCACCGAACTCATCGACGTGCGCGACAACCCCGACGTCGATGTGAAGCGTCCCTACTTTGATTCCAAACGCACCCGCCAGGCACTTCGCAGCACGCTCAACGAAAAATTCCTCGGCATCGTCCCGACAAATCTGGTTCCGCTCTTTGCCGATGGACGCGTCAACGATGTGAACGACGGCGAATCGACCGTGCTCGTCGGTTCCGACACCTACCGAGTTGTGAAGCACCTGACCGACGGCTACGCCGGTGCTCCCGTCAACGGCCTCTTCGGCAAGCAGTCGTGGAGCGATCTGGGCCCGGCCCACGGAAAGGCTCCCGGGGGCCGGCTCCGCAACACCGCCTCCGGCGGCATCAATCAGAAAGACCTCGACAAGTACTTCGGCAACTGGCTCTTCGCCGACGGCCATGTCGATTCCCTCCGCGATTCCAACATGGACGGCGAGTTTGGCTGGCTTGATGGCAGCAGCGTCCGAGGCGACGACCCGTACGACGACCAGGACATCGAACGCAAGGTCTTCGGTGGCCACCTCACCACCGGACGTTTCGCGCCCGATCCGACAAAAGAGCGAAGCAGCATCGATCACTAGCCCCTTCACCCGCAACCCGTTTGGTTGCGATCGTCCAACAACCGTTTCACATCCGTTTGTTATCTCCGGGAGAGAACCATGAAAGCCTCGATCACTGTCGGTCTCTTCGCCGCCGCGCTCATCGCTGCGGCAGGCCATGCGCAAGTCGTCCTCAACGAAGTCTGGGCCAACCCCGCCGGCGGCGGTTCTTCGGGCGACGACCGCTACGAGTACATCGAGCTGTACGGCCGCCCCGGCATGAAGCTCGACGGCTACATGCTCGCCTCGGTCTTCGGCGGCGCCGACGACGGCAACAGCATTCCCGGTCCGCTCCCCACCGGATGGGATCAGGGCGACGAACTCGCCGAAATCGATGAAGCGTGGTCGCTCGATGGGATGACCATCGGAAGCAACGGCTTTTTCGTTCTCTACAACAACAACGGCAACAACTCCCTGATACCCCCGCTCCTTCCCGCCGCCACCAACCGCGCGACGTTTGTTGCCAAGCACATCCCCACCAGCGACACCGCCGGTCGCATCAAGAACGACGGCAGCGCCACGTTCGTGCTCCTGCGCAAGCGCCCCTTCCACACGCTCATCTCCAACGGCGCCGGCGGGTTCATAAGCCAGTATGACGGCAGCACTTCCTACTTCAGCGGCTCCCGCTACGCCTGGCGCAAGGACGTGAATCCCGACGTCAACTTCGACGGCTCCATCGATCTCAACGGCATCGCCACGCAGAACGGATTCCCCTACCTGCCCGAAACCCCCGTCGATAGCGAGGACACCAGCTACGTGCCCGTCCCCACGCCTCCGGCCTCTTCGCTCGAGCCCTATCAGATGGTGGACGACATCAGTTGGTCCAACGGAGGAGGCAAGGAATACTCCCGCTCCAAGCAACAGGAAATCTCCGATACTCCAACTTTCAATCCCGACGCGGTTTCTCGAATCTATTACTTCGGCTCGAACCCGAACCTGGGCGACCGCCTCGACAGCAGCAACCAGGTCGTTCCCACCCACATCGCCGACGAAGAATTCATCTATGGCGACGTGCCCACCAACAGCACGCGTCTCTACGACGCCGCCATCTCAGGCGGGCCGACTTTCCCCGGCCAGACCCCCGGCGCACGATTCGAGGACATCAGCCGCGACGGATTTGCGATGACTCCCGGCAATTTTAACGACGGCGTGACCGTCGGCACGTACGGTGTCACCGTGACGCAGTTCCGCTGGATCACCGGCGACTTCAACTTCGACGGCCTTGTCAACTGCGACGACCGCAACCTCCTTCAGTCACGCATCGGCGCCACACTCGACGACACCGAAACCCACGTCCGCGATCAGGGAACCATCGACCCGTCCGATGACATCGTCATCCCGAATTGGTGGAAGTGGCAGGGCCGCAACTTCAACAGCCTCCTCGCCATGATCGAAATGAACCCGGCCGACGGACCCGCCGTCACCGCCGGCGACCTCGCCGCCTTCGACGCGGCATTCCCCGGCCTCTGCGCTTCGCCCTGCCCGGCCGATCTGAACAACGACACCTTCGTCGACGACTCCGACTTCGTGATCTTCGCCAACACCTACAACATCCTCGACTGCTCCGATCCGAGCATGCCCGCCGGATGCCCGGGCGACCTCAACAACGACGGCTTCGTTGACGACGCCGACTTTGTCATCTTCGCCGCGGCCTACAACGAACTGCTCTGCCCATAACCACCGCAGAGCATCCGATCAGAATTCTTTCCCCGCGTGGCGACGGCCGTCCGTCGCCGCGTGCTTTTTTGAACCCCGCCAGTCGCACGCGGGGTCTCACGCCCGATTCCTATAGTCTCTCCATGCCCTGGATCTCCAAAAACTCCGCCGGCTCCACCGTCGAAAAACGCGCCGAGCCTTACCTCACTTCGCAGATGCGTTCCCATCTCTCGCAGCACATCCTGCCGCGATACGAACAGAAGATGGGCGCGCTCCTCCCCTGCCTTCACGAAATCCAACACGCCTACGGCTGGATCCCCGGCCAGGCCATGCTCGAGATCGCCGACTTCCTCGCGATCAAGCCCGCCGATGTCATCGACACCGCCTCCTTCTACGAGGAATACTGGCTCAAGAAAAAGGGCCAGCACCTCGTCAGCGTCTGCCGCTCTATCGCCTGCGAGTTCTGCGGCCAGCCCGCCATCACCCAGGCCGTGAAAGACGCCCTTGGCATCGATGTCGGCGAGACCACCGACGACGGCGTCTTCACGCTCATCGAACTCGAATGCCTTGGGTCCTGCGGCACGGCCCCCGCGCTCCTCATCGACGAAACGCTGCACGAGAACGTAAAACCCGAACAGATCGCCGGCCTGCTCGATGCCGCTCGCAAGAATTCATCGCATCACTGACCCACGCCTTCAAGTGCACCCGGAGCCCTCCGCCATGCAGCGCACGCTTCGCAACTCCACACTTCGCGTCTTCTCCGCTGTCGCTTGCTCGTCCATCGCGATAGCAACATGCGTGATCTTCACCGCCTGCGCCAGCAAGAACAACGATTCGCAGTGGCAAGGCGACGACGGCGGCTACGGCGGCACGGGTCGCTTCAATCCCGTCGGCTCGGGCGACAACTCCGACAATCTCAACGACAACTCCGGCGCGCAGAACTACTGATCTTCGCTCCGATTGCGCCCCGGCCTCACGCCGCTCGCCCTTCCCACAACAAGACGCCTCCAACCCGCCTCGAACGCCCCGGGCCAAAGGTGTAGTTACGGCTTTTTTGAACCAAAAGAGTGCGACAACGCACCCCCACTTTCCATTTTGCAAAAAACACGTTAAAGCCCTGGATCGCAACGGCTTATCGTCGATTTCGCGCGGGTCCTAGTTACGGTTATTTCGGGCCATTGGCGCTTCGGCGTCCCTTTGTGGAGGCTCGCTTTTTCGGCCTCCGCGAATCGCCGCCCGCACGGCGGCAAACCCCACCCCCTCTCCGAAGGTGGTCCCCATGGCGTACCGGCTCCAGGCATTTTCCGACGTCGGCCTCAACGAGGCATCGCTCGCCCTCGCACTGCGAGAGCACGAGACGCGCACTCTCCCGCGTCTCGAAAGACTCTGGACGTATTACAGAAATGCCCTGGAGCCGGTCGCCCGTGCGGGTACAACCACCGGCACCTCCTCTGCGCGCTGGTACTCCCAGCCGCAGGAAGTCGGCCTCCCCTCGCGCCTCACACGCCCCGGCAACGCCGCCTCGGACGATCGGCTCCGTTCCCCGCGTGAACTCGTCATCGAGAACGACATCGCCTGGCGCCTGCACGCCATGGTCGATTTCCTCTTCGCCAAGCCCATCCGCTTCATCAGCACCGCCCGCACGCCCGCCATCCGCAAGGCCGTCGAATCCGCGCTCGACGCCATCTGGGAAACCAGCGGCGGCATTTCCCTCTTCACCGATCTCTCCCTCCTCGCCCACGTCTTCGGCCATGTCGATCTGCTCGTGCGAATCACCGAAACCGCGACTGATTTCCGCCGCCGCGCCCGCATGCACAACGCCCAGCCTCTCGACATCCTCCGCACGTCGCCACCCGTGCGCATCGAAGTGATCGACCCCCGCCGCGGCATGCCCATCTCCGACACTTCCGACTTCCGCCGCCTCTCCGCGTACATCATCCACTTCCAGCGCGAGGAACACGCGCCGGAAAACTCCGGCCCCGTGCCCGGTTTCCTGCGTTCCCTCATCGGCGCACCGCCCGGCCGCCGCAAACGCACCACGCACACCGAGATCATCTCCGCCGATTTCCACCACACCTACGAGAACGAGCGCGTCCTCTCCGCTGAAGAAACCCCGTGGACCCATGGTCGCTTGCCCATCGTCCACATCCAGAACGTGAGCCAGCCGTTCCACTACTCCGGCATCAGCGAGGTGGAGCCGCTCATCCCGCTTCAGGATGAACTCAACACGCGCCTCAGCGATCGCGCGTACCGCCTCGCGATGCAGAGTTTCAAGATGTACCTCTTCAAGGGCCTTGGCTCGCCCGATTCACTCGCCATCGGCCCCGGCGTCATGATCACCACCGACGACACGCAGGCCTCGATCCAGACCTTCGGAGGCGATGCCGAGGCGCCATCCGAAGACGCCCACTTCGAGGCCATCCGCAACGCCCTCGACAAACTCAGTGGCGTCCCGCCCCTCGCCACCGGCGTCGTCCAGGGAAAAGTCGGCAATCTCTCGAGCGCCATGGCCCTCCGCGTCACGCTCATGGGTCTGCTCAGCCGCACCGCGCGCAAGCAAGTCACCTACGGCAGAGGCCTCGCCGAAGCATCCCGCCTCATCCTCGCCGCACTCGATCACCTCGACATCCTCAAGACCGACGAGATCGACCGCGCCGTCCGCATCGACTGGCCCGACCCGCTCCCCACCGACGACCGTGAGCAGACGCAAACCGCCGAAACCAAACTCCGCATCGGCGTCGACAAACAGCGCGTCCTCGAAGAACTCGGCTACACGCCAACGGACGACGGCGCAGTGTGACGCCTCGACGAGCCCGAACCGCCAGCGAGGGCCCCGTCGCACCCGCACTCACAAGAGACATTCCCAGTCCGCTCACATCCGTTTTCTCCCTTCTTTCCTCTCTCTCCTCCGCGAAACTCCGCACCCTCCGCCGCTCCGCGTTCTCTCCATCCGCTGCTCTTCTGTTCTGCACATCTGCACTTCTCGAAAGGACCCCCATGCCCGAAGGAACTCCCCCTCCCGAAGACGGCGGCAGCCCGCCCTCAACCCTCATCTCGACTACCCGTCCACCCGCTTCCGAAGAAACCGACTGGCGCGCCCGCGCACTCGAGGCCGAATCCAAACTCGCAGCACTCGAAGCAGAATCGCAGTCACTCCGCACCCAACTCGATCAAACCCACGCCGCGCTCGCCCAGGAAAAGCAATCCCGCGAAATCGATCGCGCACTCGCCAGCGCCGGCGCCATCGATCCCGAGGTCGCCTCGCTCCTGCTCGCCTCGATGCTCGCAACACAAACAGGAGACCCCACCACCCCGCCCGACATCACCGCACTCGTCCAAACCATGCGCGCCCAAAAACCCTTCCTCTTCGAATCCGCGCTCCCTCCGCGCCCAATCCCATCCGCCATGAGCCCCGCCATCACCACAACTCCAACCGACTCCCTCCACGACCTCGCAGTCCAAGCCCGCACCACCGGCGACCGCCGCGCCCTGCTCGCCTACCTGCGCGCCCGCCGCGCAATGCCTTAAAGCCCCGCCCCCCGAGGAGAGGTGTTCGGGGAGGTGCTCGGGGAGGTGTTCTGCCTTTCGCCATTCCCACTCTCATCTCCTCTCCGCGAAACTCCGCCCCCTCCGCAACTCCGCGTTCTCTCCCCTCTGCCTTTCTCCGTGTTCTTCTCCGTGGCCCTCTGTCGCTCTTCGTGTTTTTCTTCTTCCCCTCCGCATCTGGCCATTTGGCCCTTTGCAAATTTGGAACCTTCATCATGTCCTACTCCGGAAAACCCACCTTCGCCGCCGGCTCCGATCTCCCCGAAATCATGGAAGACGTCTCCGATCTTGTCGGCATCGTCTCTCCCTACGAAACGCCCCTGCTCGACTACCTGGGCGACGCCAAGCGTCCCGCACTCAGCACCATCCACGAATGGATGGAAGACACGCTCCTCCCCAACACCGATTCGCTCAATCAGACCGTCTACACGCCCGATGCGCAGAACGCCACCAGCCTCACCGTCCAGAACGGCGCTCGCTTCCAGGTCGGCGATCTCGTCCGCCCCGACGCCAGCGTCGAGGTGATGCAGGTCACCGCCGTTGCCGGCAATGTTCTCACGGTCGTGCGTGGATACGGCGCCACCACCAAGGCCACCCTCACCAACGGCAAGCGGCTCTTCATCCTCGGCAACGCCGCGCTCGAAGGCGCCGATGCGACCAACTCCCGCTTCACCCTCCGCGCCCGCAAGGCGAATTACACGCAGATTTTCTCGGCCACCGTTGAAGTCTCGGGCTCCATGCGTGCGGCACGCCAGCACGGAATTGACGATGAACTCGAATACCAGAAGCAAGAGCGCCTCCGCGAACTCCTGCGCGATCTCGAAAACTGCGTCATCAACGGCGTCGCGCCCGCCAGCAATCCGCAGGGTTCCTCCACCATCCGCCGCTCGATGAACGGCATCGTCCGACTCATCAGCACCAATCAATACGTCCCCAACGCCGGAGGCATCCCCGCCGGTGGCGGAGGTGGCACCGATCTCAGTGAGCCCGTTCTCAACGCCGCGCTCCGCCTCATCTGGGAGCAAAGCCAGGGCAAGATCGACACCATCGTCTGCTCCGGCGCACTCAAGCGCCGCATTAACGGCTTCGCCACCGGCAGCCGCGCCTACACGCCCGAAGACAAGTCCTTCCGCGACATGATCAGCACGTACGAAAGCGACTTCGGCGTCTGCCGCGTGATCCTCAGCCGTTGGGTCCCGACCGACACGATCCTCCTGCTCGACTCCTCCCGCATCAGCGTTCTTCCTCTCCAGGGCCGCTCTTTCGGTTTCAAACCCCTCGCCCAAACCGGCGACGCCAACGCCGGCCAGGTCCTGGGCGAGTACACGCTCGAGTTCAAGAACGAAAACGCACACGGCCTCGTCCGCGGGCTGACGTAAGGCAGAGCAATCAGATTGCAGCCGTCAGCGATCCGCCAATCACCCTCGCGCAACTCCGAAGCCCCTCCCCTGAGGGGAGGGGTTGGGGGAAGGGTCCCGCCTTTCTTCTCTTCTCTTCACCTCTCTTCCTCTCTTCGTCTCTCTCCTTCCCCCTCACTCGCGCCGGGTCTCACTCCACCCGGCGCGGGTTTCAAAACCGCATCGCTCCGCTCGCTCACGTGCTCAAGAGAACGCGGAGTTGCGGAGATCGCGGAGACTCGCGGAGAAAGTCCGTGAGTTAAAGACTCATAAACACCCTTCTTTCACGCCTCCCCCCTCCGCGCAACTCCGCCCCCTCCGCACCTCCTCGTTCTTCCCCTCTGCCACTCACACCCTTCGCCCCTCTGTCCCTCCGCTCCGCACTCCACGTTTCTTTGGCCCTTTGGCAATTTGGCCCTTTGGAACTTTTCCATGCCGCTCACCACCGACGCCAACCTCCTCCGCTTCGAACCCAACCTCTTCACCGACATCCAGTGGCTCTCGCAGCGTCTTCTCAAGGCCACCGGCGCTATCGCGAGCACCACGCTCACCATTTCCGCCTTCGACACCAACTTCGACGGTGCCCAGCTCGCGCCCGGCATGGTCATCCTCATCAACACCATCCCGCACGAGGTGATTTCTAAACTCTCCTCGAGCACAGCGCAGCTCTCCCGCCTTCGCGCCTGCGACACCGATCCCATCCTCACGCCCGCGCCGGTCACCGGCGCCGAGGTGATCCTGCACACTTTCCTCCCGCAGATCGCGATCGTCTCCGATCACGTTTTCCGCGCTCTGGGCCTCGACCCCGCCCAGCCCGCCACCGATGCCAACGGCGCACCCTCTCCCCTCGTCACCGACCCGGCATCGCTCGGTCGCTTCGCAACTCTCTCCACGCTCACCGCCCTGTACCTGTCCGCGGCCGACCTGCAAAGCCCCGACGGCGCGCAATCCCGCCGCGCCGCTCGATATCAGCAACTCGCAACCCTCGAACGCCGCTCACTCGCGGCACAAATCGACACCAACGGCGACGGTCAACCCGACGCAACGCGAAGAGCCAACGTCGTCCCGCTCATGCGGACCTGAGAACAGAAGGGGCAGAGTGGCAAAGGGACAGAGGGGCAATGTGATCAAAGACATGGCCGCTCAATTCTCCTTGCCCTCTCCCTCTGCCCCTTTGCCCCTTTGTCCCTCTGCCCCTCTGCCACTTCTCAAAACCCATGCTCTTCCTCAACCCCCAATCCCTCTCTCTCCTCTCCACCACTTACTCGAACGTCGAGTCCGTCTCGATCGATCGCCTCGCGCACAAGGAAGTCACCGACTACTCCGACGCCGGCCCCTACGCGGTCTTCGCCGACATTCCTGAAACCAAAGTCGAAATCGCCATCACCCAGCGCCTCGACAGCGGCAGCGATCAATCTCTCTCCGGCCCCAAGCCCGGGCAGCAGGGCGCACTCGAACTCACAACATCCCCCAACTCCTCACAAGCTCAGCGAAAGAAACTCGCCGCGCAGGTCGTGATCCGGTCCGTGCGCTACGACCTCGCCGCGAAACCAAAACGCACCATCTCCCTCGTCGCAATCTCACCGGACGGCGCGACGGACCCCATCACACTCACCGATCTCTAGAGGCAGAGAAGGGGCAAAGGGGCGAAGGGACAAAGTGGCAAAGTGATGAAAGACAACGCACGAACCCCGCCCTCATTCTTCTGCCTTCTCCCTTTGCCCCTTTGCCCCTTTGCCCCTTCTAGGTATCCCCCATGTCCACTTTCAAGACCCTCAACCTCTTCAACTCCGGCCCCCACCGTTTCGCCCTCGAAACTCAGGGCCAACTCGTCATACCCAAACTCCGCCTGGGAATCCAACTCTCAGGCAGCGGCTGGCTCGGCCTCGAAGAACTCACCATCCGCGTCACCGGCCGCCTCATCGCCGCCAGCGAATCCGCGTTGTGGACCCTTCGCGATGCCATCAGCGCGCAGTTGATCGAACCCCCCACAGCCGGCACGCTCATCGACAACACCGGCCGCGCGTTCACCCAAATGAGTTTCATCTCGTTCGAAGAAGCCGACCGCACCGACCGCAACCGCGTCTTCTCACTCGCCTACACCGCCCGCTTCCGCAGATTCAACGACACGCCGTAATCAACTCCAGCCGAGCTGATATCGAATGACAAGCCCAATGAGCAACCCCGGCAAGCCCAGGACTATGAGGAACAAAAGTGCCGTTACCGATGCAAGCACAACGTCGCGACCACCCAAACGCTCGGCTTCCGCACGCGACATTGCTCGCGAGAACAAGAGACACATCAGCGGCACAAACAGGAGCGTCGCCCACGCAAGTACGCGACTTTCCAGGAGTGCCGCGGAGACTGAGCCGACAAAAGCCGCGGCCGCTGCGCCGACCAGCATCGCACGCGCTTGCAAGACCGATCTGCGTACGACGTACGCGAGTTGTGCCCGCCAGTCCGTTGAGCTGCCACATTCCGGGCACTTCCCACGGGGTACGCCGCTCAAGTCATAACGGCAAATCACACATTTCATCGCGTCAGCATACAAGCGTCGCGTCATCCACTGTCCCGATACCCGGTGCCTATTCCTTGTGCCCAATGCTGAGTGCCAAAACATGAACGACGCATTGACTCCAATCTTGTCCCAATTCGGCCTCGCCGGTTTCGTCGCCTGGATGTGGCTCACCGAGCGCCGAGCCGCGGCAACCCGCGAAAAGCAAATCGCCGAAACCCACGACCGCCTCATGCAAGAACGCCGCACACTCGATGCCGTCCTCGGCGCCCTCGACCGCTCCACCGCAGCGATGACGGCGGTGCAGGAAGCGCAGCGCACGCTCGCCAGCGCGATCGACCGACTCGCCGCGACTCCCAACAACCGTGCTCCCTACGACACCGCAGCAAAGTGAAGGGAACCACCCGACGTCCTAGAACACACCCGCTTTTCCATTTTATACATTCTCCCAGTAGACTCAGGCACGGGATTCACATGCATCACCTCTTGACCATCTTCGCAGCTCTCGCCGCCGCGCCCCTCGCTTTCGCCCAACCTTGCCCCGGCGAATGGCAGCCCGGCGAAGGTACCGCCGGAATCAACGGCACCGTCTGGGCTTCCACCGCCTGGGATCCCGACGGCGACGGACCGCTGCCCACGCTCCTCGTTGTCGGCGGCACGTTCACGATCGCCGGCAAGACTGCCGTCAACAACATCGCGGCATGGAACGGCTCCGATTGGCTTGCCCTCGGCTCCATAAACGGCCAGGTCCGAGCACTCACCGTCTTCAACGGTGAACTGGTTGCCTCCGGCGGCCCGACGCCCGCATCGAGTACCGTGCTCCGCTGGACCGGCTCTCAGTGGATCGCGATTGGCGACGCCCGCGGCATGATCTCCGCGTTTACCGTCTTCGATGGCGAACTCGTCGCGCTCGGCGTCACCACCCCCGCACGCACGTCACCCGGCGTTGCCCGCTGGGATGGCGCTCAGTGGCATTTCTTGGGCGCGGACACAATCGGATCTCTTGGCACGGCGCTCGCTGTCTATCAGGGTTCGCTCTACGCCGTGGGAGTCAGGATTGCCGGTGCCCCGCCGTTGCTGTCGTGCCTCCAGAAGTGGACAGGCACAAGCTGGATCGACGTCTCCGCGCCCATCGCCGGCGCGGGCGCGACTCTTTGCGTTTTTCAGGACGCGCTGTACGTCGGCGGCATGCTGAACACCAACGCCGCGCCCTTTCTCCAGGGTTTCATCGCTCGCTTTGATGGCGCCAACTGGACGATCGTTCCATCATCCAATGCCGCAAAGGGTGCCTACGCGATGGCCGTCTCAAACGGCCGCCTCTTCGTCGGCGGGCAGTATTCAACTTCCGACACCAACCTCAGGAACGTCGCCGCGTGGGACGGCTCCGCCTGGGACAACCTCGACGGAGGTCTCGGCGACAGCACAACGTTCGTGCGAACCTTGACCGCGATCAATGGCGTGGTCTTCGCCGGCGGAGAGCTCGGTTTCTCGGATATCCGCCGCGTGCGAAACATCGCGCAGTGGAACGGCTCCGAGTGGAAGTCTGTCGGCCCCGGACTGAATGGCTCGGGCCCCGTTCTCGTTCAGAACCAAACGCTCTATCGCGCTGCAGAGTGGCTCTCGACCGGCAACAACACCGAAGGCCTCTTCCTCCAGCGCTGGACCCCGCACGGTTGGCAAACGCTCGGCCAGCCGCTCAATCTGTTTGTCAGCGATCTCGAATCCTTCGGTGATTCGATCATCGCCGCCGGTTCATTCACCGCCGTCGGCGGGCTGCCCTCGCTCCGTATCGCCCAGTTCATTAATGGATGGTGGCAGCCGATGAGCATCGGCATGAACAGCCAAGTCCGCGCGGTCAGCGTCGTCGGCTCCACGCTCTACGCCGGCGGCCAGTTCACGCTCGCCGACAACCTGCCCGCCAAGTACGTCGCACGCTGGACCGGCAGCGCGTGGGAATCTTTCGGCGATGCGCTCTCTTCAAACGTCGCCGCCCTCTGCGAGTTCAACGGCGATCTCATCGCCGGCGGCGAGTTTACAACCGCCGGATCGCTCACCGTCAATCGAATCGCCCGATGGGACGGCCAAGCCTGGAACGCCCTCGGTTCCGGCTTCAACGGCCCGGTCTATGCACTTCGTGTTTTCGAAGGTGCTCTCGTCGCGGGCGGCACTTTTACAAAGTCCGGAACCCAGGACCTCTACCACATCGCGCGTTGGGACGGCAGCGACTGGCAGGCCTTCGATGCCGGCGTAGGGCTTGACGTGGCCGCACTCCACGTACATCAGGGCAAGCTCATCGCCGCCGGAGTCGCTAGTTCTCCCTCGACCGACGTCCGCCGCTGGACCGGCTCGACCTGGGAATCTCTGAACGCTTCGACAGACGGCACGATCTCTTCTATGGCCTCGCACCTGAACGACCTCGTTCTATCCGGCTCATTCACAAACCTGAACGGCGCTGTCTCCGCCCGAGTCGCCCGCTGGCGCTCGTGCGAATCTTGCCCCAGCGATTTCAATGCCGACTGGATCGTCAACGACGATGATTTCGCCAGCTTTGTCGCTTCATACAGCATTCTCGATTGTGCCGACGAATCGATGGTGCCCGGCTGCCCGGCCGACCTCAATCTCGACGGTTTCGTCGACGATGCCGACTTTGTCGCTTTCGTCGGCGGATACAACGAGCTCCTGTGCCCGTAGCCACCGGCTTCGGTGAACGCAACCCAAGCGTCGCTCATTGACTCGCCCTCCCCAGCCCGAAGGGTTGACGTTCAGTAGCCGGGGCGCCCGCTGTCACATCCGCGCATTTCCCCGCAACCCGAAGTCGGCACTGAAAATCCCCGCTAACTCCTCCGGCTTCCACAAGCACCAACTGCCTTCACCCCAAACAAAGAGACCATCCCGAGGGCTTCGGTACCATGACCAGGTTGTCCGATCGAACTCGCAACTTCACCTGCTATTACTGCGGCTATTCGATCGCCGACTTGCCACTGCACGCCGTCTGCCCGGAGTGCTCGGTTCCGGTCGACGCGTCCGTCGACGCCCGGCTCCGCTTTGATCGTTCGATTCCGATGCCGCGTGTCCTCGCGGGGTTGCTGGCCGCGATCGCTCTGATCGAGATCGGCCTTCCCATCGCGGGCGTGGCGTCTCTTCTCCTCAACACACCGCAATCGATCTCGTGGGCACCAATCATGCCTCTTCTTGTGATCGCTGGTGGCGGAATCGGCATAGAGGCCGCTTGGTGCGTTGTTGCGAGTACGACTTCGGTGGTCAAGACGAAACAGGCCGCCCGGCTTGTCGGGATAACAAGCGTTGTCTCTGCCTTGTGTCTTGCGCTTGGCGCTCTCTCCCTGCTTGGTGGTGTGCTCCCCCTCGTCCTTTTCGCGTTCGCAATCTTTCTCATATCCGCAAGCATCGGCGCAACCGCCAAGGTGATCTTCATGGAGTCCATCGCCGACCTGTTCCCCCGACGGGCGCGAGAGCGGCTCACCCGTTCAAACCGAGTTGCCTTTGTCTCGTTCTTCGTATCTATTGGTTGTGCTTTTCTGGGCTTCCTTTTGCCGCCGATGTTCGTTGTCATTCTGCTCGCAATCGCGGCCTCGGCGTGGCGGTCGTACGCCTTCAGCAGGCAAATCCACTCCGCCCTTCCAATGCTTCATCCCTAAGAGAACGGTTTGGGTCACGGGAGGGCTCTTTCACCCTTGCAACCAGTCGCGTGCCCCGCTTCGCATATCCACCCCCCGCTCCCACAACGAGCCCGCAACGAAGTGAAGGGCACCTTCGAACACAAGAACGCAACCGCCCCCTTCACTCCGTTCCGGGCTCGTCAGTCACGCCACCGATGATTCCCTACCTCATTTCAAGCCCGCGCCCTCTCCGCGCAACTCCGCCCCCTCCGCAAACTCCGCGTTCTCTCTCCGAGCCCTTCGAACGCAACCGCCTTTCCCATCCCACATCCGACACCCCACATCCCCACTCCGCATCCCATAAACTCCCCACCCATGATCCGTCTTCTACTCATCCTCCCCCTCACTCTTCTCCTCGCCGCCTGCAACACGCCCGGCTCGACTCTTGGCTCTCGCGCCAACTCCGGTGGCTGGCCCTTCGTCCCCACTTCCATGCGCATCTATCCGCTCACGCACATCGAGCGCGGCAGCCCGCCCCCGGCCCCGCCCGCCAACCCGACCGGCCCTTCGCCCGCCGACAACATCCCGCCTCAGGACGTGAAGCCCAAGCCCGCCGAAGTCCGCCTCATCACGCACCTGGAGTTCCGCGATGCCTGGGGCGACGGCACCAAGGCCATCGGCCCGCTGGTGATCCTGCTCTATGGTCCAAACTCGAACGCCAACGCCGCACGTGCCGCGGCACCGTCCGGCGACCCCGACGCATTCGGCACCGACGTGCAGCAGCGCCGCTACGACATCGACCTGACCGACCTCAAGCGCAACGCCGAACTCTTCGACCCCGCCACCCGCACCTACCGCATCCCGCTCACGGGCCTGCCGGGCTGGATCATGAACTCAACGCCCGACTCCAATATCCGAATCACCCTCCGCGCCGAGATCAAATGCCCCCGCGCCGATGGCACGAGCGTGATGCTGGTTGATGAGTACGTCGTGACGAAGTGACTTGGACTTCGCAGGAGCCCCCTCCCGGTGGGAGGGGGTTGGGGATGGATTCCTATCGCGACCGCATCGCCAACAGCGTAAAAACCCGCAGCACAACACGCGCCCACGCCTCTCCAGTCCACTGCGTCCGAAAACACTCTTTGGCCTTCGCATTCATTTGAAACAATCTGCTGCTGCAAACAGCCTTTCACAATTCTCTCTGAGGTATACTGATACCTCAAAGGGTGGGACAATCTTTCATGCAGCGATCTGCAACAATTCTCGTGCTCGGTTCGGTCGCCGCGCTCATGCCGACGTCGTTGCTCGCCGATCCGTGCGATCCGGCGCTGGTGCCCGATCTGCCGACTCTTGCCGCCTTCAGCACGCCCGTCGCGATGACCACGTGGGACCCGGATCGCAACGGACCCCTGACGGAGCGGCTCGTCGTCGCGGGCGAATTGAAGATCCCAAACAATCCATCGCCCGTGGCGATCGCATCGTGGGATGGGAAGCAGTGGCACACCTTCGGACCCGGGTTGACCCCGGCGCCAGCCGTCGTTGCATCAATCTTCGGTCATGTGATCGCCGGTGGAGCATCGAACCTCCAGCAGGTCGAAGGTCCGTCGCTCGGCACGCTCGCACAATGGGACGGAACCTCCTGGCAGAGCCTTCCCGGCGGAACCGTCAACGGTTCTGTCGGCGCGATGAAGGCGATGGGGAACTGGCTCTACGTTGGCGGCTCTTTCACCGCCGCGGGCTCCACCGACGCAGCGAACATCGCACGCTGGAACGGCTTGACCTGGCAGAAGCTGGCAACCGGGCTGAACGGGAGAGTGAACGCGATCGAGATTTTTAACGGAGAAATCGTCGCCGCAGGCGAGTTCATTTCTGGTCCGAACGCGGTTCGATACGTCGCGCGATGGGACGGTCAGGCGTGGCGGCCGTTCGGCTCCGGGCCCGGCTCGAGTATTCGTGCACTGGCTGTGTACAACGGAAAGCTCGCTGCGTGCGGCACCGGCGACGTGCGCATCTGGAATGGCTCACAGTGGTCGATCCTGAGCAATCCTGCGTTCAGCTACGGCAGCATCACCCGCATGCACGGAATCGGTGATCGACTATTCATCGCCGGCTATTTTCACGGCGATAGTCCGGGCGCGTTCAACAGCATCCTCGCTTGGGACGGCACCACTTGGTCTTTCATGAATAAAGGCCTCACGATGGGCGAAGCGCCCGCCGACGTCAAGACCATGGCAACGTACCAAGGCGACCTCTACGTCGGAGGAGTCATCAGCCATTCAGGCAGCGCGCCCGCCATGGGACTCGCTCGCTGGACAGCATCCGACTGGCGCTCGGTCGGTTCGGGCTGGTCCAAGTACGGTGTAAGCTCGATCAGTGCCACTTCTCGCGCGCTCTTCGCGATGGACGACGCAGACAATGTCGCGACGTGGGAAAGCCAGACATGGCGCAGCTTGCCCCCGATCCCGGGTGGTACGGACTATACAAACAGGACCTACTCCTTCGGAGACGCGCTCTATGCCGTCGTGAGGCGCACGGTTCTTCGATTCGACACCAACGCCTGGACGCAGATCGGCACCCAGTTCGGCAGCTCGATTTACAGCCTCGTGGATTTCGATGGCTCCATCATCGCCGGAGGAGACTTTGGCGTCGCGCGATGGGACGGTGCGCAATGGAAGGCCATGGGCGCCGGCTTTGCCAGGAGCGTCCACACCGGCCCCCTTCTCAGCGACTTGATCGTGTTCAAAGGCGACCTCTACGCGCTCGGCACCTTTGATCGCAATGGCACAACTCCCATGCAGGGCTTCGCCCGCTGGAACGGAACGCAATGGATCGCGCTCGACACCGGCGGCAGCCCCAATCCATCCGTTCCCGTCCTCTTCCGCGATGAACTGGTCACGCTCGGCAGCGGCACCTTCCGCGCCTGGAACGGCGAGTCGTGGCGAACGGTCGGTTCGCAACTCAGCGGCGAATTCAATGTTGCCACGGTCTTCGGAGGCCGCCTTGTCGCCTGCGGCCGCGATCTCGGCGAAGCCGGCGTTTCAATTGTCGAATGGACCGGCGGCTCCTGGCGGCAGTTCGGCCCGCAACCGGCGATTTCCGGCGGAGGATCTCCCTGGATGAACACGCTCCAGGTGTTCGACGGCACTCTCTGTATCGGAGGCTACTTCGATCGCGTCGGAAGCGAGAGCGCAATCAACTTCTATCGCATCTCCGCCTGCTCTCTCTGCCCTTCCGATCTCAACAACGATGCAATCGTGGACGACGCCGACTTCTGCGACTTCATCCTGAGCTACGACCTCATGGACTGCACCGACCCCGCCATGCCCGGCGGTTGCCCCGCCGATTTCAATCTCGACGGCTTTGTCGACGATGCAGATTTCACCCGTTTCGTTGTCGACTACGCGTCGTTCCTTTGTCCCAGCGCAGACTGAGCGCAGCGTCACTCAAATTCCTGAATCGTCCGCTTCGCTCGCCGCATCCTAATCCGGCGCCGAACAATCTATCTGTATGCCCCCCCACATCGCCTCCCCCCACAACCTCCACGCGCTCGATTACGCCGCTCAGGCGATCTCGCTCCCCCATGCCGCGGCGTTCAACGGCCGGATCATCGATGTCCACTCCCACATCCACGGCAAAGAAGCAACGAAGATCTACGAGTCCGCCGCGCGGCTCTTCGGCGTCCGCCTCACCTACTCCCAGACCCGCCTTGCCGAAGCGCCCGCGGTCCGCGAGGTTCTGAAAGACACCGTCCGCTTCGTCGCCATTCCCAATTTCGCTCTCCCCGACAAGGCCCACGCCTTCGGACCGGGATACCTCGATCTCATCCGCGCGTTCCGCGAAGAGCAGGGCGCGCGGATGATCAAACTCTGGAACGCGCCGCGCACCCGCGAGTGGTTCACCGGGCCCGATCGCGACGATTTCGTCCAGCTCGATGGCAAGTGGCGGGTTGCCGCGGCAGAACTCGCCGTCAGCCTCGGCATGATGATCAAAACCCACACCGCCGACCCGGACACGTGGTTCAAGACCAAGTACACCGATCGTCAGAAATACGGCGTCAAGCAGGAGCACTACCGGGGCCTCGAGGTCATGCTCAAACGCTTCCCGGTTCCGTGGATCGCGGCACACATGGGCGGCAACCCCGAAGACCTCGCGTACCTCGGTGGCCTCCTCGAGCGTCATTCCAATCTGTACGTCGATACCAGCGCCACCAAGTGGGTCGTCCGCGAACTCAGCAAGCACCCGCGCGAGGAACTGCTCGAGTTCTTCGACAAGTGGCAGGACCGGATCTTGTTCGGCTCCGACATCGTGACAATGGACGATCAACTCATCAAGAAAACGCCCGAGCAGGCGCGCCAGAGCATCATGAGCGATCTGTCCGACTCACCCGAGGTCGCGTTCGATCTCTACGCCAGCCGCTACTTCGCCCTGCGGACCATGTTCGAAACCTTGGGCGATCGCCCGAGCCCCATCGCCGACCCCGATCTCAAGATGGTCGACCCCGACAAGCACACGGATCTCTCCAGCCCCACGCTCCGGGGCTTCGCGCTCCCCGAGCACATCCTCCGCAAGGTGTACTACGAGAACGTCGAGCGCGTGGTCATCGGCTGGGAGAACGGAACGTGGAAGCCCGCCTAAAGCAGTTCACCACAGAGGCACAGAGGGACGGGGAAAGCACAGAGCGGCTTCAATTAATATCAAGGGCGGCGCAACGGTGCGCCGCCCTTGATCATCCCGTTTTCTTCTCGGTGTCTCAGTGCCTCCGTGGTGAAAACTTTCGCGTCTTCACCGATCAATCGGCTCGATCGCGATTATGTTGTCCACCACGCTCGCTTCGTCGAAGCACGGGCTGTCGAAGGTCAAGCCGCCGACGATCCGGACGTTCGTGAGGAACGGGAACCCGCCGTTGTTCTTCGGGAAGATGCGTGCGTTCTGCTGGGTCAGAACGATGGGCGAGCACGTAACCCCGCTCGTGATCCTGCCGACGGCGATCACGCCCGGACGCGCCTGATTGTGCGAGAGCGTCACCGTGCCCGGCCCTAGCGAGGCGATCGGGCCCGCAACGTACACGATGGAGCCGTTCGGATGAAACAGCGGATCGCCCGGCCACTCCAGATTGATCAGCGCGCCGTCATCGAGATTGATCACCGTCTTGGTCGCACGATCCAGATACCCAACCGCCGTGTACGACGCGCCCACGCGGCTCAGCCGGATGTCGTTCGCGGTCCTCGGCTCTCCGAAGTCGTAATCGTCCGCGTTGCGCCCTCTCAGATACACCTTCGCGCCGACCGGCTGCCCGGTCAATGCCGACGCCGTGTACTGCGGAGCAAAGATCAGCGTGTCGGCATCAAAGGCAACGCCATTCGAAGTCGCGACCACGCGCCCCGACGCATTGAACGCCGGACGCGCACTGACCGAAGTGAGCGGGATCACGCCGTTGATCGCCTTGGCCCTGATCCCTTCCACAAAGATGTAGTCGCCGACGATCGTCGTATACACCGGCACGCTTCCGAATCGATCGAGCGAATACACCTGTCCCGATTCGGCCGTGAAGCGGATGTGCGCGGGATCGATGTCGGTGATGCGTCCGAACCCGGAAAAAGAAGGGCCGATCACGTTGTTGATGATCGTGGGCACCCGGGCCGAAGCGTCGACCGTGCCCTGCACATACACCGCCGTCCCCGCCCGGGAACCGCCCCCGTTCTGCAGCGCAAACAGTCGTCCATCGTCGGTCTGAAGCCGGACGCCTCCCGGCGTCGAAACCAGCGTGCCCACCCCCGCAAACGCGGGCCGGATCGTCATATTCGTGATCCGAGGCCCGCCTGTGTTCCCGCACCAGCCGACAGAGCTGTCGTCGTACGAGCCGTCAACCTGAACCCGATCGCCCGCGAGAAACGGCCCCTGCGTGTCGAGCAGATACGTCAGGCCATTATCCGCCTCGAACGTGTTGCACCCGCCTCCGCTTTGCTGAACGATCACGCCCTGCGTCGAGACCGGCACGGTCGCCGCCGAGGCCTGCACGCACGCGACCACCATTCCGCTACAGATTGCTCGAGTGACGAACATTGGGATTCTCCGTTTGAACAATGTGGGACAGGCAGAAACACGCCCCGCACGCGAGCGCCCAGTCTACAGCGCATTGCAAACGCCTGGGAGCAAGCTTGCGGTTGCACAATTTCGCGCTCGGGAAGCGCCCTGCGGCACAATCGCGTTCAACACGAATCCCACCCTCTTCTCATGCGACGAACCGAGGGCTTGAGCGCGGGATCGAGTTCTACCCCCGCGGTCGCCGCGGCGCGCAACGCTCCTGCACGCGGATGCCCGATCGGTCCGCTCATCGACACCGCTCGAACAGGAACAGCCTCGCCGCCGACCAGGGAAAGTGCGCCCAATCCTTACGGGCACACCAGTTCGTTGTACGCATCGACAAAGAGCACGAAGTCCGCGTCGTCCACGAACCCGTCGCCGTTGAGGTCGGCCGGGCAACCCGGAGGCATCGCGGCATCGGCGCAGTCGAGGATGTTGTACGCCTGCTGGAACGCGAGAAAATCGGCGTCGTCAACCTGGCCGTCACAGGTGAAGTCGCCCGGGCAGGGCGCGCTGTTGTCGGCGATGATCGTGGCGCTGAACACCGAGTAATCACACGTCTCTTCGCCGTTGCGCGGGTCGATCGCCCAGTCGATCACGCTGTTGGCTGGCAGGCACAATTGCAGCGAGTACGAAACACCGACCAGATCGTTCCCCTGGATTGTCTGGGTCCACACCTCGGCGCCGTTGACAAAGATGTGGCCGATCACGCCACTGCCGCAGGCTTGGTTTGCCTTCTTCAGTTGACCGCTCACGACCACCGTGCCTCCCGGAGCGAACACAAACCGGCGCACGGCCCAGTTGATGACCGGTTGACGCCCCGATGCGCCCTGGATGCCGCTGGGGTGGCCGCCGATATCGCTCATGAATGTCCAGTACCCGCCCGGCGCGTTCGCCGATCTGGACCACGTGTTGCTCGTAAACACGCCGTACAGAGGAAACTGCTGGAAGCCGGAGGGATTGAGCGTGCCCTCATAAAACCCGTAGTACCAGCCGCCCTGCCCCTGCACGCCCGAGAAATCGGCCTGCGAGTCCGCGATGCTCGTGGCGTTCGCGCTGGCGCTCCAGAGAACCGCGCACGCCCCGACGGCGACACGAACAGCCGCACGCACAACCAGTTGACACCCACGTCCCATCTTCATCTTTGCTTCTTTCTCGCAAACTGCGAATGAACTACGGACACACCAAATCGTTGTACGCCGCGACGAAGATCACGAAGTCTGCATCATCCACCAGCGAATCGCCGTTGAAGTCGGCCGGGCAACGCGCGGGCATCGATGGGTCGAGGCAATCGAGGATGTTGTACGCCGAAAGGAAGATCACAAAGTCGGCGTCATCTACGAAGCCGTCGGCGTTGAGGTCCGCCGGACAGGGCACGCCGTTCAAGATTCCGACCGTGAACCCGTGCCAGGTTTCTGGGTTCGGAATCGTCCAGTTGATGCTGCTCACCGTCCCGATGAACTGGATCGTTCCGTGCCCCTCGACGCCGGTGAGGCGCTTGCCGCCGACGTTGTTGAGTGTGCCGGGCCCGCCCCAGTAGCCGGGGCCGAAGGAGAGGATCGTGAAAGGCACATCAAAGTCGTACGTCACCGTGATGCTCGGCTGCCCGAGGCTCACGATCGCCATGATCGGGTTTTCAACGGGGGGCGAGAACGTCAGCGTGTGCGTTCCCGTGCCAACGCCTCCCTGCAGAGCGATGATGTCGGCGCGGGGCGGCGCGTTCGGCACGGAAGCACTGAGAAACGGAGTATCGGGAGAGTAAAAGTACGTTCCGGTGTTGTTGATCTGTGAAAAGAAAATCTCGCCGGTGTATGTGACCCCCACAGACCCGGAAGAAGTCGAAATCGTGCCCGAAGCGCTCCCCGAAGGCGGACTCGATGCCGAAGTCCACTCCGCCCAATCGGCCGGTCCCGCCCCTGCGCAGCACAAGCAGAGCGAACCGAGAGCGGCCACCATCGAAACCATCCGAAGAATACCGCACACTGGACACCCCCAATCTCGTTCACGGGTTCAAGGGCAGATCAGTTCGTTGTACGCCGCGGCGAACAACACAAAGTCCGCGTCATCGACAAAGCCATCGCCATTCAGATCGCTCGGGCAACCGGCTGGCATGGTCGGATCCTCACAGTCGAGGATGTTGTACGCCGCCGCGAATACCACGAAGTCGAAGTCCTCGACAAGCCCGTCCAGATTGAGATCTCCGATGCACCACGTCACCGGATTGCACGAGAATCCGACCGCGGCAAAGTCATCGAGCGCCGCTTCGACCACCGAGCCCGTCCCAGTGTCCTGCGCGTTGAAGCGCACCTTCACGTTCGCGCTCGGCACAAGCCCGAGGCTCGAGAGCTTGAAACTCTTGAAGCGCCAGCCCGGATTGACGTTCGGATCGGTCACGCTGCCGGGGCCGACAATCTCGGCCGTCGTCCACGAGCCGCCCCCGTTGACCGACGCCTGGATGATGAACGTATCGGCATACGGCGCGCCGCCCGCGCCGGTGGAATACCAGCGCCAGTACGAGATCTCCGCATCCTGCATGCCCGCGAGGTTCAGCGTCGGGCTGGTGAGCAGCGTCGAACCGCCATCGATATCAAACGCGCCCGCGCTGTTGCCGATCGCGCCCTGACCCGTAATGAAGCACTTGCCGCCCGGGCCGGTGTGATCCGCGCCGGGCTGGGCCGCGGAACCGATCGGAACATCGTTCACCCAGATTCCGGTCGTGGCGGTGTTGGGGCCGACCACCCAGCCCGCGGCATTCGTGGTGAAATCCGTGCTGTAGGTGTTGAACACATCGCCGGTCCGGGGCGTGTAGACACCAGAGCAAGGAAGGCGCACGAGACTGCCAAGCGTTGAGCGGACTTCCACATAGAACTGGAGCGACCCGCCGCAGGGCACATCGGCGAGCGCCGCGACGACAGTGCCTCCCCCCTGGTCATACATCGGCGCTTCGAGGAACGTTGCGCCGCCGTTCAGGCTGTAATAGAAGTGGCTGGCGCCGAGGTCGAACACTTCAGTGCCGTTGTTGATCTTGAGCGCAACCGGCACAAGCACGCCCGCCGGGACCGCGATGTCCTGATCGCCCGTCAGCCCCGCCAGCACCGTCGCCGGGGTAGCGGAAGCATTCAGGTGATAGAACTGGGCCTTTCCTCCACCTCCCGCGGACTTGACCTGGATGTAGTACGTTCCGGCTACGGGCAGCAGGATATTGGAAAGTTGCTCGGCCGCGCCCGCGCCCGCCCCATTCGCCGATGCCACGAGCGTGGTGCCATCGGCCTCGAGAATGTTGATGGCAAGATCGAGCGGGTTGAGCGAATCCGTCGGCGAGCCCGAGCAGCACGAACCGCTCTGACCCGAACAGGCCTGCGCCGAATCGTCGTACGCCAGGCCCAGCGGAGTGACAACCACGTTGAGCGTCGCGGCAGAGGACACCGTCACCTTGTAGAAGTCATCGTCGTTTGAATCCGACAGCGAAACCGTCGAGGCGATGGGCGTTTCGGTGATGGCGCCAGCGATCGGCCCCACGGGCGCGGGCATGTCGCCCACGCTCACCGAAGCGCAGTCGAGCGAACCAAGGTCGGTCGCTTCTGCCGCGAAGTCGTTGGGCTCGTTCACGTCGCCGTACGAATACTGCCCGTGGCGGATGTCGTCGTGTCGCGGACCGTCAAAGATCGTCGAGACGAAAGGCTCCATGAGTTTCGTCGTCTCGATGGGGCACACGTGCGCCTGCCCGATGCCGTGCCCGTGCTCGTGCATCATCACGTCACGCAGCCGCACCGAGTTGCCGGTGGTGGTGAAAAAGAAGTTGTCGCCGGTGTCGATGACCATGTCGCCGCCCAGCGCGTCGTTGATGTCCGGATAGAAGTTGTACGCGAGTACGCCCGAGTTCCCGTCGATCGTGTGGCCCGAGATGCGCACGTCGCCCCGCACGCCCGGAACGCCGAAGAACGGGCTGTTGCCGCCCCCTGGGCTCTGAAGCGCTTGACCGTCGTCCGTCGGCTCGTACACATACTGCAGACCGGTCACCTGCGACCAGCGATCAAAGACCGACTGGATGATCGGAAGCCACGTCGCCTCGTTGCCGTAGATGCCGTCCAGATACGCGCGAAGATTCGAAGGCGCGTCCGGCTCGCCATTGAACCCCTGCACAAACGTGCCGTCCGGCACGATCGACCACGAAATCGTCACCGGCTTGCCCAGCGGGCTCCCGCCCGGGGTGTACGCCGTCGATTGCCAGCGCGGCGCGATCTGGAAGCGATCATCAAAGTGATTCAATCGCGCTTCGGTCGCGCGGAATGCTTCCATCACTTCGTTCGGTGTTCCGGGCGCGAAGCACGCGCTCATCTTGGCCATGGTCTGATTGCGAAGCGTCGCCTCGATCCGGCGTTCGATCATCTCGCGATGCATCGCATCGACTTTGCCCAGCGCATCGGCCAGCCCCGGGAACATCGGCGCCGCACCCGATGCCCCACCCAACACCCCACTCGACACCGGCGGAACGCTCGCGACCGCAAGGTCGGCCTTCCCCGGCGTTCCCGAGCGCATCGAAAGCATCGCGCCCGCCGCACTGAGCGCGGCAAGGCTGGCGAGCGTGAGAGTGTGGGCCCACCCGGTTCGGGTCTTGGTCATGAACGTACATCCTGTATGAATGGTCCAAAGTCACGCCCGCAGCGCGGACGCAAGGCCGATCTGAAGTCATCGCCTCTCCTGTCAAACTAATGGCAAACAGCCGCCGGATCAAGCAAAAAGCGGCCCTTCCCCAAAGAAACCCCGAACGACAGGCAACCGGGCGGCA
>JAHBXG010000100.1 GCA_019636565.1 Phycisphaeraceae bacterium
GGCCAGGCAGACTTAGACGACGCCCATCCTGAACCAACGGCGGCGTTCTTCGTTGTTCCCGAGCCGGATGCTTCGTCCGGTTCCATCGGGAAGGACAATCGGGGAGCCGCCGCCATGGGACACGATCCAGCAACCGAGCCGCAAAGCTTCACCTTCAGCGGTGATGGCCGGGTTCCGAATAACGGGTTGCCGCTCCTCCTTTATCGGAAGGCCGCTCGTCTTGATCTCGATGATCCGGCCGGCAGGCTCGAAGATCTTTTCACCGGCAACGGCTGGACGGATAGCTGGCGGAACGGGATTTTCCCCTATCATCACTATCATTCCCTCACCCACGAAGTGCTCGGCATTGCGCAGGGGCACGGCCGTGTGAGGTTCGGTGGGGAGAACGGCCAGGATTTCGACGTGAATGCGGGCGATGTCGTCGTCATTCCCGCCGGTGTTGGGCACATGTGCATCGAAGCGTCCGAGGACTTCCTCGTCGTCGGCGCCTATCCGCCTGGTTGCGGCTACGACCTGATCAAAGCCGACCCCGCCGCCTATGAGGCCGCCCGCACGCGAATCGCCAAGGTGCCAAAGCCGGGAACAGACCCGTTGACGGGCACAAAAGGCGGCTTGCTCGATGCATGGTGACGGGCCACAGTGCTTGCCGCTAATCGCGGGTGCAAGCTCATGACCTGGACCGATTTCTGGAATTCCGATACGCCGATCTATGTCAATGAGCGCCACAAGCTTCTGCACTATCGCCTGATCGCGCGGGACATCATCAAACTTCTGCCGTCCCGCGAGGCGCGCGTGCTCGATTACGGCTGCGGAGAAGCCCTTGCAGCGGCCACGATCGCGGCACAATGCCGGACACTCACTCTCGTCGACGCCGCCCCTCGGGTCCGCGATAAGCTCAGCGAGCGCTTCGCCGCCAGCACGAACATCCATGTCGCTTCTCCCGAGGATATCGCCGTGCTACCCGCCGGTTCGTTCGATCTGGTGATCATCAACTCGGTCCTGCAGTATTTGAAGAAGGATGAGGCAGCGTCAGTCTTCGCCACATTGCGTGACAAGTTGGCGCCGAATGGTCGCCTCGTGCTGGCCGATATTCTGCAACCCGGTGTGAGCCCGCTGACTGACGTGAAGGCGCTGCTTGGCTTCGGATGGACTGGCGGATTTCTGGGCGCCGCCTGTCTGGGGCTGGTCCGCACCGCCTTGTCGGACTACCGGAAGCTGCGCGGGCAGCTCGGTCTGACCCATTACAGCGAGGGCGAGATCATCGCGGCGCTTGCCGCCGCAGGCTTTTCCGCCCGACGGCAACGCCCGAATATCGGCCACAACCAGGATCGCATGCTGATTATCGCCGAGCCGAACCCGGCAGCAGCGGCCGCGGCAGCGCGAGTAGCGACGGCTGTAGCAGGGTGAGACGCGGGGCGCTGATCTCCTCCCGTGGGGGGAGGGCGACCTTGCGTCACCGAGGTCGGGTGGGGTTGCGCGCTGGAGACAATGCGACCCTGGCCAGCCGAGATTTCCGTCGGACCAGCTTCAGGTGGCTCCCACCCGACGGCTGCGACGCCCCTCACACCGGCCCGGCCCCGAAAGTCCAGAGTTTGTTGCCGAGGAAATTCCAGACAAGCACGATGCCGGTCGTCACGACCTGCGCCGGCAGATAAGGCAACGCGAACTGATGGATGAAGACATACATCAGCGCGAAGGTGAGCCCGAAACCGCCGCTCGCCACGACGGCGAAACGCCAGCTCGCCTCGCGATGGGGGCGCCTACTCGCGAAGGTCATGCTGCGGTTGAGAATGTAGGACACGATGCCCCCGGCGATGAAGCCGATGAGCGTGGCGGGCACCGGTGGCAGTCCGAAATGCTCGACCAGGCCGATCAGGGTGCCGAAATGCGCGACCGCGGCAAGAAGGCCGACAACGACGAAGCTCCCGACCTGGCGGGAGAGATCGGCAGCGTGACGGGCGATGAAGGACGGACGATCGCTCATGAGGTCTCTTCGGCGCGCACCTTCAGCCCAGTCATCACGGCACATGGCGCGTAACCTTGCCATATCGCCTCGGCTACCGCTTTGCCAATCGCCTTTCCCGTCAAGCGCACGTAAGAACCGCCGAGGATTACCAATGCATGTGTGCGATGCATCACCAGACGCCTTTAGGGCTTCCTTTGCCGCGCGAG
>JAHBXG010000101.1 GCA_019636565.1 Phycisphaeraceae bacterium
CACGCCCGTGCCTCTCTCCGAGACCACGCGGGCCAGAGCCATCGATACCTGCGGGACGGGCGGAGCGCCGAAACTTTTTAACGTTTCCACCATCGCGGCGCTGGTCGCGGCGGGCGCGGGCGCGAAGGTTGTGAAGCACGGCAACAAGAGCCGCACCGGGCGGGGTTCGGCGGAGATCATGCAGGCGCTGGGCGTCAACGTGGAGGCGCCGCCGGAAGTCCAGGCCCGCTGCGTCGAGGAAGCGGGCGTGTGTTTCTGCTTCGCGATCCATCACCACCCGGCGACGCGTGCCGCGGCACCGGTTCGAAAGTCACTGGGGTTTGCGACGATCTTCAACCTGCTCGGGCCGCTGACAAATCCGGGAAGAGCGTCGAGGCAACTTCTCGGCGTCTCGCGCCTGGAGCATGTGAGCGTCGTCGCAGAAGCGCTCTCGCGACTGGGTTGCACGCGGGCCATGGTGGTGCACGCGGCGGACGGGTTTGACGAGCTCTCGACCACGTGCGCCAATACCGTCGCGCACGTGGAGGGCTCCTCGGTGCGGACCATTACGCTGCATCCTGCACAATTGGGTTTCTCAGGGGCGCGTCGCGATGAACTGCAGGCGAACTCTTTGGAAGATGCTGTTCAGATCGCGCGGGACATTTTGAGCGGCGGGGCGGGACCGAAGACGGAAATCGTCGTGCTCAATGCGGCGGCGGCTCTCTACGTCGCTGGGGAATCCGATGAGCTGCGTGAATGCGTCGAGCGAGCACGGGACTCGCTCGCGAACGGATCAGCGCTCAGCCGTCTCCAGGTTCTGCGAACTGCATCGGCTCGCCATTGAGTGCCGCGCCCATCTGATCCACACCGCACCACCATCACCAGAACAAACCGGATCAGCGGGCACTACTTGGCGGGGCGCAGCGCCGACGCGATCGCGTCTCGCGCGGTATCGCGAACCGAGCCATCAACTTCCTCTGCCGCGATGACATACGCGATCGGCGCCTTCGACACGTCGGGCTTTCCCGTCGAATCGAGCTGCGGGCGGAGCCAGACAACCAGATCAAGCCCTCTTTCGTTTGCCCAGCTCACCAGACGATCGCGAAACTCGTTCGAGGCGACCTCGACACCCGAGACCGCGACGCGCACTTCCGCGAGCCGGTTGATCGTTTCCGGATCGGCTTCCTTTGCGTCGGGAGTATCTCCCGCCAGCTCAAAGCCGCTTGCCCGCAACTGCTGCACGACCGCCTCGACTCGGGCACGTGCCTCGGGCGACAGCGGAGCGGGGAAATCGCTCACAAACAGCGCGGCGGCGCTGGTGCTCAAGACCGGAACGGGCGCGGGCTCGGTGCGGGCAGCCGCCTTGGACTTCTTGGAGTACTTCGTCGGCGCCGGCTTGTCGCCGACCGTCTGCGAGGCAAAGCGGATGGTCTCCATCGCACCGTCGCGAGTGGCGGAAGGCGCCAACGCAACCACGGGAGTGGGCTGGCTGGAGGACTTCGAAGACGAAATGCGTACGCCGTTGCCCCTGATCATGAAAATGACGAAAAAGATACCTCCGATGGCGATCAGCGAACTGACAAACGAGCCGGCGCCGGGCTTGTTCGAATACCGGCCCACGACCTTTGATTGCGACCGCGCTCCGCGGCGCGCCTTCATGCCTTCGCGTTTGGACTGGATGCGGGCGCGTGCCGCCTCGATCTGTTCGCGGGCGCTGCGCCTGTGAGTTCCGGCGCGATGGACGCGTGCATCGGCTCCCGCCCCACCACCGGCAAATCCCGCTGCCGCGAACGCGCTGTCAACCGCCGCTTCCACTTTCTGTCCCACGTTGCGCGCTACGTGTTCCCACGGACCAAACGGCGAATCGCCCGGTGCGGGTATCGGTGCCGGCGCTTCGGGAACCACAACATGCTCACCCGTCCACCAGTTGAGCAGGCGGATATCCGGGCGTGAACGCTTTGCCTCGCCCGCGGGTGACGCTCCCGCCGGGAACGGCGGCGGAACCGGCCCCGCGTACGAACGGGCGGCCGCCGGCGATCCGACGAATGCCGCCTGCGGCTCGGGCAACGGCATCTCGACGGGCGATGACCGCATGCTGGGCAGATCGATGGGCTTGAGCGCGAAAGGATCGGCCGCGGACTGCACGGTCGCGAGGTCGGCCATCATCTGC
>JAHBXG010000102.1 GCA_019636565.1 Phycisphaeraceae bacterium
GGAGAATGGCGTTCCCCGGTATTCACTCTGGAGCACCGCATCGCGCGAAGTGTTCGCCGAGGTGGAATCGACCGATCGGCTGGCGCGGCTGTGGAATCTGATCGTGCCTCTCCTGCCATGGATTGGGGCGCTGCTGCTGGCGCTGATTCCCATGGCGCTGCTGTGGTGGATGCTGCGAAACGACCTTTGGAGACGCAGGCTGGGAAGGCTGAGTTTGCTCGCGCAGTGTCTGCTGATTTCGTTGCTCATTCACGCGGCGATCACGGCGGGTCTGGCGGTCTGGAAAGTCGGCAGCGGGATCGCGGAAGCGGTGCGGTCGGGAAGCGGCACGCGCGTGGTGCTTGCGTCGTCAGGAGCCGCCGGAGAACTCGGGGGCCAGTTGAGAGCGGGAGCCACGCAGACGCCGAGTGTGATGCCGGTGCTGGCGGCGATCACGACAGAAAGCTCCCTGCGGGCGTCGATCGACCGGGGGCCGGCGATTGATCTTCCTCCCGTCGCGATGGCCGTTCCGGCGAAGTTGGCAATGCCGACGGATTCCGGCGCAGAGGAACAGCCGACGCCTATGGAATCACCGAGTGTGCCGACTTCGGTGCCTGAGATTCACGCATCGGTGCCTGCTGCCGCTCGCGAAGCGAGCGCGAGCGAGGCGCCGATGAAACCGGCGCGAATGGATGCACCGTCGCCGGCATCTCCTGCGCTTCGTGGTGAGATTCGTGTGCCGGATGTCGCGCTGCCGCAGTCGGACCGTGCGACGAGTGAAAGAAGGGATGCATCGGACGTGGCCGGGATGGCTGCCCTGAGGTTGCAGGAGAGTTTGTCGCGGGCGGATGATGGGGCGGGGACTCAGGATGCTCCCGTTCAGAAGGCTTCGGCCTTGGGAGACGCAGCGCCGCTGCCCCAGGCGCAAGGAACAAAGGCGAATGAGGCAAAGATCTCGGCGCCGGCGAGCGAACTGCGTATCGCGTCCGCAGCGCCCGCCTTGACTCTTTCAGCGGGTTCGGCGCCCGCACTGGTGCCACTGCCCCGGATGCCGGATGGGAATGAAGCGTCGCGATTGCCCCGCTCGGTCGTCGAGAGTGCAACGTTGACGAATCCGGAGGCGGCTCCAAGCTTTGGTCGAGCTGAGCGATTGGAAGCCGGAAAACAGACGGTCACGGCGCGATTGCCGGCCACGGCGACGCCTCGTGGCGAGGGAGTGACGCGCGCACAGGAGAGCGAACACGCCTCGCTGCGAAGACCCGAGCGGTTGCCATCGCAATTGTCCGCGCCGATCGGCATGTCGGCGTTGAAGGGAGTGGAGACGTCGTTCATTCCGCTGCCCTCGAGCGATGCGACCGGGATGGGCGAACGCATGCCGACGAGCGGATTCGGCGCTCAGAGCGCGCCGGAACGGGTGCCGAGTTTGGGCGGGGCGGTGATTGATTCGAGTTTGCTCGGGTCGGCCACTATCGGAGGTTCGCCGTTGCCCGCGGACATCGCCGAGCCGGTGAAGCCGGTGGAGACTTTTGAGCAGCGCCAACCGGAGTCGAGAGGCGAATTGCTGGCGAAAATGGGCGGGTCGGCAGAAACCGAGAAAGCGGTGGGGCTGGCGCTCGAGTGGTTTGCGCGGCATCAGGAGGCGGATGGCCACTGGTCGGGAAAGAACTTCGATGCGCATTGCGGTCGGTGCAGCGCGCCGGCGCAGATCGATGCGGACGCTGCGATGACGGGGATTGTGCTGCTTTGCTACCTCGGAGCGGGGCATACGCACGTGGCGGAAGGTCCGTATCGAGAGCCGATCGAGAGAGCGCTGAAGTGGCTTGTAGATCGGCAGGCGCCGTCGGGCGATCTTCGCCGGGGTGAGACGATGTACGGACAGACGCTGAGCACGGTCGCGCTGTGCGAAGCGCTGGCGATGACGAAGGATCAGAAACTGGCGGGACCGACGAGGCGCGCCGTGGACTTTGTACTTCGCACGGCGGCAGCGAGAGGGGGCGCGACGCGGGAGGAAGATACGTCGGTGCTGGGGTGGCTGGTGATGACTGTCGAGAGCGCGCGGCGAGCGGGGATCGCCGTGCCTCGGGATGTGTTCGATGCCGCGGGACGTTGGCTTGAGAGCGCGAGTAGCGCGGGA
>JAHBXG010000103.1 GCA_019636565.1 Phycisphaeraceae bacterium
AACGACGGGTGTGCCGCGGTATTCGCTTTGGAGCACGGCGTCGCGTGAGGTATTTGCGGAAATTGAATCGGCGGATCGGCTGGCGCAGTTCTGGAACCTGCTGGTGCCGTTGTTACCTTGGATCGGTGCGCTACTGCTCGCGTTGATTCCGCTGGCTCTGCTCTGGTGGATGTTGCGCAATGAATTGTGGAGGAGGCGGCTGGGCAGGCTGAGTTTGCTGGCGCAGTGTCTTTTGATATCGCTGCTGATTCATGCGGCGATTACGGCGGGGCTGGCGGTATGGAAAGTGGGCAGCGGAATTGCCGATGTGGTGAGATCGGGCGGGGGGACGCGCGTTGTGCTCGCATCGTCGGGTGCTGCGGGAGACCTTGGGGGCCAGTTGAGAGCAGGGGCAACGCAGACGCCCAGCGTGATGCCGGCGCTGGCGATGATCACAACGCAAAGTCCGCTGCGGGCATCGATCGAGCCGGGGCCTGAAGTTGAACTGCCGTCGGCCACGCCGGCGGCAGCGGTGAAGTTGGAAATGCCCGTGGATTCCGGTGCGGTAGAGCAACCAGCGCCGGTGGAAGCGCCGCGCTTGCCGACATCGGCACCTGCGATCAACGCATCCATGCCTGCCGCCGTTCGCGAAGCGAGTGCGGATGAGGCGAATGCGAGACCGGCGCGGATGGCCGAGTTGTCTCCGGCTTCTCCGGTGTTGACAGGCGGGATTCGTGTGTCGGACATGGCGTTGCCACGGTCGGACAGAGCGACGAGTGAGAAGCGGGATGCTTTGGACGTGGCAGGGATGGCATCCTCGCGATTGCAGGAGAGTTTGTCGCGTGCGGATGGTTTGACAGAAGTACGGAATGCGCCGGCGTTAGCGGAATCGGCTCCGGGCGATGCGGCGCCGCTGCCGCGGGCTCAGGGATCAACTGCGACGGAGGCGACAGTCGCGGCGGCGACCAGCGAAGTGCGAGTCGCATCCGAAGCGCCGGCTCTGACATTCTCTGCGGGTTCGCGGGCGGCTCCGGTTGCGCTTCCTCCGATGACGGTGGGGAGCGAGGTATCGCGATTACCCCGCTCGGCAGGGGAAGGCGAAACGGCGGCGATATCCGAAGAGGCCCTGAACCCAAGCGGGGCCGATCGATTGGAAACTGGAATGCAGAGAGTCACGGCACCATTGCCGGCGGCGGCGTCGCCCCGTGCGGCGGGCGGAGATGCAGGCGTGGAGCGCAGGGCAACGCTATCGAGGCCCATGGGATTGCCATCGCAAATGTCGGCGCCGATCAGCATGGCTTCGTTGAAGGGAGTGGAGACTTCCGCAATTCCGCTGCCTCAGAGTGGCGCGGGCGCGATTGGAGATCGACTGCCGACGGGCGGATTCGGCACGGGAGTCATGACGGAGTCGGCACCGAGCCTGGGAGGCGCGGCGATCGATGCGGGCGTGCTCGGGGCGGCGACGATCGGTGAATCGCGATTGCCCGCGGATATTGCCGAGCCGGTGAAGCCGCTCGATACGTTTGAGCAGCGCCAGCCCGAAGCGAGGGGCGAGGTGCTGGCGAAGATGGGCGGATCGGCGGAGACGGAGAAAGCGGTTGGGCTGGCGCTCGAGTGGTTTGCGCGGCATCAGGAAGCCGATGGGCACTGGTCGGGGAAGAACTTTGATGCGCACTGCGAGGCGTGCGCAGCGCCCGCGCAGATCGATGCCGATGCCGCGATGACGGGAATCGTGCTGCTGTGCTACCTGGGCGCCGGGCACACGCACGTGGCGGACGGGCCGTATCGCGAGCCGATCGCCAGGGCGCTGAAGTGGCTTGTGAATCGACAGTCGCCGACCGGTGACCTGCGCCGGGGCGAGACGATGTACGGGCAGACACTGAGCACGGTGGCGCTTTGCGAAGCGCTGGCGATGACGAAGGATCAGAAGCTGGCGGGGCCAACGAGACGAGCGGTGGACTTTGTGCTCAGGACGGCCGCGGCCCGCGGCAGCGCGACGCGCGAGGAAGACACCTCGGTGCTTGGGTGGCTGGTGATGACGGTCGAAAGCGCCCGGCGGGCGGGGATCGCTGTGCCTCGGGATGTGTTTGATGCCGCGGGACGGTGGCTGGATAACGCGAGCAGCGAGGGC
>JAHBXG010000104.1 GCA_019636565.1 Phycisphaeraceae bacterium
CGCGCCTGCATGTCGCGAGATTCCTTGTCCACTTGGGGTCCGCCCACCAGTTTCCCGGTCGAAGCATCCTCAAGCCATTGAAGCGTCCGATCCGTGTCCATGTATCCGGCTTTGCGCGCAATCTCGTTCCCGCCCCTGATCATCACCATCGTCGGCATGGCCGCAACCTGATACCGCTCCGACACCTTTGGTTCTTTGTCAACATCCACTTCAATCGCCACGCCGTGGTCTTTCACCCACGCGACCACCTTGTCATCGCGCCACGTCGTCTGATCCATCGCCTTGCACGGCATGCACCAGTCGGCCGTGAACTTCATCAACACCAGTTTGTCCGTGCCCTCGACCTGCTTGATCGCCGCATCCAGCGTCAGATCGCTGAACGCCGGCGGCAACTTGGCGCGGCAGACAACAGCAGTTCCGACCACCAAAGCACAGATCATCGCTCTTCGCATGGCAAACTCTAGTGCACATGGATCCCGCGGTTCCGACGGGAGCGTCACTTCACTTCTTCTGCAACGCGGCCAACCGGGCCCGCAATTCAGAAACGCGCTGTCCGGATGCCTCGGCCTCGTCCAGCCACAGATTGGCGCCCGGCCCGATGGCGCCGGCGTTCAGGCTCTCTCGCACGAGCGCGACGCGCATCGTCGGCGTGTCGCGCAATTGCAGCATCACCTCCGCGATCACGTTGGCGTCTTTCAGGTCCTTCGCAGCGACAAACCCGGCAAAGACTTGCGCTCCAACATTCTCGAACTCGGCCCAGGCGCGGGCACCCCGAGGCGGATCGATCACGCTCAGACTCTTCGCGGAAGGGGAAATCTCGCCGTACCGCTTCCGAAGTCGATCCGCCGCATCCGGAAACAACTCGGGAATCTGATCCGCCCGCTTGTTGCGAATCAGGATCGGCGCGATCTCGGCCATCCCAATCGAGATCCACGCCGCTCCGCTCTCCGTGCCTCTCTCGCGGTCGAGCCACGCCAGGCTCCGCGCATCATCACCAAGCACGCTGTTCCACGCCAGCCAGTCGGTGTGCCGACCCACCCGCGCAACAGTTCCGTCGTCTTCCGCCTTCTCAATCCCATCGCGGATCGCGATGAACGCCGCCCGCGAATCGGGTGCTCCGGCAAGAATCGCAACAAGGTCTTCGCGAATGTCCGGCACCAGCCCAACCTGCCTCATCGGGTCGTTCGCGTTCGCGTCGCTCCACATCTGCTGAACGATCGCGATCGACTCCCCGTACTTCTTCTCCGCAACGTTCTTCTGCAGATCCGCCATCAACTTTCCGACGGCCGACAACTCCGCTTCGGCCTTTCGCGGCGCGGTCTTTGCCGCCGGAGCCTTCCCGGTCGCCGCCGACTCCATCCACGCCAGCGTCTGCGCCGGGTCCATGTATCCGAGCGTTCGCGCGATCTCTTTGCTGCCCCGCAGCATCACCATCGTCGGCATCGCCTCGATGTTGTAAGCCTCGGCCGTCTTCCGGTCCTTGTCCACATCCACCTGGATCGCAACGCCGTTGTCCTTCACCCACTTCACGACGTCATCATCACGCCACGTCGTCTTGTCCATCGCCTTGCACGGCCCGCACCACTCCGCCGTGAACTTGATCACGACGACCTTGTCCGTCCCTTCCACCTGCTTCTTCGCGGCATCCAGCGTCACATCGCTGAACGCCGGCGGCAATTCCGCGGCACGCACGCAAACCCCGACAATCGCGAAGCAAATCACGAACGCCAGCGAGCGCAGTCCGGTCGAGTGCATACGCACCTCCAAGGATCGAGTGTACAGAGTCGAGGCTTGAACCTTCTCACTTGGTTATATTGCCACAGTGCAAGGCGATCCGCCCCTCAAGCCTCCACTCTGCCCTCGGTGCCGATACGACCAATCCGGCGACGTGGTTCGCTGGACCGAATCATGCCCGCTCGAGGGTCTCTGTCCCGAATGCGGGCTTCGATTCGAATGGCGAGATGTCTTCCGCGAGCCGCTGATTCCGGAATGGTGGGTCGAACGAGACGAATCTCGGCTCCGATTTCGTGGCGCCCGGACATTGCTTCGTTCGCTCTGGCC
>JAHBXG010000105.1 GCA_019636565.1 Phycisphaeraceae bacterium
GCGACAACGTCGTGGACGATGCCGACTTCCCCACCTTCGTCTTCGCGTACAACCTTCTCACGTGCGCCGATCCGTCCATGCCCGTCGGCTGCCCGGCGGACCTGAATCGCGACGGCGTGGTAGACGACGCCGACTTCAGCGAATTTGTGATCGCGTACAACATCCAGTTGTGTCCGTGAATCGAGAGATGCGCGTGTCTCGGCGTGTTCGGAGGCAGACAGTGAAGGGAGAACGGCCTTTCCGATCGGGCGTTTGCTCCGGCAGAAGAAGAGGGCTCGCGCTGAGCGCGGCCCTCTTTTGCCTTCAGGGTGCGTTGCTCGCCGGGCTGCCCCCGACACCCGCGCCACCCGAAAACCCGATTACCGAAGAAAAGCGCGTGCTTGGCAAGATCCTTTTCTTCGACGAGCAACTCTCTACGACCAACTTCGTCTCGTGCGCAACCTGCCACACGCCGGGCTCCGCAGGAACCGATGCACGCCCGGCGCACCATCCCGGCCCCGATGCAGTCCTCGGCACAGCCGATGACATTCAGGGATCCGCCGGCGTGGTCCGTTCCGACGGCTTCAACCGCTTCGAACTCAGCTCTGTTTTCGGCCTGCGCCCGCAGGTGACCAATCGCGCCGCCAATTCTCCGATCAACTCCGCCTTCGTGCCCGAACTCTTCTGGGACGGCCGAGCTTCGACTTCATTCATCGATCCGCAAACCGGGGAAATTGCGATCGCTTCCGGCGGCACGCTCGAAAGCCAGTGCGCCATGCCGCCCGTGAGCGACGTCGAAATGGCGCACGCGTCCATGAACTGGCAATCAGTGACGCGGAAACTGTCCCGCATCCGTGCGCTCGATCTGGGGGTCTCCCTTCCTCCAGATGTCGCCGCCGTCCTTGCATCCACCCGTTCCTATCGCGAACTCTTCCGGCGCGCCTTCGGCGATGAATCCATCACCGCCCGCCGGATCGCGTTCGCCATCGCCACCTACGAACGCACACTCGTGGCCGACCAGACACCATGGGATGCACACGACGCGGGCAACACGGGAGCACTGTCCGCTGCACAAGTGCAGGGTTTGAACTTCATGAACTCCGTTGGCTGCACCTCGTGCCATGTGCCGCCCCATTTCACCGATCACTCCTTTCGCAATCTCGGCTTGCGTCCCAACTCAGAAGATCTCGGCCGCCAGATCGCCACCGCCAATCCGCAGGACCGGGGCAAATTCAAAGTACCGAGCCTTCGGAACGTGGGTCTGAAGTCGACCTTCGAGCACAACGGGCAATTCCAGAGCCTTCAACAGGTGCTCGCGTTCTATGCCGCGGCACGCACCATTCAACCAGCGCCCGACAACCGCGATCCGCTGCTCGATGCGCTGCAGATCCCGCCCGAACCCGCGGCCACCCGCATCGTCGATTTCCTTCAGAACGGGCTGACCGATCCGCGCGTCGCGGCACAGCAGTTTCCATTCGATAAGCCCACGCTGCTGACAGAACGGTTCGCCGATCTGCCTCAGAATGTCGGCGGCGGCCTTGCGGGCTCCGGCGGAATACCTCGCATCATCGTCGAGTCGCCGCCCATGGTCGGCAACCGCGAGTTCCGAGTCGGACTGGACGGAGCGCCGCCGGGAGCGGCCGCGCGTCTGGGAATCTCAACGTCGGGCCCAAAGCTCGGCAGGATCACGCCTCAATCATTCTTTCCGTTCGTCAATGTGGGCGGCTCCGGCGTCACATCGGGAGTTGCCACGTTGTTCTGGCCCCTGCTTGCGGGCAAGGTGACGCCCGGACAGACGGTGTATGTCCAGTGGTTCGTCGATGATGCAATCGCCCCGGGCGGACAATCGCTCAGCCAAATCGTCAAACTGACATTCTTCTGCGGCAGCTCGGGGTGTCCGAGCGCCTGTTCGATGTCCGACCTGAACGGCGACGGCCTTGTGGATGATTCGGACTTTCAGATCTTTGTTGGCGCGTACCAAGAGCTGGTGGTGCCAATTGCGGACGTGCTGGCCGACCTGAACGCCGATGGCTTGGTCGACGAC
>JAHBXG010000106.1 GCA_019636565.1 Phycisphaeraceae bacterium
GCCGTCGGGCTCGAGACGCATCTCGACGAAGACATAGCCGGGATAAAGCTTGGTCTCGGTGATCTTCTGCTTGCCGCCCTTGACGGTTTTGGTTTTTTCGGTCGGCACCAGGATGCGATTGACCAGGTGCGTCATGTTCTCGATCTGCACCTTGCGGAGCAGCGTGTCGCGCACCGAGCTCTCTTTGTTGCTGGCGACGCGGAGCACGAACCAGTTCATGCCCTCCTGACGGATCGGCTCGTCGCCAGCAATAAGTCCGACCTTCTCGTCGGGGCGACCATCGAGCGCGGGAGCGGCTGTGGAAGCGGGGGCTGGGGTCGCGGCGTTGGTTTCGTTCTCGCTCATAGTGCGCCTTTCAGGCCGCCCCGGCCTTCTCCAAAGAAGAGATGCGGGAGCGCGGCGGAAAATCGTTCGGTCTGTAAGAGACAAGCGGCGGCCCAAATGGGTCCGCCGCTGAGAAAGTATAGCCTCGAAGCCGGTCTGTCCCGCCCGTCCGATTCGCGTAGAAACCGGCTTATTTTGGCGGTATACCGATGTCCTCGTCCCACAAGTCCGGCCGCGCGGTGATGAACTCTTCCATGAGCGAGATGCATCGCAAGTCGTTCATCAGCACCACCTCGATTCGCTCCGCCGCCAGCCAGTCTTCGCGCCCTTGAAAGGTGTGATGCTCTCCGATGACGATTCGAGGGATCTTGTGCAGAACCGCCGTGCCGCTGCACATGGCGCAGGGGCTGAGCGTGGTGGCCATTGTCAGATGGTGCCAGTCTCGCCGGCGGCCGGCATTGCGAATGCAAACGGTCTCGGCGTGCGCCGTGGGATCACCCGATTGCACACGGAGGTTGTGTCCGAGCGCCACGATGGTGCCGGCCGGATTGACAAGGGCCGCCCCGATCGGGATGCCACCCTCCGAAAGGCTCTTGCGCGCTTGCTCGTAGGCCGCGTCGAGGGCCATGCGATCGATATCGGATCGGTTCATGCCCCGAGCATAATCGAACCGGCTTGGAGATGCTTTTCGGGATCTTCCGGCGTCACGGGCAGAGCAATTCGTTGTAGGCAACGACGAAAACCACGAAATCGTCATCGACTACAACGCCATCGTTTGTGAGGTCTGCGGGACAACCTTCATGCGTTCCCGAAGTGCACGCGAGCGCGTTGTACGCTTGAGCGAACAACGAGAAATCCGCGTCGTCCACCACGCCATCGCCGTTCAGATCCGCCGGGCAAGGACCCCGTGTGTTGAAAAAGATCTGCGTCTCCTGCGTGAAGATCATCTCGGCAATGGCGCCACCGAAACCGGCATTGGGCGTTTGAAATCGGTTCTCGTTGGAGAGCACCGCGATGAATGCACGTCCTGCCGGGATCGTGCCTGCGGGTATCGTGAACGAGTCCTCTCCCGGCTGAAATGACTGGTACCAAACCGAATCGCCGTTGCTGAGGTCCACGATGAAGAACGTGCCGTACGTCAACGTCGAATCGCCTTCAACCGTGCACGGTGCGATCGTGCCGCTGAATTCAGCAGCCGGATCGACAGCGTGGAGCCTTGAGAAGGTGTCCCCCACAAATTGAGGCTTGTCGACGCAGAACAAAGATGGGACGAGTTCGATCGACACGTCTTCCGGGGGCAGAAACCCGCCGCTCATCGAGAACGTGAGCATCGAAGCCGGATAGGACGATTCCAGTTCGGCTTGCGAGCTGAAGTAGCCGTCCCAGGCGTACAGCCCGGAAGCGTCGTAACCCTGAAGCGTCACGGGACTTGCAAAGGCGGGAGAAAGGACTGTGCCCGCTTCGAACGCGCCATCCGTCCAGAAGGAGACTCGAAAGTTGATATCGAACCCGTCGGGCTCCACGGTGTTGTCGTCGGTCTGTTTGTACACGCCCCGCTTTGAAACGCCGAAGTTGGCGATGTCGCCCGCCATGGCACCCGCCGAAACGACCGCAGCAAGACCGATCGCAA
>JAHBXG010000107.1 GCA_019636565.1 Phycisphaeraceae bacterium
GCAACTGGAAAGTTTGGTGCAACTGCTCCTGGCGACCGACGACGTGCGGCCCACGCGGCTGGAGGTCATTGATGAAGTAAAGAACGGGTTGTTCTTTCTGAAATCGTCGATCTGGAACGTTGTGCCGCGGCTGATGCGGGAAGTCGTGGACGCCGCCAACGACACGTTCGGGCCGGGCACGCTCGACCTGACGGACTTGCCGGCGCTTGTTCGATATCGAACCTGGATCGGCGGAGATCGCGACGGGAATCCGCGGGTGACGCACGATGTGACGGGCGGAACCCTGCACATTCTGCGTGCGGCGGCGGTGGAACTTTGGGATCGCGAACTGCTGGATCTGCAGCAGGAACTGACGCTCTCGCGCCGGCGTGTTCCGATACCGGATTCTTTCGTTGAGATGGTTCGCGCAGAGGGCGACCGGTTTATCGAGGATGCGAGTTCGCTGGAGCAGCGCCAGCACGAGCCGATCCGCGTGCGGTTGATGCAGATGCGAGGGAGATTGAAGCGCGACTCCTCGTATAACGGCGAACTGCTGCTGCGGGATTTGCTCGCGATTCGAGACGCCGTGGAGACCGCGGGCCTGCGAGATGTGGCTCGGACCGGGAGACTCGCGGACTCGATTGTGCGCGCGCGCGTCTTTGGAACGCATCTGGCGACGCTGGATATTCGGCAGCACAGCCGGGTGCACGAATTGGTCGTGGCGGAACTGCTCGCGATGGCGGGGGTGACGCCGGAGTACGCCTGGCTGCCCGAAGCACGGCGCATCGAGGTTCTCCGTGCGGAATTGGCGCAGTCGCGACCGCTTCGGCCCATGGATGCGCCGTTGTCGGAGCAGGCGTCCGAATTGATGAAAACCTTGGGTGTGGTGCGTCGGGCGGTCGAGCAGGATCGTCGGAGCGTGCGGTCATACATCATCTCGATGACGCACGGTGTGAGCGACGTTCTGGAAGTCTTACTGCTGATGAAAGAGGCGGGGCTGACTCGTGCGGCGCGGAGCGGCGAGAGAACCAGGCTGGTAGGCACGCTCCACGTTGTGCCGCTGCTGGAGACGATCGACGATCTGGAGCGCGGGGAATCGCTGGTGGTGGGGATGCTCGATGAGCCGTTGTACCGGTCGCATCTGGAGTCGCTCGTGCCCGCGGATATCGCGCCCGAATCGCCGAACAGTGCGCCGCTACAGGAAGTGATGCTGGGCTACAGCGACTCGAACAAGGACGGCGGGTTTTTGATGGCAAACCTCGCGCTCGAGCGTGCGCAGCGACGTGTGGCGCATGCGGTGCGATCGCGCGGGATTCTGCTCCGGTATTTTCACGGGCGGGGCGGCACGGTCGGGCGGGGCGGAGGACGCGCAGGACGGGCGATCCTGGGCGCGCCGGCTCCGGCACGGACCGGGCGGATCCGCTTTACCGAACAGGGCGAAGTGATCTCATTCCGCTACGCGCTGGCTCCGATTGCCGCAAGGCATCTCGAGCAGATCATGCACGCTTCGCTGCTCGCGTCTGCGGATCAGCACGAACAAGAGCGATCGCCAGAACTGGCCGCACTCCTGGCTCGTTTGTCGGATGAGTCCATGAAGCGCTATCGCTCGCTGATCGACGACCCGGAATTCTGGGGCTGGTTCGTGAGTGCGGGCCCGATCGCGCCCATCGCGGGCTTGCCGATCGCGAGCCGTCCGGTCATGCGTGCGGAGGGGTCGGGCTTGGGGGCGGGAGCGCAGCCGGGCTTTGATCAGTTGCGGGCTATTCCATGGGTGTTTACGTGGATCCAGATGCGGTGCCTGGCGCCGGGCTGGTTTGGTTTGGGGTCTGCGTTTGAGAACGCGAGCGAACCCGAGACATCGCTGCTCGCGGCGGAGTATCAGAGCAGCGCGTGGTTTCGTGCGGTCATCGACAA
>JAHBXG010000108.1 GCA_019636565.1 Phycisphaeraceae bacterium
TGCTCACTCCTGCAAACCAGGCAGGTAAGCGCTCAATTTCACTGTTTTGCTGGCGGCGTTTGATTCGTACCGCGCCAGCGTCCGTAACGCCACGGCATATACCAGCGCGCGCGCTCCGGTAAAGCATCCGGTACGAAATCCAGACCGGACGTGCCGAGCGGCCCGCAACGGCAGAAACGTGCGAACGTCATCCAGCCTCCCGCCCACAAGCCATGCCGGGCCAGCGCCTCGTCGCCATATTCCGAACAGGTCGGGAGATGCCGGCAGCGAAAGCCGATCAGCGGCGAGAGCGTATAGCGATAGCCCTTGATCAGCGCCCGGCCGGCCTGCCGCGGCGCACGCGCGGCGGCATCGAACAGCGCGTCGAGATCCTTAGCCATCACCCGGAAACGGGCTTCAATCCCGGCTCGTATTCGCCATCGACCAGAATGAACGCCATGCGGCAATTCGCACCCGAGCGGTTGCGCCAGGCGTGAACGGTCCCGTTCTGAACCACGACATCGCCCGCCTTCAGATCAACTTCTGTGTCGTCGAGTAACAGCGTCATCGAGCCTTCGAGCACGATTCCGTAGTCCACCGACTGCGTACGGTGCATGAAGTGATGCCGCTCATAGAGCTTCGGATCGGTAACGGGATGTAGCCCCATCAGCTCGAACAACTTGCCCGCCAGCTCCATCGGCGGTTTCGGCTTGCTCGGATCTTCGGGCGGAAAATCGATCACGCGGATGATGGTGCCGTTCTTCGGCGGCGGCACCTTGACCGGACGGTCCTTCGTGGGATCGCTCTTCGCAGAGACCACCGCGGGCGCGCTTTGCGTATTCCAGACTTCGTAGAAGGCAAGACCGGGCGACTCGGGCCGGGAAAAAACCACGGGCGGCTCGCCGTCCTCGACGACGATCGCCCTGCCGTTCGCGTCGTGTCCGGTAACGACCCTGCGCATCCTGGGAGCCATGGCGTTTTCCCTTATTTTACGGCCTGTTTCTGCTCGATCTGACCGATCGCATCGACCACCGCGTCGAAGGTCAGAAGCGTGGAAGCGTGCCGCGCTTTGTAATCGCGGACGGGTTCGAGCACCGCGAGATCGGCCCACTTGCCGCCGGGTGCCGGGCCGCCCTCTTTCAGCATGCGATACATCTGCTCGCGAAGGTCCCGAAGCTCGGCGGCGCTGGCTCCGATGACATGGCGGGCCATGATGGAGGACGACGCCTGCCCCAAGGCACAGGCGCGGACGTCATGGGCGAAGTCGGTAACCTTGTCGCCTTCCATGGTCAGATCGACCGTGACGGTGGAGCCGCACAGCTTCGAATGCGCGGTGGCGCTGGCGTCGGGATGGGGCAGCCGGCCCCCCCGCGGGATGTCCGCGGCGAGCTCCAGGATACGGCGGTTATAGACATCGTTCAGCATGGTCAGGCTACATTCAGTATTGTTGGACTATTCCCTACTCCGCGAATTTGCCGCAATCCAACACCAAGTTTCTTCACGGCTTGCGGGAACTAATGTACGGGGGTTCTGGTTCTCACGGGTGCTGACCGCCCACAGTCAAGAAGGCGGAAGGTTTTCGGGAAACTGCCACAAGGGCGTCTTTCGCAAGTCAAAGTCCCCGGAAAAATAAGACCGAAAGGCCAGGGTTGGAAGGCACCCGGCTGACGGGAAGAA
>JAHBXG010000109.1 GCA_019636565.1 Phycisphaeraceae bacterium
GTGGGGAGGCTCCGCCGCCAAGCCCGGACGCCTCGCGGTCCTGGGCCCGCTCGTTCTTGCGGCGCTCCTCGCAGCCGTCTCCGTCCGCGGCCTGTTGTATGAACGCGAAGCAACCGACGGCGGCTTCACCCCCGGCCACGTCGAGCCGGCGGCACTCGAGCCCCTTTCCCTGAAGGAAGGGGTTGGGAACGGGTTCTCAAAGCTCGTGGCGTCCGCCTCCAACAGCGCTCGCAAAAATGTTTCGTTGGTAATCTCTCACGATGCTCACGTTCACTCTTGGTCGCTCCGCCCCGCTCTGCATTCTTCTGCTGGTTCTTGGCGCGTGCTGCCACGAGCCGGGCAGTAAAGCCGATGCCATTTCCAGCGGCCACACCATCGACATTATGCAGACGGCACGGGACCACCCGGTTGATCTCTATTCATCGGTTGTGCCTGGCAAGGGGCGAGATGACGGTGATTTCATCGCAGCGAGGCGCGGCTCTGGCACGATTACGCGAATCAACCCAACCACCGGCAGTTCTGAAGTTCTCCGATCGGATCTGGAGCCAGGCATCGCCGCGATTCGTTCAAACTCGATCGCTTGGGCGATGGTTCAGCAAGGAAACGTCACAGTCGCGGACTACAGCGGCAAGGTGCTATGGGATCACATCGCCGGTCCCTCCGTTTCTGATGTCTTTCTCGCGCCAGACACAAGCTTTGTAGTTCTGACCGGCGCTCTCGCCCCGACCGACAACCTCGGTCTTTCGATGAGCGGCGTACGCGCGTACGAGTCAGGTTGGTGCGCCACTGTCAACAGCCTTGGGGAAAGGTCGGCGTTGCTTGCGACCGACAGCCCCGGGCGAATCTTTGCGACCGACACAGTGGTCTGCATCCTCCCTACCCAGATCCAGATCGTCGATCCGATGGGGCAGTACCCGCCAACGCGGGGATACATCGGCGATGCATTCACAAGCACCATCGCGGCAGATCGCAGCCGCAACATGCTTCTTCTGAAGCGCTACGGCAAGGGGTTCCTTTGCGCGGGAGCCAGCACAATCGAGCGCCGAAAGCTCGACAACCCTAACAACCTCGTGTGGGAAGTACCGCAGACTCTTCTGGCAACCGGCTACGTCCTCGGAAACGAGATCGTTTCCTGCCAACTCGCCCGCACGGGAGACTATGTAGCCTACCTGACAAAGTGCTCCGTTGGCGCGATCAACGTAAACGATCCTTCCCGGCGCGTCGAGATCCGCTTCAAAGACCCGATTCCCTGGCGCGGCGTGCTGGTTGAACTCGGTAACGACACTTTCGCGGTCATCGAGGGAACACAAGCGACGGCTTTGTTCACTGTGCGGGAAGCGCGATCCGCGGCCGAGCCGCTTCCCGGAAACTGAGCGACCACCTTCGATTGCACGGTTCTCTTGAGCTGGTCGGCCGTGAAACACATCCACGGTTTCTGAAACACCTCAGGCACTGCCGCGTTTCATGAATTCCCGCGCCCATGAAACGGAATCTGCACGCGCACCCCAAAACTCCCGTTCCGATTTCGCAATCCTTCGGGTACCCTCGCCGATACACATTCTGATCCTTTCTCCCCTCGA
>JAHBXG010000011.1 GCA_019636565.1 Phycisphaeraceae bacterium
GCAATCCCCTCCGGGCTTCTCGGAAGCGATTTGTAGATGGCGTGAAGCTTGTCGAATGCATCGCTGTTGCCGTAAAAAGTTTCGCCTGTTGTAATCTTGACGACAGCGCGATGCGCGCCAGGTCCGATGAGTTGCCGAGTATCCATCCCGCGCGCGTAGAAACGTGGGACCTGTCCCCGTTTCAACTTCACCGGCATCGTCGCATTCGGTTGCGTATCCCAAGTGATCGGCGCAACTGCCGAATCCTTCGAGTTCATAACGCTTATTCCAATTTGTACGGAATCAACATAAACCGGAAACAAGCTCTTATTGACGACATCGATGACGGGAAAAAAGTTGGCCCGGAAGTCGGCGGTGTTTGTCGTCATCAGCAGGTTGCCGGGAAGAATTTCGCCAAGCAGCGCTTTGACTTGAACCACTGGTTCATCTTCGTGAGCGCGCCGCCGAGCGTCGAGCCAAGCCATCACAAGAGAAAATGCTGCGCCAAAAACACCCGTTACCGCGCCGACGATTGCGATTGTCAGAGTAAGTCCGCGCTCATGGTCGAAAAACCAGTCTGCGAAGCTTGTCGTAGTTTGCGGATCGGCCATCGGTTCCCCCTTGTTTTCGCAGTTTAGCTGTTGGGCCAGCAAAAACCGAACGCTGCAACAGCCAGAGTCTTAATCGTTGCCAACATCGCTCTACCTCTTGACTGCAAAAGCAGCAGCGATTAACGTGGGTTTCCTTCGCTTGTCCAGTTTGCTAGTTGCAAGCTGGACAAACGGCAGGAACGAAAGGAACCAGTTTTTCCAAGTGAAAAGTGCGACCTGAGCTTTCAACCCGTGCCGGTTACGAAAGCATCGCTCTACCGCTGAGCTAAGGTGGCACGCACGCCTCGCGGCGTCTTGGGTCTTCCCGACCCGAACCGGCCCCAGTGCTGGACTAGGAGGCGGAAGTATCGGCCTTCCCTCTCCCTTTTTCCACTTTCGAAGCCTTCTTCGTGGCCGATCGCGGCTTCCGGGCGGCATTTCCCGCCTTTGGCCCCTTCGGCGACTGCGATATCCACACCGGCTCGGTCGGACGCAGGTGCGGCGACACAGGCACCCACGGCTTGCCGCGGGAATCGCGGATCTCCATCCGCGGACGGCCGACCATCAGCCGTTCGAGTTGCTCGCGGCCGATTTTGGTCCGGATGGTCACAGTCCCGTCGGCGTATTCACGTCCGATCACGTCAGACTGATTCTCGATGATGGTGATGAGGCGACTCTCGCCCAGCGCAAGAGTGATCCGGAGTTCCTCGATTGAGCCCCGGGCCAGTTCACGCACCCGATCCGCAAGTTCGGCCTGGCCGAGCTGCCGGTGGTGTGCCGCGCCGTCGGCCGACGGGAGGGCGCAGATCGGGATCGCGCCGGGAACCCGCTGCTGCCAAATCAGGACTTCGCGGTTGTCCCGAAGTCGATCGGCCTTGTTCAACAAAACGATCCGGCGGGGCGGTGTCCACGATGCGGACGATTCGTCGCGCGACTTTGCGACTTCTTTCAGCAGGTCGTCAAGCGTCTTGCAGACCGTGTCGTACTGGAGTTCCGCCGCAGGGTCCGAGACATCGAGCACGATGAGCAAGACATCGGCGTGCGTCGCCTCCTCGAGTGTCGCGCGGAATGCCGCGATCAGGTTCGTCGGCAGATCGCGCACAAAGCCAACGGTATCCGATAGCATGACGGACAGACCGCCGCCCAGGTCCCAATCACGTGTGCGGGTCATGAGCGTCGCGAACAACCGATTGTCGGCGTAGGCGCCGCCGGTCGTCAGCGTGTTGAAGAGAGTGCTCTTGCCCGCGTTGGTATACCCGACGATGCCGACCGTGAAATGTTCGGCCTTGCGGGCCTGCACTTCACGCCTCCGGCGTGCCTGGATGTCTCGGATCTGTTTGGAGAGATCGTCGCGCCGGCGCTGAACAAGGCGGCGGTCGATTTCGAGCTGCTGTTCGCCCGGTCCACGCGTGCCGATCCCCCCGATGCCGCCGACACCCACGATGCGCTCAAGGTGCGACCACATGGCGCGAAGCCTGGGAAAGGTGTACTCGAGCTGCGCGAGTTCAACCTGCAACTGCGCCTCGGCGCTGGTGGCGCGTCCGGCGAAAATGTCGAGAATCAGCTCGGATCGATCGATCACTTTCTTACCGACGGCGCCCTCGATCTTGGCGATCTGCTTGGGAGAAAGGTCGTGGTCGAAGATCACCGTGGAGGCATTCATCTCCTCGCACAGGGTCTTTAACTCCTTCATCTTTCCCGCGCCCATGTAGGTGCCCGCGACGGGCTTGGGCAGGTTCTGTGTGAGTTCGGCCACCACGACGGCCCCGCCCTGCTCGGCGAGCGACCGGAGTTCACCAAAGGGGTCGGAATGATCGAAACGGGAGTCGGGCAGCCGGACGGCAGCAAGCACCGCGCGCTCCGAGCGCACCTGAATTCCTTCGCGTTCTGTTGGTTGTGGCATATGGGCTGAAAATCCGAAATGATCCTGACGGGCGCGAACGGCCTCACCGTACGCGGGGCTCGCTCTATCCGGCGAAAAGTCGGAGTGCGGCCCGGAAATCAGCCGCGGCAGCCGCCATTGTGGCGGGCCGGGCCAAACATTCGATGGAACCGTCAGTTCTGGACCATTGCGCTCGAACCTCCACGCCTCGGGAGCGGAACATTCTATATGGGACAGCACGCTCCCGGTGCTTCCTACGATGATAGTTCGGCCGCGGATTGAAAGAAAGACGATGAGTTGGCGCCTCCAGAGGAGTCCTCGAATGAGCGCGAGCGGAAAGTGGTTTCGGGTGTCGTTGGTGGGTGTTCTGGGCCTTGCCGTCGCCGGCTCCACGCTGGCGCTGGCTCGCAAGCCGGCAGAACTCCAGTTCTTCGACCCGATCATCGACGTCAAGAGCACGCTGGGCGGTCTCTACGTCGAGAAACTGACCGATGAGCAGCTCAAAAAAATGCAGGACGGCGCGATCAACGGAATGGTCGAGGCGCTCGGTGATCCCTACACCATTTACGTTCCCGCCGACAAGGTACGCGAGTTCAACAAGGACCTGACGGGTGAATACGTCGGCATCGGCGCGTCGGTGAATACGCGCGACGGATGGCTGACGATCGTGAGCCCGCTGGAAGACTCCCCCGCGTACAAGGCCGGGATCATGGCGGACGATCGCATCATCGAAATCGAGGGAAAGACCACCCAGGGCCTTGCCGTCGAAGAGTGCATCGACAAGCTGATCGGCGTCGCCGGCACCCCGGTGAACATCATCGTGGAGCGTAAAGGCGAGAAGATCCCGATGACGCTTATCCGCGCCGCGATCAAGACGCGCAGCGTGAAGGGTGTCCACCGGCAGGCCGACAACGCCGAGAACTGGGATTTCACGATCGATCCGACGCGTCGGGTCGGCTACATCCGGCTGACGCAGTTCACGCCGGGGTGCGCCGAAGAGATACTCAACGCGCTCATCGCCGCGGGCATCAACGATCCCGATCCCGCGAAGCGTTTGCAGGGAATCATCCTGGATCTGCGCGACAACGGCGGCGGCGTGCTGGAAGAGGCCATTGCAATCGGCGATTTGTTCCTTCGAGAGGGCACCATCGTGTCCACCCGTGGACGCAACTTCCCCGAGCGCATCGCCAAGGCGCAGGAAAAGGGCACGCTTCCCAACATCCCGCTCGTGCTGCTCATCAACGGCTCATCCGCCAGCGCGAGCGAAGTGCTCGCCGGCGCGCTCGTCGAAAACAATCGCGCCATCGCGATCGGAACTCGCAGTTACGGCAAGGGCAGTGTGCAGAGTGTGCGCAAACTCCCCAACGGCAACGGAGCAGAACTCAAGGTCACCGAGCAGGGCTACTACCTGCCCTCGGGCCGGAGCATCACCCGCAAGGACACCAGCGCCGAGTGGGGCGTCGATCCGAGCAAGGGCTTCTTTGTCCCCATGGTGGACAAGGAGCTCATCGAGATGTACCGCGTGCGCCGCGAACTCGAAATCATCCGCAGCGCCGGAGGCCAGGCCGCCCAGAGTGAAGACTGGAGCAATCCGGAGTGGATCCTTTCGTTCTTGAAAGATCCGCAGCTCTCCGCAGCCGTCAAGGCCGTTCAGGTCAAGATCGATACCGGCGAATGGAAGCCCACCGGCAAGGAAGGCCTCGCCGGAACGCAGATCGCGTCGGATGAACTCAATCGCACCCGCAAACTGCAACAGCAGTTGACGCGCGAGCAGATCCGCGTCGAGAAGCGCATCGAAGCGCTCGAGACCGCGGCCGGCGATCTCGCCAAGGCCAAGCCCGGCGATCTCTGGCCGGAAGACGCCGAACTCGCCGGCGGCAAGATGCAAATCACCGACAAGGATGGCAAAGTGATCGCCACGCTCGAGATCACCGGCAACAACCTGCAACGCTGGCTGCTCGATGCCGACGTCAAGAAGCCCGCGGAACCCGAAGCCGGAAAGCCGGTCGCGGCCAATCCCGCCTCGTCTTCGCCTGATGCACCGCAGAACAAATAAGCGATGCTGTAGTCGATGAACGTTCTGGGCATCGAAACCTCGTGCGATGAAACCGCCGCAGCGGTGGTTCGCGACGGCGTCGAGGTGCTCTCCAGCATCGTTTCCAGCCAGCACGACATCCACACCAAGTTCGGCGGCGTCGTACCCGAACTGGCCAGCCGCGCGCACTGCGAGAACATGCTGCCGGTGGTGGACGGTGCTCTGCGCGCCGCCAGCCTCACGCCGGACGCGATCGACGCGATCGCAGTCGGGCACCGACCCGGCCTGATCGGCTCGCTTCTGGTTGGCGTTGCCGCGGCAAAGGCACTGGCGTGGTCGCTCGGCAAACCTCTGATCGGTGTCGATCACGTCCACGCGCACCTCTACGCAGGGCTGCTGTCCGATGCAAAGCACGCGGCTGCCTCAGATGCTGACGTATTCCCCGCCGTCGGACTGGTCGTCAGCGGCGGGCACACATCCATCTACGGGCTGTCGTCATGGCTTGATCCGAAGCGGCTGGGCGCGACGATCGACGACGCCCTGGGCGAGGCGTACGACAAAGTCGCGACGATTCTGGGCCTCCCCTATCCCGGCGGGCCCAACCTGGATCGGCTGGCCCAGACACCGGGCGCGGATGAGCGCGTGGCCGATCTGCCCATCAGCCGCCTGTCGCCCACGTCGCTCGATTTCTCGTTTTCCGGCCTGAAGACGGCGATGCTGTACGAAGTTCGAGGCGTTCCCGACCATCCGGCTCATCACCGCCCGGAATCTCGTTACGTACCTCCCCCACCTCTGACAGATGAGCGCCGGCGCGATCTCGCCGCGACTTTTCAGCGTGCCGCCACCAAGACCATCACGCTGAAACTCGAGCGGGCGCTCTCGCAGATGCGAGATGCCGGGACCAAACCGGTTTCGCTGCTCACCGGCGGAGGCGTCACGGCGAATTCGCGATTGCGCCGGGAACTGGAAGGCTTCGCCGCCGCGAGTGACCTGCGACTGTTTCTCCCGGAACTGAAGTACTGCGTGGACAACGCCGCGATGATCGCAGGCCTTGCATATCACCACTATCTCGCCGGACGCGTGAGCGATCTCTCCCTCGAACCGGTCCCCACCACGGCCTGCTGATGCACGAACTTGGACCCAAGTCGCCGCAAGGAGAAGCGTCGCACCCGAACGCCCGCGGCAGCGCTCACCCGGCGGCGCTTTCGGAATCGGAACTGCTCAAGCACATCACCGTCTCCCGGGGCCGTGCCGGTGGCCCGGGCGGACAGAATCGGAACAAAGTGGAGACCAAGATCACGCTGCTCCACGAACCGACCGGCCTCGAGGCACACGCTTCGGAACGTCGCAGCGCCGAGGAAAACCGCAAGGTGGCCATGCGTCGGCTGCGGCTGGTGCTGGCAACTCAAATCCGGCTCGTTCCGGTCGCGCGCGACGCCTTTGGAGACGTGACCAGCGACCTCTGGCGTTCACGATGCAAGGGCGGACGGATCGTCTGCAGCCCCGATCACGCCGACTTCCCGTCGCTCCTCGCCGAAGCGCTCGACGTGATCGAAATCAGCGGAAACGATCCCAAAAAAGCCGCGCTGCGCCTCTCGTGCTCGGCGAGCCAGTTGATCAAGTTTGTGAAGGATCATCCGCCCGCCTTCGAAGCGTGGAATCGCAGCCGCGACAGCCTTGGCCTGCATCCGCTCAAGTGACCTTGTCGCAGGGAATCCAAACAAAAAGCCCCGCTCGATGCGGGGCTGGAAAGAGCAATCAATTTGGTTGACGGTCGCCTACGCCGCGCGACGCTTCTTCATCGCCGCGCGAGCCTCCGCGCGGGCCAGGAGCGCTCGTGTCGCCTCCCGCTGCTCGACCTCTGCTCGCTTGGCCAGAAAGGTCTCGGGGTTGATGAGCAACTGCACGAGATCAAGCGGGCTGCCCGCGTGCATCTTCGCGCCGATCTCATCAGCCAGTCCTTCCGCTCTGTTGAACACGCCCCCGCCCACCGCGATCTGAGTCTTCTTGCACGCCGCGATCTCGCGGAGCTGATCCACCAACTGACGGATGCCCGGCAGGTCGGCCGCGGCCGAGCAGAACATGACCAGGTAACTCGGCTGGGTTTCCTGAACGTGCGACAGGATCTCGTCGGACGGGATGCCGCCGCCTCCGAAGGTAACCCGGAATCCGCTGGCCTCCAGCATGTCCACCGCGATCTGGGCGCCCAGCTCTTCACCTTCGGCCGTGCCGCAGCACGCAAAGACCGTCTGGCCGTTGGACGGTTGACGCTTGAGGCGTCCCGCGGTCTGATCGATCAGCACGCGGAGCATGCGGGTGGAGAAGTGATACCCGATCCGGCCCAATTGGTCGGCCCGGTGCATCTTCTCGATGAGTTCGTGCGTCGGCCAGAAGAGATTGGTGAGAACCAGCGCGGGTTCCGCGCCGCTCTTGGAAGCCTCTTCGACAATCGATCGGCACGCGCCGCGATCGCCGTTGACCAATGCCTCAAACAAACGCTCCACAAGAATTTCCTGAGCCATGAAATGCATCTCCGCCGGGGGGGCTGGGAGCGCGAAGGTTCGCGATCCCGGGATTCCGTCGCGGCCATCCAGGCGGCGTCGGTGGTGTTTTCGAATCCCGCGGGTCCCCGGCGGGCGAACGAGCCATCTCGTCCGGCTTGCAGTCATCGAGCCCAGCCAATTCAACACGTGAAGTTTGCGTGGGCTAAGAAAATAGGTCCTATAAGTCATTAAAGTCCTATAATACTGGTGACGAGACACGCTGGGCGCGGAAAATCGCCCCATTCCCATACGTCCGAGAACTATTCGGCGCAAAAAAAGCGTGCGCGGCACAGATGAAAAACCAGCACAAATCACCCAATTTGCCGGTCAAACCCGCGCAGCGGAGTAGCAAATGCAGATTCCAAACGTCAAAGCCCGCGAATTCACGCGTGCAAAACCCGCCCCGGTGATCGCTTTTTCCATCTGGTCACGCCTCAGAAACGTCCCAACGCTCTTGGGGAGGTAGCGATACGCCCCGGAGCGGTCGCGTGCAATGAGCGAAGCGGTGCGGGGCATGACCCACCCGCAGTAGAAATCGTTCAATTGCTTCATGGGGAACCACCCCGGGCGGTCGAACTCGAGCACCACCAGTCTGCCACCGGGCTTCAGGACGCGCCGAAACTCGGCCAAAGCCTTGGCCGGCTCGGCCACGTTGCGGATCCCAAACGCGATCGACAACGCGTCAAAGCTCTCGTTTTCAAAGGGAAGCGCCATCGCATCGCCCTCGATATACGAGACTTTCGCCGCCTGCTCCTCGGTGAGATTCTGCGGACGCTTCGTGCGTGCCACATCCAGCATCGCACGCGTGAAATCAAGGCCAATGACTTCCACGGCGCCGGTGCGGGCAAACCACTCGGTCAGGTCGCCTGTGCCGCAGGCCACATCCAGCACCCGGTCGCCCGGCTTGATTCCCGCGGCCGCAACCGCATGTCTCCTCCAAGCCTGATCCCGACCAAACGAGTGGAGCCGGTTGTTGAGGTCGTACGAGCCGGCGATCGCCCCGAACATGCGACGGACTTTTCCTGCCTTTTCAGAGTTCTGGTGTGGATTGACGGCGAGTTCACGCTCGTTCCAGGCAGAGACTTCGGTTCGGGCCGACGGGATGGAAGTTTGATGAGTCATAATTCAGGCGTATTTCAGGCCAGCGGGCCATGCGCATCGTATTTCTGCACGAGCCGCCCGAGGCGGGCTTGTTGTCAAGAATGTGATTCGCTCGCTGAAGCATTCTGCTCAACCGTTCGAGGAGATTCACATGGTTTTTTCCGCCCTTCGAGTTCCTGTTTCTTTCGCGAGGCCCGCCGCCGCCCTGACTTTGCTGGCCTGCTGCCTGGGTGCGTGCAGCACCAACCCAACCACCGGACGGTCGCAGCTGAACATGCTCTCTCGTTCCGACGAAATCCAGATGGGCGTCGATTCCAAGCCGGAGATGCTGAAGGAATACGGTGGCGAGGTCAAGAACTCGGATGCTCGTGCCTATGTCTCCAATCTGGGCCATCAACTGGCCGCCCAGACCGAGGCGGACAACCCCGGCCTCCCGTGGGAGTTCACGCTGCTCGACAGCGATGTGATTAACGCCTTCGCGCTTCCGGGTGGCAAGGTCTTTGTCTCCAAGGGGCTGGCCATCAAGATGACCAACGAAGCGCAGTTGGCCGGCGTGCTCGGACACGAGATCGGCCACGTCACCGCTCGCCACATCAACGACAAGATCACCCGCCAGGCCGGTGCCTCTGTCGGTCTGAGCATCTTCAGTGCCGTCATCGGCGGCGGCGGCGACGCGATCAGCGGGCTTGCGGGCCAAGCCGTCCAGATCAGCCTCCTCAGCTTTGATCGCGATCAGGAAAACGAAGCCGACACGCTGGGTATGCGCTACATGGTCAAGATTTTCTACAACCCGATCGGCCAATTGCAGGTGATGGAGATCTTGAAGAAAGAAGCCGGCGCACCGAACCAGCCCGAGTTCCTTTCTACGCACCCGATCCCCGACACCCGCATCAAGCGCATCCGGCAACTGATCGATACCGAATACAAGTACACCCAGAACAACCCGCAATACAAACTGAACGAGGAGCAGTTCAAGACGCAGTTCCTGCCCAAACTCGCTGCACTTCAACACAAAGAATCACTTGCCGCCGCAGGTATCGGCACGCGCATCGAAGACGACGGCAACCCCTTCCCCCTGATGCCTGATTGGCGGATGTTGGGCGTCGCTGCGGCGGCGCACTAAACCGTCAGCGCGGAAACCCGGCCCCAGAAGTCGCACCAGTTGCCGAAAGCAAACCGGTCGACATCTTGCGCGTCCCAGCCACGTTTGGCGAGCGCATCGGTCAACCTTTCAAAGTCCTGCGGCAGATTGATCCCGGCGGGCAACCGCTCCCGGCTGATGCCTCCATCGGCATCCGATCCAAGACCGACATGGGCGCGCGAGCCGGTGATTTCGCAAATCCTTTCGACGTGCGCGATCGCCTCGTCGATGGTTGCGCGCCGGTCGCGTCCGCCGCCCGGGATAAGAAACTGCGAGAGCAGGTTCAGCCCGATCACACCCCCACGCCTGCCGATCTCGCGGATGATCTCATCGCGGAGGTGCCTTTGCAGATTCGCCGGCGCACCCGGACCGGCCGCGATGATCGCGCGGCAGTTCGAGTGGGATGCGATGACCGGCTTGTCGGTCATCTCGAGCAACTCGTCCGTCGCCCGATCCGAAAGGTGCGAGAGATCGTGGACGAGGCCGATGCGGTCCATCTCGCGCACAAGTTCCTGGCCCGCGGGCGTAATGCCGACCTTGTTCGTCGCCGGGTCTTCGCTGTTACCCGTTGCGTAACGCGAGCTCTTCGCCCACGTCAGCCCGATCGCAACGACTCCTTCGCTCGCCCACCATTCCAGTTCGCGGGGCGAACGGATCGGGTCGGCGTTTTCCATCAGGATGCCGATCCGCAGCGCCGGGCTTCGTGCCCCCTTCGTCAGGCGCTCGACTCTGACTCCAACCGGCGGAGCGACCACCTCGCTCACGCCCATCCCGCCCCGCAACTCTCCGGTGCCCGGAACAACATGCAGCGCATCGCAGAGGTCGATCGCGATCAGCCCTTTGTCGGCCCACGTCAGATAGACCTCAAGCTGTGCCTTGCCGACAACGTGCGCTCTGGCCTCATCGGCATATCCCTCCGGGCCTTTTCCGTCGCGCTCGGTGAAAATCGTGGCGAGCGCGAATCGCACGTTGCCATCGCGGAGCGAAAGCAGCGTCACGCACGCGGGCTGATCCGGACCACCAGATTCAAGCGGCTCGATGGCGAGCATGTCACGCCGATTGACGGCGAGATACGCGAGATCGAGATGGGAATCGAAGAAGACGCTCACACGGCAACCGTTTGTACGTTTGGCGCGACGATGAACTCGGCTTCGGTCTTCTTCTTGATCTCTTCAACGCTCGTGCCGGGTGCAACTTCGGTCAACACGAATCTGCGCTTCGCCGGGTCCATCTCCATCACGCACAGATCGGTGATCAGCATGTCCACGCACTTCTTTCCGGTCAGCGGCAGCGAACACTGTTTCACGACCTTCGCCGCATCGCCCTTCGCGACATGCTCCATCGTCACGATCACCTTCTTTGCACCCGCGACAAGATCCATCGCGCCGCCCATCCCCTTCACCATCTTGCCCGGCACCATCCAGTTCGCGAGGTCTCCTTCCTGACTGACCTGCATCGCGCCCAGAATAGTCAAATCAACGTGCCCACCCCGGATCATCTGAAAACTCTCGGCGCTCGAGAAATAGGAGGCGCCGGGCCGCGCCGTGATCGTCTGCTTGCCCGCGTTGATCAGGTCGGCATCGACTTCCGCTTCACTCGGGAACGGCCCCATCCCCAGCAGACCGTTTTCCGACTGCAGCCAGATGTCCATGCCGGGTGGCACGTAGTTCGCCACGAGCGTCGGCATGCCGATACCAAGGTTCACAATGAAGCCGTCGCGGAGTTCTTTGGCGGCACGCTGCGTGATTTGATCGCGGGTCAATGGCATGAGGAAAGTTTAGTGTGTGCCAGGCAGCTCCGAAAGATCGAACTCCGTTTCAATTTCAAAGCTGCGGACCAGTTGCGCCGTCGGATCTAGTGACGGATTCTTGATTAGATCTGATGGCAAAATACCGGACGACAATCTTCCGCCGGAATGAAGAAAGGCCCAAACGACCGCCCGCACCTTTGGCTTACTCGGTGGCACGTCCTTTGACTCATGCGGCACAAAGGCCTCGAGCGGCGCATATGCAACCAGCGACCGCATATCCGTAAAAGAGGGGGCTTCAACAAAATTGAACGCTTTCGTGTGCCAATCTTTTTTCGCCACGAAGGTCTTCCGCCAACCATCGCCGAACGCAACGCTCTGTCCGGAAGGCCCAATCCACACCCGATCAACCACAAGAACGACTGGGCCGAACCCGTCACGATCCGAGTCCACGATGTTCAGCTCAATTCGCGCGATTTCGTCGTACGGAGCGCGAGTAACGCGCAGCTGCCCACGAAATCGCTTCTGAAAATACTCGTTCTGCAGAGATGCGGAGATCTTTCCGGCACGAAATTCGCTCGCAAGCCAGCGCGAGTACTCCGAGCTCGACTCCGCCAAATTCATCCGTTGAACAACGAATTGAGCCAGTCTGTCAGTCTGGTTTTGATTGAGTGTCCTCCGCCGGATTTCATCCCAGTGGCGCTGCCAGCGGAACCAAGGACCATCACCACGAACAACTGATTCGATCAACACATCTGTCGGAAGTGCCGAGAGAAAGCTGTGGTTCAACACCCCGTAGGAAACGGCCAGAATTCCAGCGATTGCCAGTACACTCCAAAACGCGATCCAGTGGCGTGATCCGACAATTCGCCCTCGGCGCAAGTCGCTCGACCAGACTCGTCCGCATTCCGGACAATTTGCGGGGTGGGCTACTCCCGCATCCGCACCGTACGCGAATTCGTACTCACAGCCGCGGCAATGCATACTTTGGCCGCTGCGTTTGCGTGATGCAATCCATGCGAACTGCGGACCAAGCACCGCGAGCAAACCGAAGTATCCCAGGAACATTCCGAATTTGCCGGAATCCAAAAACCAGAAGAGTGCCCAAACCTGCGCGGGAATCGAGATGATCCACCATGCAATCAGCCATTTGGGCGGTCGACCGACATCAAGCCACCAAGGACGCATACATTATTTCTACCAGAAGCGCGCGAAATCAGCTTCCGCTGCCACCCTGCTTCGGCTGGCTCACCACCGCCTCGTCCATCACATAGAGCCCGACCAGCCAGTCGCCGACCAGATACGGCTTCACGCTCAGTCGGCCGGTGACGGTGCCGTATGTCGCCATCCGCTGTTCCTTGGTCGCGGCATCCTTCAGATGCACCTCGATCGCGTCGTACGGGGTCGGCGGGATGCCGATGCAGCAGCCGTCCCACTGGTTCAGCATCGAGAGCATTTCTTTCGGTTCTTTCACATAGATCGGGAACGCGACATACCCGGTCACAGTCACGTACTGGCCATCCAGCATCTGCACGCTGTCCGGAATCTTCTTCTGGCCCTTGCGCGGGTCGTACACCTCTGCTGCCGAGGTGAGATGGTCCCACGTGGTGATGAACGGATCTTCGAGCGTTCCCTTGCCCTTCACCGCGAAGCGCTCGTCGATAACGAGCGTGCCATCGGGCTTGCTTGTTGCCTTGAGCGCGGGAAAGTGCTGCTGAAGCAAAGCCAGATCGCCCACCGCCCCCGGGGCGAGCGCGGGCGCCGCAGGCTCCGCCTTGGCGCTCTTCGCATTTGCCTTCGCTCCATCCTTGGTTGCCGACTTGGAAGCGTCCGCAGACTCGGCCTTCGTAGTTGCAGCAGGTGCAGCCGGCGCCGCGGCCGCCGGGCTTTCGGGCGGGATCGCGGGCGCTGATCCGGGGGTATCGCCACCAAGCGCGGCATTCGCCAGCCCGCACACCACGCCCATCGAAGCAATCAGCACGTTCTTCATTCCATCGCTCCGCCGCAAGGTGCGGGAACTCACCGACGAGTGTCAGCCCAACGGTCTCAGATTCTTCGCCACGCTGGTTCGATACGCCACAAATGCGGGCAAAAGACCCGCAATTCCCGCGAGGAGAATGGCTCCGCCCACCACATAAACCCCCATCAAGGGGGCAATCGACGGCTCGATAACTAGCCCCAGCCTCGCCTTCATCTCGGAAGCCACGATTCGGGCTCCGATCAGGGCTGCCACCACACCGAAAGCCGCGCCGATCGCGCCGAGCAGCAGAGACTCGGCCAACACGAGCCGGAAAATCCGCCCGGCGCTCGCGCCGAGCACCCGCAGCACCGCGATCTGCCGCCGGCGCTGCTCCATCGAGTTGTACAGCGCCAACAGGATCGAAATGCCCGAACTTGCCGCCACCACCGCCGCCATCGCGATCAGGATCTGATCGACGCTGCCAACAATGGCGAAGAGCTTGTTGATCTCCTGCGTCGGCTGCGCGACGGTGATCGTCGGATCCGTCCGCATCTGCGAAAAAACAACGGGGATCATGGCCGACGAATCCGACCCCGGACGCGTCATCACCCGCGCGTAAACGCCCGTGATTTTCTTGTCGCTATCGATCAGGTCGGCCTCGGTTGTGAGCGCCTCGTGCCCATGATCATGATCGTGCTCGTGCCCGTGCTCCTCTTCCTTGTTCCCCGCCCCGGCATCTCTCAGGTGCTCTTCCTTTTCCCGCCGGTCGTGCGCGTGCAGTATCCACGCGCTGGTGATCCCGGTGATCAACGCCCGATCGTGCGCCCCACCCGTCGGCTCCAGAATTCCAACGACCTCGAACTTGTACTCTTCATGCACGTGGGGCGCCGGCTGCTCGCCGGAGATCCCTTCTTCCTGCATCTGGGCCCGAGTCTTTGGCATGCCGTGCGTCAGCGCGATTTTGTCGCCGACCTTGAGCCCCGTCGCCTCCGCGGCACGAAAGCCCAGGACGATCTCAAAGTCTTTGTCGAAAAATCGCCCCGATTTCAGCCGCCAAGTTTCGTCGGGACCCGGCTTGAACTTGGTAAAGAAATCGCCGGTCGTCGCGAACACCGGCAATCCCCGGTAACTGTCCCCGATCTGCGTCGGGATGAAATACTCCCACGGCGCCTTGGCCGCGAGTTGCTCAAACTTCGCATGCTCCAACGGCCGGCGCGGCGGTGCCGCGAGAAACACCGAGTTCAGGATCGCCGTCAAAGGGTCGCTGTCGGCACTGACCAGCATGTGCATGTTGCCGCTGCCGCGCTCGAACGCCGCCCGTCCGCTGTCACGCATCATGAACAGCACGAGCATGAGCGCGACGGCAACCGCCACCGACAGCGAGGTGAACACGGTGCTCAACTTGCGGGCAGCGAGGCTTCTTCGGATGATCGTGAAGTCGTTCATGCCCCCGCTCCCGTTCCGGTCGCGATCGGGCGCCGCAAATCATCAAGCGATTCCACGCGCGGAAAGCGGGCCTTCATCGCCGGATCGTGGCTCGTACACAAGAGAGCCGCACCGGATTCCGAGCACGTCCGCTGGATCAATTCGATTGCCGCGGCCGAATTCTCCGGGTCCAGGCTCGCGGTCGGCTCATCCGCCAGCACCAGCGCCGGGCGACATGCCACCGCTCGCGCAACAGCCACCCGCTGCTGCTGCCCGACCGACATCGTCTCGACCAGCGCGTCGGGCTTGGCGATCCCCAAGGACTTGAGCAGCCCCAAGGCGTGCCCCCGATGCTCGTGGCGCGGCAACTCCCCGAACATCAACGCCGCCAGCACGTTCTCGAGCGCACTGAATCCCTGCAGCAGATTGAACGTCTGAAAGATCATGCCGATGTGAGCGCCGCGAAACCGGTCGCGGGCCGCGCCGTGCAGCGCGTGCATCTCTTTCCCGGCCACACGGACCGTGCCGCGCCGCGGATCAACAAGCCCGGCGATGATCTGCAGGATGGTGCTTTTTCCGGTGCCCGAGCCACCCGTGAGAAGCACCTGCTCTCCCGGCTCAAGCCGGAGCGCTGCGATCGCGATTTCGAAGTGATTCCGCCCGTATGTGAAGTGCAAGTCGTCGATCGCGAGCGCTGTTGCGGGTGTGTTCATTTGTGAGATTGCCGTTTGAGGATAGAGCCTGATCGCCTCGGAGCGGCTCAGGTATCGGGACAAAGCAACGCGTCGTACGCCGTGACGAATATCAGGAAATCAGAGTCATCGGTCACCCAGTCGCCGTTCAGATCGGCCGGGCAGCTCGGCGGATCGCAGAGAAGGTAGTTGTACGCGACGATGAAAATACCGAAATCAGTGTCGTCCACCAGGCCGTCGTCATTGAGATCGGCGGGGCAAGCGGGAGACCACACGTTCGCGCGGGCCCAAGAGGCTGCGGCCAGCCACTCGGCGTCGTCCGCATTCTGCGAGAACACCACCCAGAATGGGCGACTCGGTTCAAGGCCAGCCTGCGTGGACCAGAACTCCAGTTCGAGCAGATAAATCCCGTCCGATGCCGGTTCGAGCAGCGTGAACCCCGGATGCTGATGAAACTGTCCCTCAGAGCCCCCCGCACCGCTCACTGCGAGCGAGAAGCCGGCGACCGGTTCGTCGTTCAACGGAGAAAGGCTTGTGTTGGCGCTCGGGCCAAGCCGGATCTGTATTCGCTCTGGAGGAATCCCTTCGGGGCCCGAAGGAAACGAAGCACCATCCCACTTGCGCAGCGCCTTGCGGATATTGAACCCGATTCGGCTCCCGCCCGCGAACACCCCGACCTCCGACTCAAAGCCGGGTTCGTTCGTGAAGTTCGGAGCAATATCGAACGCCGCAAGAAACACGCGCGGAGACAGGACTGTCACAACGTCTGTTCCCTGAACCTGGAACACGCCCGTCGCGATCCGGCCGCCGGAAACCCCAAGCGCAATGTCGTCCAGATGCTGCGCCCGCGCCGAAGCACCAGCAACGCACACACTCAGCATTGCAACACTCATCACCATGCTCTTCATCCAATGACTCCTCATTCCTTCTCCGTGAAACTCCGCCGTTTCCGCAACTCCGCGTTCTCTCCCGCTCTTTCGATCTTCCCTGCACATCGCCGAACGACTCTCTACCTCGCCACCCGCGGCAGAAACCGATTCCGCTCGTAGTCGGTGTACACCTCTCGAAATCGCTGCGTCGCGGCATGGCCATCCAGGTACCCGTAGTTGGAGAGCCCGTTCCACGATGCGGGCTTTCCCCCGTGCGCCGCGAGATCTGCTTGTGTCGCCGCGATCGCCGGCGCCGAATCCGGGGGACCGTCCCCCCACTCCGCGCTGTGCACGTGATCGCTCTTGGCGTACTTTGCTGTCGCGGTCTGCGTTTGCGTCATCTGCAGAAAGTGCACCGTCGTCGAAGGTGAATCGATCTTGCTCAGGTTGTTGAATGGCTCTCGAGGTTCAAGCCCCGGGCTCGTCGTTGTTGTCAGCCACTCGTTCAGCCCGTAGCTCGTCCAACGCGCCAGTTGCGTGAGCGGAACGTTTCGACCCGCAGCAAGCAACCCCGTGAAATCGTCCAGGGTGTACCCGGGGTCGCTTCCCCTCTGCGAATACGCCCAGAACTCGCTCCGGTCCACGGGCGAGCGCACGTTGACCGTGCCCCCGTAAAACGGCTTGAGTGTGTTGATCCACGACCCGTTGATCGACGCGAGACTCGGAGGCCCTCCGTGCGCGAGACCGGCATCCACGAACGCGCCCTTGTAGGTATCCGCATACAGGGCATGCGCAACCTCGATCTGGCGGACGTTGCTCAGGCAGACGAGCGTGCGGGCCGACTTTCGCGCCTGCCCAAGCGCGGGAAGGAGCAGACTGATAAGCGTTGCGATCACGGCAATGACCACGAGCAGTTCGATCAGCGTGAACCCGGCGGATGCGCCGCGGCACCCGGATCGCCCCTCCGCTTGTCGAAAATGAGAATTCATTCTCAAAAACATACCCCGGTTCTTTCGCTCCGGCAAGCGCCCGGGTTCGCCTCTTCGCTACATTGCCTGCCTGGAACCCAAAATGCCCGAGGACCCCGACTTACTTCAATCCCTTCCCCACACCCCCGAGCCCGTCATTTCCGGCAAGTCGCCCCTCGGAGCTCCGGCAACCGGCAGCGCGTGGGGGAAGAGCGCCTCGACTCACGATGCCCGCGAATTCCTTTCAGGCCCGCTGAGCCGCACGGCGGAATTGCTGCGGATCGGGCGGATCGGCATGGAATTCCTGCGGGGCTTTCGGTCGCTGCACTTTGTCGGGCCTTGTATCACCGTTTTCGGCTCGGCCCGATTCGAGCCGGGCCACATGTACTACGAACTGGCGCGAGAAGTCGGCTCCAAGATCGCGGGCCTGGGGCTGACGACGATGACCGGAGGCGGGCCGGGCATCATGGAGGCGGCCAATCGCGGCGCGAAGGAAGCGGGCGGGCGCAGCATCGGTTGCAACATCATCCTGCCCCACGAGCAGAAGCCCAATCCGTACGTTGATCAGTTTGTCGATTTCCGCTACTTCTTCGTCCGCAAAGTGATGCTGGTGAAGTACTCGTACGGCTTTGTAATTCTGCCGGGGGGCTTCGGCACCCTCGACGAATTCTTCGAGGTTCTCACGCTGGTTCAGACCAAAAAGGTCGAACGCTTCCCGCTCGTGCTGGTCGGCCGAAAGTACTGGGAGCCGCTCATCGAGTTTATGAAGTGCCGCCTCATCGACAGGAGCACGATCAACCCCGAGGACATCGATCTTTTCTCGGTGACCGACTCACCCGACGAGGTCGAATCGATGCTGTGGCAAGGCGTTGAACAAAGCGCCAGGCGTCAGAAGCAGGCACCCAGGCGCTGGTGGCTTCTCGGCGAGTAGCCCGCACCCCACCCGCTCAATCCCCGCGTTGTCCCGCCTGAATTGAAGCTTGATTTGCACGCGATCGCATCGCCATGGCGGCGAATTGCGATCTCATGAAATCTCAAGAATCTCGAATCGCTTCGTGCCGCGCGGCGCGCTCACCCGGATCACGTCACCGACGCGGGCTTTCATCATCGCTTCACCCATCGGGCTGCTGGCCGTCACTTCGACGAAATCCGCGGAACCCGACGATTCGCCGACCAACTTGTACATGTCGACGTCCTCATCATCCAGGTCTTTCATCTTCACCGTCGAACCGATGAAGACCGTGCCACCGGCCGCCTTCTGCATCGCGTCGTCGATCACTTTTACCTGGGAAAGTCGCTGCTCGAGCCGCCGGATCTCGGCCTCTTCCATCCCCTGCTGCTCGCGCGCGGCGTGATAGTCGCCATTTTCCTTCAGGTCGCCCAGCTCGCGTGCCTCCGCGATCCGCTTGGAAATGACGGCCCGATTGGCGACCAGGTCCGCCAGACGCTGGTCGAGATGCTCTTTTTCCGATTTGCTCAGCAGTTCCATCTCATTTCCCATTCGATGTCGCGTCGGGCGCGGGGTGTACCGTTCCTACAGAGCGCAGTCCGGGTTGTTCGTCGCTCCCTTCCGCACCAGAACCGATCCCTGAATCTAGGCCCGCGATTTCCCCCGGACCAGCGGCGGACAACTTCCGCACGAAAGCCGATCTTCCGTGGCGAATCACAATCGCCGCGACTATCCACACAACGCCCCCAATCGCAAGCGTGCACCAGATCGCCCGCCAGTGCTCCGGGAGCACCAAAGCCCAACTGCCCGACCACGAACGATCTGCGGAGATATCCGCCACCAATCCGGCGCCCGAAGCAAGCACCAGAACCGGAGCGGCCCCGGGCTGGCGCGGACGAAGCAAATCGGGCGATACCTGCCCGACCAGAACCGAGATCGTCGCGCCGCCAACCACGAGCGCCACGATTACCGCCATCCACGCGCTCCTCCAGGTCGTGTTCGAGCGCGTGCCGATCGCGAGCAATCCTCCAATCAGGAACCCCCAGGCGATCATTGCGAGCGAAGTCGCGAGCACGATGTCCGGAGTCCAGCGAGCCAGCACCATCTGGGGCCAGATGACCGCCTGGAGCGGAATCAGCACGATTGCCAGATCTTTCAGAACCGAAACGGGCGACCCTTCTTCGGGTGCCGCCTGGCTCAATCTCATCAGGGGCCAAAAAATCATGACGCCGACCGCCAGGGTCACCACCAACCCGCGCGACAAAGGCTGATACGCGTCGAGCGTCACGATCCCGCCCGCCAGCACAACGCCCAGGGCGATGATCGAACCGAGCATCAGGTAGATCGCCCACAAAAATGCGAAGTTGCGGGGCTCGCCTCGGCGATGCGACCACTTGTCGGCCTCCGCTCCCTTGGCGATCGCAAGTTCGGACTTCAGCCATTCGAGCGGTCGCCGGTGCCGCCGCCGAACCGGCGCGCCGGGGTCCGGGACGGTTTCATTTGACGGAATGTGTTTGAATGGCGCGTTCGGAAATCGCGACGGCGGGGAGCCGGGCGCTTGCTCGGGCTGGGGTGGAGCCTCGCTCATATCGACCCGGAACTTTATCTGCGCGCCGGATGGGTGCCGAAATCGGCGCTGGCGGTCGCGGGCTTCTCGATTTGGGCCGTCGCGCTGCGGTCGATCTCGAGCGGCTTGTTGATCGGCCACCAGAGTTCGAGTTCAGCGTGGCCCGCATCGATCCGCTTCGAAAGCGTGTTCAGTTCCGCGATCTTTCCGAGCTTGGCCGCGGTCGTGCACTCGCCGGTCAGAGGCTTCGAGGGCCTCCCGCCCCAATCCAGCCTGGTCTGGTGCACCGTGTCGATGATCAACTGCTTGGAATCAGCGAACCCGCTGACGTCGATGCCGGCAACCTGATCGCGCCAATCCTGATCAACCAGCAACCGCAACAACTCCAAACCTGCGACGCAATCGTCGCCGGGCCACGCGCGTGAATAGTCCAAATCGCCGCTGGGGCTCAGCGCCGCCCGTTGCGAGCATCCGCGAATAACGTACAACCCCGATCTGCCCTCGGGATACACCACCGGCATCGGCCTGCCGTCCCAACTTACAAGGTAATCGTTTCGCGGCGCGGTATCGCCGGGCTTGGGCGCCGCGGGCTCCGACCGCACCACCGCTGCCGGGATGCGCCACGTTCCGCGCACCACGATCTCCGAATCGCTTTCGCGCGCAACGCTTGGCCGTCCGTCGAACCAGCCCGAGGCTTCGAGCGCCGCGCCGACCGCATCGAGCGGCTCGCGCGACAAAGGATCGGGGTTCGCGCCCATGGCGCGTGTCGCCACCGTCATCAGTTCTTCCTGGAACTGCGGCGCAAGCCAGGTGCGTGAAGGCTCTTTTTGGTTTCCAGCATGCTTGATCTCGGGCCACTCGATCCGAAGTTTCGCCGGTTCGCGCGATACGACGGTCTCGGCACGCTGTGTGATCGTGCTGCGAAGCAGCAGGAACCCCAGCCCGATGGCCACCACGATCGCCACGCTCAAGAACGTCGTCAGGTGCGCAAAGAAAGCGCGCCAATCGAATCTGGTGCCGGACCGATCAACCTGTGGAATTGCCGCGCTCTCGCCCGCTTCACCAAGGCCTGATTGGACTCCATTCTCATCCATGCACCGTTCGGCCGATCCGTCTCCTACAGCGCGCCAGCATCGCGCAGGGCCATCTGCACCAGCGAAGCGCACAACCTCTCCATCGGCAATCCTTGCCTGTTTGCCGCCATGGGAAGCAGGGAATGATCCGTAAACCCCGGCAGGGTATTGACTTCCAGCAGCCAAGCCTTGCCCGCGCCATCCAGCAGAAAATCGACCCTGGAGAGGTGGCGAGCCCCCAAACCGTCAAACATCGCTTTCGCGAACCCCTGGATGGCCGTTGCGACGCCGGCCGGAAGATCGGGATTCACGACGTAGTTCGTGTCGTTGCGGTGGTACTTCGCCTCGTAGTCGTAGAACTCAACGCTTGGACAAATCTCGATGGGAGGCAAGGCTTTGCCGTCGAGCATTCCGACCGTCAGTTCCCGCCCACCGAGCACGGCGCTCTCGACCATGTACACCCGGCTGGGATGCTGCTTGGTGTCGGCCGCGACCTTGGCGACGGCGCTATCCCAATCCGCCGCGGTGCGGCAGATATGCACGCCCACACTTGAGCCCTCGTGCACGGGCTTCAAAACAACCGGCAACGCGAACGGGCAAGCCGAATCGCGGGCGTTGAACGCCGCGCCGGGTTGCGTCGGAACACCAAGTTGACTGGCCAGCAACTTTGTTGCCAGTTTGTCCATGGCCAGCCGCGCCGCCGGGGCGCGGCAGCCGACAAACGGCCGACCATCCTGTTCCAGCAGGTCCTGCATCGGGCCACCCTCGCCCCAGCCGCCGTGCAGCACCGGAAAGATCACGTCGCCCTTCATTGCCCGCAGGCCGGCGAGAACGGCGCGATCGATTATCTGGTAATTGGCGCGAAACTCGCCCGATCGGTCGATCGCCACGGCAACCGCCTTGGAACTGACGAGACTGACCTCGCGCTCGGCATCCGGGCCGCCGCCCAGAACAACGACTGTTTTGAGGCTCATCGTTGCCGCCCCTGCCCATGGCGCGACCAGACAACCACTTCGCGCTCGAGTTGAACACCGAAGCGGTCGAGCACGCGGCGCTCGACCTGTTCCATAAGAGAGATGACATCCCGTGCCGTTGCGCCGGGACGGGTGACAAAGAAATTCGCGTGCACGTCGCTCACCGAGACCGCGTTTACCGCCAGCCCCTTCAGCCCCGCGCGATCAATCAGGAGCCCGGCAGGAACGCGGCGCCCGGCGCGCCCGTTCGCATCGTGCAGATCCATGATGTCGTGCTCGAGCGTCGGGTTCTTGTACGTGCAGCCCGCGCTTTTTTCCGCCATCGGTTGGCTGGTCTTCTTGTATGACATCACCTCTTTGAGGCGCTTGCGAACCGCGCCGGCATCGTCGGGCGCGAGTTGCAGATCGCAGGATGTGAGCACAAGATCCTTCAAGCCCGACCTGCGGTATCCGAACGCGATGTCCTTGCGTTCCAGCGTGAATTCGCGACCATCGCGCGATATCGCATGCAAGCGCACCACAAACTGTTCGATTTCACCGAATTTGCCGCCCGCGTTCATCACGAGCGCGCCACCGACGCTTGCCGGAATGCCGCCGAGCGTCTCCAGTCCGGCCAATCCCTGCCGAACCGTCTCGTTGATCAGTTTGGGCAGGTTCGCACCGGCCCCAACCCGGACCGTACCGGCGACGGGGTCGATCACCCAGTCCGCCAGTTCGCCCTCCATTTTGACAACCAGTTCGGAAACGCCGTCGTCATCCACCAGCAGGTTCGCGCCGTCACCCAGCACCCGCAGCGCCGGATCGGCTTCCATCGCGCGATTCAACTCGCCCGCGTTGCGAACCGTCGCAAAACGCTCCGCGCCGCCACCGATCCCGAACCAGGTCGGAACATGATCAAGTCTCGAAATGGCCAATGCATCGGTCACGAGCATGGATTATCCGCGGGCAAGGAAACTCCGCCCGATCTCGTACACAGGCCCCGCGCCCATCACCACCACCAGATCGCCGGGGAGGCAGATTTCTTCGAGTTTCTCCACGATACCCTCGAATGTCGGAATATGGCTGGCGTTCAGCCCTCGCTCGTTCAGCCGGCTCACCAGATCCTGTGCCCCGATTTTCGCCCGCTCTTCCTGGCTGTCGCGGACAAAGTAAATATCCGGCATCAGCACCACATCCGCCCCGCTGAAACTCTGCGCAAACTCCTCAAGCAGATGCCTCGTCCGCGAGTGCTGGTGAGGCTGGAAGACGCAGATCAGCCGCCCGCCTCGCTGCTCCGGCTTTTCGAAGCCCCGCAGCGCCCGGAGCGTCACGTCGATTTCCGTCGGGTGGTGCCCGTAATCGTCGTACACCCGCACGGTGCCCGCCCCGACCTTGCGCTCTCCGAGCAACTGGTTGCGTCGATCAACACCCGCAAACGCCGCGAGCGATTCGCCCACCCGCGCCGCATCTGCGCCCATCCAGATCGCGAGCACCATCGCCGTCGCGGCATTGATCGCGTTGTGCACGCCGGGGATCCGCATCGTCCACGACTGCACATCCTGCCCGCGATTCTGGAGCGAGACCCGGCGCGATTCGGGCTCGTACGAGACAACCCAGTCCGCTGCCGGGGTAAACCCGATCGTCTGCACATCGCAATCGAGCCCCGCCGTCACCTCGCGACGATGCGCCCCCTCATGCGCGATGAGCAGTTTGCCCCCTTCCGATGCCGGGGGGACGAGCCGCGCGAACTCGTGGAAACTCTCGACGACCGCGTCCAGCGATCCATAAATATCAAGGTGATCCGCCTCGACGCTGCTGATGCTCGCAACCATCGGGTGCAGGTTGTGAAAACTGCGATTGAATTCGCAGCTCTCGGCGACCAGGACGCCCGGACTCCCGCGCATGGTGCCGACCGGAATGGCTTCCGCGCCCAATCGAAAACCCGAAATCTGAGAGCCCGGCGCCCGGGCCACGGTGTTCAGCGAGCCCGTCGCCAGTTGGGTGCAGGTCGCGCCGACGATTACGGTCGGTTCAATCCCTGCGTCCGTGAGCGCGGTGCCGAGCATCGCAGTCGTCGAACTCTTCCCGTGGGTGCCGGCGACGGCCACGCCCGTCCGCCCGATCATGCAAAGCCCCAGGGCCTCCGCGTAGAAGAGAACCGGAATGCCCCTGCGCACCGCCTCGGCCACTTGCGGATGCTCGGGCCGGATAGCCGCGGAGCAGACCACCATGTCGCACCCTTGCGGCAGCCACCGCTTGGACTGATCGAACCCGACCTCGATCCCTTCCGCTCCAAGCCCGTCCGTCACATCCGACGGATTCATGTCCGAGCCGCTGACCAATGCCCCGCGTCCGCGCAGCATCCGCGCCAGCCCGCTCATGCCGCACCCGCCGATACCGATCAGGTACAGGCTCTTGCCCGAAACCTCAAGCCGGCGCTCCGAGGGCTGATTGTGCTTGGAATTGGTGAATTTCAAAGGCCCGCGCAGCTCCTCTCGAACGCCGCTGGGCACGTAACGCAACGGGGGCAGGCTGATCGTAAGCGACGGCGCACCGACACCCAGCGACGAAATTGGAAGCGTGGACATGGCGGCACGTATCGACCGTCATCGCCCCTTGCCGTGAACGAACCCGGTGCAAGTTTTGGGATGCTTCCGGTCGCCTCAAAAGGCGCAAACAACATCACACACGCCCGAAATCGGCTGCCGCAACGCCGGCGAATCCATACCCTCATTTCATGCCCGAATACGCAGTTACCCCCGGCCCTTCTGCGGCCGGCTCACTTCCCTACCGCATTGCCTGCCTCTGCGACCTCCGCGATAAGGACGGGCGCCTGCTCCTGCTCAAACGCGCCAAAGCACCCAACATGGGGCTGGTCTCCCCGATCGGCGGCAAGCTCGATGTCGAACACGGCGAATCTCCGGCGCGCTGCGCCCAGCGTGAGATCGAGGAAGAAGCCGGCATCCACATCCCGCTCGAACGCCTGCACCTCACCGGCCTGATCAGCGAACGCGCCTTCGAGGGCCGGGGCCACTGGCTCCTTTTCTACTACCGCGTTCTGGGTCCGGTCTGGGTCGAGCCCCGAGACATGCCCGAAGGCCGGCTCGATTGGTTCCGGCGCGATCAGATCGACGGCCTCCCGATACCGGATTCAGATCGCAAGATCATCTGGCCGCTGGTCTGGAAACACGAGCCCAAGCACGAGGGTGGCCGCCCGGGGTATTTCGCGGTGCACATCGAGTGCGTCGGCGAACGCGGGGACAAACTCGAATGGAGCGTTCAGCAGGAAACGCCCGCGATTTGAGCCCGTCACACTTTCCGCGCTGAAACCAGAACCCCACCGCACCGAATCTATCATTCAGCATGATCGTGCGACCAAGAACCGATTCCGGTTTCCGGGCTTGTGCGACGACTTTCGTTCGCGCACTGCTGAGCCATAGCAGTTGCTTCCCAATTCTCATCCGTCAGCCCGCCTTCTTGCTTCTGTTCTGCTGCTCTGCCGCGCTGCTTTGGCCTGCCTCGATCTCCCGCGCGGTCTCAGACCCCGCGACTTCCCGTGTTCCGATTTCGGTCCCCACTTCCGTTGCCGCCTCGCGTCAGGCTAACTCCGTCGCCGTCATCACCATCGAAGGCCCCATCGACGGCATCATGGCCCGCAGTTTCCGCCGTCGCCTCGATGAAGCCGTCGCGCTCAAGGCCGACGCCATCGTGGTGGACCTCAACACACCCGGCGGCGAGCTCGGCGCCGTGCTCGAGATCTCCAACGCCATCAAGCAAAGCCCGATCCGCAACTCCGTCGCGTGGATCAACCCCCGCGCCTATTCGGGCGGGGCGATCATCGCGCTGGCCTGCCGCGACATCGTGGTCTCCGACGGCTCGAGTTTCGGCGACGCCAAGGTCATCCAGATCGATCGCTCCTCGTTCTCCACGCAGATCCGCGGCATGAACGAAACCGAGCGCCAAAAACTCCTCCCTCCGTTGCTCGCCGATCTCGTGGATTCCGCCCGGCGCCACAACCGCGCCGCGGGCGCATACCAATGGGATGAGTTGCTCGTGCAGGCCATCGTCGCGACCGATGCCGAACTCTGGTGGGTGCAGGACAACAAGACCGGCATCCGCTTCGCCGTCGATCGCGCCGAGTTCGAACGCCTCTTTCCGGACAAACCGGTGCTCCAACCCTTGCTGGCGACGGCAACGGTGGGCAGCAATGAGGTTGCAACACGGGCCTCGCGCTCTGCTACCAAACGTCCGACTCGACCCGCCGATTCAGACGCCGAGACGCCCGCCGAATCCGGTTCCGGCGACGCTCCCACCGAGCCGATCGATCCCGGCGCCGACGCTGTCCCCTTCACGCCCGCGGCGCCGTCCCTGGCCGATATCAAGGCCAAAACCGAAGAGGCTCTCGATCTCGCCGGCGCAACCCCGTCCATGCGTCCCCGCACGGGGGACAACGCAAGCGGGCGCTACACACTGCTCGCCAAGATCAGCAACGGCGACGGCGCGATCGTGCTGCACGAACAGGAAATGGCGTTCTTTCAACTTGCGTCGAACACCCAGCGCGCGCCCGATGGTTCGGCCCAACTCGACGCAATCAACTCCGATGCCGATCTCACACGGTTCCTCGGTGCCGCCACCATTACGCGCCTGGACGAGAACTGGTCGGAGAACCTCGCCCGCTTCATGTCGGCGGCGTGGGTGCGGGGCATTCTGATCACCGCCTTTTTGATCTGCATTTTCATTGAGATGTTCTCGCCGGGCGTCACTCTGCCCGCGGCGATCGCCATCCTTTGCCTTGTCGGACTGTTCCTGCCCCCGGTCATCGTCGGCATGGCGATGTGGTGGCAGCTCGCCGCCATCCTCATCGGCGTGGTCATGCTCGCGGCAGAGATCTTCGTGCTCCCCGGCTTCGGCGTCGCCGGGGTCGTCGGGCTCCTTGCGCTCTTCATCGGAATGATCGGCGTGTTTATTCCCGGATCCACCGGATCGGGCGCAACGGCCGCAGACTTCCGCGCGGGCCTTGCCACCGGCGTCACCACCATGCTTCTTGCGGGCGCGACCGCGTGGATGGCGCTGTTTTTCATTTACCGCAACATTTCCAACATCCCCGCGCTCCGCCGGTTGGTGCTCCAGAACCCGGAGTTTGATGGCGATGGAACTGTCATGGGCGGCTCGATGTTTGCCGCGATGGCCGACGACGATGTTCGCGTCGGCGACATCGGAGTCACCACAACCCCGCTGCGGCCCGCCGGAAAAATCGACATCGACGGCCGCCTTCACGACGTTGTCGCCGAGTTCGGCTTTCTAGATGCGGGCGAGAAGGTGAAAGTCGTCAACATCACCCCCTTCCGCATCGGGGTTGATGCCGTACGCGATACTTGACGACGCGGCACCCGCCCGCTTGCCGCCTTCCCGTCCACCCCGCGATGGTGAATGTGCGCCGTCGATGCAAGTCACACCGGCGGCGTTTGGCATCTTTGCAATCCATCCTTCATCCCGCATCCCCCACCTCCCCACCTCCCCACTACTCTTCCCCCCAAATGGAACCGCTCTTACTCTGGGGTCTGGGTCTTCTCTTTGCGGCGTTGCTGCTGCTGCTCATGGAATTCTTCGTTCCGAGCGCGGGCCTGATCGCCGTACTCTCCGCCTGCTGCGCGATCGCCGGGCTGGTCTGCCTCTTCCGATTCGATCCTGTTTGGGGCTTTATGGGCCTTGTCGGCATGCTCTTCGCCGTGCCCGGTGTGCTCTACGCCGGGGTCTCACTCTGGCGTAATACCCTCTTTGGCCGCCGCATGATCGGCATTCCTTCCGAGGAGGAAGTTGCCGAGAAAGCGGCGAAGGAAGACGCGTTCGTTCGTACCCGCATGCAACTGTTGAACAAGGAAGGCGTTGTCGTCACCGATCTTCGCCCTGTCGGGCTCATCGAAATCGACGGAGCCCGCCATGAGGCTCTGTGCGAGAGCGATTTCCTCCGCCCGGGAGCCCGAGTTCGGGTGGTCCACGTTGACGCCAATCAAGTGCGAGTCCGCGCCGTTTCCTGACTTCGGCCTCCCCGGCCCTTCTGTTCGTGGTATCTTCCGTCCATGACCACGCCATCTCCCGAGGGATTGCCTGCACATATCGAGCCGCCATTCGGTACGGACCAGAAACCCGCCGCCATCGACGTGGCCAATCTGACTGATTTGATGGCGGGCATGACGCCCGAGCAGAAGGATCTGTACTGGTACAAGAACGTGTATCAAGGCGATCGCATGCCGCAGCTCACGTGGCGCGCGGTGCTGATGGGCGGCTTCCTCGGCATGTTGATGGCGGCGTCCAACCTTTACACGACGCTGGCGATCGGCTGGGCCTTCGGCGTTGCCATCACAGCCTGCGTGATGTCGTACGTCATCTGGAACGGCATGCGCTTCGTGAGCGCCAACAAGCTGAGCCAGATGAGCATGCTCGAGAACAACTGCATGCAGTCCACCGCGTCCGCCGCGGGATACTCCACAGGATCCACCATCGCGACCATGTTCGGCGCGATGCTCCTGCTTTCCGATCCGGGGCCGGGAAAGACCAACGCCGACGTCGCGACCTGGAGCGTCATGAATCCCTGGGTCGTGGTTCTTTTCACGCTCTGCACGGGCCTGATGGGTGTGTTCCTCGCAGTCCCGCTCAAGCGTCAGATGATCAATCACGAGCAGCTGCGATTCCCCTCGGGCGTGGCCGCCGCCGAGACGCTGCGCAATCTCTATAGCGAGAGCAAGGACGCCATCGCTCGCGCGTACGTGCTCATCGCCGGAATCGCTGCTGGAATCGTCGTCGGTATCCTCAACACCGACGAGGACACGGCGAACAAGGTGCCGATTCTCGGCCGCTTCTTCAACTTCATGCGGACGCATCTCTTCGAGGTGCAGATCCCGGGCGCGGTGCCCGAGGCCGGCTTCTTCCAGATCGCCGGCAAGCAGCTCCAGGCGTTCAGCTACGAGCCCAACCTCCTGTACATCGGCGCGGGCATCATCACCCGCATGCGCGTTTGCCTCTCCATGTTCGCCGGCTCGCTGCTTCTCTATCTGGTCGTCGGACCGTGGCTCATTTCAAAGGACATGGCGATGCCCGGCTCGGGCTGGTCCATGGTGAATGGCCAGGAAGTCTTCAGCGCCGCGAGCGCGACCCCGGGCGTGATCCGAAACATCGACCTGAACGGTTCAGGAACCGTGTTCCGCCTGACGACCTGGTCGCTCTGGGGCGGGACTGCCGTGATGGTCTTCGCGAGCCTTACTGCGCTGGCGCTCCAATGGAAGACGGTGCTCCGCGCCGTCACCGGCATCGGTGCTGATCGCAGCACGGGCGGCGAACATACCGACGCCCTCAAGAAAGTCGAAGTTCCGCTCTCCTGGATGATTGCCGGCATGATCCCGATCACCATCGCGATGCTCGCCGTGCAGATCATGGCGTTCCACATTTCCTGGTGGGCGGGCCTCATCGCCATCGGCATGTCTTTCTTCCTCTCGCTTGTCGCCTGTCGCGCCACCGGCGAGACCGACACCACGCCTATCGGCGCCATGGGAAAGGTGATGCAGTTGCTCTTCGCGGGGCTTCACCCGGGACAAATCTTCCCGAACCTCGCCGCGGCCGGCATCGCCGCCAACAGCGCCAGTTCCTCGGCCGATCTGCTCACCGATCTCAAGAGCGGCTACCTGCTCGGCGCGAACGCAAGGCGCCAGTTCATCGCGCAGTTCTTCGGCGTGTTCTTTGGCACGCTTGCGATCGTGCCCGTTTGGTTCCTGATGGTTCCCAATCGCGCCGAATTGGAGAAATTCGCGGCACCCGCCACACGCCAGTGGGAAGCCGTTGCTCGTGTGCTCACCAAGGGAATCGACCAGTTGCCCGTGAGCGCGCAATATGCAATCCTGATTGGCGCTGCTGTGGGCATCCTGCTGCCGGTCATTGAGCGGCTGCTCCCGACGAAATACAAGACCTATGTTCCGTCGGCCATGGGGCTGGGCTTGAGCTGGGTTATTCCTTTCGCCAGCGCTCTGGGGTTCTTCCTCGGCGCCATCATCGGAAAAATCTGGGAACTCATCCACAAGTCCAGCGCCGAGCGATTCTCCGTAGCAACAGCCTGCGGAATCATCGCCGGTGAATCGCTTATCAAAGCCCTCATCGCGATGACCGCGACCGCGCTCTTCCTGCTGAATTCCTCTTCATCCGCGCCCGCACCATCCGCCGCTCCGACCGCTGCCGTTCAGCCCGCTGGCCCGGCCTCCGCCCCTCCTGCGCCTCTTCCGAAGTAATCAGCAACCGGCGGCTCCCGGACCGGCAAAACGCGATCGAACTCCATCCCGATTCCCGTTCCAATCCAATCGCATGGCTATCCCCTCACTCACCGACGAACAAGTCCGTACATGGTCCCGTGAACAAAAGGACCAGTGGTGGCTCGCCAATGTTTTCCGGGGCAACATGCCCCAGTTGACGCTCCGCGCCGCGCTCACCGGCTTTGCGCTTGGCGGCATCCTCTCCGCGACCAATCTCTACGTCGGTGCGAAAACCGGCTGGACGCTCGGCGTCGGTCTCACCAGCGTCATTCTTTCCTTCGCCATGTATCGAGTCTTCGCGCGCCTGGGCGCGAAGGACATGACCATCCTCGAGAACAACTGCTCACAGTCCATCGCGACCGCCGCGGGATATATGACCGGCCCGCTCATCAGCGGCATGACCGCGTACATGTGGGTGCAGAATCAGTTGCTCCCCTGGTGGCAGATGCTGCTGTTCAACGTTGTGCTCTCGGTGCTCGGCGTCCTTGTCGCCTTCCCGATGAAGCGCCGCTTTATCAATGACGAGCAGCAGCCGTTTCCGGAGGGCCGAGCCTGCGGCGTTGTGCTCGACACGCTCTACACCGCCTCCGCCGAAGTCGGCATCTTCAAGGCCAAAGCCCTCGCTTATTCCGCCGCAGGTGCCGCGACTCTCGCTTTCCTGATGGGCGACAGTTACCTCAAAGCCCTTCACGCTTTGGCGCTGATGTTCAAGACCGGCGAAAAGTGGTCCGCCGTGCTCGTGAATTACAAAGAGAAACTCGCCGAAACGTGGCACATGCCGCACAGCGTCGAGGGGATTTACGACTGGCTCGCAAGCAAAGGAATGGAGCCGAAGATCGGCGGCATTCCGCTTCAGCAACTCGCGCTCACACCCGCGCTCGATCTCACCATGATCGGCGCCGGCGCGCTGATGGGCATCCGCTCGGCCAGCAGCCTGCTCCTGGGCATGTTCGTGAACTTCGCCATCATCGCACCGATCATGATCAACTACGGACAGATCGCGCCAAAGAGCGGCAGCCTGGCGGCCGGCGATGCGGTCTTCGGGCGCGTACAGATTCTGAACACCTGGTCGCTCTGGTGGGGCATCGTGATCATGGTGGTCGCTTCGCTCACGGCGCTCTTTGCCAAGCCGAAGGTGTTCATCGAGGCGTTCAAGGGCCTTACCGGCAAGCGCAAGGACTCGATCGACGTGGTTCGCCACATCGAACTGCCGCTGTGGGTTTCGTTCGTCGGGATTCCACTCGTCGGCGCAGTCGGCGTCTGGATGGCTCACGATTGGTTCGGGGTTTCCTGGATCTATGGCGCCTCGGCGATCCCGCTGATCATCATCCTCACGCTGATTGCCGCGAGCAGCACCGCGCTCACGGGCACAACCCCGACCGGCGCGCTCTCGAAGATTCCGCAGTTCACCTACGGCGCTCTCGATCCGACGCATCCCCCCACCAACCTCATGACGGGCGTCATGTGCGTGGAAGTTGCAAGCAACGCCTCCAACCTGCTGATGGACATCAAGCCTGGTTACATGCTCGGCGCCAAGCCCCGTCAGCAGGCCTGGGGCCACACCATCGGCATCATGGCGGGCGCGATGGCCAGCACCCCGCTCTTCTATGCGCTGTTCCTCTCGGACTACAAACCCGGCGACTCCGTGCAGGAGCGAATGGTCACCAGCCAGTTCGGCTTTCCCTCGGCGCTCCAGTGGAAGGGTGTTTCCGAACTTGTCACTTCCATCTTTGGTGGCAAGAGCACCGAGTCGTTGCTCACGACATCCATCATCTGGTCGATGGTGATCGCCGCGATCGTCGGGCTGATCTTTGAAGTGCTCCGCATCAAGACCAGGGGCAAGTTCCCGATCAGCCCGCTGGCAATCGGATTGGGAGTCGTTGTGCCGCCGGAATCGACCATGGCCATGTTTGCCGGCGCCGCGTTCTTCTGGCTCATGCACAAGATCTATCACGCTCGCAAGGAAAGTTTCGGCCACAAACTCTGGATCGACACTCACGAGCCCATCTGCGCCGGCATCATCGCCGGCGCGGCGCTGGTTGGGATCGGCGATATCCTCGTCCGCGTCTTCCTTCTGAAATAGACGGTTTTTGCCGACAAATCAGGCCAAGAACGAAGTTTCACAAAAAATTGAAACTTCGTGTTCGACCCTCTATGGTTCTCCGATGACCGCCACGCTCGAGCGTCGCCCTTCCGCTCCTTCCGCTGCCTCGCCCGGGCGGCCTTTGTTCGATGAACGGCTCAAGGCGATCCGCGCCAAAGTCGAAAAGGGCGAGCGCCTCTCGCTTGAAGACGGCGAACTCCTCTTCACCACGCCCGACATCTGGACCGTGTGCGAATTGGCCGACACCGTCCGCCGCCGCTTGCACGGCGATACCGCATTCTACAACATCAACCGGCACCTGAACTACTCCAACGTCTGCGCGCTCTCCTGCAAGTTTTGCGAGTTCTATCGCAAGAAAGATGAGCCCGGCGCGTACACGCGCGACATGGAGTACGTGAAGAATCAAGTGCGCGAGGCCGTCGAGAACGGCGCGACCGAGATGCACTCGGTCGGTGGCCTGCACCCATACCTGCCGTTCAGTTACTACACCGATCTCGTCAGCACCATCCGCGATACCGCTCGCTCGCTCGGCAGTGAACTGCACGTCAAGGCCTTCACCGCCGTCGAGATCGTGCATCTCGCCAAAATCGCCAAGGTCTACAAAGCCGATGATCGCGTCAGCGGCATCCGCTTCGTTCTGGAGAAACTCAAAGAAGCCGGCCTCGGATCGCTCCCCGGTGGCGGCGCCGAAGTCTTCGACGATCGCGTTCACGACGAGGCGTACAAGGGCAAGATCCGCTCCGATGTCTGGCTCGATGTGCACCGTGTCGCGCACGACCTGGGCCTGAACACCAACGCGACCATCCTCTACGGTCACATCGAAGACCGCCATGATCGCCTCGTACACATGGACATGCTGCGAAGGGCGCAGGATCGGGCGCTGGCGAACATGGGGTATGAGGGAGAAGTGGCAAAGGGGCAAAGGGGCAAAGGGGCAAAGGGAGAAGAAGAACCTGGTCACTTGGGGTATTCCGGCGATGAAGGCGCCGATGTTCCTGTAATCACATTGACACGCGACGGCACGCCTCTTCCTGAACACGTCGCATTCTCAAATTCATCAGTTTCCCATCCCTCCGCCCCTTTGCCCCTTTGCCCCTCTGCCCCTTCCCCCACAACCGGTTACTTCCAAACCATCATCCCCCTCCCCTTCTTCCCCGACGGCAGCGAACTTGAGCATCTGCCCGGACCCGCGGGGCTCGAAAATCTCCGCACATTGGCAATTTCGCGCCTCATGCTCGACAACTTCCCGCACGTCAAAGCCTTTTGGATCATGCAGACGCTGCCGATGGCGCAGCTCATGCTCCAATCAGGCGCCGACGACATCGACGGCACGGTGGTCTGGTACGACATCACCAAGGTCGGTGGAAGTTCCACCCACCAGGAAGTCAACGTCTGGACGCTGCAGAAAGCCATCCGCGAGGCGGGGTTCAAGCCGGTCGAACGCGACACCCTCTATCGCCACGTTCAGCGATCAGGCAACAAGTGGAGTCCCGCCAATCGTTGAAAAGAGTTGGGTCAGCCAGCCGGGAACACTGACCATGAGCAGGCCAATCTACGTCGAGATCACTATTCGGGGATCACTCGACGAGTTGTGGCGGCGAACACAAACTCCAGAACTGCACGAGCGTTGGGATCTTCGTTTCACGCACATTGAGTACTTGCCAAAGCTCGATGGCGGACCCCAGCGGTTTCTCTATGAAACCAGACTCGGCTTTGGACTCAAGATCGCCGGACACGGAGAATCCGTCGGGGAACGCTCGGTCAACGGGCAGCCTTCGTCGGCTCTTCAGTTCTGGTCCGATGATTTCAAGTCGCTCATCATCCGGGGTTCGGGCTATTGGAAGTACGTCCGAATGGAAGGGGGGGCGATTCAGTTCCTGACTCTCTACGACTACCAGACTCGATGGGGTTTCGTCGGCAAATTGATTGATAGCGCGGTCTTCCGCCCCTTAATCGGTTGGGCGACAGCGTGGAGCTTCGATCGCCTTCGGCTTTGGATTGAGCGAGATATCGATCCCACGCTCTCAGCGCTTCGCGCCGCCTCCGACGCGTTCTCCCGCCTCAGTCTCGCGTTCATATGGATCTATCAGGGGGCGATCCCGAAATTACTCCTGCAAGATCGCCGGGAAATCGAACTCGCCCGTGAAGCGTTGCCATCGCTCCCAATCAACGCGTCAGCGTTCGTCCTGTTTGCAGGATGTGCCGAGATCGTGCTTGGACTGTTGTACCTCGTTTTCTGGCGCAGACGTTCGATCTATGCAGTGGGAGCGTGCGCCCTCTTTGCCGTGACACTCCCCGCACTGTTCACTTCTCCAAGGCTCTTCACCGAAGCGTTCAATCCAACGACACTCTGCGTTGCCATGTTCGCGCTCTCGCTCATCGGATGGGTTGCATGTCGCGATCTGCCGCGAACGGGACGATGCAGTCGCGCAAAACCCGAAGGCATCTCTTGACGTCCATTTACCAAATCGCAATGGGCAAGGAGTTCGACCGGCTGCACCCGATGATTCAGAAACGATTCGGCTTTTCCGCTGCGGACGGCGTCGCGTCTATCGGCCGCGGCAAGATGGACCGAATCTGGCGCGGCGCGTTCTACACTTTGCCGTTCCTCTACGTCGGCACGTGGCGACGAATCATGTTTCCGGACAATGGACGCGATATTCCGTTCACCATCCGAAACTACGCCTACGCCGACTCATTCGGTCGCGAGACCGTCACCTGGATCCGGAACTTCGACATCGGACCGGGACGCCGCTTCGATGCCACGATGATCTACAGCGAGAAACGCCGAAAGATCGTCGACTATCTCGGCACCCATCAGCACCTCGCCGTAGATCTCGACCTCTCAGCAGACACCGACGGCGGCATCCGAATCCGTTCCGGAGAACAGCGTCTTTACGAAAGTCTTATCGGCTTCCGATTTCCATGCTTCTTCTCCGGAGTCGCCGACGTGCGCGAATGGTTTGACGATGCCAAAGGTAAGTTTGGCATCGAAGTCGTCGTCAACAACTCGGTGTGGGGACCGCTCTTCGGCTACAACGGATGGTTCGACGCCGAATGGATCAATTGCAAACCCGGCGAAGTTCCATCAGACGTCAAGCCACTGCGAGAAGAACGCCGCGAATAGGGATCGTATTCGTCGCAGTTCGTGCGGAGATTGCAACGGAACGACGGCCAGAGGCTAGAAGAGAGCCAACACTTGCTGGACTGCTTCTGCGTCGGTTGTCATGGCTCAATCTTCAACCAATCACCACCCACCCGCAAAACACGATCCCTACTCCGCCCTGCGCCTTCCGAACTACCGCCTCTTCGCCGCGGGTTTCGTCACCTCCGCGACCGGCCTTCAGATGATGGGCATGGCGCTTGCTTGGGAAATCTACGAGCGTGCGAAGGCAGAGGAATTCTTCGGAAAAGACGGCGCCGCGCTCGCCCTGGGCTTCATCGGTCTCGCCCGCGCGCTGCCAGTCGTCGCGATGGCGCTGCCGGCGGGTTACGTCATCGATACCTTCGATCGCAAACACGTCCTCTTCCTGACGCAATCCGGCTTTGCCGTGATGGCCGCGCTCCTCGCGTTGGCTTCGTACTCCGCCGCCTCGCTCTGGCTGATGTTCCTGCTGATCACGCTATCTGGTTGCGTTCGCTCCTTCAACGGGCCGACCCGCGCCAGCCTGCTACCCGATCTGGTTCCCGATCACATCTTCCCCAACGCCATCACCTGGAACAGCGGCATGTTTCAGGTCGCGGCCATCGCCGGCCCGCTCCTGGGCGGACTCATCATCGCTCGAACCCACCATGCATGGCCCGTCTACGCCATTTCAGCCATTCTCTGCTTTATTTTCGCGCTCACCACACTGGGTTTGAAACCCATCGCCCACCACACGTCCCGCGGCAAGATGTCCTTTGCCGGCATGCTCGACGGGCTCAGCCATCTCTGGCGCGAGCGCACCATCTTCGCGGTGATGACACTCGATCTTTTCGCGGTCCTTCTCGGCGGCGCGACCGGGCTGCTTCCGATTTATGCCAGCGAGATCCTCCACGTCGGCCCGGTCGGCTTGGGCTGGCTCAAGGCCGCTCCCTACATCGGCGCGGGCGTCATGGCCCTTTACCTTGCCTGGTTTCCGCTCATCCGGCGCGCCGGCCCCGCCATGCTCTTCTCGATCGCCGGCTTTGGCGTGTGCACCATCGTCTTCGGGTTCTCCACCAGTTTTCTGCTTTCGATGACAATGCTCATCACGCTCGGCGCACTCGACAGCGTTTCGATTGTGGTTCGGCACGTGCTCGTCCAACTCCGCACCCCGCGTCACCTGCGGGGCCGCGTCTCTTCTGTCAATAGTGTCTTTATCGAGTGCTCGAACGAACTCGGGTCCTTCGAGTCCGGCCTCGTCGCCAAGTTCTTCGGCCCGGTGGTGAGCGTCGTCAGCGGCGGCATCGGTACCATTCTCGTCGTCGTCGGTGTCGCCTGGCTTATTCCCGAGATCCGCCGCCTCGACCGCCTCCACGACAAGCCCATCGACCTCGCCGAAGACGCTGGCAAGTAAGAAAGCCCCATAGCTGCTTCTGGCGCACCGCCCCGCTTCTCTCTATACTCGCCTCAGCAAGCCCGGAACAAGCCGGGCCGACAATCGCGGAGCCTTTTTCATGCAGATTCCTCCCCCAGTCTGGTACGGCCTCGGCATCGTCGGCGCCGTCTTCATCCTCATCTTCATCGCGATCTTCTTCCAGTTCGCGGCACTCTGGTTCCAGGCCCTCCTCAGCAACGCCAGCGTTGGCATCTTCGATATGGTCGCGATGCGCTTCCGAAAGGTTGACGTCCGCACCATCGTCTACAGCCGCATCCGCGCTGTGAAGGCGGGCATGGATATCCCCACCAACGCCCTTGAAACGCACTATCTCGCCGGCGGGCGCGTCCCCCATGTGATCAACGCCCTTGTTTCCGCCCAGAAGGCCAAGATCCCGCTCACGTGGGACGTCGCCACCGCGATCGACCTCGCCGGCCGCGACATCGTGGACGCGGTCCAGACCAGCGTGAACCCCAAGGTCATCGACTGCCCTGCTCAGAACGGCCCTCGGGCCACGATTGACGCCGTCGCCAAGGACGGCATCCAGCTCAAGTGCAAGGCCCGCGTCACCGTCCGGACCAACATTTCCCGACTTGTCGGCGGCGCCACCGAAGAAACCATCATTGCCCGCGTCGGTCAGGGCATCGTGTCCACGATCGGTTCCGCGGCAGACCACAAAGCCGTGCTCGAAAACCCCGACCAGATCTCCAAGACCGTCATGCGCTCCGGCCTCGACGCCGGCACCGCTTTCGAGATCCTCTCGATCGACATCGCCGACGTGGACGTCGGCGACAACATCGGCGCGAAGCTCCAGGGCGATCAGGCCCAGGCCGATAAGGCCCGCTTCCAGGCCGAAGCAGAAAAACGCCGCGCCCTCGCGATGGCATTGGAGCAGGAAAACAAGGCCAAAATCCAGGAAAACCAGGCCATTGTTACGCTCGCGCAGGCCGAGGTGCCCAAAGCCCTCGCCGAAGCGCTCCGCATGGGAAAGATGGGCGTGATGGACTACTACCGCATGCAGAACGTGCAGGCCGACACAGCGATGCGCATGGGAATCGCGGGCGATACCGGCGCTCCGCCGCATCAGGGCTGATCGACGGCCTGCCTTCGCCATGGCAAGAAACCGGCATGCTGCGCGGCTGGCCGCGCCTCAAGTCCGGCCAGCCGATTACAAGCGCCCATCCTCCTCGCATCTGCAAAAAGCCACAAGGCCCGCGAAGTTCGCGGGCCTTGTAACATTTTCTCTTCCCTGACTCGGCCCAAACTCGAACAAATTAGCGACGGCGGCGGACGGCGATCAGACCGCCAAGACCCAGAAGCGCCATCGACGCGGGCGTCGGAACCAACTGGCCAGCCACACCAACGGAGATCTCGCGGAAGTCCGCGTCCATATTGGAGTTGACAGGCTCAGAGAGATGAATCTGAACGATCGAACCATCGAGCGGCTGAAGCGCCATCGGAGCGCCCATGTTCCACGAGCCGGTTTCGCCGGTGAAGATGCCGCCAATGCGGGGGGCGGGGGTCAGCATCGCACCGCTGATCGCACCGTTGAAGAACACCGCTCCGCCGAACATCACCCAGTCACCGGTCAAATTACCGGTGAGCGTGTTGCCAAGCGTGTCGGTCGCGGTGAACGAACCAGCGCCCGAAGCCATGTTGCCTGCGCGGCCGAAGAAGGACAGGTCGATGTGGAAGCCCGCGATCGTGCGGCTGGTAAAGCCGGCGTTGAACACAGCGGTGCCAGCACCCGGATTCGGCACCAGACTGACGCTGCCGTCGGTCTGAAGTGGACCCGCCGAAACGGCGTTGGCCTGGAACTGCCCGGTATCCCCGATCGGGTTGTAGGCGTATTGGCCAGAAAGGTTTGTATACGTAAAAGTCACAAGCGGACCGGCCGACGCAAGGCTCGCAAGCCCCATCGCCAATCCCGCCGCAACACCCAGCTTTGTCTTATTCAATGTCTTCACCACTGCTCCTCTCCCATCCTCTTGGAGGACAGCCACCTCAATGACTGGTCCCTGCACAAAACCCAAGAGACCCGGCCGGCCGCCAACGGACGCGACCACAAAGTCCGGGACTCTCCCACGTGTCAAACATGCACCAGGCCGCAGAATCGGCAAGGCAACTGATGTGAAAAGTTGGCGTTGCTTGAGAAATTCGATCGAACGCGCATACCTTGCGTACTTACCGGACCTGCCCGCGCGAGGCGATTGTGCCCAAAAACAAACAAGGCCGACTCCAGGTCGGCCTTTGTTCGATTGTTGTGATTTCAGGACTTACCGACGGCGACGGCCGGCGATCAGGCCGCCAAGCCCAAGAAGCGCTATCGAAGCCGGGGTCGGAACCAACTGGCCCGCCACACCGGTGGAAACACCGTTGAACGAGTTGTTGAAGAAGCCCCCGGGCGAATCGAGAAACAGCTGCACCAGCGAACCATCCAGCGGCTGGCCCGGCACATCGGTCGCGAAGAAGCCGGAGTTACCAACGAACGCACCGGCGAGCACCGGGACAAAGAAGCTGTTCGAGATCGCGCCGTTGAAGAACGTCGCTCCACCGAAATTGATCCAGTCGCCAGACAAATCTCCCTCAAGGCGATTGCCGAGAGTGTCGGTGATCGTGAAGTGGCCGGCGCCCTGTGCCGTGCCGAACACGTTGTTCTTATTAAACACCGATAGATTCAGCACGAAGTCGGCATTCGAACCACCGAAAAACCCGGGGTTGAACACCGCCGTGCCCGCGCCAGGGCCGACGAGACGGGAAACGGATCCGTCTGTTCTCAGTCCGCCCGCGTTCACTGCAAGCGCCGAGAAGTTGCCGGTGCCGTTTCCGTTGTCCGCGTACAGACCATTCAGGTTCGTATACGTAAAGGTCACGAGCGGACCCGCAACCGCAGAACCTGCGGCGACGGCCATGCTCAATGTACCGAGAGCGATCGCTTGAAAAGTGCGCACTGAAATAATCCTCTCTCTCTAGGGCCCCCACCGTCCTCCACCGCCAAACGGAAACATGACGGGCGGCTAGGGGCCAGCCTCCGGACCCTATTGTCACCAGAACCTGCGGTTTTGCAAGGCGGAGTCGGTGGTTTTCGCAGTTTTTCTTGCCTGTTACTTACCCGTAATTCGGGCTTTGTCAGGTACGAACGCGTTATTGACAAGCGCTCGGGTGTTTTATCGCATGCATCTTCGCAGAGGTCCGCGGCGGCTCTTCGGTCCTAGGTCCGAGAACGCCAAGTTCACCCAGAATCGGTCACGCTCCGTTCTCGATTCATCCTTGACGCGGGCAGGTCGGGTCCGAGGGACCCGCTCCGAAATTCCGTTCGGCTTTGCCCGGACTCCGGCCGCGCCGGTGTCCATGCGTCGTCATGAACCGAAAAGTTCCGATGTGGCCGGCGGCTCTTCCATGCCGCCTGCCTCGGCAGGGTTCCCTCCCGCTGCCGGATGAGGCGTGACCGAACTCTGCGCCCCAGTCGTTCGCGGCGAACAACCGGAGCATTTTCCCGGGGCGTGCTTGTGCTCGCCGCGGGCCTCTGCGAAGACGCACACGCGCCTTCGAATGACTCCCATTCAGCTGCAGCCCATGCTCGCCCCGCAGTTGAGGCACTTGTAGCACGTGCCGCTACGAACCGTGATCGTGCCGCACCCATCGCAGGCCGGCGCATCGCCCAGGCTTTCCATGGCCGCCGAGAGCGCTGATGCCGCGACCGTCGCCACCGTCTGCGGCGCTGGCGCCAGGTGCACCTTTGCTGCGGCAACGGCGGTACCGGCCTTGGTAAATGTCTCGGCAAACGCCTGCACCGAGCGGGGCGTATCGACGGTCAGCCTGCCCGGTGCCGGATCGCGTCCGGTCGAGGGTGCATCGTGCTCGAGCGAGATGCGCACTTCATTGTTCACGGGGGACGACACTTCAGGCTCTCGCTTTGGCGCGTGGGCTTCGCGGTAGCCGGCGATGAATTGCATACCCAACCAGCGGAAGATGTAATCGACAAGGCTCTTGGCAAACGGAATATCGCGGTTCTCCGTCATGCCTGCCGGCTCGAAGCGCTGGTGGCTGAACTTGTTCACCAGGCTCTCGACCGGGACGCCGTATTGCAGCGCGACCGAAACGGCTGTGCCCAGCGAATCCATCAGGCCGCCGATGGTCGAGCCTTCCTTGCTCATGGTGATGAACAACTCGCCCGGCCTGCCATCTTCATAGAGGCCGACCGACAGATAGCCCTCGTGACCGGCCACGTTGAACTTGTGGGTGAGGCTCGGGCGGGTATCGGGCAGACGCCGACGCATTGGACGGTGCACGATCTGCACCTGCGTCTCGACCACCACGCGCTCGTTGCCAACCTGGACAGCGCTCGCCATGCGGGCGACATCTCCGGCGACTTCGGCGCGAGCTTCGGCCAATTCGTTCGCGTCTTCATCTGTGCCCGCGACGACTTCGGCTTCCACCTTCTTCTCGTCGTCCTTCTTGAGTTCGCTCTTGGCTTCGTCGGCGGTGGCGCTGAGGGGCTGGCTGAGTTTGCAGCCGTCGCGGTAGAGCGCGTTGGCCTTCAGGCCGAGTTCCCACGAAAGGCGGTAGCACGACTTGATATCGTCCACCGTCGCCTCGGTGGGCAAGTTGATGGTCTTGCTGATCGCGCCGCTGATGAAAGGCTGTGCCGCGGCCATCATGCGGATGTGGCCCTCGGCAGCGATGAAACGCTGGCCGAGCCGGCCGCACTTGTTGGCGCAATCGAAGACAGGGAGGTGCTCGGCCTTGAGCTGCGGAGCGCCCTCGATGGTTTGCGTGCCGCAGATCGCGCGGTTCAGACCCTCGATCTGCACATCGCTCAGCCCCAAGTGCTTGAGCAGGTTGAACGAGTAGTCGGCCCGTGCCGCGGCAGGATCAACACCCAGCAGTTTGAGAGTTTCCTCCCCCACTGCAAACGCGCCCATGGCGAACGACAGTTCGAACATCGAGGGCAGACTCATCGTGATGTTCTGCACTTCGTCCTCGGTCACGCCCTTGCTGCGCAGGAGCGACGAGAGCGTCATGTTCGTCTTAAGCCCTCCGACATCGGGCGGGATCGCAATATTGAGATGCAGCGCGCCCAGCAGAAATTCCATGATCTCCTTGATGTGATCATCGGAGTACGCGAGCGCCTTCAACGCCGGGCGGACCGACTCATTGGCGATTTTGAAATAGCCTCCGCCCGCCAATTTCTTGAACTTAACGAGCGCGAAGTCGGGCTCGACGCCGGTGGTGTCGCAATCCATCAGCAGGCCGATCGTGCCGGTGGGCGCGATGACGGTCGTCTGGGCGTTGCGGTATCCGTAGCGAGTGCCCTCGGTGAGCGCATCATCCCACGCGACGACGGCGTGATCGAGGATCTGTTCGGCGTTGGCAAGCGCGATCTTGCCGGCCTTGAAGATCTTGTGATCGATCGGCACGGGCCGGATTCGCAGATTCTCGTACGACTCGCTGTCGCGCGATTCGCCGTATGCCGCGAGACGGTGATTGCGGATGACCCGCAGCATGTTGTTCTTGTCGGGGCCGTAGCCGGGGAAGGGTCCGTGCTCGGCCGCCATGAGGGCGCTCAGGCGATAGGAGCGGCCGGTCAGAATCGAAGAGAGCGTGGCGCAGAGTGCGCGGGCCTCTTCGCTGTCGTACGGAATGCCGGCCTGCATCAGCATGGCGCCGAGATTCGCGTAGCCCAGCCCCAGCGTGCGGTACTTCCACGAGAGTTCCGCGATGGGCTTACTCGGGAATGCGGCCATCAGCACGCTGATTTCCAGCACCATCGTCCACAGGTCGATCGCGTGTTCGTAGCGCTCGACATCAAAGGTCCGGGCCTCGGAGTCATAAAACTTCAGAACGTTCAGCGAAGCGAGGTTGCACGCCGTGTTGTCGAGGAACATGTACTCGGAGCAGGGGTTGCTCGCGTTGATGCGCCCCGCGCTCGGGCAGGTGTGCCACGCGTTGATCGTTCCGTCGAACTGCACACCCGGGTCGGCGCAGCGCCATGCCGCGAAGCCGATCTGCTCCCACAGGTTGCTCGCCTTGAACGTGCGAGCCACCTTGCCGCTGACGCGCCAGTTGGTGCTCCAGTCGCCATCCTTATCAAGCGCATCGAAGAACGAATCGGGGATGCGGACGGAGTTGTTGCTGTTCTGCCCGCTGACGGTGTAGTAGGCCTCGCCGTTGAAGTCGTAGTCGAGTTTGAGTTTGAGGCGCTCGCTGGTCTCGGCCAGTTCGGGGCTGCCCTTCTTGAGGACCTTCATGCCCTCAACCATGGCCGCGACCTTGATCTCCTCGCGGACTTTCCAATTGATGAAAGTCTCGATGTCCGGATGATCCATATCGAGGCAGACCATCTTGGCGGCGCGCCGGGTTGTGCCGCCGCTCTTGACCGCGCTCGCGGCACGATCGCCGATGCGGAGCCACGACATCAGGCCGCTGGACTTGCCGCCACCCGAAAGTTTCTCGCCCTCTCCCCGCAGCGAACTGAAGTTGGTGCCGGTGCCGCTGCCGTACTTGAAGAGGCGGGCTTCGCGGACCCACAGGTCCATGATGCCGCCTTCACCGACGAGATCGTCATCGACGCTTTGGATAAAGCAGGCGTGGGGCTGCGGGTGCGTGTACGCATCGCTCGCGAGCGTGACGGCGCCGGTCTTGGGGTCGGCGACGAAGTGGCCTTGTGCCGGGCCGCTGATGCCGTAGGCGAAATTGAGCCCGGTGTTGAACCACTGCGGGCTGTTGGGCGCGCAGATCTGGTGCACCATCATGTACGCGAGTTCGTCGTAGAACGCCTGCGCATCGGCGGCGGAATCAAAGTATCCGTGCTTCTCGCCCCAGAAGCGCCAGCAACCGGCGAGGCGGTGGATCACCTGCTTCGCGGATTTCTCCGGCCCGGTGCCGCCGCCTTCGACGGGCACGCCGGCCTTGCGAAAGTACTTGCTGACCATGATGTCGGTCGCAAGCTGCGACCAACTCTCGGGGACTTCGGCGTCTTTCATCTCGAAGACGACCGAGCCATCTGGATTGGAGATTTTCGACGACCGCTTCACCCACTTGACGGAGGCGAAGGGGTCGGAATTTGCAGAAGTGAAGCGGCGAGAAATCTTCATGAATTGATCCGTCTTCGGTGCGTTGAGAGTTCGATGAGAAAGAAGGCATCAAGGCATGCGGCATCGAGGCATCTAGCCGCCGAGGCTGCGGATCAGGCCCGCGAGCACCCGTTCCGATTCATCCAATTGAGACTTGATCGTTCCGTACACCTGAGCCGTGACATATTTGAAATCCCGGGCAAAGAGAAGTTGGGTATCGAGTTGGTACAGCTCTCCCCGAGCCTGTTTGAGAAACCAGATGTAATCGCTGGTGACTCCGCGTCCGTATCCGTTTGCGATGTGACTTGCGATTGAAACCGACATTCGTCGAAGCGAAGAAATCAGCCCGAACCTCTCGGCTTCCGGCAGCGTTCCCGCGATCTCGTAGATGACCTTTCCCAGCACGTAGGCCTTCTGCCACGCGATCAGGTCCTGATACGACTTGATTGGCTCTGACATGCTTCATCGCTCGATGCCTCGATGCCCCGTCCCTTGATGCCTTCTTTTCAGTCAACCTTCGGGAGAGTGAGTCCCGATTGGTCTTGATACTTCCCCGCCTTATCCGCGTACGACTTCTCGCACACTTCGTCGGCCTTCAGAAAAATCAACTGGGCAATCCCCTCGTTCGCGTAGACACGCGCCGGAAGAGGTGTCGTATTGCTGATCTCGAGCGTGACCTTGCCGCGCCATTCGGGCTCGAGAGGCGTCACATTCACGATCAGGCCACAGCGGGCGTACGTGCTCTTACCGACGCAGATCGCCAGCACATCGCGTGGCACATCCAGATACTCCACCGTCTCGCAGAGCGCGAACGAGTTGGGCGGGATGATGACGTACTGCTTGTCGGCGGGGCGACCCGCGACATCGACCTCGATCATCATGTCGTCGCTGAACGCCTTGGGGTCTACGACCGCGATGTCTCCCGAGTGCGTCGCGGGCGTGAAGATCTTGAAGTGCGTGCCGACGCGCACGTCGTATCCGTAACTCGAAACGCCGTACGAGATGCGCCCGGGCCGCTTTTTTGCTTCCTCGAATGGCTCGATCTTGACGAGCTTCTTGATTTGGCGGTCAGACAGAACAGGCACTGAACATACTCCAGACAAATCGATGCACAAACCGGCCGCCAGTGATCGCTGAGGCAGGACAAACCGGTCAAGATTGAAAACCGTTCCCGACACACCTTTGGCGGCACTGCCACCCGAGGGCCCCCGACCCGAACGTCCACGACCCGTTCGAACGACCTGTCGAAGGACCCAGAGCATACCACTACAGATCGTGGCTGCAAGGGGATGATAGCCCAAAATAGTGGGTATCGATTGTGATAAATCTGTCGACAACGCGCAAGAATCGTGTTTTCCAAGCCTTGCGCGGCTCATGAAATCTTCACGTTCGAGTTATCCACAGACCCTGCCGACACCACCCGACCCCTTCCGTATTTCTGCGCCACCACCCGCACTCAGACGACAGCAACCGACAGCAGAATTTTGTTCGGGTATCCCGAGCCAACAATTGTCTGTATTTCAATGCTTCGCAAGATCGCGGGATTTCTTTTGCAACGCAGCGCCCGGTGCGTTTCGTACAGTCTGCCGCCGCGGGATGGTGTGGGAGGCGGGAATCACGGGCACGCTCTACACGTCGGAGCGCCCAAAGGAATCGATTCGTGGCTTGGAGGTCGCTCGAGCGATGAGGAATGGCATTCTCGCCTGTGTATTGAGTGTTTTCATTGGGTTGCTGCTCGGCGGGTGCGCCGCGGATGAAAAGCCCAGGCCCCGCGCCGTCACTCCGGTCGTTCGCGACGTCGCGCCCGCGCTGCGCGGCACGGTTGGAGCCGAATCGAGTTTCCGCAATGTCGATCCCGTGCTGGTCAGCGGCTACGGAGTTGTGGTCGGGCTCCAAGGCACGGGCGGCCTGCAGTTGGATGACGGCATTTCAGCCCTGATGGAACGCGAGATCCAGCTCCGCGACATCAGCGCTTCCAACGAATACAAGTGGCAGGCGATCGACAAGGTCACCCCCAAGCAGTTGCTCAAGGACAAGAACGTTGCCGTGGTGTACGTGCAGGCGCTGGTCGCGCCCGGCGCACCCAGGGGCATGCACTTTGACGTCTTTGTGCGGGCCGTCAACGCCACCAGCCTTGAGGGCGGCAGGCTTTGGACCACGGCACTCCAACTCGGCCAGACCAAGCCCGCCGGCGGCCCCCGGGGCAAGGTCATCGCACAGGCCTACGGCCCGATTTTCATCAACCCGTTCTCGGATCCCGGCAACGAAGGAAGCGGCGTGACCGCAACTGCCGGGCGCGTTCTCGACGGCGGCGTGATGGTCAACCCCATGCCGCTGGAAATCCTCCTCGACAACAACTTTCACACGCGTGCCCGGGCCATCACGAGCGCGATCAACTCGCGCTTTCCCGAAGAAACGCCCGAACGCGCTCCCGTTGCACGCGGACGCACCGGCCAGATCGTCGAGATCTCCGTGCCCGAGGAATACCGGGGCGATCCGGTCGAGTTTCTGAAACTGGTTCAGTATGTGCAGATCGACGGACCGATCCAGCGGTACGCGCAGCGGTACGTGGAGGCCGCAAAGGCCGAGCCATTCCTCGCGGGCGAGATGTCGTGGTGCATGGAGGCCCTTGGGGATCAAGCTCTCCCGATTATCCGGGAATTGTACGATTACAACGAGGTCGCACCCCGGTACGCGGCGCTGCGAGCGGGCGCTAGCCTTGGCGATCCGCTGGCTGCGGCATCGCTCAAGAAACTGGCACTCGAAGGGCGCGGCGCCGAACGCCTTGACGCCATCATGCTGCTCGGAAAGATCAGCGCGGGCCCCACCGTGGACCTCACGCTGCGCGATCTGCTGAACGAACGCGCCCTGCTTGTGCGGGTGGCGGCGTACGAGGCTCTCGCCGAAAGAGCCGAACGCAACCGCCTGTACCGTCTCCTGCGCGAGCAGGCGACTAGCCCCGATCCCAACGCCATCCGCCTCAGCCCGACGCAGCTCCAGGTGCTCGCGGAATCGGACATCCCTGCCGGCTCGATCCAGGGCGTCAGCCGCAAGCGGCTGGGCGACGGCTTCTTCCTCGATCGCGTGCAGGGCGGAGAAGGACTGGTCTACATCACCCAGCAGGGCACACCCCGAATCGTGGTCTTCGGTGAGGACCCCAAACTCATAACGCCCCTGTTCGCGTCGGCCTGGTCCGACCGGCTCATGATCAATGCCCAGGATGCCGCGGGCCCCATCAAGCTGTTCTACCGGGATTGGAAATCCGGGGCGATCACCCAGCAGGACGTCGAGCCGGAATTGCCAAAGTTGATCGAGTTTTTCGCCCATACCCCGACCCCGGAGGACCCGCGTCCGGGCCTGGGCCTGAGTTACAGCGAGGTGGTCGGCGCCCTGTACGCGATTCACAAATCGGGCGGGATGAACTGCAACTTCGCCACCGAGCGCGACCGCCTGCTCGCGGCCCTGACTGCCGCGAACACCGGGCAGCGCAAGGAGCGACCGGAGACAACCAAGGACCGGGCCGAGGTAGTCGTGCTCGAGTCTCCCCAGGCGACGCTCGCTCCGCGCGAGGAAGGCGGCCTGAAGCCGATCGTTATTCCGATTCCCCGCGAAACCCAAAAGCCGAAGAAGTAGACCAGCGAAAGAAGCCAAAGAAGTCGCAACGGAACGCTCGCACCGAGCCTCCGGATTCGTTATGATTGCGTCCTCGCCAGCGACCCATGGATCGGGTCGGGGTGCGGGCACGCGGGTGCGGCCACGCCCTTGCGACAGGAGGTTGCACTTTTCATGCGCCTGGTCAAGCTTTCCCTCGCCGGTTTCAAGTCCTTCGCCGACCCCACTGAATTCGTCTTCGACGACTCGGTTACAGGCATTGTCGGCCCCAACGGCTGCGGCAAGAGCAACGTCGTCGATGCCATCAAGTGGGTTTTGGGCGAACGCAGCAGCAAGAGCCTGCGCGGCACCGAGATGCTGGATGTGATCTTCGCCGGAAGCGCCGGGCGTAAGCCCGCGGGCATGGCAAGCGTCACGCTCACCTTCGACAACCCGATGAACGAGTCGCCTGTCGCCGCCGAGGCTCTAGTCGCGGCAGAAGGCGACTCCGTCTCGATCAGCGAGGCTGAAGTCGATGCGATTGTCGCGCCCGAAACGGCGAATGCGCAGCCCACCGACGCAGCCAACATCGAAGACGCGGAAGATTCGATCGTCGATTCGAGCGTGAAAGGCAAGCGGGGTCTGCCCATCGACAGCGACACGGTCGAGGTCGAGCGTCGGCTCTATCGCGACGGCACGAGCCAGTATCTGATCAACGGACGTCGCGCTCGCCTGCGTGACATCCGCGAACTATTCATGGACACCGGCATCGGCGCCGACGCCTACTCGATCATCGAGCAGGGCAAGGTCGATCGCATGTTGCTCGCCAGCCCGCAGGAACGCCGCTCCATCTTTGAAGAAGCCGCGGGTGTGGCCAAGTACAAGCAACGCCGCATCGAGGCGATGCGAAAGCTGGAGAAGACCGAGCAGAACCTCGCGACCACGCGTCAGCAACTCGAGAGCACCGAGCGTCGCCTGCGCCTTGTGAAGGGGCAGGCCGCCAAGGCCCGCAAGTTCCAGACTCTGGATACAGAGCTTTCGGCGTGGCGCACCGCTGTGGCGTTCGATCAGTACGACGAACTCCGCACGCGTCTCGACGGGCTGGCCAGCCGGCAGAGCGATCTGGAAGGCCAGCGCAGTGCGGCGCAGGAGCAGGTCCTCGCGCTCGATCTCCGGCGCCAGGAATCCGAGGTCTCTCGCACCGAAACGCAGGCGATCGGGCGAGCGGCGGAGCAGGAGCGACTGAACGTCGCGTTCCAGTCTTCACAGGCATCGCAGAAGCGCGAGATGGCGCAGCGGACGCTGGCCGACGTCACCGCACGCCTCGAACACGATCGCGAGAGATTGGCCGGGCTCGATCAGGAATTGGTCCGGGTCGGGGCGGCGATCGCCGACACCAGCGAATCTCTCGCCTCGGAAGCCGAGAAGCGAGACGAACAGGAGCGAGCGCTGGCGGCCCTGACCGCCGAGCGTTCCACGCTGCTCAGCGAAGCCCAATTGCGCGAAGACGAGCTCGCGCAGAAGCGCCGCCAGATGCAGCAGATCGACCGCGAGCGCGCCGGGCTCGTTGCCTCCGCCGAAGCCGAGGAGCGCCAGGCACGCGGGCTTGCCGATCAGATCACCGGCCTCGAACGCCGGGTTGAACAGATTGAGGCCGGGAAGCTGGCAACCGAACGCGACAGCGAGCAGGCCCGGCTCGCGTTTGATCAGTTCGGAGCTGAAGTTTCGCGTCTCGAAGGCGAACTCGAAACTGCGCTGGCGGAACTCGAACGGCTCTCGGGCGGTCGCGATTCGCTGGCGAAGCGCGTGGGCGAATTGCAGCAGGATCTGGCGCGAATCGAGAGCCGACGCGCCACGCTTCGCGAGATGGCCGAAGACCACGTCGGCTACGCCGAAGCGGTGCGGGGCGTGCTGAAAGCGCGGCAGGAAGGTCGCTTCGCGGGCGTGCAGGGTGCGCTGGCGGATCTGCTCGAAGTGAATCCGGGCGCCACGCAGGCGGTGGAAGCGGCGCTCGGCGCCGGGTTGCAGGCGCTCGTGGTTGCAACGCCGGCGCAGTTGCCCAGCGCCGATGAAATCGCATCTCTGGCGGGGCGTGTGACGTTCCTTCCTCTGGAAGTCGGTGCGGAGCGATTGGGTGAATTCCCGGGCACGATGACGGATGTCGATCCGTCGCTGGCATCGAAAATCGTGCGCCTCGGCGCCATGGTGGCGCCGCGCGCCGGACTCGAAAACGCGGCAGCGCTCTCGCGAACGATCGATCGGCTGCTTGGTGAAACTTTCGTTGTCGAGTCGATCGATGGCGCGTTGATGCTCGCGGCGTCTGGCGTGCTGCCGGCGCGGGCGAGGTTCGTGACGCGAGACGGCGTGGTCATCGAAAGCGACGGACGCGTGATCGCCGGGCCGCTGGGGGCGGACAGCGCTTCGGGTGTTGGCGTGCTCGAGCGACGCGAAGAAACCGGGCGACTGGAAGATCAGGTTGCCCAGGTGCGGGCCCAACTCGATGCGGCCAAGAGCGAACTGGCGACGGTGGGTAGCGCCGCGGCGGCGCTGGGTGAGCAAACCGGCACGCTGCGCCGGCAACTGGCCGAATCGCAGCGCCAGGCCGTCGCGCACCATGGGTTGATGGAGCGCAAGACTGCCGAACTGGCGCGGATCGCGCGCGATCAGAGTGAATCCGGCCAGCAGCTCGAGGCTCTGCGGGCTCGGCGAAGCAGGCTTGAGCAGGAAGCAACCGAACTGCGCGATCGCGCTCAGAAACTCGCCGGGCTCCTGGAAGAGCAGGCAACGCAAACACGCGAAGCCGAGGCGGCGTCTGCGGCGTCACGCGCGCGGACCGAGGCTCTCTCGGAACAGTGCACGCAGGCGAAAGTTGCGGTCGAACGGCTGACATCGCAAGCGGCGGTGGCCCGCCGCGAACTATCGCGCCTCGAACTGGCACGCGACGAGGCCGAGCGTCAGAAGCGCGATCTTGCAACGCACGAGCAGCAGGGCGCGGCGCGCGTGGATGAACTTCGGGCGTCGATCGAAGAGTGCGAGACGCTGATCGAACAGTCGGGCGCTGCCCTTGCGGAGGTTTCGACTCGCGCAGAAGCGGTCGCCCGCGAAATCGACGCGGCGGAACAGATCGTGGCAGAGGTAGCAAGCGCGTTGAACGACGCCCGCGAACACTCCATGACGCTGGAGCGCGATTGGAACGCGCTCGAGATCACGAGGCGAGAGCTGGAAGTGAAACGCGAGACCGTCGAGGAGCGGACGCAGCAGGAACTGCGGGTCGATCTGGCGGCGGAATACTCGCAATATCGCGAAATGCTGGCGGCCGGTGACGTGAGACGCCCGGACACGGCGACGGCGGCGGCTTCGATCTCCGAACTGAAGGAGCAGATCAAGGCGCTGGGCAATGTGAATCTGGACGCGATTGAGGAAGAGGGAACGCTGGAGACGGCGAACGAATCGCTGGTGAAGCAGGTCGCGGACATGGACACGGCCCGTGCGACACTTGTCGAACTGATCGAGAAACTGAACATCATCAGCAAGGAACGTTTCGGTGCGGTCTTTACGAAGATTCAGGAGCAGTTCGGCGGTGCGGACGGAATGTTCCGTCGGCTGTTCGGAGGCGGAAAGGCCGAGGTGCGCCTCATGCCACTGGTTCGTGAGATCGAGAACGCCGACGGCAGCATCAGCAAGGTGGAAACGGACGAAGTCGATCTTCTCGAGAGCGGCATCGAGGTCGTGGCGAAGCCGCCGGGTAAAGAACCCCGCAGCATCAGCCAGTTGTCGGGCGGCGAGAAGACACTGACCGCCGTGGCGCTGCTGATGAGCATCTTCCGCAGCAAGCCATCGTGCTTCTGCATCCTGGACGAAGTGGACGCGGCACTGGATGAGAGCAACGTCAACCGCTTTGGCCAGGTCGTCCGCCAATTCACCGACCTTTCGCACTTCATCGTCATCACGCACAACAAGCGGACGATGCAGCAGGCCGACCGGCTGTTCGGCGTGACGATGCAGGAGCGCGGCGTTTCGACTCGGGTCACGGTGAAATTCGAGCAAGTCGGAAAGGACGGCTCGATCAAGGCGGAGGCTGGCAAGGCCGCCACGCCGAACGCGGATGCCGAATCGGGGCCTACGGAAGAAACGTCGTCCAAACCCGGCCCGTTGCGCCGGGCACTGGCCGCGATGCACGAGAGAGAATCGCCGGTGGTGCCGAGCGACAACTGACCGATTCCGCTACGATCGGCCCGTGAACGACCGGACCGAAGACATCAATCAGTTGGCCGACAGTTTTCGCGCGGATTTCGCCGGCGTGCTCGAACAGGTCTCGCGCGTCATCGTCGGGCAGAAAGACATTCTCGAAGGCGTGCTGGTCTGCCTGTTCGTTGGCGGGCACGTGCTGCTGGAGGGTGTACCTGGAATCGGCAAGACGCTCTTGGTGCGGACGCTGGCAAAGTCAACCAGCCTTTCGTTCAGCCGCGTGCAGTTTACGCCGGACCTGATGCCGGCGGATATCACCGGCACGACGGTGGTGATCGAGAGCGCGGGCGAGGGCGGGCGGACACAGCGCGAGTTCCGGTTTCGCGAAGGGCCGGTGTTCGCGCAGGTGGTGTTGGCCGACGAGATCAATCGCGCAACTCCCAAGACGCAATCAGCCCTTCTCGAGGCGATGCAGGAGCGGAGCGTCACCGTGGGCGGCGCGACGTATCCTCTTCCTTCCCCGTTCCTCGTGATGGCCACACAGAATCCCATCGAGCAGGAAGGCACGTATCCCCTGCCCGAGGCGCAGTTGGATCGGTTCTTCTTTAAACTCGTCGTGCGTCCGCCGGGGCGTGATGACCTTGCTGAAATTCTCGAGCGAACAACTGGTTCGGCGGAGGCGTCGCCACAACCAGCGATCGATGCGGAGCGGATCCAAACCCACCGGGACCTGATCCGGCGCGTGCCGGTGGCGCCGAGCGTGAGCGACTACGCGGTCCGGATGGTGCTGGCCACGCAGCCCGCCGCCACCGTGAGCGGCCGTTCGTTCGCCACGCCGATGGTGAATCAGTACGTCCGCCTTGGCGCGTCGCCTCGCGCGGCCCAGACGCTCTTGCTCGCGGGCAAGTGCCGGGCGCTGCGCCAGGGGCGTGTCGCGGTTTCGACCGAAGACATTACCGAGGCGGCCCTTCCCGCGATGAGGCACCGCCTGATCATGAACTTCGAGGCGAGCGCCGAGGGCGTCACGCCCGACGCGGTCATCGCCAATATCGTGCAAACGCTCCCGCTCGAAGGCACGTGATGGGCATTCGGCAATCGAAGTCTGCAACCGTGGAACTTCCGGCCGCGAACGATCTTTTTACCCTGTGCTGAAGAAACGAAGAAACCTTGTCTTGGCGCTTCTCGCCCCATTGGCGGCGTGCTCGTCGACCCCTGCACCTCGGCAGCCCCCGCCATTTGGGCCGGCGCAAAGCATGAATGTGCTGCCGCCCCTACCCGCGACAACCGAGCGTGAAAAACTCCCGCTGTTCGCGGTCTTCGGACAAACGCTTGTTGTTCCGGCATCGACCGTGCTCGGACCGGGCGGGAGAATTCCGCAGGCGAAATTGGATGACGGGCGAGAAGTCCCGATCGAGGTCCGAAGGGTTGAAGTCCTGGCGTTCGTTCCGACGCAATCGTTTGGGGCGATTGAGAACGCGGCTTTGCGATGGATGGGCCCAGTCGCGGAATGGTCGGAAGCACCGGGACTGGCTCGCTCGAACGCCAACACGATCGAGTTCTGCGAGATTCAGTTGCCGCCGGACGCGATCGGGCATTGGCTATGGCTGGGGAAAGAGCACATTGATCTCACGTGGATCCCTGCGGAAAAGCCGCTGGATACCGCGATATCCGGGCTCCCTGCCGAAGCGCGAAGCGATCCGTTTGTGAGAGAATGCCTGCGCGTGGAGGGTAAGAGCCCGTTCGCGCGTTGGCGTGGATCGCTTTTCGGGGTGAAGCCTCCGGCACCGGTGCGGATGCCCATTCCGTATGCGCCCGATTCGGCCGAATCGGTGACGCGTGCGGAAGCACCGTCGGTGGCGGATCTGCTTGCCGCGAAGCAATCATCGCTGTGGAATCATGCGCTGCTGCGGCTGCGAAAAGCCGATCCGGCGCTCTGCGAGCGTGTATTGGTGGAGCTCACACGCGTGGTACGGTTTGATGGCGCCGGCACGCGGTACGCTCCGGCATGGGCCGACGCAACCGACGCGCAGTCGCTTCTGGATCAATTGCTTTTGAACCGCGACGATCCTCGCGGCATGGTTTTCAAGACATCGCAGTGGCTGCGCCAGCGACCGCCCGCGTGCGCGTGGGTGAGCGACGATGCCGGGTTGCTGGATGCCGAATCGCGCCTGCCCTTGCCCCGCGTCGGGGTGGCAAACTTGAGCGACAGCACGGCACTGGGCTGGGCGGGCGGAAGGGCCGAGGCGCGTTCGCCCGAACTGGTTTCGATTCCGCCGAATGCAGCAAGAATTCTTGCGCTCCCGGCACTAACGGGCCCGGCTGCCCCGGATTCGAACATGGAAGCCCAGTCGGTGGATGCGCACATCGGCGCCTGGACGACTGCGCTCGCCGTCTTTCGACGGAGCATGCCGGCACGACCGCCGGGCCTGCCGATCGCACCCACCTATCTCGATCATTCGCTCCCGTTGTGGACACGCTCCCAGGCGGTCAGCCCGGTTCCAACCGGTGAGCGAACTCAGGTCGGCGCGATGGCGGCGCGGCTCGTGCGGGAGGCAGGTCCGACAAGCGTTCCCTCGGGTTCGGGGTGGTCGATCTATCTGGAAGTCGAGCGAAGCACGTACGAGCACCAGACTATTCGAATCTGGTACGGACCGATGAGCCGACCAACTCACATCATTCAGGTCGAATTGCCGGAAACCTCGCGCATCCCCGAGAGCGGAGACGCCGTGGCAACCGTTCGCGAGCCCGGTGAACGCGATTCACTGCTTCCGGGCGCTCAGGTCATACCCGCGGCAACACACTGGTCGCTCCGCCTTCCTGTTCCGAATCGCGCCGTCGAAAGGCCGGGCCTCATCCGGCTTGGCGTCGAGCACATCCGCGGCAACGTGCGCTCCTCTTGGCCTCGCCCGATTTTTCCATGGGCGACCGAACCGGCCCGCGCATGCGTAGACCTGACGCGCTGGTGATCGATTCAGATGGCGCGGGCAGGACGGAGATCGAGCGCCCCGAGCATGACTTCATGCAAGTCGATGTTGTCGATGAACGGCGCGATGCGTTCGCTGCCGGGGCCGATCGCGGTGACCTCGACAAAGTCGGCGGTGTGATTCGGGCTGATGAAGCCGACACCGTAGTGATTGGCGAGGCAACTTCCCAGAATGCTGCTGGAACGGCTCATCGGCTCGAACAATTGGGGGCGCTTGCCCTTGAGCGAGCCCACAAAGGCGGCGATCTCATCCGGCACCAGTTGGATGCCGGTGGCTTCCCGAACCACGGAACCGACGCGGTCTTCTTCGCTGAGCTTGTTGCGGCCGGTCACGTCGTCGTACTGCAGTTTCATGCCGAGTTGTTCGAAAATCCATTCAAACGAGTGGCGAACGCTGCACAGCCGCTCGATCCCCTTGTACGTTTCCGGCCCGTAGAGCGTGAGCCCGGGATTGGCGTTGCCGTGATCGGTGGTGACGATTAGCAGCGTGTCGTCGCGATTCTGCATCCACTGCAGCACGGTCCCCAGCGCGCGATCAAAGGCCAATTGCTCCCCCACCATGGTGCCCGCGTCGTTCGCGTGCGCCGCATGATCCACGCGCCCTCCCTCGATCTGGAGCACAAAGCCGTTCTTGCCCGACGACAGTCGCCGGAGCGCCATCAGCGCCATATCGGAAAGCGACGGATCAATCTCATTCCTTTCGCACTCGTAGAGACAATGCGACGGCTGGAAAACCCCCAGCAGAGGCCCCGACGCAGGATCGCCCATGCCATTCATCTCGGCATCAAACGCGGCACGTGTGCGGAGCACTCGAAGGTCGGGACGCGTTGCGAGCAGCGAATCCGGAAAATACTTGCTTCCGCCCCCGAGCACCACATCCACGCGGCGATCGAGGATCTGGCGGGCGATCTCGTCTTCGGAGTTGCGGGTAGGGCAGTTTGCAACAAAGCCGGCGGGCGTCGCGTGTGTGACACGCGTCGTGGTCACGAGCCCAGTGGCTTTGCCGTTTTGTGCCGCGTGCACCAGGATCGGTACCGGCAGTCTTCCGTCCGGCGCGAAGTTCACGGCGTCGTTGTTGATGTGTACGCCGCCGCCCCAGGCCGAACTGCCGGCGGAGGAATCTGTCACCAAGGAGTCGGCCGAGGCAGTTCGCATGACCGAACGTTTCGCGCCTTCCCTGCCCCACAATGCAACCCAGTTGGTTCCGGTCGCGTGCTGCGCGCGTGATGCGATCTCCGCCAGCGAGAGCGTCCCGAAACTCATGCCGTCGGCAACCATGAAGATGACGTTGTGCGCCGTGCGCCCCGGCTTTTCGGGCATTGCGCCAACAGGCTGGCGCGCCCGGGCGATTGCAGGAGAAAACGCAGTCGCGGCGGCAAGCCCGGCCGCAGAGCCGAGCGAGATGCCCAGAAACGCGCGCCGATCGAGCGGCTGGACAAGGTGCGGAACATGCTTGGTTGGTTCCATGGCTTTCCTGACAGTCACCTTCCCGATGAGCCGGATTGTACAGAGCAAGGCCGCTACAAACGTGCGGAACGCGCGAAGACTGCCCATTCCACCACGAGCAAAGCCGAGGCGATTACCAGCGCCCACCACCACAATTCCTGAGGCCGCACCACGCTCGTATTTGCTGCGATCGTCTGCGAACCGATCCGCAGCGAGTCGCTGGTGGCGACCTCACTCTCGTGGGAATTGAGAAGGTTGACGGCGATTGGAGGGAACCCCGGAGATGCAACGGGGGTGTAGACCCCGACCCGATCGAGCACGCCGAGCGTCATGCGTCGGACGGCATCGGCTGACGTGTTTTCGCTCTGCCCCGGTGCAAGGCGGGCCAAGACGGGGACCGGTCCGACGTAATCGGGTGGATTGCCGATTCCCTGAAAAATAACGGTTTGGGTCGTTACGAACTGTGTGCCGGCATTCTCAGCGCCCCGCGAGGTAAGCAGATCGGCGGCGGATTTGAGAAAGATCGGAAATCCTGCCTGCAGGGGCCAGTTGGAATTCTCCAACGCAAAAGTCACGACCAATCGCCTGGGGCCATCGTCGGGCTTGCTCAACAGGATTAGCGGCCCGCGCTCGCTCCGGGCAAGCACATCGGCGTTCCTTCCTTGGAACGCGCGTTCGCCGTCGATCACAACACCGTCAAGCGTAATGTCGCGCAGAAACGGGCTTGAGCGCTGCCACGATTGAATCGGCCGCGCGTTCGCGATCTCGATGCTGGGGCCGAGTTCAAGACCGGGAACCCCGGCACCAAAACTCAGACTTGGCAGGCTCGGTGCAACGCGGGGTGAAACATTGTCGAAGACCACCAGGTCGTAGAACTTCAATTCGCCGCCCGCGACGAGTTCTTCGTAGCGACCCCGATCGACGCGGGTTGTGGCGCCGGGGCTCAGCTCCGCAATCGCATCCGCAAGCAGGAAATCGGCCGTGAGCGCGGGAGAGGGTTCGCCCTCGAGGCGGGGTCCGGCGCCACGCTGCACCAGCAGAATTCGGAGAGGGGCGGCGCTGCGCAGGTTGATCGCGGCGGAATTGTCGCTCGAGAGCAGGTCTCGCTGATCATCAACCAGAAGAGAGACCATCGCCATGCCGCCCGCGGGCGCAGACACCGGGAAAACGACCCCGACTTCCCCCGGTTCTTGGGGCGTGGAACCGGGAACCAAAACGGCCCGGGTTTCAATCACGTTAGCGTCGACGGAAAGGCGAATCGGAACGGACCGCGCGGTCGTGCCCGCATTCTGCACTTTCGCAAATAGATGGACCACTTCCGGACGTTCCGCGTCGCGCCGGGCGGAGAGCACGACGATTCCGAGATTGGACTTCTCAACTGCGGGGGCCGGTCCGCAACGGATCAGACGCACCGCGCCCCCCGGTGCGACAACTTCTCGCGTCCCATCGGCGAAGGAGCCATCGCTGAAGACCAGAACATCGACGCCCGCATCAAGCTGTTCAGAGGAACCCGCGCTGCCGAGCAGCGCTCTGGCGACTTGCATCGCTGCACCCAGATCGCCGGGCTGATCGGTCGGGGCAATCCGGTTGATCGCGGCGATTGCGCCGGCGGCATCGTTGGAGAACTCCCGGACGATCTCGGGTGCCGCCGCGATCGATACGACCGCGAACCGGGTTAAGGCGGGTGCACGCTCGATCGTCTCGCGTGCGCGTTGCTTTGCTTCCTCAAGGCGCGAGATGCGCTCGGACCCGCGGACCATGCCGTCCATCGCGCTCATCGAAGCAGAGCGATCGATAAGCAGGAGCAACGTGCCCGCCCCCGCGCCGGACGTGAAAATGGCCGGCCGCCCCACCGCTGCGATGAGCGCCATGGCAATGAGCAGATGCAGCAGCATGAGCCAACTCGGACGCGGGGGCGCAAGCGGAACATTTACCTGCACGTCCGTCGCGGCCTCGGGCCAAAGCATGATCGAACTGACCCGCAGGGGCCGTCTGCGCAACTTCAGAAGGTACATAGCAAAGAGCGCGGGCAACACCAGTGCCGCGGCCACAAGCGCTGATGTCGGAGCCAGAAACGTCATCGTCAGACGCTAGGGTCGCCCCCAACCGGGGGGTGGCTTTGGAGGCGGTGTGATCGGGACGGAAACGGTTCCCTTGTACCCCTCCGCCACGATGAAGATTTCGCGCGACGCATCGCGGCTGGCCTTGGGCTTGAGCCCCTTTGCCCTGGAAAACAGCCGCTGGCAATCCTTCAGCAATTCGGAGTAGCCGCTGCCTTCAAGGACTTTCATCACGCAAGCCCCGCGGGGCGCGAGCAGCGCCGGCAGCAGTTCGAGCACGCGCCGGCAGAGGCGGACAGACAGTGCATCGTCGCCGTGTCCGCTGGTGTTGGGGGCCATATCGCTGAGCACGATGTCAAATTTGGCATCGGGATCCGGCAGTAGCGCCGTCGGATCGGTCTTGAAAATATCCCCCTCGATGGTCCGCACGTTGGGCGCGATTTCCTGGGCGACAGGTTGCAGATCGATGCCGACCACCAGACCCTTAGGCCCCACGATCTGGCTTGCAACCTGAAGCCAGCTTCCCGGAGCGCATCCAAGATCGACCACGCTCTTGCCCGCGCGGAGCAGATGGTGGCGCTCCTGGATCTCCTTCAGTTTGTACGCGGATCGCGCAAGGTAGCCTTCGGCCTTGGCCTTCTTGAAGTACTCGTCGTGCAGGATGCGGCGTTGCGCCATCGGTTCAGTCTTCTTCGTCTTCGCGTCGATCCGCTCGCTCTTCCATCCAATGACGCTGGATCTCTTCGAGTATGCGCTCGTTCGACGGGTGTCCCGGTTCTTCCTTGAAGCCGGGGAGAGAAACGACGAGTTGCCGCAACTCAGGAAAACCGATGCGAGTCGGGTCCTTGTCGGGAAGGCGATCGGCGAGTTCTTCGCCGATGCGCCGCACTTCGAGCCAGCCGAATGTTTTGCTCACACCCATCGCTGCGATCATCCTCGAACAGGGGCTAGTGCGGCACTTCCTTGACCGCGTTGCGGTTCCACGCCGGCACGCGGACAACGATCGGTCCCTCGCCGATGATCTCGCACTGGCAACTCAGGCGGCTGTTTCGCGAAAGCCCCGGGGCCTCCTCGACTCGATCTTCTTCCGCTTCTGTTGATTCGGTGAGCGACTTCATCCCCTGTTCGACGTGGACATGACAGGTGGAGCAGGCGCAGACCCCGCCGCAGGCGTGCTCGATGTTGATGCCATTTTCGAGAGCCAATTCCAGCAGCGTGCGGGATTTTGGCGCCATCAGGTTCATTTCGGGGCTGGATGCGCCCATGCCCTCCGGATCTTCCAGAAGGAATTTCACGGCGACGGTTGCCGGATGCTTGGATGTGTCAATCTCGCGGATGTGCATGTCGGTCCCTTGAGTATGCCGAACTATAAGCGCTGGGGACTTCGCTCCTACCCTTCCCGTTCATGCTGGTGAAACCGGCCCCATCTTCTTCCCGAATGCTCGATCTGTCTGTTGTGACTCCTGCGCACAACGAGCAGGAAAACCTCGAAGCTCTTGCTTCGCAGGTGCAGAAGGCGCTCTCGCCGCTTGGGATTTCGTGGGAACTGGTGATTGTGGACGACGGCAGCACCGATCGCACTCGCGCGAATCTGAAGGATCTCGCTTCCAGTCGCGTCTGGCTTCGCCCCGTGGCGATGAGCCAAACTCCTCCGGGGAAAGGCAATGGCCAATCCGCCGCGTTCCATGCCGGCATCCGGGCATCAAAAGGTCGGCTCATCGCAACGATGGATGCGGACCTTCAGAATGACCCCGCCGATCTGCCCATGATGCTCCGCAAGATGACCGAATCCGGCGCGGACCTGGTGCAGGGAGATCGCTCACACGCCCGCCGCGACAATGTCATTCGCAAGGTCGGTTCCTGGGTCGGCCGAACATTTCGGCGCATGCTGCTCGGCGATCGCGTCCGCGACACCGGCTGCTCGCTCCGGATCATGAAGCGTGAATTCGCGCTCGCACTTCCTCTCGAACTCCGGGGGATGCACCGCTTTGTGCCAGTCACAATCCGCGATCTTGGGGGAAAGGTCGTCGAGGTTCCGGTGAACCACCGCCCGCGCCACGCCGGCGAGACCAAGTACGGTCTTGGAATCACCAAGCGGGCAATTCCGGGCCTGATCGACCTCTTCGCGGTGCGGTATTTCCGCTCGCGCCGGCGCAGCGTGGAATCCATCGAATTCGCGCCGCCCGCCGCGCAGGCCAATTCGCAGCCTGCAAGCACGCCCGCGCACGAGTCGCAGCATGCGGAGATTCACGCTTGAACCCGGCCCCAAAGGGTCGCTTCAAGTGGGAACCGGCCGCCTTGATGGCGCTGCTCATCGGAATCGGCTTCTGGCTGGTAATGAATCCATCGGGCAATAAAGCGCATCCCCGCAAGGATTCGCTCACGAGCGAAATTCGCATCGGCGATACGCGTGGAGTGGTCGAGGTAACCGGCGACTCGCCGGAATCGCAGAAGTTTCGCGTGCTTACCCGCGAAGGATTCGAATCTCCCGAACTCTCCCGACCCGAATTCGAGGCGGTCTTCGGCGCCGCCGTCGCGACGCAGGTCGCCGACGGACGGGCCAACTTCCTGTTCCGCTTCTTGAACATCACAAGCTGGGCCAGCCTCGTCTGGATCGCGATCGGGTTCGGCGGCCAACTCATGTTCAGCGGCCGCATGTTCCTTCAGTGGCTCATCAGCGAACGTCACAAGGTGAGCATCATCACCCCGGCGTTCTGGTGGTTCAGCCTGCTCGGCGGAATCTGCCTGTTCACCTACTTCGTCTGGCGACAGGACGCCGTGGGAGTGCTCGGTCAATCGTCCGGAATTGTTATCTACGCACGAAATTTGCGCCTCATCGCCAAGCAGAAGCGACGCGAGGCCGCGGCAAGCCAAACGACAGCCACCGAAGCCGACTCCTCGCCCGACGAGCCGGAACGGTCGCGGGCGGGGTCGCTATCCTGATCGTTCCGGCGATGGCCGGCGTGGCCGTGAACAGGGCGGCAGCGTGATCCGAACGAGCAAGTGGTGAGTCCAATCGCGCGAAAAAGCGCCACGGCTTTTTTTGGTTCTGAATCCACCATGCAGGTCCTCCTCGACGACCAGCCTCTTTCGATCGATCGACCGACCCTGGCTGCCGCGCTGCGCTCGGCACAGGAAGCGGCAAGGGCGCGAGGGCGCATCATCGTGGAGGCGTTCGCGGATGGCACTCAGATCTCCGACGAGCTGCTATCCAGCCCGAGCGATGACCCGGTCAACATCCAGAATCTCGCGATGCGGAGCGCAGAACCCCGTTCGCTGGTGAGCTTCACGCTCATGGACGCCGCCGATGCACTCACGCATGTCGCCGAAGATCACGACCGCGTGGGCCGCGACATTCAGGCGGGCAAGACGCAGGCGGCGCTTGGCAAACTCGGAGAATCGATAGCGACCTGGCAAGCGGTCTGCGACATCCTGAACAAGGGCGCTGCGCTGTTAAACATGGATCTGGATTCGCTGACCCTGCCCGATGGCGACCCCACGCCGCTCTCGGGCCGATTCTCAGCGATGCTGGAGCGGCTGGGAAGCATCCGCACGGCTCTCGAATCGCAGGATTTTTCCGCGCTCTCCGACATTCTGCTGTACGACATGGCGCCGTTGGCACGCCAGTGGTCGCAAACACTCCACTCGATCGCGGACATGGTGCGAGATGGGCGCATCGGTGCGGAGGCGCCGCTGTAAAGCAAAGGACAGATACGACACGCTTCATTTCATGGCCAAGGATGTATCCAACCCGATCGACCGCCTGATGGAGCAGGCCAGCCAGGCGCTGATTGAGACCGAGTATTTCACCGTCGTCAAGCTCTCGGTGCGCGCGCTCGAACGCGCTCGCCACGCCGAAGACTTTGAGCGGATGGCGCGGATTCTGTTACCTCTGCAGGAAGCACGCCGTCAGATCCGCCAGATCGCATGCGACGCCGGTCCTCGCACGATCCTGACGTCGCGGCCAAAGCCGTCCGAACTCCGCCCGGGTTTGTATCTCGCACAGCCCCCCATCGTCGCCGTCGAGGCACGCGATATCCGCGAAACAGCGGATTCAAAATCGGTGCCCACGCTGCTCCTGTGCCGCGAGCCGATGACGCGCGCGGGCAAGTGGCCGATCGCGGCCGTCACCAAGGGCGGGCTCATCGACACCGTCACGGTGCGCGTGCAAGTTGCGCCGCCGGCCGGTGTTGTCGCAATGCACGATCAACCCGGCTCCGGGCCGACTCGCGACAATTCGTCAGAACCTCCCGATGTCGAATGGTTCACGGCCACAGCCGAGGCGCTCGGAGATGCGGCAATCACCCGCGTGAACGCAACAATGCCGGCCTCTTGGCGCGTCGATGAACTGATGCTGTACCTCGACGCCATTCCGGAGCACGAGAAACTGCATCAACGCCTGTCAGAAGCGTGCCGCGATGCAGCGCGCGAAGGACCCGCGCCCGAACCCCGCCGTTGGGTCGTCGCGGAAAATCCATACTCGTTCTGACCGCCGATCGTCACTCGCCATTGGAGCGGCGTTGATTCTGATCGCCAATGACTACGCCACCCAGAGCGCCCGCCGCGGCACCGATCGCCGCTCCCGTGCCCATGTGGCCGAACGCGCTGCCGATCGCCATTCCAGCCAACGCGCCCAAGCCGGCACCCGACAGCCCGCCCTCCAGCGCGTTGTTGCAGCCCGCGCTGCCAAGCGTGAGCGCCCCGGCAATCGCGACAGCGCTCAACCCAGAACGATTGAACCGACCTTTTTCTCTCGTTGCTGCCAACATGGCTCGCTCCTAAACCGCTGACTTCCAAAGGGTTCCGGCACAAACGGACCGCACCCACGAAAGTTAGTCGTCATTATACATACGGAGCCTTGCGGGTGCAAGTTCTACTGAAGCGCCGAAAATTGGTTATCGGTCCATTCCGCCTGCGGCAATGCTCTTGGGACCAAATCAATGGCCTAATTGGGCGTGTAGCCGCGCGGATATTTTTCGCCCACCTGGGGCAGAGCCATCCGAATGAGCCGGTCGAGATTCTTCAGTTCAACATCGACGATCCGGGCCCGGGCATCAGGGTCGCCCTCTTCGAGCAGGCAGTAGCGCTTTTCCTTGTCCTCCACGAGGGTGAAGGAGATCAGTTCCAGAAGCGCAGTGGTCGGGATGTCGTCATCGCGGACAAACTCAAGCAACGTGTCGGCCTGTGCAAGACGCTTGAGCGTGCCGTGATCCAGTCGAGTCTCGAGCACGGTGCGCAGACGTGTGAGGAGCGGGGTTTCATCCTGCGAGAGACCGATGGGTTCCAGCATGGCTTCGCGATACAACCGGTCTTCCGAGGCCGGAACCTCGCTGATCACGCGGGCGCGGCAGACACCCCGGAGCACCAAGTTGTAACGGCCGTCCGGAAGTTTTTCGTGCTGCGCGATGTGCCCGATGCACGCCGCGGGCCGGACGGGCGGGCGACCGTGGTATTCCTGCTTCCAGCGCTTGCCCTGAAAGACCGCCATGGCGATCTGCCCCGCGCCATCGAGCGCGTCGCTCACCATCTGGCGATAGCGCGGCTCGAAGATGTGGAGAGGCAGCACCTGCTGCGGAAGCAGCGTGACCTGATCCAGCGGGAACAGCGGCAAGGCCCGCGAGAAGTTCACCTGAATCGTGTTGTCTTCCGTCGTCATGGCGGGGTCCGCCTACTGCTTGAGGACATCCGGCCGGAACAGCTTGACGTTTTCGAGCGCCCACTGTTTCTCGGTGAAGTTTCCGCCCATATCGAAGTCGGCGGCGCGCTCGGGGCGTGCCGCGTTCATCGCGATGGTGGTCTTGGCGTCAAGATTGTCGAGCATGGCGACGAAGATCGCTTCGGGTGTCGCGGGAATCTTCGCGGCCCCGTGCTCGGGCAGCGTGTGGTGGCTGAGAATGATGTGCTGAAGCACGGTGAGCGCGCCAGGGGGCAGGCGCTGGCCGCTCTCTCGCATCATGACCTGAGCCTTGTCGTGGAGCATGATCGCGCCCTCGACGATGTGGCCGATGAGTTCGCCGCGATCGGTGTACGTGAACACCTTGTCGTAACTCAGTTCGCGCGTCTTGCCGAGATCGTGCAAAAAGAGGCCCATCACCACCAGATCGCGGTTGATCTTGGGATAGAGCGGACAAACCCGATCGGCGAGATTCAGCAGATTCAGCGTGTGCTCGAGCAGCCCGCCCAGATAGGCGTGGTGCATGCTCTTCGCGGCCGGACACTGCTTGAACGCATCCATCAGGAACTTATCGCCGAGATACGTTTGCGCCAGCGCCTTGATCGCCGGGTGCTCGAGTGTCCCGAGCAGCGTCGTCAGTTCCGCGAACATCTCCTCGGGTGGACGCTTGGAGCAGGGAAGTAGATCGCGCAGCAATTCGGGTGTCGGCTCCACCACGCTGATCGAATGGATAATCAGCTGCAATTCGCCCTGATAGGCCTGCGTCTCACCCTTGATCTCGACAAAGCCCTCGGTGGGCAAACGCCGGAACTGCGGCTCTTCGATCGACCACATGCGGGCCGGCATCTCACCGGTCTTGTCGCCGATAATGCAGCGGAGGTATGGTTTGCCCGCCCGGGTCTGACCCATTTGGGCGTTGCTGATCGAGAAAGCGCCACTCACATGCTCGGGCGGCTCGCGGAATTCCACGATGAACCGGCGGGACGACGAATTCTGCTGCTCGTTCTCTAGCGACAATTGCGACATGATCTGCTCGATGGACGTTCCGTGGCGACGCGGCGTTCACGCCGCGCCAAGGCCAATTCTATCGAGCCTCGACCGGCGGCGCATCGGTGATCGGATTGCCCGATACCTCGGTTCCTTGCGAGAGATCCCATACCGCGCGGCACTCGCCGCAAGTAACGGCGCTCGTGTCGGTTCCGTCCACCACGCCCAACTCCGCTCCGCAGCCGGGGCATAGTCCTGCAGCTTTCAGCAATTCGGCTCGCCTGGCTCCCGATCGCCCGATATCGCTCCCGATAATCGCGAATGCGCCGATGATCCAGACAACCAGCCCCAGCGCCTGGAGACCCTGCATCACTCCGATTCCGCTCAAGGGTCTGGTCGCAAAGTCTGTGATGATGGCGATCATCAGCGGAAGCACCAGCGAAGCGAACAGAATCCGCTTCCAAAGGCCTTTGAATCGGAGTTTGTCGATGCATGCTGAGAGCCGCGCACGGTGCGTGCCGCCCGCGCGGCTCCGCAGCGCCGTGAGATCCGAGAATCGCGCGAGCGCGACGCTTTTTCCCCTGTCGTCCTGAAATGCCATCGAGCTATACAGCATCGCCTGCGATCGCAGAATCGTTCGGAAACTCGGCGCTTCGCGAGATTCAGCCGTCTCGTCCGCTTCAACACGATGAATCCGCGATCGCAGCCACGTTGCGCCGCACTCGGTGCATCGAATCAGCGGCGCCGTCGAGTTCGTCTCGTCTGCCCCGCGAACGACGCCCGCCAGGTTGTACGCGCAGCAAGGGCAGACCCCCTCGTCGAGATACGCATCCGCAATCTCCGGGGCTCGCGTCGCCAGCTTGCGAAAATCCCTCTTGGTCAGCACCAGCATCGCGGTCATCGTTACCAAAGCGCCCGCCCCGGCGAAGAGCGGCAAGGGAATTCCTTTCGAACCAAGCCACAGGATCGCGAACGGCATCGCAATCGCCATCGGGATGACCAAAACGATCACGCGGACCGTCAGTTTCCAAAAACTAGTGATCTCGCTGTAGACAAGATGCGCCTTGTCCCGGACCCGGTTCAGGCGAATGGTCCCCGATGGCTGCGCCCGCATCGGCATCAATTCGCGATCGACCCCGGCATCATCGCGCAGGGGTAGGCGCCACGGCGACAACAATCCTTCCCGTTGGACCGGCGAAATCTCCAATGACCCTCCCAATTTCGGTGTTCCTTTTTTCGGTTCGCCGTCATCTCAGTTGCACTTCCAATTCCCTGTTCTGACCGAATCGGCGTCAACATGATCAATCAATCGCTCCTGCAAATCACTTTCCATCAAGCCGTTCCCTATCCCGAGTACGTCGCCACTGGCACGCACCACCAGCAGCACTCCTGGAATCATTTCGATCAACTCAGCCGCGAGCACGCGCCGCTTACCTCCGCTCAGATTGACCTCATCAAATCCTTCACGCGACCGATCAATATCCTGGTGCTTAGCGGCACCTGGTGCGGCGACTGCGTGCACCAGTGCCCTCTTTTCCACCAACTCGCCGAGGTCTCGCCCGCCGCATTGGGTGGAATGATCGATCTCCGCTTCGTCGATCGCGATGACGCCTCGGAACTTGCCGAAGCCGCCAAAATCTGCGGCGGGCTCCGCGTGCCGACCGTCCTCTTCCTGAACGAAGACATGGAATTTGTCTCGATCGTGGGCGACCGTTCGCTTACCCGCTATCGGGCCATCGCCGCCAAAGCCCTCGGAGCCTCCTGCCCTCTCCCCGGCGCCCCGGTTCCGGCCGACGAGATCGCCGACACGCGGCAGGACTGGCTCAATGAATTGGAGCGGGTGCACCTTTTGCTCCGGCTCTCGCCAAAGCTCCGGCAGCGGCACCACGACTGAGGTTGGCCTGTGCGCCCCTGCACGCGCCTCGGGAGGGTTTTTCTCTGACGGAAACCCCCGACCCGAGAATCTTCCTTACTCACGGAACCCCCCCCGGGTCTCGCGGGTCTAAAGAAGGAGGTCTCCGAGCAGGTTTTCTGCAACTGCGGAACCGTTCCGCAGTATGCCGAGTACCAGTTCGGAGCGACAGCATGCTGAAACTGCAGGAACTCCAACTGGTGCGGCTTGCGGCACGTGGCGATTTGTCCGCCGCGGAGACGCTTATTCGCCGCCATCAGTCCGGCGTGCAGGCGTATATCTATCGCATGTGCGGCCGGTGGGACGTTGCGGAAGACGTGACCCAGGAGGCCTTCCTTCGCGTGCTCTCGAGCCTGCACAACTTCAATGAGAATTTCCGGTTTTCGACCTGGCTGTTCACCATCGCCCGGCGCGTGTGGTTGAACATGTGCGAGAAGAAGCGACCGTCAAGCGCGGGCGACGCGAGCGACATTTGGGCTGGCCGAAAGGATGACCGCGCGGGCACAATCGGACGCGATGACGAACAGCGCGGCATGGCCCGGGATGCGCTGCAGAGCGCGCTCCTTTTGCTTTCTCCCGAGCAGCGCGAGGCGATCGTGCTCTTCCACCAGTTGGAGTGGCCGATCCGCCTGATCTCCGAACATATGGAACTGCCCGAAGGCACGGTCAAGAGCCATCTGCATCGCGGGCGTCAGCGCCTCCGCATCGAGTTGGTCCACGGAGTGGGCGATGTGGTTGCCATCGAAGAGCGCGCCGGCGCGCTCCCGTTGTTTGCACGCCGGGCCGTGGCCCTCAGCCCGGGAGATGCCAAGCCATGACGGCGCGTCCCCCGAATCCGGATTCGTTTGGCCCACTCGACGCGCACGCGCGCCGGATGGAAGGACGCAGGCTCATCCAGGCGTGTCTTGACCGGGAAATCGCTGCCGATTCACCCCGGCTGCGGGCGCTGCTTTCGGAAGATGAGCAGCTCCGTTGTGAATTTGATGAGTTCCGCCGGCTCGACGCGATTCTTCAGCAGCCTTCGCACGGAGTTGATGTCAGTTCCAAGATACTGGCCGAGCTTCAGCAGCGACCGGTGTTCCTGCCCGCACGGCGGCAGAAGCGATTTTCGTTCACAGGCTTTGGCGTGGGACTTGCTGCATCGCTTGCACTCGGTGCCGGCACTCTTTGGCTCACGCTCGCGGCGCTTCGTTCTCCCGCCCCGTTCCAGACGATCGCCCAGAACGATGTCATTGGAGAAGCTCGCGAAGCAATCCGCAGCATCACGGGCAATTCGCTCGCCAGCCGCTCGCAGCGACCGTACGTCATTGCTCCGGTTTCGGAATCATCACAATTGCCGGACATCGAATCCATTTTGTCTTCAAGCGAAGCCGATCCACGCTTCCTCGCCCGGCAGATGGCCGGTGCAGGCTCCGTGCGCATCGAGCGGACCGGACTGAGCTTTGTGAACCCGGGCCCGGATCGTTCAACGAATTCGGGCAAGGACCGGCGCACCCGCGCAGCGCTGCTTGAATGGAATAACCAGCCCGATGCGATGTATTCAGGCGGCAAGTTCCGGCGGAGCGATATCGCTCGAGCCTCTGCGGTGACGGGCTGGTACGACAAGGAAGGATCCTTCGTACCCGTGACCGGGGCGGGGCTGAAGAACCCGAAGTAGCCGAATTCCGCGGCATTTGGTCTTGCCACAGACTGTTTTGTGCCATTCTCAAATGTCGTGGTGTCATTTTCCCCCGTTCGAGTAGTCTTTGTGCCGGTCACTGAATCGCGGATGGCGTGCGGTCGGCCGGGCATTCGGGCCTCGAATCGGCCAAGGGGAAAGTGATGAATTCGTCGCGCTTATATTCGCCTTGCATGGCTTTCATGCTTGCTGGCGGAATGTTTCACTGTGTGCAGCCCGCAGCGGTTCTCGCCCAATGGACCGTGACCAATCTGCATCCAGCCGGAGCGATTGCTTCCAGAGCCAACGGAGGATTCGGCAATCAGCAGGTGGGATACGCCCAGTTAGGCCCCACCGTCGGCCACACACGAGCCGCCTTGTGGACCGGCACGGCCGCGTCCTTTGTCAACCTCCATCCAGCCGGAACTGTCTACTCCATTGCCAACGCCGCGACCGGCATCTTCCAAGTGGGTGATGTCTACACCGACGGCTTCCCGCGCGCCAGCATTTGGAGCGGGACAGCGGCGTCGTGGGTGAACCTGAACCCGATCGGATCGAGCAACTCCAATGCATTGGGCGCGAACGGAGGATTTCAGGTCGGTCGAACCAATGTGGGCTATTACCGCGCGGCGCTTTGGAGCGGGTCGGCTGCTTCTTGGGTGGATCTCAATCCACCACCCACGTACGGGTACACACACTCATCTGAAGCGTTTGCGGTCAGCGGCGGCAAGCAGGTCGGTTACTACGTCGCCGTGGGCGGCGTTACGAGCGCCGCAATCTGGAGTGGCAACGCGTCAAGCATCGTGAACCTGCACCCTCCCGCAGGGGGCTCCCAGTCTTGGGCGTACGGTGTCGATAGCACGCAGCAGGTTGGCGTGGTTCGCGTGCCCGACACAACCAGCCATGCCGCGCTCTGGCAGGGCAGCGCGGCCTCGTGGGTTGACCTGCACCCCGCCGGCGCCACAAACTCTCGTGCTTCGAGTGTCGTGGGCGGCACGCAGGCCGGCTACGCCGATATAGGCGGGAAACGGCGCGCCAGTCTCTGGACCGGCACCGCCGCATCGTGGTTCGACCTTTCCGCGTTCCTCCCAGCCGGATTCACGACCTCCGAAGCCAGCGCGATCTGGATCGACGCAGGCGTCACCTACGTGGCCGGATACGGCTTCAATAGCCTCAGTTTTCGTGACGAAGCGCTGCTTTGGGTCAAGGGCGCAGTCTGCAAGGGCGACCTCAACGGCGACGGACTCGTTGACGACACCGACTTCTCCCCCTTTTCCGTGGCATACAACATCCTCGACTGCACCGATCCGGCGATGCCCGTCGGCTGCCCCGCCGATCTCAATGGCGATGGCTTTGTGGACGACAATGACTTTGTCATCTTCCTCGCTGCGTACAACGCGCTAATTTGCCCATAGTTTCAAGTGCCCTGTGGTTCAGCCACGGGGTTGGGTTGAATCGAGCCCGAGCGCGTGACGGGGTGGCTCCGGCATCTCCGGCATGGCCGCGCCTCCCGGTCAGAAGCGTTTTTCCCCTCCTAGAATGACCCTGTTCGGGCGTCGCTGCCGTCCGTCCACCTGTTTGTAAACCATTGCTGCGGACGGAGTTGGAAGACCAGCCCCGCCCTTGCCGTCCGTATTTTCTTTGCCCCACACCCGATCGCGACGTCCCATGACCACCCCCACCACCACAACAGCCCCTGTCAATCCCCTCATCCGCAACGTCGCGATTATCGCCCACGTCGACCATGGAAAGACCACGCTGGTCGACAACCTGCTCAAGCAATCGGGCAACTTCCGCACCGGCGAACTCGAGAAACTTGAGGGTGGTCAGCACGGCCTGATCATGGACTCCAACCCGCTCGAGCGCGAGCGAGGGATCACCATCCTGTCCAAGAACTGCGCCGTTCTCTACACGGCCCTGGACGGCATCACCTACCGGATCAACATCATCGATACGCCGGGCCACGCCGACTTCGGAGGCGAGGTTGAGCGCGTTCTGAGGATGGCCGACGGCGTCCTGCTGCTCGTCGATTCATTCGACGGCCCGATGCCCCAGACCAAGTTCGTGCTCACCAAGGCTCTTGAAGCCGGCCTCAAGCCCGTCGTGATCGTCAACAAGATCGATCGCGCCGACGGCCGCCCGGTCGATGTCATGCATGAGGTTTTCGATCTCTTTGTCGAGCTCGGCGCTGAAGAACTCGCCCTCGACTTCCCCACCGTCTACTGCGCCGGCCGCGACGGCTGGGCTTCCAACGTCTGGCCGATTCCCGAAGGCTCGCCGAAACCGACGGACCTCCGCGACATCTTCGAAGCCATCGTCAAGCACGTTCCGCCGCCCCGCGCCGAGATCGAGAAGCCGCTTCAGGTGCTCATCACCAACCTCGATTACAACGACTACGTCGGCCGCATCGGCATCGGCCGCATCTTCTGTGGCAAGATCAAGGCCGGCCAGCAGGTCGCCGTGCTCAAGCGCGACGGGAAACGGGTCAACACCAAGGTCGCGAAACTCATGCAGTTCGAAGGCCTCAAGCGCAGCGAGGTGAACACGATTGAAGCGGGCGACCTCTGCGCCCTGATCGGTCTCGAAAGCGTCGACATCGGCGACACCGTGGCCGACCCCGAGAACGCCGTCGCGCTGCCGCCCGTCACCATCGACGAGCCGACGATGACGATGCTCTTCCGCATTAATGACTCTCCATTCGCCGGCCAGGAAGGCAACTACGTCACCAGCCGCCAGATCCGCGAGCGTTTGTTCAAGGAACTCGAGCGCAACGTCGCGATGCGGGTCGAGCAGGGCCGCACCGCCGATGAATTCATGGTCTCCGGACGGGGTGTGCTCAGCCTGGGCATCCTTATCGAGAACATGCGACGCGAGGGCTTCGAACTTTCGGTGGGCAAGCCCGAGGTCATCATCCGCGAGATTGATGGCGTTCCGCACGAGCCAGTTGAAGAGCTTGTCATCGATTCCCCCAACTCTTCCGTCGGTTCCATCATGGAACTCGTCGGCGGCCGCAAGGGCGAACTGAAGAAGATGGAGCCCCGCGGCAACGATCTGACGCACTTGAAGTTCGAGATTCCGTCTCGCTCGCTCATCGGCATGCGCGGACGCGTTCTCACCGCCACGCAGGGCGAGGGCATCATGACGCACTCGTTCCTGAAGTTTGCGCCGATCAGCGGCGAAATGAGCCATCGCGCCATGGGCGTCCTGATCAGCCTCGAAAGCGGCGCGATCACGACCTACGCCCTCCAGCAGCTCGCCGACCGTGGCATCATGTTCGCAGTGCCGCAGGAAAAGGTCTACGCCGGCCAGGTCATCGGCGAGCACAATCGCGACAACGATCTTGTGATCAACGTCACGCGGATGAAGCATCTGACCAACATGCGCGTCTCGGGCAAGGAAGCAACGGTCGTCTTGAAAGCCCCGCGAAAGATCACGCTCGAGTACGCCCTCGAGTACATCGAGGATGACGAACTCGTCGAAGTGACCCCCGGCAGCATCCGTATCCGCAAGAAAGTCCTCGACGAATCCATGCGCAAGCGTTCGGAGCGCCAGACCCGCGACAAGGCGGAAACGGCGAGCGCGTAAAAGCACAACGGCGAGCCCTCGCTCGCCGCTGCACAACGGAAGAATCGCGTGACTGCTTACCTCCGGCGACGGCTTGGCATCATGCACAGCCCGGCGACGGCCATCGTCGCGAGAGCGCCCTGAGCGGGGATTCGCGCGACGTTGTAGTCCGAGGAACCGGAGACGGACACGTTGTCGTAGTAGGCGTTGTTCTTGGCCCCGGTGTAGAGATCGATGGCGGCGAGGGCGTTGGCCGACGAGGCGCCCCGGGTCCACGTGCCCTGGCTGATGAGCATGTCGTTATAGAAGTGCTTGACCGTGTTGGCCGTCAGATCGATATCGACGCGGATCGCCGCCCACTGATTCGTCGCAAGGGCGACCGAGCCGCCCCGAAAATCGTCATAAACGCGCCCGGCACCCAGATCGAATCGCAGCTGCGTGCTCCACGAGGCCGAGTTTGTGTTTGCGCCGTCGGCATACTTGTTCATGAGAATGAAGTACGTCGATCCCGCCTGGCCGCTCCCCAGGTACTGCATGGCAGAAACCGACCACACGCCGGCCGTCGCACCCGCAAACTGGTGCACGGCATCGGTCGTGGACTGAACGGTGCCCGTGACCTGGAGCGACTTGCTTCCGCTGTATGCAAACGCGTTGCTCGCCAGACCGGCCACGCCCGAGGCGTTGTCCCACCCCTTCCAGCCGTCCACGCTCTGAAGACGAAGCCCGGAGTTGTACAAGTCAAAGTTTGCGAAGAACTCGGCGTTCGCTGCCGCACTTGCGGCAATCACGCCAGAAACGACAGCAATGGCTTGAATCGTCTTCATGAGTCGGGGCCCCCTGCTACCCGTGTCCGAAACATCCCCCGGAAACGAAGTGGTCTCTTGAAGACTCCCAAACCGGGAGCACGCACGCCAGCGATCGCACCTGCGATCTCCGACCCCGGCTCTGTTTGGAACGATTACGAGGCGTAGTCGGCGCGTTTCGCGGCCCGTCCGATACCATCGCTCCTCATGGAACGGGACCCCGCGTCCAAGAACCTCTCTTCCCGCCGGTACGCGCTGGCGGGGCTGATCGCAAACATGCTGCTGGCGGTTATCAAGCTGATCGCCGGGATTGTCGGCCATAGCTACGCCCTCATCGCCGACGCGATCGAGTCGCTGGCGGACATTGTCGGCTCCGGCTTTATTTGGGGCGGGCTGCTGATTTCCTCACGCCCCGCGGGCGATCGGCACCCTTACGGATACGGCAAAGCCGAGCCGCTGGCCGCGCTCGCCGTGTCATTTCTGGTTTTTCTTGCCGGCATCGGTATCGCGATCGAAGCGGTGCGCGAGATCATCACGCCCCATCACACCCCCGCGTGGTGGACCTTGGCCGTGCTCGTGCTCGTTGTCATCACCAAGGAAGTGTTTTTTCGGATCGGGCGGCGGCGCGCCCGGGCCGAAGGGTCGACCGCCCTTGCGGTCGACGCGTTTCACCATCGGGCCGATGCCATCACTTCCGTCGCGGCGTTCATCGGCATCAGCATCGCGCTGATCGGAAAGTGGCGGACCGGTACCGACGCGTGGGCGCCGGCGGACGATTGGGCGGCTCTCTTTGCCGCGGCCATCATCGTCGCGAACTCCATCCGGATCATGATCGCACCACTGCGAGAGTTGCTCGATGAGCAATCCGACACGGTGGCGGAAGAGGCCCGACAGATCGCCTCCTCTGTGCCCGGCGTCGTGCTCGTGCAGAAGGCCTTTGCCCGCAAGAGCGGCATCCTCTACTGGATCGACATGCACGTGTGGATGGACGGCCAAATGTCGGTGCGGGATTCGCACGCCCTCGCCCACGCCATCAAGGATGCGGTCCGGTCGGGCCTGCCCAACGTGCGGGACGTGCTGATCCACATCGAGCCCGCAGCCTCCCCCGGCGACACGACTTGAAGCGGGCCCCCAGGGTGCTGCCGAGGGGGCCATTAACGCATGCAACCCCATTTCCAGCCAAGACTTGACCCTTGGAGGCTCGCAAAAAGGCTGGTGCCGGCCTAGTATCTCAACCCCCTTCTCTCAGACCCCGGGGGTTCCTTGGAGTTCGGCATGTACGCGATCATCGAAGAATTCGGCGGCCAGCGCAAAGTGATTCAGGGCGAGGAAATCCTCGTAGATTTGACCGAGCAGGGCAACGCCAAAATCGGCTCGTCCCTTACGTTCGACAAGGTGCTTGTCGTCGGCAAAGAAGGCGGCGACGCCAAGATCGGCCAGCCCTACGTGACGGGTGCTTCGGTCACGGCCGAAGTCATCGATCCGATCGTCGCTGGCGAGAAGATCTACATCCACCACTTCCGCGAGAAGAAGACCTTCCGCAAGAAGACCGGCCACCGCCAGAAGTACACCAAGATCAAGATCACCGCCATCAACGGCTAAGAGGCAGGCAATTGGCACCGGCACCGGGCATTAGGCACCGGGGATTAGGCACGGCGCACTATTGAAGAACAGCATTCGGAATGGCATGGCGATCGCCGTGCCATTTTCTTTTTTGCGGGTACGCTTCTCTCGTTACCTCTTCGTCGGTCCACCGGGTGCCGAATGCCAAGTCCCGAATGCCAAGTGCCGAATGCCACGTGCCTAGTGCCTTCCCCATGCATCTCACGCTCATCACCACCGGCGGGACGATCGAGAAAACCTACGACGAGGCGAGCGGCAGCCTCTCCAACCGATTCTCAATCGTGCGCCGCATGCTGGCGAGGCTGCGCCTCGTGGACACGCATATCAGCACGATCGAGTTGCTGAGCAAAGACAGCCTGGACATGACGGACGAAGACCGCGACGCGATCGCCGGAGCGGTGCGTGCCGCCGGCGGCTCGCCAGACTTGGCCACCGACGCGGACGCAATCGTGATTCTTCATGGCACCGACACACTTTCCCTGACCGGGGAACACATCCTGAAGGACATCCCAAACCCGCGCGTCCCGATCGTTCTCACGGGAGCGATGCGACCGTTCGAAATGAAACGGTCCGATGCGCTCCAGAACCTCAACGAGGCGATCTTCGCTGCGGGGTTATTGCCTCCGGGCGTGTACTGCGTTGCGCACGGGCGTGCGCTGGCGTTTCCCGGGGTGAAGAAGGATCGCGAAAAAGGCACCTTTGTGAAGGGCTGAAGCCACCGGCCTTCCCTCCGCCCGATAATCCGGACTCTTCCGCGCACGACCGTCACACGCGGCGCGACCGGCGTCAGCCAGTTCAATCGTTGCACCCCATCCCTGCCCGCCCTCACACCGCCCCCCGGACCCGCCGATCGAGTGGGGGTCCGGTGTGTTCGCTCCACGCGATCGCGCCGGTGCATCCGGAACTTTCGTCAGAGGCGCATTCTCCATGGACAAGGCCTCCATCATCGGCATCCTCATCGGGGTAGCGGCCCTGGGGTACGTGTTTGTCGAGGTGTCGCACGGCAACCTCATGATGTTCTTCTCCCTGGAAGGCGTCCTGATGGTCGGATTCGGCTCCGTTTCGGTGGTATTCATCGCGATGCCGATGAGCAAACTGCTTCAGGTTCCCGGCTACATCAAGACCTTCCTCTTCCAGAAGGGCATGAGCTCGACGGAAGTGATTCAGACCGTTCAGTCGCTCTCCGACAAGGCCCGTCGCGACGGCATTCTGGCGCTCGAGCCCGAAATCGCCAAGATCAAGGACCCGTTCCTTGCCGCGGGTCTGAAGATGGCGATCGACGGCGTCGAGCCGGCGAGTATCGAAGCGACGCTCCGGATGGAGATCCTCGCGATGACCGACCGGCACAAGGCCGGCAAGAAGTTCTTCGATCTCATCAAGCTCTACGGCCCCGGATACGGCCTGGTCGGCACGCTGGTCGGGCAGGTCGGCATGTTCGGTCAGTTGGCCAGCGCCGACATCGGCGCCTTGGGCCACGCGCTGGCCATCGCCGTCGTGGCCACCATGTACGGCGCGATCATCGCGAACGCTGTCGCCGGACCCATCGGCGACAAACTCGGCATCAAATCGGGCGAGGAGATTCTGAACCGCGAGATGATGGTCCAGGCCATCCTGAGCGTGCAGTCGGGCGACAACCCGCGCGTCACGCTCGACAAGATGCTCGCCTTTATCCCCTCCGTGCGTCGCGATCCCTTCCGTGCCGCGGCATGATCGAGTGAGTGCACGCCATGGCCGACGACCACAAAGACAAGCACGAGGGCGGGCACGAGGGCGGAGGCTCTCACAGTGGTGGCCACGGTGGCGGGGGCCACGGTGGTGGCGGGCACGCCGAAGGCGAGCACGAGGGCGCACCGGAATGGCTCATTTCATTCGCCGATAACGTCGCACTGATGATGGGCTTCTTCGTCATTCTGCTGGCGATGAACATGGGCCCCAAGGGCGAGTCGTCCTCGAGCGGCGATCCGTCCAACGAACCGGGCAAGCCTTCGCAGGCGATGCTCGACTTTGTGATCGGCATGCGCGAGGGCTTCGGAAATCCGATCAATATCAATTCGACCAAGGCCAACGAGCAGCAATTTGTCGAGCGGCTGCGCGAACTCCGGGGCGAGGGAGACGCCGCGGGAGTGGCGGGCAGACACAAGAGCCAGCAAAGCCTGCGCATCACCAATTTCAGCAGCCTCGGCGCACTCATTCCGTTCGACGATAATTCCGTGACCCTTTCGAGCAGCGCGAAAGAAACCATCGCGGACACCGCCAAGAAGCTCCGCGGACAGCGGTACTACATCGAATTGCGTGGTCACTGCAGCCCGCCGGAAGCGATGCGCAACGTGCAGAAAGCGATGAAACTCAGTTACGACCGCGACATGGCGGTGTTCAATGCGCTGGTGGAACAGGGCATTCCGGCCAATCAGTTGATCCTCCGCTGCTACGGCGACAGCGACCGCCTGGTGCCCAATACCTGGTCGCGCGAGAGCGATCGAACCAACCAGCGCGTCGAGATCATCGTCTCCAGCGAAGCGCTGCCTCCCGACCCCTACAGCAAATCGGCCACGGGCAACAACTCGGCAGACGAAAATTAGTTCCGGCTTAGGTCGGGCTGCCCGAAAGCTCGCTTCCAGCCCCCTCACATCTCACGCAAGAAGCAATTGCCGGGCGATTTCCCTTGATCCGGGCACCACTCCGGCTTTAGACTGCCTTGTTCATTTGGCGTCGGGTCGATTCGTGGTCGAAGCCGACTTGGAGCGGGGACGGAGAGTTGGAAATGCCGGGCGCTCGCGCGTGGAAAGCGATGGGTATCGCGTGGGTCGCGGCGTGCGTCGCCTGCGCTCAAGCTCAGAACTGCGTTCCGGTGCAACTGACCCCTGCTGCGGGCACCGCGAACGACGCGTTCGCGTCGGCAACTGCGGCCTCCACCGACACGATCATCTTCGGTGCCCCAGGGCGCACCGTCGGCAACAAGACTTTTCAGGGACAGGCTTTCGTCTACCGGTTCAGCGGTGCCGCGTGGACCATCGAGGGAACGTTGTCCGCCTCCGACGGCGCCCAGAACGACTCGCTCGGTTCCAGTGTCGCGATCTCCGGCGACACCGTCCTGGCCGGCGCGCCGGGAAAGACTGTCGGCGTCAATGCGTTTCAGGGAGCCTGCTACGTCTTTGTACGATCCGGAACGGTCTGGTCCCAGCAGGCGAAACTTGTCGCTGCCGACGGCACCGCCGGGGATTCCTTCGGATGCTCGGTGAGCATCTTTGGCGATACCGCAGTGGTCGGCGCTTTCGCCAACGCACCGGGCGGGAACTTCAACCAGGGCGCAGCCTACATCTTCACGCGAACCGGTACGGTGTGGACGCAGCAGGCCAAACTCGTCGCTTCCGACGGCGCGTCCAATGACTTTTTCGGCTTCGCAGTCAGCGCGGGCCTCGACACGGTTGTTGTGGGTGCGAGCAACAAGTCGCAGTCGGGCAAACTCGCGCAGGGCGCCGCGTACGCTTTCACCCGTTCGGGCGCGGTGTGGACGCAGCAGGCCAAAATGCTGGCGTCCGATGGCGCGGCCAACGACGCGTTCGGCGCGAGTGTATCGCTGTCCGGCAATTCGGTATTGGTCGGCGCCAAATACAAGATGATCGGCGTCAACGATTATCAGGGCGCCGGGTACGTGTTCATCCGCGCCGGTACGGTTTGGTCGCAGCAGGCCAAGCTGGTCGCGGCCGACGGCGGCGCCTTTGACTACTACGGCTCTTCGTGCGTGCTGTCGGGCGATACGGCGACTCTGGGCGCGCCCAATCAGACCATCACCGGCAACGCAGGACAGGGTTCCGCCTACGTGTATTCAAGGTCGGGCACGGTCTGGTCGGCATCATCGCGGCTGCTCGACAATACCGGCAAGGCCGGCGACTCTTTCGGAACATCTGTTGCCGTCGCGGGCAGTGCATCGATTGGGGGCGCGCCGCAACGCAAAGTCGGGAACAACGTGGGACAGGGGTCAGCCTTGGTCTATGGATCGAGTATCCCGATCAACATCATTCAGCAACCAGCGACATCGACCGCGTGCACCAGCGCCCCGACGGTTCTCTCATTGACCGCGGCGGGAACCGGTCCGTTTGGATACCAATGGCAGTGGAAGTCGGGCATCGTGGTGCCGGCGTGGATTCCCGTCGCATCGGGAGTGAATACCGGAGGTTCACGCTCGTTTTCCGCCTCCAACATCTCCGGGCCGGCGCTGTCCCTCTCGTTGTTTCAACAGGCCGATGCCGGTCAGCCCTTTGCCGATTTCCGTTGCATCGTTTCAAACTCCTGCGGCAGTGCGACCAGCGCACCCGCCCAGGTCAAAGTGTGCTGGTCCGATCTCACTTGCGACACGCTGGTGGACGATGCAGACTTTGTACTCTTCGCAAACGCGTACAACTTGCTCGAGTGCAGCGACCCGGCGATGCCCCCCCGCTGCCCATCGGATTTCAACCAAGACGGCCTTGTAGACGATGCGGACTTTGCGATCTTCGCGCTCTCGTACGATGCGCTGCTTTGCCCTTGAACGGGAAGAGCGATTCCCGCTGCGGCCAACAAAACTCAACAATTCCCTGCAAGATCGGAAGCTCGGCGCGCAATCCCTCTGTCGCGATCATCTGGCTCGCGTAGAGCCGGATTGCGTGATGCAACTGAGGAGTTTTTCCATGACTCGTACTTCCCTTGTCTGGGGCGCTATCGCCGTCGCATCGCTTGCTGGATCCGCTCAAGCCGTGGTCTTCTTCGACGGCATCTTCAATAATTCCGACTGGACGCTGACGACCATTACCAACGCCAACGGCGTCGGCAGTTCGGCCAACGGCCTCCAGATTCCAGTCGGTGGAAACCCGAACCAGTACCGCAGGATCCGCAACAATCTGCTCGCCTCGGGCCCGAGCGGAGCCGTGATCGGTGTTCACATGCGAGGCACCTACTCATACAACCCCGGCGGTGGCGCCATCAGCGTCATCAATTACAGCGAAGATTCCATCAACTTCATTAACCAGCCGGGCAACGGCCAGGGCTCCGGTCTGGTCATCTTCCAGGGTGGCAATTACTACTTGCAGCGCACGCCCACCCTTGTCATGCCCTACGCCTCCTTCAATACCTGGCAAGCCAATGCGGCGCCCGGCCTCGTCTCCTCCGACTTCTGGCAACTCACGCTCGCCGGAAACTTGATTTCGGGTAACAACCCCGATTTCTCCGCTTCGGGCGGCGTGATGCAGTTCGGCTTCTGGCGCGGCAACTCCGGCAACTCCAGCTACCAGACCGATTGCGGCATCGACAACTGGCGCGTCGAGATCATCCCGGTCCCAGGTCCGACCGGTTCCGCGGCACTCGCCTTGGCAGGTCTGGTCGCTTGCCGCCGCAGACGCTCTGCCTGAGATCCCTGCGATCTGTTCTGGCAGCCCCGCCTCAATTGCAGTTCCGGCTTCGCCTCGCCTCTTGGCGAGATGAAGCCGGACTTTTTTTTTCGATCGAGGAATCGGTGCTCGCTCGGAACTAGTAATCGCTAAGTTGCGAACAGGTCCATGAAAGACGGTGGCTCATGGTCGCGCAAGAACCCATTCCGAGTTACGATTCGTCAAACCCAAACCCGAAGCAGCCGCCAGTTCGACGCTTCCGAATCATCACGCGTTCAAGCCTCAAACGACTCGTTCTGCTCTTTGCCCTGCTCGGCGTTGGGCTTGCTTGGTCCTGGTGGGAGATGATCCACATGCCGTCGCGCTCGTTTGACGGCACGTTGCCGGCGCTCAGCGCATCGCAGCGCGAAATCGCCGAAGTAACGCGACGCCACGTGGGCGAGTTGGCCTCAACGATCGGATATCGGAGCACATTTCATCCCTCCCAACTCGCCCGAGCCGCGCTGTACATCAAACACGAACTGGAGGCGATGGGGTATGAAGTATCCGATCATTCGTTTCCGTCTCGCGGAAGCCCCGCCCCCAATCTCGAAGCCGTGCTCGCCGGAACGACTCTCTCAAGCGAGATAGTAATCGTCGGCGCTCATTTCGACTCATTTCAGGGAACACCGGGCGCGGATGACAACGCCAGCGGTGTTGCTGGCGTGCTCGCGCTTGCGAAAATATTCTCGGAGGCGCCACAAGAACGGACGATTCGGTTTGTGCTGTTTCCAAACGAAGAACCCCCAGCGTTTCAACAGGCGGACATGGGCAGTCTGGTGTACGCAAAGGCCTGTCGGGCCGCGAACGACAAAATCGTCGCGATGCTGAGCCTGGAGACAATCGGCTATTTCAAAGACGAACCCGGTACGCAGAAGTATCCGTTCCCGATGGGTTTGCTTTACCCAAGCCGTGGAAACTTCGTAGGGTTTGTGAGCAATTTTTCCAACCGCGCGCTTGTGAAGCGATGCATCGCCACGTTTCGATCCAGCTCCCAATTCCCGAGTGAAGGTGCGGCACTTCCCGAAGGCATCCCGGGAGTCGGCTGGTCCGACCATTGGGCATTCTGGCAGATGGGATACCCGGCCTTGATGGTCAGCGATACTGCGATCTTTCGGAACCCGAACTATCACACCGCCAACGACAAACCCGAAACGCTGGATTACGAACGCATGGCACGGCTGATAGACGGAGTCGCGGCGGTGGTTCGAAATATTGGAAACGAGCAATCGCCGTAAAGGCAAGCCGGCTCACCAACTCGCCTTGCGCTTCTCGTGCTCTTGGAACTCGCGATAGAAAAGCACCAGGAATACCGTCACAATCGTTGTGCAAACGATGAACGGGACGGTGAGCCAGAGCCGATCATGCCCGGAGATTCGAGACCAGCCGTTCTTCCCCACCAGATACTGCACGTTGACAATGTTGCCGGGCGGAACGGGCCAGTCGGTTGGCATGAGGTCGGACTCCGCACGATTGGAGCCATCCGGTTCCGTGAATGCGTAGTCGACGCGCAGGTACACCGGGTCCGTTTCCCGCCTGCCGGGGCGGACCTCTTGTACGCCAACCAGCGCGGCCGATGCCGTGCGTCCGGCCAGCATGTACCTTGCTTCCGCATAGGTCGTGTAGGCGGAAAACAACAGCACAACGACGCAGCCCACAACCAGCCCGACCTGTATCCGCAACTTGTAGTACGAACCGATTGAATCGAACATGTTCTTTGCCCTCGGGCAAATAACTTATCGACTTACCTGAGAGACTGCAATCGGCGTTCACTATTGGGCGGAAAACGTCGCGCCTTCAAGCGCATCGAAACTCACGAATTGCCCGACCTGAAAATCGCCCGGCGCCTGACGCGAATCGGTGGGCTGCACCCAGACCGGCACGCCGGCATTCACGACGATCGCGTCGGACTCGATGGCGATAACGGTTCCCTGCACGCGGCGCGGGCGCCCGAAAACGGGCTCAAGGTATCGGCCGCCGGACTGCACCTCATCGATACGCCGGGCGCTCATCCGGATCGTTCCGATCACCCGATGACCGGCGCGGGCAGTGATCGGGGCGGTCGGTATCAGGTGCAACTGATACGACGTGTCGGGCACGGAGATGACGACGTGCTCCGCCGTCGTCGCCGTCGCTGGGATGGCGCGGTCAAACACGCCGCGGCAGAGTCTGGGGTCGATCTTGTTCGTCGGCGCAGGGGTAATCATGGAGGACGAGAATAGGCGACAGAGGCTTGGCCGTGGCTACTTCTGCTTCGCCTTCAGGTCTTCCAGCGCCTTGAGCCGCTGGGCATGGATCGGGCGATCCGGTTCGAGAATCTGGAGGGCTTCGAGCTGCCATTTGGCGGCATCGAAGTCGCCCCGTTTGATCGCAATCGTTGCCGCAAACTCGCGGTTCGAGGCCTCGTACGGCGCCACCGTACACGCCCGTATGGCCTTGGCCCACGCCCTGTCCCACTGGCCCTGCTCCGCATACAGGCGGGCGAGTTGAATGCTCAAACTCGCCGAGTTCTGTTCGCGTGCGTCCAGAAATTCCAGGTGCGGGATCGCCTTCGCGGCGTCGTGCGCGGGTGAGGATTCGTCAAGAAAAAGGGCCGCGAGCAACTTGTGGGGCGTCGGATCGCCCGGACGAGCCGCCGAGAAGGCCTCGATCAGCGGGATCATCTCCGGCGAAGCCTTGTTCTTGTTGCCCGTCACGCGGAGTTTGACCGCAACTTCGAGCAGATCGGCGTGGTCGGGATAGTCCTTCAGCCACGCATCAACCACCTCGATCGTCGGCGGGTCTTCTTCGTGGCCCTCGCCGAGTTTGGTGCGCCATTCTTCCAGAAGCGTCAACAACTCGGGCTGACCGGGCTTGGGTCGCATGCCCCACTCAATCAACTGTTCGCCGGCCCACGCCTTGAACTCGTCGAGGAACTGCTCGCGCGAGACACCCAGAACGGTCTGGAACGCTTCGGGTTCCCGATCTCCCGCGGCGTACCGATCCATCAGTTTCAGCGGAGCCTCGGGACCGTACTTCCGCACGATGTACTCGTACATCCACGCGCCCTGCCCATAAGCCTGCGAGCGATCGCTGGGCTTCTTGGGACGCGTGAACGCGATGTTGATGTCGTCAAGGTCAAAGAGCGTATCGGTCTCGTACGCCCGGGCGAGAATCTGGATGTACGTCCAGTCGCGCGGCGCATCTTCAAGATAGACGGCCGAGGCCTCCGTGAACCAGTGAGGCAAACGGTTGCTGGTGCGGGCGAGCGTCACGGTGTGCGTGAACTCGTGCTGCACAACGCGCGCCCAGTCGTACGCCCCGACCGTGTTCTTCTCGCCCAGGCGCGGCGCCTCCATGGCGATGAGCGGCCCCGTGGCCGCCGCCATCGTGTGCACCTTCGGCATCCCCGTGATGCGCACGCTGAACCACTGGTGATCGGGCATGAGTTCGATCACAGTCTTGAAATCCAGCGGGTAGCGGATTCCCCCGGGCTTGTCACCCGTCACACGGGCATAGATGCGTTCAAGGATCGGCGGCATCTCGCGCGCCAGCGCCAGATCGACTCCCGGCCGGTAGCGGACGATGAAGTGGTCGGACTCGATCCGCGAGAATCCCGCGACATCCCGGACGAGTTTCAGGCTGTTGGCAGCGCGAACATTGAACGGGTCGAGCGCTTCCGCCTTTTCGAGCGCCGCGAGCGCACGCTCATCGCGAGCGGCCTGGACTTCGAGCAGCCCGAGCTCGATCCACGCATCGGCGAGGCGGGGCGCACGCTTGGTGGCTTCTTCCAAATAGCGCGCCGCGTCGGCATACTGACGCTGCTCGGAAAGCGCCTTTCCCACATACAAGTAACCCAAAGGCGTGTTCGGCGACAGCCTGTCGAGTTCCGCAAGCGCACGGTCCGCGCCGGGCATGTCAAATCCGGCCGCGATCGCGGCAGCTTCGAGCGCTCGGGCTTCGAGCTGACCCGGGAAACGCGTCAGCGTGGGCTTGAGGGCCGCAATAGCGCCCTGCGGATCGCGCTGGCGAAGTCGCAATCTCGCCTGAAGCATGTCCGCATACGGAGCAACCGGCTCGCCCGCCTCGTGCGTGCCCACGGGCTCCAGTTCGGCCCGATCGATCGGTCCCGCGAGTTCACGGAGTTTCTCCGAGATCTTCTCGGCCTGATCGAAATTGAACGAATCGACCGACATGCGGCCCAGCAGGTAGTACGCCTCCGCCGCCGAAGCGTTGAGATCGAGCGCCTGCTCCAAGGCTTCCGCCGCCTCTGGCCGATTGTCCTTTTCCGCCAGCAGCATCGCTTCTTCGAGCGGCGCGGTCCAGCAGAGCCGATCGAGCTGTTCGCGCGCCCTGGCGAGCATCGACATCATCGACTGGAAATCCTGCGCGCCCCTTGCCGGCCCTTCGATCTGCGACTTCAGATGCAGACCGCGCACCCCTTCCACCAGTTCCCACGCAGAGTTCTGCCGATCCTTGATGACGCGCTGCTCGAGCTGCGCCAGCGTCTTGATCGCCGCATCTTTCTCGCCCCGTACCGACTGCGCCATCGCGATCAGCCGCAGGGCCCGCAAAGTCTGTGTCTTCCCCTCGATCGCATTCAGAATCTGCAGCGCGTCGGCGGGCTGTCCCCGAAGAATCAACGCTTCCGCCCGATCAAGCGGATCGGCCTTCGTATCGGCCAGCGCAGGATCGTCCCACGCACCGCGGGTAATGGCGGCACGCGCACGCCGCGCCACATCAGTCAGATCCTGATCCGTCCAGATTCCATGGCGCACCCGGATATCCGCCCGCTCGGAATCCGTGAGATACGGGGTATCGAGCAGCCGCTGCACGACCGACGGCGGCCCTGCCTTTTCCTCGCCCGCCTCCGGCGCTCCGATCGCCCGCCCCGCAACCAGCGCAAACAACGCCAGCGCGAGCGGGATCGTTCGCCGCGGCTTAGCGCCGCGAGTTTCCAACGCACTCGGCTTGGCGAGGTTCATAGAGAGTTACTTCGGCTGAGGCTTCGGGGGCGGTGTGGTGGAACCCGGGGGAACAGTGTTTTCCGGACGTTGCGGGCGTTGGGTTGCGTCGGAAGGGCGGGTTGTGCCCGCCGGGGCCACTTCCGGCACGACACGCTGGACATTGGCCTGGTCTTCCGGCTGAGCGTCGGGCTCAAGGCTCCCCCGGTACGGCTGCACGATCACATCCCACCCCTGAGCCGGGGTCGTGGTGTCGAACACGCTGGGATCGATCTTGACGTCACCGTTTGTCTTGACGTTGATCAACTGCACCACCGAAATGTCGTCGGCACGGTTCACAGTCTTGGCGATGCGAGGGAGCAGACGTCCAGGCTTGCCATCCGGACCCGGCTGCGCGCGATACCACAGCCGGATCTCCTTGAAGTCGTCCGATTCCAATCGCGGAGTGAGCATCAATTGCACGCAGTCTTCCGCCATCTTCGTGAGTTCCTGCATGCGCGCCGCAGGCATCTCGTCAAAGCCATCCTCGGGCGAAAGCAACGTGGCGTCGTAGCGTGCGAGAATGTCCGCCTTGCGCTGCCCGATCGGAATCGGCAGCGGCCCTTCGCCGATCTTCAGCGGATCGAAGTTCTCGCCCGGTCGGACCACCTGCCGCTTCACCATCCGCTTCTCGTCGGGAAATCGCTCAACCAGCCACTCGCCGTCGAAGTTGTACATTTGCTGCTTGTTCTCAACGCGGTCAGAAAACTGCAAGTTGTCGAAACGGATTCCAAAGCGGCGCTTCCTGGGCCCATTCGCCGCCGCCCGCCCGGTGACATCCTCAAACCAGAGCATCCCGGTGCGTACCTGCGTGTCGCCCGCGATCGCAAAGTCACGCGTGTAGCGAATGTTGGCTTGCAGGGCGCGGAGATCAGAATCGGCCGTCTCAAGATCCGTGAGCAATTGATCGGCCGTGGTATACCCCGCGATCGGCGCATCCGGCAGAATCTTGATCGTTCCGCCCGGAACCGGTTCCGAACGAATCTCCGAAGGCTGACCGTCCGTCGCCGGGGCTGCGCCGGGCTCGGAAGCAGCAGGCTGGGCGCGCCCGGCCGCTGCAAGCACCCCAATGGCAACCACCACCGCCGCGAGATGAACGCGAGCGGAAACAGTCATGAAAGCGATCTCAGAACGTGGCAAGGTCGAGCCCCTCAATCATGTACGTCCGCGGGGACGTGGTGTGTTCACATTCGGAAGAATTCCACCGGAGTGCGGCAGCAGAGTCGGATACCGAGGCTCACCATCGTTGGCGGCAAAGAAGATCGGCAGGAGAGAAGGAAAAAGTGTTGCCAAGCCCCCTCAATGGTGCGAATGTATGGGCGGTGAACCTGCAACGCAAAATATGGCCCGCCGCGGCACGGTCAATCGGCCGCCTGGCTCTTGTAGCGGCAGTTGCCTGCGCACCCGCTGCCCGCCTGCCTGGGGCTCAGCCCGTCGAGCCGCCCGCAATACCGCCTCGGGAGGCACCGGCCGCGAGCGGCCTGGCCCGCCGCCCCAATCCCCCGCTCGCGGATCGGACTGATTCGGGAACGGCGCTCATTCCTTTCCCGAACCACAAGAAAATGGGCGCGGTGTACCACACCGTTGCAATCAGGTCGTTCACGCTCACCGGACCTCTCGCGGGCCTCCGAAGCACCCCAACCAATCTCGTCGGCTACGCCGTCGCCCGCATTCCCATGAACGCCGCCTCGAACGGCGCGCTCGGTCCCGTCATTGTCGCCGGTCAGTGGCAGATTCCGTGGGCCTCCGTCATCGATGCCGTCACCCTCGCGCGATGGAGCCGAGCCGAAGGCGGTCCGCTCAAACTGGACGAGTTTCCGGCGATCGCGCTCACCATCCGCAATGCCGTGGACACCAGGCTCCTGTCGAGAGACGAATCCAGTTCGTCCTACATGTGCACGATCGTCGCCGATATCACGATCAACGGTCTGACAACCGAGCGTGTGATCCAACGCGCCATCGTCGCATTCACGCGAGGCGCCGCGGCCGACCAGACCCTGAAAGGTGAGCAGCTCTCGCTCCGCGCCAAATTGCAGGTGCGCCTCTCCGATTTTTTCTCGTCGCTCCCAGGCGTTGCCGCCTTACCCAACATCGAAGTGGATGCGGATCTGCTGCTATCCACCGTCTCTCCGGATGGACAACAAGGCCAGAGCGATCCCGCCCCCGCCCCTCAGGATTCGCCGCCGGCTTCGGGAGGGTCGGATGCACCCGCTCCCGGCTCCGAGCCCGCGGAAGAGCCGCCAAGCGAGCCAAAATAATCCCGAAGAATCGCCGCCGCGGCAAGCGCATCCCGCTTCTGCTTCTTCTGCCCTCGCGTCATGCCGCTTTGCGACATCGACCAATCGGCTTCGACTGACGTCAGGCGTTCGTCGTGATACACAATGTTGCGGCCGGTCCGTTCCGCGAGCGTGACGCCAAACGCGCGGATCTTCTTCGCCTGCGGCCCTTCCGAGCCATCCATATTGAGCGGCAGGCCGATGACCAGCACGTCGCAGCGAGACGGTGCCGCCTCGCCAAGATGCTTCAGAATCGCCGCGTGGAGCCGTTCGAGAAGCAGTCTGCCCGCGTCGGCTCCGATCGGGCACTCGATTGTTTCAAGCGGAGAAACCAATCCCGTCTCGCGATCGCCGAGCGCGAGTCCGGTGCGTTTGTCGCCAAGGTCTATTGCCAGGTAGCGCAAGCGACTTCACGATAGCGGCACAGAACAAGCAACGACGACACATCCCGCATCCGAATCCTACTTCAACCTCTCCTCAACCTGCCCATGCAGATGCTTGAGGTCCTCGGCCTTGCTCTTGGGCATGATGAGCGTGGCATCGTCGGTGTGAATGACAATCAGGTCATCCACTCCCAGCAGCGCAACCGTGTGATTCTTCCCGCCATTCACAATGAGGTTGTTCTTGCCCTGCTGGATCAGCGAGTGGCCCGAACCGTTCGCGGTGCGGTTGCCGCTCGCGTCCGGCGTCAGCGTCTCGCCATACGTCGGCCACGACCCGACATCCAGCCACTTCACGTCCATCTGCACGGTGCAGATCGAGTAATCCTTGTCTTTGCTCGCCGGCTCCATGATCGCGAAATCGACGCTGATCTTCGGCAAGTTCGGATAGACCCGCGCGATCGTCTCCTGCTGCGTCTTGGTCCCCCACGCCTTCTGAATCTCCATCATCCCCGCGTGGCTCTCGGGCTTGAACTTCTTGAGCGCCTCAAGAAAGGTCGAGGCCTTCCACACGAACATCCCGCTGTTCCAGTTAAACGAGCCCGATTGAAAGTACGCCTGCGCCCGGGGCAGATCGGGCTTCTCCACAAACCGCGCCACATGAAACGCCAGCGACTTCCCGTCTTGCTCGCAGCCCGGGACGCCTCGGATCGGCGTGCCGCGCTCGACATAGCCGTACCCCGTCGCCGCAAACGTCGGCTTCACCGAAAACGTCACCAGCCGCTTCGGGTCCGCCTCGACAAGTTTGTACCCAAGATCCATCCGCTCCCGAAACACATCCTGCGGCTCGATGATGTGATCCGCCGTGAGCACCGAGAACACCGCGTCCTTATCAAGCTTCTGAAAGACCGCCGCCGCGAACCCCACCGCGTTCACCGTGTCCCGCCCCACCGGCTCGCCCATGATCCGCTCATCGCTGAACTCCGGCAGATCGCGCCGGATCACCGTCCGGAACGATTCGCTCGTACAGATAAACCGCTTCTCGTGCGGCACAACCCCCTCAAGCCTCCCCGCCGCGATCTCGAGCAGCGACTTCATCTCCAAAGCCCCCTCCCTCTGGGAGGGGGTTGGGGGAAGGGTGCTCTTCTGCGTCTGTATGAACTTGATGAGCTGCTTGGGCATCTCCTTGCGGCTCATGGGCCACAACCGAGTTCCCGCTCCTCCCGCCATGATCATCGCGTATCGCATGCAGGGGAAGATATGAGGAAACGAGACGAGTCGCCACGAATCAGCCAAGAATTCGAGTCAAAACAACACCATCCGCGCCGCGGCTACATAATTCACGCGCCGCTCTTCCGATAGACTGGCCCCACCATGCCCACTCCAAAAGATCTCGCAATCTTCGAGGGTCATCGCATCCGCCGAGTCTATGACGAGAACGCCGAAACGTGGTTGTTTTCTGTCGTGGACATCGTCGGAGTATTGACACAGCAGCCGGATTTTCAAGCAGCCCGAAAATACTGGAACAAGCTAAAAGAGCGGCTCTCCAAGGAGGGAAGTCAGTCGGTGACAAATTGTCACCGACTGAAATTGCCCGCAGCTGATGGGAAAAGCTACCTCACCGACGTCGCAGGACCCGAAACGCTCCTGCGTCTAGTCCAAAGCGTCCCAAGCCCCAAAGCCGAACCGATCAAGCAATGGCTTGCCAAGGTCGGCTACGAGCGGATGCAGGAGATGAGTGACCCCGCGCGAGCCCTCGACCGGGCCCGCGAAACCTGGCAGAAGCACGGGCGAAGTGAGAAGTGGATTCAGCAGCGAATGACCGGACAGGAAACGCGGAACAAGCTGACCGACTACTGGCAGTCGCACGAGATCAAACAGGGGGAAGAGTTTGCGATCCTCACCAACATCATCCATCAGGAGTGGTCGGGCGTAAGCGTGAAGGATCACAAGGAAATCAAGGGGCTCAAGGGCCAGAACCTACGCGACCACATGAGCGAGGCGGAGTTGATCTTCACAGCACTTGCGGAACTCTCGACGAGGCAGATCGCCGAAACCACAAATGCGACCGGCATGCCCCAGAACCAGCGCGCCGCCAAGACCGGCGGCAACATCGCCAAGAAGGCGCGACTCGAATTGGAAGGAAGAACCGGAAAGCGCGTAGTGACAGGTGAAAATTATTTGCCGCCGAGCCGACGTAAGAAGATTCCAGGTGGAGATCTCTGATCCACTTCGACCATCCGACATCGCCAAACGGACCAAACATGCCCCACAATGCTCCAAAACTTGCAGTCCAGATTCCGCGAACGTGGGTGGCAATCGGCACACTCCTTGTCGCCGTCGTCGTGAGCTGCATCCTCACTCCAAACGCCGTCATCGCTGCCGCCTGCATCTTTGCCCTCGCAGGGTTTCTCGCGGTAATGGGCTTTTACCGTGGTCCGTTCAAAGCGGCAGGACTTGTCGCAGACGCTATTGTGCTGGTTCTCGCACTTCTGGGCGTCGCTGAGATCTTGGTGAATCGGTTCTGGACCGGACACTGAAAGACGACGCGTAGCTCAAGTGCGATTGGTGTCGCCGACTCCGGCATCGGGTACATCCGTTTCCGCGCGCATCCCCCGCCTCTTCAACGCCTCCCTCAACAAAAACTCCATCTGCGCATTCGTCGACCGCAGCTCGCTTTGCGCCAGCCGATTGATCTGCTCCCACAGATCCGGCGGTATCCGAAGCAAAATGGACTTGCGGTCTTCAGCCATGAATCCGCCTTCGAAAGCCCCCTCCCTGAGGGAGGGGGTTGGGGGAAGGGTTTGTCTTCTCGCTCTCGAGTCCGATCTCCGAACTTTCTTCTCGTGCCACGGACTTTGGCTCGGCAAGGTCAGTGCCTCCCGACTCCGTTCGACAAGACGCACACCGACCTCATCGCGAGATCGGTGGCATATGTCACCCGCTGTACAGCGTCCCCGTATTCACCACCGGCTGCACCCCGTGATCGCCGCAGAGCACGACCATCAGGTTGCTCACCATCGCCGCGCGCCGTTCATCATCCAACTTCACTTTCCCGCCCTTCTCAAGATGCTCGAGCGCGGATTCCACCATCCCCACAGCGCCCTCCACGATCCGGAACCGCGCCGCGACCACGGCGTCCGCCTGCTGCCTCCGCAGCATCGACCCGGCGATTTCCGACGCGTACGCCAGGTGCGACAACCTCGTCTCCTCGATCGCAACGCCCGCCTTCACGACCCGTTCCTGCAACTCCGTCGCGAGGGCCTTGCTCACCTCGTCCGTCGCGCCGCGAAGCGAGGTCTCGTGCTCGATGCCCGTGTCGTACGGATACACCGACGCCAGATGCCGCAGCGCCGATTCGCACTGCGTATCCACGAAACTGCTGAAGTTTGCAACATCGAACGAGGCCCGCGCCGCGTTCTCGACTCTCCAGACAACCACCGCGCCGATCTCGATCGGGTTGCCCCGAATGTCGTTCACCTTGATCGTCGGCGTCACCATGTTGTTGGTGCGAAGCGAGATGCTCGGCCTCTTCGCCAGCGGGTTCAGCCACCAGAACCCCGACGTCTTCACCGTCCCCTGGTAACTGCCGAAGAAAATCACCACCCGCGCCGTATTGGGCTGGATGATCGTCAGCCCGCTCAACACGACCACGTTCGCCGCAAACAGCAGCACCGCCAGAATGCCCAGCGCCACCATCCCCGCCGGCGCGTGAGGCATCCCCTCCGACTGCCGCACCGCATACACAAACAGCGCGATGATCGGCACAAACGCGATCAGCCCCGCGAACAGCACCGGCCACCCTCGAACAGTCTTCGCTGCAAACTCGTTGGTCATCGCGAACTCCTTGTCCACTCCGAGGCGAGCCCTCGCGGCACCCGCCACGGTATTGAAATGATATCACATTGATAGGAATCGCACGCCGACGATTTCGCTCAGACCGATCGATTGCTGCAAGTGCTTGATCCTGCTTGAATTACAGATAAACCGTACAAAACCCAATTTTCTACTTGCAATACCGATCAAAACCCGTATTTTATCCGCCATGGACGCCCACAAACCAACCCCGATCGAGATACCCCCGCCCCGCGACGAAGCGACCCTGCTCGCCCTGTACCTGGAGGGCGTTCCGCTCGTCCAGATCGCCCGCGCGCTCCAGGTCGCCGTCCAAACCGTGCTCGATTTCATCCGCACCGACGAAGCCCGCCAGTGCATTCAGAACTACGAAGAGTGCATCGAGCGTCAGACTCGCCTCTACGCCCAGGCCTCCCGAATCCCCGCCATGGCCACGCTCCGGGAAGTCTGCGCGTCCGAAGGTTCACTCGCCGAACGTCGCCGCGCCGCCTCCGATCTCCTCCGCCAAAGCCGCGCGGCAGAAAAGCCCGACAAAGGCCGCCGCTTCAACCGCACCCCGCACCAAACCCCCACTCCCGAATCGTTCCTTCCCAATCCCAACATCGAACCCCTTCCCGTGCCCCCGCCCCAGACGCGCCCACACCACACAAACGACCTCGACGCAAACGTCCTGACCGCGAACGAACTCGGCGCACACGATTTGGAGGCGCCACCGCCCGCCGAATCACGCGCAAAGCCGCCGACGCCAGACCGCTCTGAAGTCGATCTGGTCAACATTGCAATTTCGCCCCAGCCTTCCGAACCGGACCAGTCGTCCGCGCACGGCTCGTTCATCGCGCACGACCACACCGCAAGCTGGCACGCCTTCCAGCACGACGGTCCCGGCGATTCCGCTCCCGATATTGAACCACTTGCGGATCAAGCCGCCCCGCACGCAACCGCGCCCATCGATCCGCCGCAGATCGTCACACCCGTCTCATCCCCGCCCCACATCCCATCACCCTTCGACGCCATCTGCCCCGCCGAAATCTCAAGCCCTCTCCCCGACGCCGTCCCAGTCGCCGCCTGACCCCGCAGATGAGATCCGCGCCACCAACAGCGACCCTCCCCCATCGGCGCCCGTTCTCTTCTGCATTCCCCAATCCGAATTCCGCAATCCGAAATCCGCAATCCCAATCCCCTCTCTGTGCCTCTGCGCCTCCGTGGTGAATCTTCCCGCTTCAGCCCCCCGCAAACACCGCCGCCACCAATTCATCCGCTGTCTTCGACGCAGCGCGTCCCGCACGTGCTGTTCGCTCCTGCGCCAGCGCAACTCGCCGCTCCGCATCCGCGCGCGTCTCGCCCAGCGTCGTCAGCACCGTCACCGCTTCTTCCGCGATCGGGCTCAGGCGCGACGGCATCGCGATCGATCCCGACTTGATCTCGAGTGATCCCAGTTCCTGCTCGCTCAGGAAACTCTCCACCTTGCCATGGAGTTCCGCGATGATCGTCTCCGCCATCCGCTTGCCGATCTCCGGCAGTTTGATGAGCGCGTGGGCATCTCTGGAAGCGATCGCCCGCGCAATCGCCGCCGGCTCGATCGCCATCGCCCGAAGCGCCTTCTTGTTCCCGATCCCCTTGACCGTCGTGAACACCTCAAAGAACGCCCGATCCCGCTGCGCCGTGAACCCGATCAGCCTCGGTATAAAACTCGTCCCCTGCCCCTGCCCTTCCAGGTATTCAAGCGTGCTAAACGTCACCGTCTGCCCGATGCGCGACGCCAGCGACCTCGCCACATACGCCGGCAGAAGCACCTCGCGCGCACTGCATCCGTCCGGCGAGGCAACGATCGCCGCAGTCTCAAGAACCGCTTCGAGTTTTCCCGTCAGGCGGCAGAGCATGAGGCACAAGATAGCAGGATCAAATCGGCCGCAATGCCCGAATCGACCGGCCTCCCCGAGCGGCACGCCTTTCAGCCTGTCCCGCCCCCCGGCTCTATTCGCACAGCAGCGCGTTGTACGCCGCGATGAAGATGACAAAGTCCGCGTCATCAACGAAGCCGTCCGCGTTCAGATCCGCCGGGCAACCGGGTGCCATCGACGGATCGGCGCAGTCGAGAAGGTTGTACGCACCGGCGAATATCACGAAGTCCGAATCGTCCACAAACCCGTCGTGGTTCAAGTCCCCCACGCACGCCGTCCCGATCAGGATGTTGTCATAGCCGGTGTTGACCGAGCGACCGATCGACGTCGTCCAGCGGATGCTGGTCAGGGCCACATCCGAAACGACCCCGAAGAACCCGACCTTGGTGGAATCGTGATCATGCAGATATGTGTCGAGCAATTGGTGACCCGCACCATAAAGACGGATCGTCGCCGGCCCGAACTCGTTGAGATAGGTATCGAAGCCGACGTTTTTCGTTGGAGTCGCGAGGAACAACTCAAAGTCTTCATCACCATTCGCCGTGATCACCCGCGTTCCGATCGGTCCCGGCACGCCGAAGTTCGTGTAGCTCGCGAGGTTGATGTAGACGTTCGGAGCGGGCTCGCCCGCGTAAGGAGAAAACGTGCCCACCGGCCTCGTCAGCGACGCCAGAATCTGCTCCGCCGGCGCGTTCTCGAAATCCTCGACCACCACCGGATTGGTCGCGGCGACAAAGCCCGCCTTGGTCGAGTAATAGGTCTGGCCCGCCAGAACAGACGTGACTTGAGAGCCCGCAAAGCCGCACGCAAAAACGAAAACCGCACAAGATGGACGCATACGTGGCCCTTCAATCTGGACCGGCAAACGCTTCGGCGCTCGGCACCGGCCTCAGAAAAGCCTACCGCGCGGCACAAGCAAAGCGAACACCAATGCCGCGGGGTGCCTATAGTTCTATCTCGCCAGTGGCCTCATGAGCACTTTCGGCTTGAGCCTTCAGCCCTTCGCGGCAGGCTCGCCCACCGATCGTCCTGGGAATCTGCTGGCAGCGGTCGGAGTTTTTTCCGGTCGCTCCACCCCAGTACGGCACTACTTGTCCCAATCGTTTGGTGCAGGGAACGCCCGAAACATTCGTCCGCTCAGGCTTCGCGCCGGCGGCACGAAGGAGTTCTGTCTCTTCATGCCTCATTCTCGTTCCTCGTCCAACAACTCGGGCCATTCCAACCACGCACACCGATCGCACAAGCCCTCGCATCCCAAGGCCCACGGCGGCAACTCGCACGGGCATTCCCACGGCAAGCCCCAGCACCGCTCCGGCGGCTCTTCGCACGGGTCTCATGCGTCCCACGGAACTCGTGACTCGCACGGCTCACGCGACTCGCGCGGCAGCGGCCACGCGCCCTCCCATAACAAGCTCATCGCTCGCGGCGGACCCGACGACGTCATCCAGGCCAACATCGCCGTCAGCACCCCAAAGACGCCCGACGCGACGCTCTTCTCCGAACTCAACCTCTCGGCACCCGTGCTCCGCGCACTGACCGACGAGGGCTACACGACCCCCACCGCCATCCAGGCGCAGGCGATTCCGCCCCTCATGGCCGGAAGCGATCTGCTCGGTTGCGCTCAGACGGGCACAGGAAAAACCGCTGCCTTCGCGCTCCCGATCCTCCACCTGCTCACAACCGAGAAGCGCGACGTGACGAATCGCGGGCCGTATTTGCCCCGCGTGCTTGTCCTCTCGCCCACGCGCGAACTGGCTACGCAGATCGGTGAAAGTTTCCAGGCCTACGGACGCCACACCGGCCTTCGCGGCACCTGCATCTTCGGTGGCGTCAGCCAGGGCCGCCAGGTCCGCGCTCTCCGCGATGGCATCGACATTCTCGTTGCAACGCCCGGCCGCCTGATCGATCTGATCGAGCAGCGCCACGTTGACCTCAGCCAGATCAAGATCCTGGTGCTCGACGAAGCCGACCGCATGCTCGACATGGGCTTCATCGCCCCGATCCGCCGCATCGTCAGCCTGTTGAGCCCCAATCGCCAGACCATGATGTTCAGCGCGACGATGCCCCGCGAAATCATGAAACTCGCCGATTCTCTCCTCAAGAACCCGGTCAAGGTTGCCGTAACCCCGGTCGCGTCCGCCGCCCCGATGATCGAGCAGTCGCTCTACATGGTGCAGAAGCACATGAAGCCCGCCCTCCTCGAGCACATCCTCCAGGAAGCCAAGGTCACGCGGGCCGTGGTCTTCACCAAGACCAAGCACGGCGCCGACAAGCTCTCCAAGGTGCTCAATCGCTCCGGCATTTCCGCCGTCGCCATCCACGGCAACAAGGCCCAGAGCCAGCGCGAACGCGCTCTCGACGGCTTCCGCGCCGGTCGCAGCCGAATCCTCGTCGCCACCGACGTCGCCGCCCGAGGCCTCGACGTCGACGGCATCTCCCACGTCTTTAACTTCGATCTCCCGATGGAGCCCGAGGCCTACGTGCACCGCATCGGCCGCACCGGCCGCGCGGGCGCCAAGGGCATCGCCATCAGTTTCTGCGACGGCGCCGAGCGCGGCCTGATGCGTGATATTGAACGCGTTACCGGCAAACGCTTCAACGCGATCACCCAGTTGCCCGCTCTCCCCGAGCCGGTTCCCCCCACCGCCGAAGAGCGCGAAGCCGATCGTCGGTCGTACGAGGAGCGCAACTCCGGCGGCTACGGCGGTCGATCGCACTCGTCCCGTCCGGGTTGGAATCGCCCCCGCAACGACGGTGGCGAACGTTCCGCCTCGGCGCCTCAGGGCCAAGGTTTCAACGGCACTCCGAATTCGGGTGGCGGCCAGCGCAGCGGCGGCAAGCCGTTCCGCTCCGTCCGTGGCGTGCACGCTCGTCCCCAGGGACGCTGAAGACTTGAACTAGATTGAATTCGCCCGGCTCGCACATGCGGGCCGGGCTTTGTTTTTGGAATCCGCACCTTGGCTTCATAGGCTTTGCCCCATGAACGTGGATCACTCTCATTGGATGCGTTTGGCAATCGAGCAAGCCCGCAAGGGAATAGCGAGCGGCCAATCGCCCTTTGGCGCCGTCGTGGTCCGCAATGACTCGCTGGTAGCGGGCGGACACAACGAAGTCTGGAAACGCACCGACCCAACCGCCCACGCCGAAGTGGTGTGCATCCAGAACGCCGCCAAGGCGATTGAATCGATCGATCTGGCCGGCTGCGTGATGTACACGACCACAGAACCTTGCCCCATGTGCGCCTCGGCGATCCACTGGAGCAAGTTGGACGCGGTCTACTGCGGCGCGACCATCGCCGACGCCGAGAAAGCCGGTTTCACCGAATTGACTCTGCCAATCGAAGACGTCTATCGAATCGGAAAAAGCAAGACCAAAGCCGTGCGGGGCGTGCTGACAGACGAATGCGCCGGCTTGTTCGCAGAATGGATCGCCGCTCGCGGCAGGGCCTACTAAGGCATCCAGGGCCCGCTGCTCAGGGCGAAACGAGTGCGCACACCGCGCCGCCCGGATCCTGGATCGCGCAGAACATCTGACCACCCATCTTGCGCGGCCCGTCGAGCAATTTGCCGCCGAGTTCGACACATCGCTTGGCGCTGGCTGCGACATCCGCAACCGTGATGTACATCAGCCACTGCGACGGCAATTTCGCGTTCGGACCTCTCGCGTGGCAAACGCCGGCGACCACGGGACCCCGCTTGCCGTCGGCGCCGGGCGCGTGCATGCAGTAATCGGCGTAAGCACCGGCGGCGTCCGACATCGCCACGTCCGACGTCTCCCACCCCGCGACGCCCTTGTAGAAGTCCCTCAAACGGGATGCGTCTTCTGTGGTGTAGTCATGCCAGGTGATGTGTCCGACGCTGTTTGGAAGGCTCATGGTTCCTCTTTGGCAGAAACAATGGCATTGTTTCGCTCCCCCGCCACGCGCGGCGAGAGCTGCGAAGCCCAGAATGACTCACGAACGCCCGATAAAAGATCGCTGGACCGGCTTCGTCCTCACCGGGGAGCCGAACCCTTGCATCTCGTTCGCGTTGGCGTTAGTCTGGCGAGTCACCAGGCCGCTCCGCCGCGGCCGCTACTTGGAGGAGAGAGAAAATGCGATCAGGGATCATTGCGCTTTGTGTCTTTGGAATCTGCGGCACCGCCTCGGCGGCAGCACTGTACAGCCAGCCCGACAACGCCCCCGGCTCGGGCGGCTATTACTCTGTCGGCGGCCCAAATCAGTTCTTCACCCAGCGAATGGCCGACGACTTCACGATCGCCGGCGGAACCGTGACATCCGTGCGCTGGTGGGGCAGCAGCCAGAACTTTCAGTTTGCCGACTTGACCAACATCACCGGATTCGATGTCGCGATCTACGGCGATCTGGGCGGCGTTCCCGACGCGGGGAACGTGCTCTACCACAGCGCCCCCACGCTCGCGGGTTTGACGATCACGCCGACCGGCAATTTCTCTGTGTCCAACGCGATCCAGTACCAGTTTGATCTCAACATCGCTCCGCTGAATCTTGCCGGCGGTACGTACTGGTTCTCGGTGGGCGGCCTGCTGAGCAATAACTTTGGCGACACCTTCGTCTGGAACGTGAGCAGCACCGGCAATGCGGCGAACGCGTCGTTCTTCTATCCCAACAGCGGATGGATCGCGTTTGCTCCGAGCGACAACATGGCCTTCGAAATCATCCCCGCACCCGGCGCTTCTGCACTGCTCGGTTTGGGAATGATCGTTGCCGGCCGTCGCCGCCGCTGATTTTTGAACTCAATTCAGGGTGTTCCAGGCCGCGCCGATTTCCCCCGGCGCGGCCTTTTTCTTGCATCGATGGCCATTGCCGAACTTTTTTGCCGTGAATATCTCGATCAACTGCAACAACATGAGCCCTTGAGTGGAATGACTGCACATCGTCGAACGTGGCATGCACGGCGTGCGGCACCGGTGGCGAATGTTCGAAGGCGCAAGCAGGGCAGTCCCGGGAGATTCGCCATGAGGACCGCTGTAGCTGCGCTCGGAATTTTCACTTCGTCCTTTGCATTCGGAAGCTCGCTCGTCCGCCAGTTGCCGGGCGCGAATGCGGAATCTGGGTTCTTCGCCGCGAACACGGCGGATCAGACATTTCAATCGCGAGCCGCCGATGATTTCGATATCGCGGGAGGACCGATCACCGCCATCGCCTGGTGGGGACGCAATTCTTCTTCAGCCGTGCATGATCTTTCCAATATCGCGAGCATCGACATTGCGATTGTCGGACATGGTCTGACGTATCCCGATACCTCGCAGATTTACTTTCATCAGACTGTCGCTCTGACTGCGCTTTCAATCGTGGCCACCGGCGCCAGCGGAATCAACGGCAATCTTCAGTTTCGATTCGAACTCACGGTCGATTCGCTCGCGCTCGATCCCGGAAGATACTGGCTCATCATCGGCGGCAATCTCAAGGTTCCTCACACCGATACGCTGGTCTGGAACAGTTCCCCCGAAGGCAATGCCAACATGGCGTCGTTTGCGTATCCCCTGGATTCGTGGTCCGCTTTTCGCACGGATCTTGCCTTTGAGATCATCCCGGCACCCAGCGCCGCGGCACTCGCGGCTTTCGCTCTTCCATGCTGCCTCCGTCGCCAGCGACTGCGCCACGCTTGTGCTCGCATCGCGTAGCACTTGCGGCCGAAAGCGGTTACGATCGACCCCTTGATGATCTCCGGTCGCCAGCCGCACATTGCCCTCGCACACGACTGGCTCGTCGGCTATCGCGGCGGCGAGGGCGTTCTTGACTGCCATGCCCGGCTCATTGCCAAAGACTGGCCGCGCGATGCGCCCCCGCGCATCTACACGATGTTCGACAACGGGAAGCCGATTACGCCAGCGATCGATCGACTGCCCCGCCGGGTCTCGTTTCTGAACGGCGTTCCCGGCGCGGATCGAGCGCGGCGGTGGCTGCTCCCGCTCTATCACGCGGGGATGGCCGGCATTTCACGCACCTTCGCGCAGGATCACGCGAAGGACCCGATCGATCTGGTGCTTTCGTCGAGTTCGGCCGCGATCCACGCGCTGCGCGTGCCGGACGGTGTGCGTCATATTTGCGTCTGCTTCACGCCCCCCCGCTACTTGTGGGAACTCGGCGATCAGTATGGCCAAGGGATGATGGGCCTTGGTCTGCGTGTTTGCTCGCCCGCGCTGCGACGGCTCGACTATCGGGCGGCGCAGCACGTGACCACGTACATCGCGATCTCGACGGTGACGCGGGAACGCATTCGGAATTTCTACGGCAGAGATTCCGAGATTGTCTTTCCGCCAGTGCGGACGGAGTATTTCACGCCGGACGGACCCGATGATCTGGCGGACGAGGATGCGAAAAGGCTCGCGGCCCTTCCGGCCGGATTTCTTTTCTACATCGGCGCGCTCGAACCGTACAAGAAAGCCGACCTTGCCGTTGAAGCCGCGGAGCGCCTGAAACGCCCGCTCGTCCTTGCAGGCTCGGGCTCGCAGTTGAACCGCCTGCGGGAAATGACGGGCGATTCCAAGTACGTGACGCTGCTCGGTCGCGTCAGTGATCCTCTTCTTCGCGCGCTTTATCGAAAGGCTGACGCGCTGTTGTTCCCCCAACTTGAAGATTTCGGAATCGTTGCGCTCGAAGCCCAAGCCTGCGGCACACCCGTCGTCGCTTTCGGCGTGGGCGGCGCGCTGGACACTGTGATCGATGGGCAGACGGGCATCCTCTTTCCGGAGCAGGCGGCGCACAGTCTGGCGGATGCGATCGGGCGCTGCCCGGCGAAAAGCGGAGTGCGGGACGCGTGCCGGATCAACGCCGAGCGATTCTCCGAAGAGGCAAACTTCATCGCGATGCGCGGCGTGATCCGCGAATCTCTCGGTTCGGTTCCGGCCCGCTCTCCCTAACCTACTGCCCTCGTGAGCAGTATGCCTTCGTCCAATCAGTCCGAACGATTCCAACTCGTCGCCACCACGGCGTTCGGTTTGGAGGCGGTCGCGCAGCGCGAACTTATCTCGCTGGGTTATGACGCGAAGATCATTTCGACCGGGCGCGTGCAGTTTGAAGCCGGTCTTGAGGCCATCCCGCGCGTGAACATCTGGCTCCGCACGGCCGATCGCGTGTTGCTCACGATCACCCGCTTTGACTGCGCCGACTTTGACGCTCTCTTCGACACCACAAAGTCCCTGCCGTGGGAACGGTGGATCGATGCCGATTCTGAATTCCCGGTCAACGGCAGAAGCGTTCGGAGCCAGTTATCGAGCGTGCCCGCTGTTCAGCGCACCGTCAAAAAAGCCATTGTCGAGCGCCTTCTCTCGGCCCACAAGACCAATTCACTCCCCGAGACCGGCTCTCGCGTCATCATTGAGGCCTCACTTCTCGACAACGTCTGCATTCTCACGATTGACACCAGCGGCATCGGGCTCCACAAACGGGGGTATCGCGATTACGTTGGCGAAGCGGCCATGAAGGAAACGCTGGCGGCGGGGCTGGTGTTGCTCAGCGTGTGGCGACCGGAGCGTCCGCTGATCGACCCGTTCTGTGGCAGCGGCACGATCCCGATTGAAGCAGCGATGATCGGGCTCAATATCGCCCCTGGGCGTGGGCGCGACTTCGACAGCGCGCACTGGCCCGCGATCCCGGAATCCGCGTGGGACGACGCCGACCAGGAAGCGGCGGATCTCGCCCGCGAGAATCTTCCGATCACGATCCACGCCAGCGACATCAGCGACGAAGCGCTGAGCCTGGCGCGGCGGCATGCGAACGCAGCGGGAGTCGAGCGGTCGATCCATTTCAGCAAGCGCGCGTTCGCGGATCTTGCGAGCAAAGCGGAGTACGGCTGCATCATCGCCAACCCGCCCTACGGCGTGCGGCTGGGCGAGACCGAGCCGGTGGAAGAGCTCTACCGAACGATTCCCCGCGTGCTGCGCACCTTGCCGACCTGGTCGCACCACATCCTGACGGCGTATCCGAATTTTGAGCGGTTTCTCGGTCAGGAAGCCTCGCGCCGGCGCAAACTGTTCAACGCGCAGATCGAGTGCACGTATTACACGTTTCTTGGCCCGCGCCCGCCGGAAGGAACGACGTTCGAAGCGGCGATCGGCGAGAACGATCTGGAATACCGCCCGGAGAACAGCGCAGAACAAGATTTCGAGCCGCCCAAGCCCGCACCCGCGCCCGCCTTCGGTGGCCTGCGCGAGCGTGACGTGCGCGAGCTCGATGATTTCGAAGGCCGTCTGGCGAAGCGTGCCCGGCATCTGCGCCGCTGGCCCGACCGGGGAATTTTCTGCTATCGCCTCTATGAGCGCGACTGCCCGGATGTGCCGCTCGTCATCGATCGCTACGAGGATTACGCCCACATCTTCGAGCACGAGCGCGGGCACAGCCGCACGCCCGCGCAGCACGCGGACTGGTGCGACGAGGTGGTCGCCCGCACGGCGAAGGTGCTGGAAATCCCCGAATCCCACGTTCACATGAAAGACCGTCCGCGCCAGCGCGGCATGTCGCAGCACGAACGCATGGCCGACGAGGGGGTCAAGATCGTTGCACGCGAAGGCGGACTGAAATTTGAGGTCAACCTGACCGACTACGCGGACACCGGCCTTTTCCTTGATCACCGCATCACCCGCGGCATGGTCCGCGATCTCTCCGCCGGCAAACGACTCTTGAATCTCTTCTGCTACACCGGCAGTTTCTCGGTCTACAGCGCATCCGGGGGCGCCGCGTCCACGGTCAGCGTTGACCTTTCGAACACGTACCTCGACTGGGCCTCGCGAAATCTTTCGATCAATGGCTTCGTCGGCGATCGACACCGCCTTGTGCGCTCCGACGTGCTGCAATTCCTTCGAGAGCACAAGGCGGGCGAGCAGTACGACCTCGCGGTCATCGACCCACCCACGTTTTCGAACAGCAAGAGCACGGAGCAGGATTTTGAGGTGCAGACGGCGCATGTCGAACTCATCACGCGGACCGCGTCGCTCATGAGCCCCGGCGCGACCATTTTCTTTTCGAATAACTTCAGGCAGTTCAAACTCGACCAGGCAGCGCTCGAAGCCGCGGGCCTGCGGGTGCGAGAGATCAGCCGCCAGACGGTGCCGGAAGACTTCCGCAACGAAAGAATTCACCGATGCTGGAAGATCGGCGTGGGCGCAACGTGATCCGTTAGATGACAGCGCCTTCGCGATCGTCGCGGTCGTAGCCGACGCTGATGGGGCGGTTGGCGCAGTCTCCGACGAACTTCGCCATCTCGGCAACTAATTCGCACCGTTCGCCCAGTTTTTTCAATTTCTGGATCATTTCGGGCCTGGTCATGGGCTCGCGGAAACTCTTGCGGAAAGCTTCCCGCACGCTGGTGATCTGGTCGCGAGGGAAGCCCGCGCGGCGCATCCCGATCAGGTTGATGCCCGAGAGGCGCGACCGCTCTACTGCGGAGGTAAAGGGGGGAACATCAGCCACGGCGCGCGTTCCGCCACCGACGAACGCCAAGCGCCCGACGCGGACGAACTGGTGCAGCAGAGCGCCGCCTCCGAGCGTCGCGGAATCGCCGACGGTGGCGTGCCCGCCGAGAGCCGAGTTATTCACGAGCACAACATCGTTGCCGGTTCGTGCATCGTGTCCCAGGTGGGAATTGACCATCATCAGTCCGCGATCACCGACGACCGTGGGGTTGGTATCGTGCGTCGCGGCGTGAACCGTCACGTGCTCGCGGAGCGTGCAATCCGCGCCGATCACCACGCCGGCCGTCGCGTCCCCGGGCTTGACCTTGAGGTGCTGCGCCGCGAAGCCGATCGAGCAGAATGGATACAGGACCGTGCGGGGTCCGATCGTCAGCGGGCCGTTGAGATAGACATTGCCGATGAGCCGCACGCCGTCGGCGAGTTTCACCCGGCCCGACACCACGCACCACGGGCCGATCACTACGCCTTCTCCGATCTCGCAATCTTTCGAGAGAATGGAGGTCGGATGCACACTTGTCATGGAACACCGTAGCGGGATGGCGCTCTTGGGCCAAAGAAAATACTCTGAAATCGCCCACAATTCAGGAAGATCCGGAATACCGCCGTGCGGAAAGGCACCGGTTCATGTGGGCTCCTTGCGCTCCACGGGCTTGCCGCCAACGGTGAGCGACGCCTTGGTTTCCTTGCCGCGGCGCTTGGAAAACGGGAACCATCCGGGCGGTAGAAGATTCCGAAGCACCAGCCAGAGCGCTAGAAGCGCGACTGCTGTTGCGACCCAGAATTGCCAATCCGACCAGGGAATCGACATCAGGAGAACCCCGCCAGGCGGAGAGATTGATACACCGTGAATGCCGCGGCGTATGCCACGGCGCTCATCCAGCCGAGTTGGAGGAGCGCCCACTTGGCGCCCCCCGCTTCTTTGGCGGTCACTGCGAGCGTGGGCAGGCACTGCATCGCCAGCACAAAGAACACGAGCACCGACCAGCAGGTGGCTGTCGTGAAAATCGGCGTCTTGCCGTCGTCTCGCGGCGCGTTCGCGATGGATTGGACGATTCCCTCGTTGTGTACATCGGCGTTATCGCCTCCCGCGCTCGTCACGACCGCCATTGTCGAAACGAAGACCTCCCGGGCCGCGAAACTCGTGAGCACGCCAACGGTGAGCTGCCAGTCGTACCCCAGGGGCGCAAAGACGGGCTGCACGGCCTTGCCCATGCGACCGATAAAGGAACGCGCCTTGGCGTTCGCCGCTTCGAGTTTGTCGGCGCTCGCCTCGATTTCTTCCGCCCGCGAGCCGAGTTCGCCCGCGATCACACCGGTGGTCTCTGCGGCGCGCGTTCGAACCTCGGCGGCTTCGAGACGCATCGCGACGACCTGCGGCGGAGGCGGCACGTGCGGATAGCTCCCCAGCCACCAGAGCACGATGCAGATCGCGAGGATGTTTGTCCCTGCGTTCTTCAGGAAAACCCAGCCCCGATCGATGGTGGTTGCGAGCGCCGTGCGCAGGCTGGGGATCTTGTACGTGGGCAGTTCAAGGACCATCGGGCGCGAGGGGCCTTTGAGAATCGTTCGGCGCGCGATGAAGGCGCTGGCCAAACCAGCGATCGCGCCGACCATGTAGCAGCCGACGAACGCAAGCCCCGCGTAGAACGGCCGCCCCTTGAACAGCAGGCTCGTCACCAGCACGTACACGGGCAGACGCGCCGAGCACGTCATGAACGGCGCCACCAAAATGGTCGCCAGTCGCTCGCGCCGATCCGGGATCACGCGCGTCGACATGATGCCGGGCAGCGCGCAGGCATGGCTTGAGAGCAACGGGACAAAGGCGTGGCCGGGCAACCCGAACGGCTGAAGCACGCGGTGCATGAGCAATGCCGCTCGCGCCAGGTAGCCGGTGTCCTCCAGCAGTGAAATCAAAAAGAACAAGAGACAGATCTGCGGCACAAAGACCGCCGTCGCGCCGATTCCAACGACCACTCCCCGCGCGATCAGGTCGCGCAGGATCCCTGGCGGCAGGACACTCTCGACGGAGTCCGCGGCATAGCCGAAGACGCCGTCGATCCAATCCATCGGGAACTGGGCAACCGAGAAGATCACATAGAACACCGCGACCATGACAGCCGCGAAAATCGGGATGCCGGTCCAAGGCGAGACCAGAATCGGATCCAATCGATCCGAAATCGACAACCGGCTGGCGCCGGCATCGCTCCCGGTCGCCGGCTGCATGGACCGCACCGCGAGACGATCGGCCCACTGCTCCAATTCCGACTGTTCGCCGGGGGGCGAGTGCGTGGGCACGGTTGCCGAGCGCAGCGCCGACGCCAGTGTTGCCAAGCCTTCACCCTTGCGGGCGCTCACGGCGACGACGCGGCAACCGAGTTGCTCCTCAAGCGTGCGCAGATTGATCTCTCTCCCTTCCGCACGCGCCAGATCGATCATGTTGAGCGCAACCACCGTCGGCAGGCGGCGGCGGAGCACCTCCCCCACGAACACGAGGTTGCGCGCGAGGTTGGTTGCATCCACCACGATGCAAACTGCCTCGGGATCGCCAAAGGGCTCGCCGCGGGGGCTGAGTCTTCCGGCGAGCACGTCGCGGCAGACGCTTGCTTCCAGGACATCCAGTTCGAGGGAGTAAATGCCGGGGAGGTCGATGAGGCGGACCTCGGCGTCTTGGCCCTGAGCGACACGCACCACGCCGATACGCGCTTCCTGGGTGGTGCCCGGGAAGTTGCTTGTCTTGTGGCGCAGGCCGCACAGGGCGTTGAAGAGAGTCGTCTTTCCCGTGTTGGGGTTGCCGAGAAGCGGAACGTGCAGTATCTCGGTTGGACCCGCCTCGCTGGTGCGGGGAGCGGCGATACCGACTGCTGCGAAATGCTCGCCTTCGCTCATCGAGCGCTCTCCGGCGGAGCATCTCCTGCCGGCGCCACGACCCGCACGCGCGAAGCCAGCAGCTTTGTGAGCCCGATGCGGCTGGCACAGGCGCAGCCGCATGCTTCCGCACCCAGCACTTCGAGAATCGTCGGTTCACCCAAACGAACGACCCTGACGCGGACACCGGGTCGCAGCCCCATGGCCCGCAGGAGTGCCGCATCTCCCGGGTCTTCCACTCCGAGGCTTGCGACGTGTGAAATCGCGCCCGGCTTCATGGAACCCAGCATCTGCGTCGGGCCGCTGGGGGGTTCGGCAACGCAACCGGGAGGCGGACTGTCAAAGGGGACACTCACTGAGAGATGGTAGCGGGGTGAGAATCGGTCTCACCGATCCATCTTTTCTATCCCGCGCTACCGACCAGCGCCGCGTTCGTTGGGAATCTTTGCAAAGCCGCGAGCAACTGCTCCACCTGCTGAGGCGGGGGCATCGAGAGCAGCCGCCGGCGCAGGGCCGTCATTGTTTTCATCTCGTGTTCGCCCATCAGGAGATGCTCTTTGCGGGTGCCGCTGGCGGCGAGGTTGATCGCGGGGAAGAGTCGCCGCTCCGAAATCTTTCGGTCGAGGATCAGTTCCATGTTTCCGGAGCCCTTGAACTCCTCGAAAATGATCTGATCGGCGGCGCTGCCGGTATCGACGAGGCACGAGGCGATCATCGTGAGGCTTCCGGCCTCTTCGGTGTTGCGAGAGGCGCCGAAGATCTGGCGGGGCACTTCCAGCGCCTTGCTGTCGAGGCCGCCGGTCATGGTGCGGCCGCTGCTGGCGTGGTGGCGCGAGTTGTTGAATGCGCGGCCGAGCCTTGTGAGAGAATCCATTACCACCAAGACGTGCCGGCCGCATTCCACCAGCGTCTTGCAGTATTGCTGCGTGGCGAGTGCGATCTGGATGTGTTTCTCGACCGGATGATCGTTGCTGCTTGCGATCACACGCACGCGGGGCGACATGGCGATCGGCGTGGGCGCCGGCGCGGAAGCCTGCGGAATATCCGTCTCTCCGTTGGCGCTGCTTTGCAATTGTGCCGCGACGTCGGGAGGGAGTTCCTTCATCAACTCTGCCGCGGCCTGCTCGCCCCGGCGGATCGTTTCGGACTGCTCGGTGAGAAACTGGGAGAACGTGCGACGGAAATCGGTGACTTCTTCGGGGCGTTCGTCGACCAGAAGCACGACGACTTCGACATCGGGGTGATTGCGAAGAACGGCGGTCGCGATATCTTTGAGAAGCGTTGTTTTTCCCGCCTTGGGAGGCGAGACGATCAGGCCGCGCTGGCCGCGGCCGATGGGACAGAACAGATCGATCAAGCGGCAACTGGCGGGGCAGCCCGGGTACTCGAGCGTGAGCCTTGGCGCAGGATCGATCGAGGTGAGTTCTTCGAAGGGCTTGATTCGCTGAAGCCCGGGCGGGAGTTCCAAACCGGGGAACGCGGGCGGTGCGGGACGCATCGTGGCGGCAACTCCGCCGCCCCATCCGCCGCCGGGATTGTCACCAAAGCGCCCCTGCGCAGCCCCACCGCCGCCACCGTGGCCATAGCCACCCCTCCCGCGTCCGCGCCGTCCTCGACGATTTCCCAATCTCTTCGCTCAACTTTCCGCGCCCGCGACTCTTCCGTGTCGCGCGCTGCATGCGCCGATCAACAAGTCCGTCGGCGCTTCCTGTCGCACCGAGGAACAATCAGGACTTGCTTTTTCGAACGTGCCGGCGGCCATGAGAACCCGGCCCCGATACCGGCGATCGGCAGCAAAACAATAGTCTCATTCCCGGCCCGGAGCCCGGGCCACTTTCGTACACTATCTTCCGTGGATTCGGTCGCTGCCAAACATCAGATAGAGAAGCTCCGAGTTTGGCGCCAGCCTGCGGCCCGGAATCTCTCGCTGGAGACGGCGATTTCGAAGATTGCGGACGAAGCCCGCCGGGCCGATCGCGGGCTGAGCAGAGCGATGCAGGCGTGGATTGCCGCGGCACCGCCCGAATTGGTCGATTGCTGCCGCCCCACCGGGCTGCGTGCCGGAACGCTCGAACTCGCGTGCGATTCTTCCGCGGCGGCGTACGAGGTGAACCGGTGGCTTCAGGGCGAGGGCGTCGCGGCGCTGTCGCGGGAGGGCGTGCCGGTCTTGCGGGTGCGGTTGGTCGGGGTGTCGGCGACGAAGGCAGTGCAACCAAAGACGGGGCAGCCCGGCAAGACAGCCAGGAATGGTGCGCGCCGCCCGCGCTCGTAAGTCCGGCGATTGATGAACAGGCCCGAAGACATTGTCGAACCGCGAAAAGCGCCGGACGAATCTCCGGGGGCTATTGCGCTGCGCAATTTCTTGAGCGAGGGAACGATCCCCTGCCCCAGTTGCGGCTACGACGTTCGCGGCTGCGATGAGCCTGTGTGCCCGGAGTGCGCGTGGCCGCTGGAGTTGCAGCTTCGATCGCGTGTTTCATCGGTGCCGTATTGGGTTTTCTCGCTGCTGATCAACGGGTGGCTTTTTCTTTGGGGATTGGGCGGCTCGCTCACGACGGCGATGCGGATGTGGCAGTATCACAGCGCGGCATCGCGGCGGTTTGTTGCGGCGGTCAACTCGGCGCAGGCACAAGCCATCATCCAGCAGTTCACCGGGCGGAGTGATGCCGGGGCATCCAACGGAACGGCGGGAGGATCGACGGTTCCGATTACCCCGACGCGCTTTGCGCTCATCGAAAACCTGGGAACGTTTTTTCTTGGGCAGAACCTGCTGGATCAAACGGCAATTACGCTGTTTTTTCTGAGTCTGTTGCTGGGGGGGCTCGGGCTGTTGCTGACGCCGTGGATGCGTCGGCTCCCCGCGCGATCGAATGCGTGGCTGATATCTATTAGCGTCGCGATCTTTGTCGCGACGATGGTCCACTATGTTGCGAGGTACTGGACGTATCTGATGCAGGCGATTTGAGAGTGGGTGCCGGATCGGGCATGGGTGCCAACACAACGGCTGGTACGCTAGCGATATGACTTCGGAAAGCGACCGCTCACTGATCCGATCATTTTTAGATGCAAACGATGCGCCATGCCCGGCCTGTGGTTACAACCTACACGGCGTGGTGACAGGGGTGTGCCCTGAGTGCAAACACGTTGCCAAGCTCGAATTGGCCGGCTCCCCTCGGCCACGCGACACGACCGTAATCCTGCTGATGGTCGTTGCGTGCATCGGTGCTCTAGAAAGCATCTTCGAAGTTGGTCGAACAGTGATGTTCTACCGGGTTTTCTTCGGACCCGAACTGACGGCTTGGGCTGTTGCTACCGATTTCGTTTGGACAGGAGGCCGCGTGGCCGTACTGATCACGTGCTGCCTGGCGCTTGTCAAATTGCTGAAATCTCGGGGCACGGATGAATCCAAGTCCGCCGTCGATTTCGGCGTGCGCGTTTTGTGTTTCTATGTATGCCTCGGGCTGGTCTCGTGGCTCTGGCTCAACGCCGGCCGCCTTGTGGGCTGGCCGTGAGAAGGCCCCGTCCGAAAGGCTTGGACGCAGGCCTTTTCCCCGCACCCATGCCCCCACTTCCGCGTATGTACTAGCGGTTTCTTGCCGATAACACTCCCATGCCAGGCACCCCGCACACCGACCTGTCGCCCGAACTGCTCGCCCACAAGCAGGCCATCGAGGCCAAGGCGAAGGAGTACGGGCTCAACTTTGTGGATGTCATCTTCGAGGTGCTGCCGTTCGACACGATGAACCAGATCGCCAGTTACGGCGGGTTCCCCACGCGCTACCCGCACTGGCGCTGGGGGATGGAGTATGAGAAACTCTCGAAGCGCGACGCCTATGGGCTGGGTCGCATTTACGAGATGGTGATCAACAACGACCCCTGTTACGCGTACTTGCAGGAGTCGAATTCGGTCACCGATCAGAAGCTGGTGATGGCGCACGTGTACGGGCACGCCGATTTCTTCAAGAACAACTTCTGGTTCAGC
>JAHBXG010000110.1 GCA_019636565.1 Phycisphaeraceae bacterium
CGTCGCGATGTGACGGCGCTTCAGCGCCTCTTCTCGCGCGATACCGGCAACTGCGCCGAGCACGCCGTTCACTCGCTCGCCGACAACCGCCGCGTCGTCTCGCGCGAGCATCAGACGAACCTTCTCCGGATCGCTGCCCCGATCCTGGCTCGGACTGGCGAGAAAGGCCCACGGCGAATCCGCAAGCATCTCGCGTCGAATGGCCACGTACTCGGAGACATCTTCGATAGAAAGCCGCGATGGCATGCGGCACAGAATACAGCATGAGCGTGCCGAAGCGCCGCCGCTGCCGAGGAAGCATCGCGGAACATCGTTCCGATGTGCCAAGCCGAAAGGCGGGACGATCGGTGCCGGGTCTCGTTGTGATTTCTGACGGGGGACCGAGGTGTGGCCGGAGATTCAGCCCACGGCCTTCACACCCGCTGTTGCCAGAAGTTTCCCGCATGACGGCCCTCGTTACTCAAGCGACGCAACCGAACCATCGCGCGCCGAACAAAGAACGCCACAATGCATGCGATCGCGATCGAGGCCACTTCCATTGCCAATCCGATTTGCAACGCCTCGGACGCGAGAAGCGGCTTCCAGCCGTTTGTTGTGGGCTTATCGAGTTCTGTCCAGCCAAAGCCCTTGGCAAGAATCGAGGCCGCGTGATGCCGGATCAGCATTCCGGCAATCATCATGGGCACGATCGCCGCGACCAGCAGGACCAAAGAACTCACCAGAGGTGAACCACGAACCGCGACAAAGCACACCCCCACCATGGCCGCCAGCGTGACGGGCACGCTCCACGTCCGATGGGGAGTGCCGGAGACGATCAACAACATGATCGCCAGCGGCAAGACAAACCCGAGAATCCGATGCGCCTGCACGAACCATCCGGGCTCGACGTATTTAGTCCAGTAGATCAGCGCGCCCGCCCACACAACGAACGCGATGACAAACGTGATCGGAGAGAAAATCGGAAGAATGCCGTTCACGGTGCAAATGAACATGGACAGCGCAGCGGCCCCGAAGAAGACATGCCAGCCCTGGCGCTTCCATCTGGCGCGTGATTCTCGTCTTTGCTCGAGCAGCACGGCATGGTGCAGCTTCAGCGCTTCGTGTTCAAACCGAAGCCCGCACTCCGGGCATTTGCCATCGGGCAATCCCTTCAATTCATAACCGCAGTCGAGGCAGGACGGCGTGAACTCCGTGAATAGCGGAGAGATTTCGGGAAGTGTTTCGTCTGCGATGTTCAATTTTCCACCCGCACAAACCGTTCGCGACCAAGCAGAAAGAGGTTCAGATCATCTCCAAAAAGATCGCTCGCCACGGGTTGGACGACGCTTCACCAAATCGAACCCTGGAGTCATCTTCAGCCGGCAACGCAGCGCCACCAAGATCGCACGATTTGGCGGATAAATGCCGCGAGCTAAGGTCAGCGGATTACTGCACCAACCCCTTGGTCAAGCGCATGAACGCGGTCTCGAGATTCACCGGCTCTTCCGTGAACTTGGTAATCCGGAACCCTTGGTTGATCAGCACGTTGGGGATATCGGTGTAGTTCCTGCCTCCGGCGGCATCGAAA
>JAHBXG010000111.1 GCA_019636565.1 Phycisphaeraceae bacterium
TCCGGTCGCGAGCAGAGCGCTGCTCGTGAGGCAACCGTCGCGGATCCACGATCGCTCGTACGTGCGCGAGCCGGGCTGAATCGCGGGTCCGTCGCGGTTGATGAGGATGTGCGCCTGCGCCGTGCGGAAGGTGTTTTCAAGAGCAGGATCAGCCGGGATCTTTAGCTCTGTTCGATTCAACTCCTTGCGCCACCATCGCTTCACTCCCTCTTCTTCGTCACGAACCGCCGCGAGCGAGAGATCAATCGATGTCGCTCCGATCGATCCAAGTCCGGCCACTCTTTCAAGATTACCATGAAACGGACTCACCGCCGCCCACTCGTGCCGCTCACCCGGCTTCAACTCGTACGTGCACACAACCACCGCCGACATTGCTCGTCTGGCTTCTTGCGGACTCTCCCGATCGCCCGGCAAGTCGCTCCGAAGAATCCGAATCGCGGCGTCCCCATAATCGGAAATACTTGACAACACCTCCGATGCTCCACCGATGAATTGCACCGTCTTCACGGTCTCAGGGCGCGATCGCCGCACGATCACGATCGGATCTCTCGCCGAATCAACGCCGATCGCGTCGATGGGTGCGAATCCGCCAGTCGTCTTGAGATCCTGCCACGGCGGGTTCACCTGCAACGGCCGAAGCGCGAGCAACATCTTCCCCTTCGCCAACTTCTGCTGCGTGTTCTCAACCGTGTATCGAACCGCGAGCGAACTGCTGCCCGACTCCCCGAACGCGAACGCGTCGATCGTCAGCCGCAGCCCGTCGTAGTCTCGCACGACGCTCGGCAAAGGCAGATACCCTTCCGCCAATTGCTGGGAAACTTTCGCGTTCGCCCACGTCAAAGCCTCGCCTCCATCTGGGAGCACGATCGGATCGACGCTGAATTGCTCCTTGTCGATTTCCGCCGCGCCGTCGCTGCTGAGAAGAGATTCGCTCTTGTCGTCAGCGACACCCACGACAGTCCAATACTGCTGTTCGCTCAACAAATAGCGCGGAAACAGCCCTCGCGCCTGCTCGGACGCAATCCGCGCGAACATCCCGTTCGGTGTCGCCCCGAAATCCAACGGCGCGAGTTCAATCGTTTCCAATCTCGTCTTCGTCGAGCCGCCGACACAACGAACTCGAACAACGATGGCCTCCGTGTCACGGAGCGGCAGATAAAACCGGCCCGACGCTCCCACGAAAATGCTCCCGGCGGACTCGAACTCCTTTCCGTCGAACGAAGTCTCGACGCGCACTTCGGGTGCGGCGCCGCCCGGCGCAAAAGTCCCGATCACTCCGCCGAATTCGCGGGTACTCCCGAGATCCAAGGTCACCACACCATCGGGAACCCCGGGAGTCCAGTGAACCTTCGCGCCGCCGTGTTCAAAGATGTGACCGAGACCTGCCCGTTCAATTGTGCCCGTGACCTGAACAATCGAAACCGATTCTGATCTCACTTCCTGCTTCGGAACTGATTCCAAGACCAGATCCGCCAACTCCACCGTCCCCTGCCCCCCCGAACTCGCC
>JAHBXG010000112.1 GCA_019636565.1 Phycisphaeraceae bacterium
CCCGGTCGCCAGCAGCGCGCTGCTCGTGAGACATCCGTCGCGGATCCACGATCGCTCGTACGTGCGCGAACCCGGCTGAATCGCCGGCCCGTCGCGGTTGATGAGGATGTGGGCCAGGGCGGTGCGGAAGGTGTTCTCGAGATCGCGGTCAGCGGGAATCGAAAGAGTGACCTTGTTCAGTTCCGCTCGCCACCAGCCCTCAACCGATTGCCGTTCCTTCTCGAGCGCCGCCATCGCATCCGGGGCGGCGCCCGATGCCCATTCGGGCAACTCGTCGGAATGGAGCGGCACGAGCACCGCCCATTTGTCTACTCTTGCTTTCTTGCCGCCAATGCTGGCAGTAAATGCTGCGTGCGCCAGACCGGCAGGGTCCGTTACTTTGTTGGAGGGCCATTCCCAATGTCCGGCCGTGGGAATGAGAGCGGGATCTAGATCCGAGCCCAAACCGTTGCAGGCAATGTCATTTCCGATGACAAAAACACGCTTCTCGTCCGGCGGCAGGGCGCGACGCACGCTCATTTCATTGCTGCCGCACTCGATCGAGTCGATCCGAGCAAAGCCGCCACTTGTCTTCAGGTCTTGCCACGGTGGATTCACCTGGAGTGGCCGCACTGCCAGCACGATCGCGGAAGAAACAGGTGCTGGGCTCGTGAGCGTGTACGTCGCGGCAAGCACGCTCTGCCCGGGCTTGCCAAACGCGAAAGCCTCTACGTCGAGCAATTGACCGTTGGGGTATTGGCGTGTGACGCGTGGCAGTGGCAGGTATCCGTCGGTCAGATCTTGACTGAGCGTCGCGTTTGCCCAGCCGAGTAGTTCTGTCGCGTCGAAATCGCAGACAAATGGCTCGATTGAGAATCGTTCTTTGTCAACCTCGAGCGCTCCATCTGCGCTGAGCAGCCCCTCCTTTGAATCATCCGCGACTCCCACAACTGTCCAGTACGCCTGCTCGGGCAAGAAGTAACGCGGGAGCATCCCGGGTCTCTGGTCGCGCGCAATCCGGCTCAGCGTCGAATTCCGACTCTCGCCGAACGGAAGCGGCGCGATTTCGAGCGACCGGAGGACCCAGCGGCCATTGCCCTTCACTCGAAATTGCAAGAATCCGGCTTCGGCGTCCCGCAACGGAAGGTAGCAACTCTCGCCAAACCAAACCGTTTGCGCTCCAAGCTTCTGATAGGTTGTGCCGTCGCTCGATCCAAAGACTTCGATAGAATGCGCCCGTCCCGACTTGGGTCGGCTTGGGTCAGCCAGGCCGAAGTGCGCGATCACGCCGCCAAATTCGCGGATGCCGCCAAGCGAAATTGCAAGAGAGGCTTCTTCCGAATTCGCCGGCGGGACCCAACGGATCTCAGACTCTTGCCCGACAATGCGTGCGACTTCCTCCGCATTCACCGTCCCTTCCACCGAAACGACAGTCGGAGCGTCGGGTTTTGCCGTGCTTTGCGACACACTTTCCAAAGTGACGTCGGCGAATTCGACAATCCCGTGCCCCCCCGAACTCGCG
>JAHBXG010000012.1 GCA_019636565.1 Phycisphaeraceae bacterium
TCCGCGACGATCATCTTCGGTGCCTGGCCGTTCTGTTTGGCGCTCCCGTTGCCCGCGCCATTCACCGCGGCACCCGGCGACTCGGCATCTGCCAGCGACACTTTTTTCACGCCCGGCATCGCCGCGATGACTTTCGCGGCCTCCTCAACGCGATCGGTGACGCCGACATGCAGGATGTGCCCCATCTTCGCGCGCCGGACGATTTCGTCCACCGTCCCGCTGAAGAGCAATTGCCCGCGCTCGATAATCCCCACCACATTGCACAACTCCGCGAGTTCCGGCAGGATGTGGCTGCTAATCAGAATCGTCTTGCCCATGCGCCGGAGTTCTTTCAGCAACTCGCGCATCTCGATGCGGGCCCGCGGATCGAGGCCGCTGGCCGGTTCGTCCATCAGCAGAACCTTTGGGTCGTGCAGCAGCACGCGTGCCACGCTCAGCCTCTGCTGCATGCCGCGGCTAAGGCTGTTCACTTCAGCCTCGGCCTTATACGTCAAATCCGTGAGTTCCAGCACGTCCCTGACAGTCTTGATCCGCTGCCCGCCGTGGATTCCGTACGACGCCGCGAAGAACTCAAGGTATTCCGTGACCACCATGTCCTCGTACGCGCCCATGAAATCGGGCACGTAGCCGATCAGTGGCCGGATCTGGCGGTTCTGATAGCCAATGGTCAATCCCGCGACATTCGCTTGTCCGCTGCTCGGCTTGAGCAGCGTCGCGAGGATCTTGATCGTCGTGGTTTTTCCCGCCCCGTTGGGACCAATGAAGCCGAAGCAATCGCCCTCGTTGATGATCAGGTTCAGGTTGTTCAGCGCGATCAACTCGCCGTACTTCTTCGTCAGGTTGATCGTTTCGATCATGGGGGGCACGGGAGGTCTCCGCCGGACAGGCCGGCAATCGAGCCGCAGAATGTAGCGAGTTCGGACGCCGGGCGTTCACAGTTCTGCGCAATCGCAAAAAGACAAGCCCCGGCAGGACGCCGGGGCTTGCGAAAGTCCTAATTCCTGCCAATCGAGCCTTAGCGGCGACGACGAGCAGCGAGCAGGCCACCCATGCCGATCAGCGCCAGGCTGCCGGGGGTCGGAACCTGCATGGTGTAAGCAAGGAAGTTGCCGGAGGTCGAGGGTTCGCCCCAGCCGGTGGTCGCCATGTCGCTGCGGCTCAGGTGATCAACACCCGGGTCGCCGCTGCCGCCGCCCGACGTCGCAACGTCGAACAGGAGCACATCACCGAGGTTGGTGAGGCCCAGGGCAGCGCGGCTGATCGTGAACATCACGATGTTCGAACCGATCTGGCTCTGGTTGTTGTCTGTCGTGTTATCGAGGTTCCAGTTGAAACCATCCCAAGACCAGTTCTGCTGGTTCGCGCTGCCAGCGTCAACCCAAGAACCAACGTAATGGCTGATGTTGGTCGTCAGGTTCACCGGGCGTGCCCAGGCGTTGGACGGAGTGAAATCGCTGGCGGTCGAAGCGTTGAAGTACAGCATGTACTTCGTCCAGTTCGCATAGCCGCGGGTCTCAACCTTGATGTAAATGTTCGACGCGTCGTTGTCAACGGACACCGACTTGATGTCGAGGTTCGAAAACCCGTTGTCAAACAAGTCATTCTCTGCATCGTTGTAAACCGACGGGGCGGCTTGCGCGAGCCCGGCAGCCACGACGAGAGCCGCAGCAGCAAACAAAACGTTCTTCATCTCTCAAATCTCCTCTCGGGATGGACCAGTCCACGCGACAGCCCCACGGGCGCGAGCGGACAGACGAGCAAAACCTGCAAATTCCGCGCGTCCCGGAGACGCTCGGCTGCACTATTAAGGATCGTAACTGCTGTAACCGCTTTCTGCAAAGACTCAATTGCGGGAATTCCCGGAATTTTGCTGGCACTCCGTTATCGGAGAGTTCAGGTCAAGCCTGCTACCAGATCGAACCCGAACGCGGCGTTCAGATCGTCTTCGAGTTTCCAATGAAAACGCTTACAATCCCGCGAGCTCGTCCTTCACCTTTTCCGTCGGCGAAGGTTGCACCCCGAGGTAATTCAGCGCCCGCTCCATGGTTCGGCGCACCACCGGGCCGGCCACGTACGAGCCGTAATGCTGACGGGCCCGTATCTTCGACGGCCCCGGATCGTCGATCACACAGAGCACGATCACCTTCGGTGCCTCGGCCGGGCCGCCGGCGATGAAACTCGAGTTGTACTGGTCGTCGAAGTATCCGCTCGTGCCCTTGGGCCGGCGAAGGTTCTTCCCGGGCGGGGGAGTCAACGGAATCTCCGCCGTCCCGGACTTTCCGAACATCGAGTATTTCCACCCCGTCTCGGTTCCATGCGATGCCGTCGCGAGGTTCATTTCGATCTTCGCCGCCACGCCCTGCATGACTTCCCGCGTCAGATTGGCGATCCGCACCGGCAGAACGCGTTCGACCACTGCCCCGCGGATCTCATCCGCCGTCTGTGCCGTCAGACGCACCGGCGGCAGCGTGCCGGACAGCTCGCCCGGACGGCAGAACGCGCTGAACGCCCGCACCATCTGCAATGGAGTGACCGCCACCTCGTGACCGTACGCGACGGAGGTCTGGCTGAACTTGCTCCAGTCCTTCAACGACGTGATGATGCCCCCCGTCTCGCCGGCGAATCCGATATTCGTCCGCCTTCCGAAACCGAATCGCACCACCGTGTCGTGCAGTTCCTTATACGTGAGCCGCTCGGCGCCCTTGATCATGCCGATGTTCGAGGAATTGATCAGCACTTCCGCCCACGTCATGGTGGCCCGCTTTGTCACGTCCTCGATGTACCTGCCGTACGAGGTGTGCCAGCGCCCGCTCTCGGTGTCGAACACCTCATCCACCCGGGCGCGGCCCAACTCGGTGATCGTCGACCACACGAACGGCTTGAAGGTCGAGCCCGGCTCGTAGATGTCCTCGATACACCGGTTCCGATGCATCGCCGGGAGCTCGTCGTTGCTCTGCTCGCGCTGGATCGTGATGTAGCGCGCCGGCGGCGGCGGTCCGTGGTCCTCGATGATCGGCTTCCTCGCGACCGGCTTCTTTGCCTTGCCTTTCCCGACCGCAACGGGTGCCTCGGTCGCTACCGGTGGCTGCGGCAGCACCTTCGCCCACGGATACGGAATCGCATCGGGAACATGGCGCACGATGTCGGTCATCGCCAGGATTTCGCCCGTGAGCGGATCGAAAATCATCAGCCGCCCGCCGGCAGAATCCGCATCGGTAATGCCTCGCTGCAGCTCCTCGACTGCGATCCGCTGTAATTCAACATCGATCGACAGGCGAACATCATCGCCCGGCGCAGCCGGTTTCACCTGGCCGGGTTCGATCCACAGCGGCTTGCCCTTGGCGTCGCGTACATACGAAATAGTTCCGCCCGTGCCGGAGAGTCGCTTGTTCAGCATCTTCTCCGCCCCGAGCACTCCAACGTGTCCAAACCCCACCAGGCCGACGATCGGAGCTACTTCCGGCCCTCCTGGATACTCACGAACCATCACCCGCTCGATGATCACACCCTTGATCCGCGCGCTCCGCACAGCTTCCACCTGCTCTTCGGTCAGCAGGCGGCTCATCGGCAGGTACCGGATCGGCTTCAGCACAGGAGCGGGTGCTTCCGGCTCGACGCCATCTTGGGAAATCTGACGGGTCTGATCCTCGGCTGCCGCTACTGCTTCCGGGGCTCCTCGTCCGAGCGCCGCACCGAGCGCGCTGCGGATCGCGGTCCACGCCGCGATATTCCCACCCGCATCCGCGAACGGCTCCAACTTCGTTCGTAATTCTTCTCGGCGCTTGTTCTCGTTCACCCGCGAGAGAATCCGCTCCCCCACCACCTCTTCACGCTGTCCCGTCGCTCGCGCCAACTTGACAATGGCTTCGTCCATCGCCTTGAGCTGCGTCGGATCGACAACGATGCGGTAACCGACGCTCGTCGTCGAGAGAATCCGGCCCCGCCGATCCAGCAGATCGCCACGGATCGGCAGATCTCGCCGCACGCTCACTCGCGGCTCCATTTCGTTCCGCAGGTCACTGGGCGGACGCAGCTGGAGCTGCGCCACCCGCGCCAGCAGTAGACAAAGAAGAATTGTGATGCCTCCGACCGCCACGGTCGCGATCGCGTTGATCCGCCGCTCCGATTTCATCGATTCTGTTGCCATGAAAGTTCTACCGATCGAGATCGCGTACCTTGGGCGCCGGAACCGCTGCCAATCCCGTCGGTGAAACCTTCGCCGGATGAGGCTGCGATTTGGGTTCCGGCTTTGCCGGGGGCTTTATCGGAGACTTGGGAAGCGAGGCCCCGGCCGCTTTTTCTTTGCTCTTGTCCGCAGACTTGGCCCGGGCTTCCCCTGCATCGCCGGTCTTCGCCCCCGGCCCCTTGGTGCTCTTCACGTCCGCATGCGCCGGGGTTCGGAGCGGCTGAAACTTCTCCACCATCGGGATCGACAGGTTCATGCTCGGGCTCGCGCTCAACTCCACCGGATTGATGAGCGCGTGCATCGGCCCAAGGTTTCCTGCGAGTTGGCGGATGCGTACCGGGTTCGACAAGCCCGCGATGTCAGCCCGCATCTTCCAGAGCTTCTCGTCCGCCCGTTGTATCCGCAGTTGCGTCTGCGTCACCTCGTGCGCCGCCTGCAGACGTGCCTGCCTCATGACCAGCATGGAGAGCGCGCACAGGCCGATCGACAGCACCACCAAGCCGAGCTTGAAGAGGAGCCCGCCGCTGCCCGGCTGTTGCACGCTCACGCCTACCTCCCGGTTTCGTTAGTGGGCGGGAATCTTCAGAATGGCGCCGGCGAGCAGATCGTCTTCCGGGTCCATCTTGTTCAGCGACGCAATATCGCCCGCGCGCGATGGCGAACCCAACTGCTTTCGAGCGATGCTCGTCAGCGTGTCGCCCGGACGAACCTGGTACGACTTCGCCTTGGATTCCTCAACCTTCGTCGCCTTCGTCTCCACCTTTGCGGCCGGCTTCGAAGCGGCGATCAATGAAGTCTTCTCCGCTTCCTTGCCCGGAATCACGATCGTCGTGCCGATCTTGATGCTGCCGCTTTCGGTCGCCTTGCCAGGATTGGCGGCGACGATCCGCTTCCACTGCGTGCCATCGTTGTAGAACTTCTTTGCGATCGCGTACAGCGAATCGCCCGAAACAACTTTGTACGTCTTCTCTCCGGCCAGCGGGGCGGCTTTGCTCGGCTCGGACTTCTTGATTTCCGCCTGCAAGATGTCGCGAGGCGTCTCACCGGCCGGTGCCATCGAACTGCCAAAGGTCGGGGTGACAGCCGAGACATCGGCGTGCTCACGGATCGAAGCGCTCAGCGAGCCCGCCCCTTCCGCGCGCCCGGATCCAAACTTTGATTCGTGCAGCCCGCCGACCTGCTGCTGCCCGATCACGACCGGCGCGCTCATCGGCATGCCGGTGTCCATTGGCGTCACCTCGGGCGAATCAGACGCGGCAACCGCGGGCGTTGCCACTTCGACCGCCGCCGGCAGGCTGGTTGGAATCAGGTCGTCCAGGCTGCGGATGGGCGAATCCGGAACTTTGGCCACCACTTTCTGGGTGCCGCCCACGCTGGCCAGCGTCGCGGTGCGTGCCTTTGAAAGGTGGTCGCTGACCAGAATCGCAACCGTGAGGACGAGTGCGAATCCGACGATCAATGCGAGTTTGAGTTCCCGGGTCACTGCTGACGGATCCTTCCGCATGTGCGATCTCATGATCGCCGCCGCCGCAAACCTGCGGCGGCTACTCCTCTTCGTGCCTCCCGGCGCTTCCGTGCGACGAGACCGGCAAACAAAGTCCCCTCGTGCGCGCCATTTCTGGCTCGCCGGGCATGGTAGCGGTCGGAATCACCGCGCGCTCAAGTGTTCAACCTGATGGCGCGAAGCCGGGCCGACCGTGCACGCGGGTTGGCACGGATCTCCTCGTCCGAAGCGGTGATCCCGCCCCGGGCCAGATCGGTCGCCAACCCCTGCTTGCAGATATCGGCCAACACGGCCTTTACGGGTCGATCTTCGAGGCTATGAAAAGTGAGGAAGGCAATCCGGGCCCCTTTCCTGAGCCACAGTCGCTCCGAACCCACCTCTCCGCCCTGCCTTGCAGCCCCTCCGCCGGGCTTACCGGACACTCCCTTGGCGGCCCGAAGCACCTGAGAAAGCAGGGCATCGATGCTGCCAATCTCGTCGTTGACGGCGATCCGTAAGGCCTGAAACGATTTCGTGGCCGGATCGACCCCGCTTCCGGGCCTGCGGCCGACGACGGAACGAACGATTTCTGCGAGCGCTTCGGTCGTTTGAATGGGGGCCGCCTTGCGCGACTGGACGATCGCCTGGGCCACCCGAAATGCTGCGGGCTCTTCACCAAAGTCACGCAGGATGCGCCCAAGTTCACGTTCGGATGCGGTGTTGACGAGGTCGGCTGCCGAAAGCCCCCGAGACGGATCGAAACGCATGTCGAGCGGTCCTGCACGCATGAAGGAAAAGCCGCGGGCTGGGTCTTCTATCTGCGTGCTGGAGAAACCAAAGTCGGCGAGAATGGCGTCGGCTTGCAGGCCCGCGGATTCCATCTCGCGGGGAAGCAGGGCGAAGTTGCCGTGGAACCGGTGGACGGCAATTCCGGCGACTTGCTGAGCGACGTGTTCCGAGGCAAATTCCAAGTTGGAGGCATCGGCGTCATTCAGGATGACTCGGCCGCCGGGCTGAGCCTTGGCAGCGAGAACGGCGGCGTGGCCTCCACGACCCGCCGTGCAGTCGGCATAGGTCTCGCCGGGTTGAAGCGCCAGGACTTCTGCGACTTCACCGGGAAGGACGGGAGTATGGATCAAACCTGACACGCCCGGAGGGTACAGCGACGAGATTCGGGTTGGGTGACCCGGGAGTCAAATGAACCCGCCCCAATCCCCGCCCTCCCGGGAAGGGGGCTCCCGAGGAATCAGTCGTACCAGAAATCGATGATCGAGGTGATCTGCTTAGTCGCCGGATCGATCGTGAGATTGCTTCCTTTGCCGTCGCCTCCCCAGCAGCGGAGGTAGTTGTTCTTCCGCTTGTCAACGTTGGCCGGGGTAATTCGATCGTCGTCGCGGGAGTACAACTTGCCGTCGCCGTTCTCGTCCTCGTTTGCGAAGATGTTGTCGTATTTGGAGATATCCGCTACGGCTAGCCCGGCGCCGTATTTGATCGTGAGGTTCTCGGGGTCCGGCCTGGTCTCGAACGAGACCGAGTTGTCGTTGCGTGCGACATTGCCTTCCCAGGAGTTGCGCGCACCGTGGATGAGCAGCGAGTTTGATGCTGTTGCGGGCGTGATGTTCTTACCGCGGCGGTCGGTCGGGTCGAGAGACCACTTGCCGTTCGTGTCGAGTTTGTACCACGGACCCCGGTTGCCGAGCACGACCTGACTGGCGTCGAAGGTGGATTGCCACATCGCGCGACGGGCACCAACAAATGGAACGATGGCGTACGAAAATCCGCCAAGTCCTGTTGTTCCTGATGCCCTCGGAATCGGAATATCGCCGCCCGGTTCATCTGGATAGCACGCGAATCCCGGGTCGAGGATCGCCTTCGCTCGTTTCGCCGGAGCGACGCCTGTCGGGTTTTTGAACTCGCAGAATGGGTCGGCCTTGATCATCTCGTTCACTTCCGCCGGGCTGACGGCAATTTCGGGGCCGAAGAAGCCGTTGTATATCAACAAGGACATGACAAAGCGGGGCACATCTTTCCCGTATTTCGTCATTTCAGTTTCGGCCGTCTGCGTGTCCGTCCCCGGGATCGTGTCGTTCAGATCGATATCGCTCGGAATCGGGTAGTTGTCTTGATTCTGCCCCGCCCAAGTAACCATGGATTGTTGGATTGAGCGAATCTGAACGCCGTCTTTGACCTGGCGATAGTTGCCATGGTGTCTTCGCCCGGTAGCAGGCAACAACACCACAACGATGATTACCAAGATCACGATGACCGCGATCAATTCAACGAGCGTGAAAGCACGTGTGGTCATACTCCCACCTTTCCGGGCAGAGGTACAGCGCCCGTGCCGGAACGACACGGGCGCTGCGCCCGCTGCTTGTACGCCCCACGAGCCCGGCAACCCAACACCCCCACGAGCCGCCCGCCCCAAAGCCAACCGACATCAGCACGAGATGGCACCAGCCCGCGTCAGGGCCGCGCACGGAATCACCGATCCGCTCGCTTGAGCGGAGAAACCATCGCGACCGGCGCAGGGAAACCGCTTTCGCCGGGCGCGACAGAGAGGAGGCATCAGGTTGTTGTGGCAGGGCGCTCGAACTCCGGTGCGCGGAGGAGCGGAAAAACGGGAGGCCAAGGCCTCAACAAGAACGCCGTGAAAACACGGAGGGATTGATTCCCCTTCGCGAATCGAACGCACGCGCGTCCTGCCGGAACAAAGCATCGGGTTGTCAACGGGCCAATCGGCCCGGTGCCCCCTACCCAGCCAAGGGGCACGCTCATCGGTTCGCTCCGACCCGATGTCGGTTCCGCAAGAACACCGAAGTTCATGGTGGTTGCTACTGATTGTGCAACATTTGCGTTCGGAGGCGCCCGGGTGCATTTCAAAGTGAAGAAAGCCACTTCCGGCTCGCACACCATGAAGCCCACAAACGCCGCTCAGCCCGCGGGCTTTGGAGGTTCCGGTGGCTCGGGCTGTTTCTGTTCGGGCGAGTTGCCGAGCGACTGCACCGCCGCCCGAACCTTGGCGAGCGCCCACAGCAGCAGGCACGCCAGAATCAGAATAATGGCCATGACGACGACCAACTCAATGAGCGTCAGGCCGCGGCGGGGTCGAAACCTTCGATGCGCCGTGCGCACCTCCGTGCCCATCTTTACGGGCACAGCAGTTCGTTGTATGCAGCAACGAACAAAACAAAGTCGGAATCGTCCACGTAGCCGTCGCCGTTCAGATCCGCCGGGCAGCCGGGAGCCATGTTCGGATCGGCGCAGTCGAGCAGGTCGTATGCCGCGGCAAAGAGCACGAAATCGGAATCCTCGACGATGCCGTCGTTGTTGAGGTCGCCGGGGCACGGTGCATTCGAGCCGTACTCGTAAGGGCCTCGATCAAGCCCGTTGACACGACGGGCGTTTCCGGCAAGATCGAACTGATAGGAAAGAGGCAGAGCCGCGTCGTCTGCCGAATCGATGGCCGGAGAGCCGGCGCTGAGTGAAAAGTCGCCACCGGGGGCATTGACGAACAGCGGATTGGAATCGTTGTTGCCGGTGCCACCGAGCGCGCCCGACCAGCCCTGCACCGTCGAGTGCCCCACCGTTGCGGACGAGCTGTACAAAACCAGATTCTCGATTTCCAGATCAACCAGGCCGCCCGTGTTGCCCCAAAGAATCGAGTTCCGGATTGTTCCGTTCGCGTTGTAAAGAACCGTGCCCCCGCTGTAATTGGAGGCATGATTGTCCGCAATGGTGCAGTTGGTGATCGTGGCGTTTGTAGAGTCGGCGAGCCAGAGCGCACCGGCATCTTCGACCGACGTGTTGTTCGCGACGAGCGAGTTTGCAAGATTGAGCGTGACGCCGTTCAGGTCGAGCGCGCCGCCGTTGTACGTCACGGCATGGTTGGAGGTCAGCGAGCAGGTTCGAAGATCAATGACCGCCTGATTGGCCGCGATTGCTCCGCCCCACGCCGCGGAGTTGTTCTTGAACGCGCATCGGTCGGCAACAAGTGTTGATGTCTCTTCCACCCACATCGCGCCGCCGCCCCATTCCGCCGTATTGTTCTCGAAGCGGCAGTTGGTGAAAACAGGCAGGCTCGACCCGACCAGCGCGACGGCGCCGCCGTAGCCCGCGCGATTACCGGTAAAGATGCAATTGCTCACGGCCGGCGATGCGTTCTCGATGTAGAGACCCGCGCCCGACCAATCGGAGTATCCGGCCGTCACGGTGAATCCATCGAGCACGGCGCGCGCGTTGGTGTCATACGCGTTGATCGGCGAATACGAGTTATCGGTGAGATCCGCCGGATTGCCGATCTCGCCGGAAATGATCGAGACGTTCGCAGCCGGGTCCCGTTGCGTGAGCGAGGTTTCGCCGCCACCGGGGCGCGACTTGCCCTGAAAGCCGCCGTAGAGCGCAAGCCCCGACCGCAGCGAATATGCCGCGTAGCGATCGTTGCCGATCGCACCCGGCTTGTAGGTTCCGTCGGCGAACCAGACCTGGCTGATGTTGGAGCAGTTCAGATTGGCGATGCCGAGCACCTCGGTCGCTTCACCCGCGGCGGAGTTCCATGAGAGTTGATCCGCGACGCCGGGAGTTTGCGCATCGACGTAGCGGCGCTCCTCGCATTCATCGGGGCGGCAATCTCCGTTTACATCAAGGCTGGTGCCATTGGCGATGTCGATCGAGTCATCGATGCCGTTTCCGTTGCAATCCTTGATTCGGGCGGCATCGCGGTAACTCGCAAGCGTCCAGCGGGTCTGCTTGATCATCAGCGCGTTGAACGCGGCGTTCGGCTGTCCGGCGTGGACACCCAGCGGCAAACCCGACAGGGCGTGCGTCTGGTACGGATTCGAATACTGCTGAAGCCGCACAGTGCCGGGGTAGGCCATGATCGTGCCGTAAGTCTGACCGTTGTACGAGAAGTCGTACCCCCAGGCGTACGAAGTTGGGGCGGATGTGTCGTTGGCATGATCGTGCGCGCAGCCGAAGTTGTGGCCGAGTTCGTGCGCGAGCAGCAGATCTCCCCCGCCAAGCGGGCGCCAGTTGATGCAGGAATAGGCCTGGCCCTCATCCCAGAGCGCCCACCAGGCGGCTCCGCCGGTGAACCGTGTGTCGTCCACAACGAGGCAGACCGTGTCGGCCTTGTACTGATCCCGGAGTGCCTGGACGTTGTCCATGAAGCCGTCGCCCGGGGTTGTGATGCGCTCGAGGTGGTTGATCCACTGGGGCGAGACTTCGTCGTACGTCGTTTCGACGTAGCCGGCGACTCGGAGCTCAAGGCGGTTGACACCCCCGGTGTTGATTCCGGAAAGCGAGAACGCGCCGTTCGCCGCGTCAATGGCGTTCTGGAATCGCGACTGAAGATTTGCCAGCCCCCCCACGGCGTTCTTCGCTTTGGTGGTGTAGACGCACAGCACGTCCACGATCGACTGGTCGTCCGAGCAATCACAGGCGAGCGTGCCGAGCGCCGCGGCAGGCGCGCCGACTCCCGTCGATGCACCGGTGACGGCCGCGCGTGGTCGAGCAATCAATTGCTCGCGCGTGACGCCGGGCGGGAGCAGGTCCTTGCCCGCAAAGTTCCAGCACTTGCCGCCGCCATCGGGGGCGATCTGTTCGGCCATTGCCACAGCCAGCCCGTCGCGATTGGGGGGGGCGCCGGGAGTCAGACCAAAGGTTCCTCGTTCGCTCCAGATGCCTCCGGAGATGATTCCGTTTTCGACGGTTATCGTGCACGTACCCAGAGCCTCGCCGACGACCTTTCCGTGCACCGTGAATCCGGTCTCGCGCCGGATGACTTTGGTGACGTCGATGTCGAACGCCGTATCCTGAAACAGGGGGATGTGAACGCGGCTTCCCGGTGCGGCGTTCAAGGCCGAAACCGACACTGTGACCGCATCTTCGCGCACGCGGTCTGATCGCGCAGGTCCAGCGAGGCTTGACGCGCCGACGGCAGCGACGGCGCAAAACGCAAGAATTTGCATCTCATTCATAAACAAGCGACTCCGGGGCGGGATCTCAAGAGGATACGGGAAAACCGTGGCAATTCAACGTGAAATCGCGCGCGCTCCGGACCCAAATCCGCGCAGGGGCCGCGGAATCGGGCCGCTTCGAGAGCGAGAGTCCGAATATCTTTTCGCGATGAACAAGAATCTGCGTACGGCGAGCGGCGTCCTTCTGTTCGGAACAGTGCTCATTTGTGGCTGCACACCGGTCACCGTCAGTTTCGAACTTTTCGGCCGGGAGAAAAAGCTCGCCGAGACGGTGGTGTCGGAAGATGATCGCGCGACGTGGAAGATCGCGGTGATCGACATCCAAGGCACGATTGTGGACGCCAACTTGCCTCCCTTCTTTTCCCGGGGCGGGAACCCGGTGGATGACATCGTCGCCCGGCTCGAAATGGCGGGCGCGGATGCGGGCGTGAAGGCAGTGGTCCTCCGCATCAACTCCCCCGGCGGCAGCGTCACGGGCAGCGACGAGGTTTATCGCGAGGTGATCCGGTTCCGCGAGAAGACCGGCAAGCCCGTGGTCGTGTCGATGGCGGAAGTGGCCGCGAGCGGCGGGTATTACGTCTCGCTCGCGGCGGACAAGATCGTCGCGCACCCCACCACCATCACGGGTTCGATCGGTGTCATCATTCCCACGATCAACTTCAGCGCGGGACTCGCCAAAATCGGAATTGTCGCACGCTCGGTGAAGAGCGGCCCGAACAAGGATCTGGCCAACCCGCTCGAGCCCATGCGCGAATCGCAATACGCCGTCCTGCAAAACCTGGTCGACCAGTTCTACGACGAATTCAAGGCCAAGGTGAAATCGCGAAGGCCCAACCTCGACATGGCGAAGTTCGGCGAAATGACCGACGGCCGCATCGTCAGCGGCAAGGATGCGCTGGCGCTCGGGCTGGTCGATTCGCTCGGCGGCGTGCGCGACGCATTCGAAGAGGCCAAGCAGCTCGCGGGCATCCCGAGCGCCAAGATGGTGAAGTATCAGCCGGAAGGCTCGATCCGCCCGCGCACTCCCTATGCGAGCGCGGACGAACTGCCGCTGGGCGCCGCGATGCAGATGGGCACCGGTTCGGGTGCGGGCGGAACCGAGATCAACATGCTTCAGGTCAATGCCTCGGGGCTGTTTCCAAACCCGGGCCCGTCGGCGAGCTGCGCGTATTACCTTTGGCTGGCAGAAGTTCCCTGACCAACGGCTCTCGCTGCCCGTTCAGCGGACTGCAACGCCAGAAGGCTGTTTTCTGCACGTTTTCTCCCGGGAAGGCCGGTGTGGCACGGTCCTACCCTCTCGGCGTTCGGTAACAACACTGCCCAGAAGGGCGGTGCCGCAACACCACTTTGAGAACTCCCATGAAGAAGATCGAGCGGCTTTTCATCTACTCCGGCGTCGGTGTCGCGATCGCCCTCGGGCTCGGCTGGCGCGGGCTGGGCACAAACGCTTCAGCAACGCTCGCGAGCGTTCAGGCCGATTCGGTCCGCATCGCAACGGCTGATGTGCTGACGCTGGTCGAGAAGATGGCCTCGAGCGAGCGCTACCTGCCGGCTCGCGAAGAGAAGGTCAAGTCGCTGCGGGCGCCGATCGATCTCTTGCAGAAGGAACTCGACGAACTGCGCACCAAGATCACGGCGATTCCGGATTTCCAGAACAACGCCGAAGCGCAGCCCCTCATCCAGCAGTTCCAGACCAAGTCGCAGAACATGCAGGCCCTCTCGCAAACCGCGCAGAGCGAAGCAGAAAACTTCAACACTACCCAGTTGCAGGAGGCGTACCGGATCGTCATCGAGACGACAACGCAGATCGCTAGCAGCAAGGGCTACACCCACGTCATCAGCACCAAGCTTCCCGACAACAGGCTCACGAGCAACAACGTGACCGGCCTTCTTCAGGAAATGCTCGCACGCCCCGTGGTCAAGGCCCCCGCTGCCGATGACATCACCGAGGATGTTGTGAAGGAATTGAAACTCGAGAATGTCAAGACCGGTGCCGCGGCGACCGCGCCCGCTTCCTCGGCGGCCCCCGCTACCAGCACGGCGCCCGAGAACAAGTAAGTCCACGTTTGACCGTGTCCAGAGGCCCGCCCTCGCGGGCCTTTTTTCTTTTTGGACGTGTTCACCGGGCCGCGGCGTCGCGATCCATCCGAGCGATCTCGCGACGGCGTTCGATCGCTTCCGAGAACTCGTCGATCAGCGCCGATTTCACCTCGGGCATAGACGGACAATCGGCCCCAAGTTCGTGCGCGAGGCTGGTGACCGGGCGCCCGACCAGCCCGCACGGAACAATTAGGCCGAAGTGCTCGAGGCGGGTCGTGACGTTGAGCGCGAGCCCGTGCATGGAAATCCACTTGCGGACACGCACACCCATCGCGGCGATTTTGGCGTGGGGCCGACCCTCCCGGAGGGTCCAAACGCCGGTCGCTTCCGGGTCGCGGCTGGTTTGAACGCCAAACCGGGCGCACACCCGGACAACCGCATCCTCCAGCATCCGCATGTAGTCGTGCAGGCCGAGATTGAGCACATTCAGGTCGAGAATGGGGTAGGCGACCAACTGCCCCGGACCGTGGTAGGTGATGTCGCCCCCCCGATCGGTGCGGGCGACGGCAACGCCGGATCGGGCCAGAAGCTCGGGAGACGCCAGCAGGTTGGCCTCGGCCGAAGCCCGGTTGGAGATGGTGACAACCGGATCGTGCTCGACGAGTAACAGTTCACCGGCAGGCCCGGAATCCGTTTGGGTCGAGGCTCGGGCCTCCCTCGCGCTCAAAACCCGGGAATGGGCCTCGGTTTGGAGTTGATAGGCCGGGCCGTAGGCGAGGCGTCCCAGGTCCGAAATGTGAAGGCTCGTTCCCACCCGGGATTGAAGGCGGAGAGGGGTCTGGGAGCGGCGGGGAGTGGTAGGAATTGGGTTGGTTGCTATAAGATTCTGCATGGAAAAGATCGATCCGACTTCGAGGGTCGGGAAAGACGTTGAGTTGGCTGAGGGGGTCGAGATCGGTCCATGGTGTGAACTTGATGGCAAGATTCGGCTGGGTCGAAACGCGCGGCTGATGTCAAACGTCAAGCTCCGCGGGCCGCTGACGATCGGCGCCAACGTCACAATCTACCCCTGGGCTGTTCTTGGTTATCCGGCTCAGGATTTCAAAGTGAAGCCGGATTCACCTACGGGCGGGCTGGTGATCGGCGATGACTGCACATTTCGGGAAGCGGTCACGGTACACGCGGCCACGCACACCGAGATTCCGACCCGAGTGGGTCATGCTTGCTATTTCATGGTCCAGAGTCACGTGGGGCACGATTGCCAGATCGGCAACAACGTGACGATCGTGAACGGCGCGGTGCTTGGGGGACATTGCGAGATCTTCGACAACGTGACCATCGGCGGGCTTGCCGCGATTCACCAGTTCACGCGGATCGGGCGCTTCGCGTTCGTTTCGGGGCACTCGGGGTTCACGACGGACATCCCGCCGTTCTGCATGGGGTACGGTCGCAATCGCATGCAGGGAATCAATCAGGTTGGGCTTCGACGCGCGAAGTTTCCGCGCGAACACATCCAGAAATTGCGGACGGTGTTCCGCCAGGCGCTGCAGAGCGTGGTGACGCGAGCCGAGGCGATCGCAATCTGCGAGAGCTTTGCTCGCGAGTGCCCTCCCGCTCAAGAGATCGCCGATTTTCTCCGCGCGAGCAAGAGACCGATCGCGCCGGGCGCGCTGCGTCCGCCCCGCGAACTGGCCGCTTTCCTCCAGGCACGCCGACGGGGAGAAGAAGTGTGGGGATTGGAATCAGAGGAATCGTCGATCTAGGCTCATTCTGAGCCGACGATGATTTCGTTTGGGGCCGGCCGGAGACAAGGTTTGGAGAGCGACTTGATCGAAGCCAAGCCCCTCGCGCGTGCCGCGCTGCGCCTTTGCGTGCTCGCGAGCGGCTCGGCGGGCAATTGCAGCGTGCTTGTGGCCGAAACCGAGGGTGAGTCGACATTCTGGCTGATCGACGCCGGGCTCTCGATGAAGCGCACTCGGGCTCTGTTGGCCGGGATCGGTCTTGCGGATCGCCTGCCCCGCGGCATCATCCTCACCCACCTCGACAACGACCACGCCAACCCGAGCGTAATCGACGGATTCGGCGACGACGTTCCGGTTTTTCTTCACAGGCGGCACCTGGGACGGGCCGAACGCGAGCAACGGCTGTTTCGGCGGACCGAGGTGCTCGACAATCCGGTCCGTTTGGGTGCGGGGTGCTCGGTCCGCGTTCGCCTGGCGCATCACGACATCGATGGCTCGGCGGCGCTGCGCTTCACGCTGGAGCACGAGAACGGCTGCTGCGAACTGGGCTACGCCACCGACATCGGACGACCGACAGCGGAGCTGGTTGATCATCTCGCCGGCGTGGACGTTCTGGCGATCGAGAGCAATTACTGCCCGAAAATGCAGGAAAGAGCCGACCGGCCCGCGATCCTGAAAGCCCGTGTGATGGGCGGAAGCGGGCACCTCTCGAACCAGCAGTGCGTGCGGATGGTGCGGGCGATCGCCCCGCAACGGCATGTGGTGCTTCTGCATCTTTCCCGCCAGTGCAATACACCGGAGTTGGCAGCGATCGAACACCTTGGCTCGGAATACCAATTGAGCGTCAGTTCTCAGCACGAACCGACGAGCTGGATTGAAGCAAGACTTCGGCCGGCAGGTACGTCGCGTGTGCGTGCCGAAACGCTTTTCGAGGCCTGACGGGCGAATAGAATTGACCGGTTCCAGTACATAAAGGGCGACTCGTGCCGGCAAAGAAAAAAGCGAAGAAGGCGACCACCAAGCAGAAGATCAAGCACAGTGCCAAACCGGCGGCCAAGCGCGCCGCCGCACCGGCACGCAAGAAGCCGGCGGGGCGCGCTCCCGCTGCGCGTACTGCTGCGAGCCCGGTTACCCGCGCGGCTGTGGCAACCCGACCGGTTGTTGCACGCCCCGCCCCTTCGAAGGCCGAGGAATTCGCCATCGAAGCGGCGCGCTGCATGGACGACGACAAGTGCACCGATGTCGTGGTTCTCGACGTTCGTGGCAAGAACCCGATGACCGACTTTCTGGTCATCGGCTCCGGAACTTCCGATCGCCAGATGCGGGCCGTGCTGCATCACATCCAGGATCTAGGCGAAACACTGGGGTACCAGGCCGTTCGCTCCACCAGCGACGACCGTGCGACCTGGCTGCTCGCCGACTTCATGAATGTGATCACGCATCTGTTCGAACCCAACACGCGGGCCCACTATGACCTTGAGATGATGTGGGGCGATACCGCCCGCGTGGATTGGGAGCGGCCCGGAACCGGCACGCGGGATCGGGCGGGTTTGCACTCGGGCCAGCGGGGCTGAATGACGAACGGTGCGTCGAACGATTCTCGTGGCACAGACAAGACGACCGGTCGTGTTGTGCGCGTGGACTTGGGCGCGCGGTCGTATGAGGTGACCATCGGCATCGGGGCGTTGAGCGGGGTCGGCCTCGTGGTGCGTGAACGGCTGGGCGGTGCGTGCCGCAAGGCGTTTCTCGTCGTGGACGACGGCGTGCCGCCGACGAATGCCGAAACTGTTGAAAAATCGATGCGGGCGCAGGGAATCGTGGTGCTCCGTGGTTCGGTGCATCCGACCGAGAGCAACAAATCGCTCGCCTCTTTTGAACGGCTGGTGGCAGAACTGACAACCCATCGTCTTGAGCGCAAGGACGTTGTAATCGCGCTTGGTGGCGGAGTGGTCGGCGACCTTGCGGGGTTTGCCGCAGCCTGCTATCGCCGGGGGATCCCCGTCGTCCAATGCCCGACAACTCTGCTTTCGATGGTGGACGCGTCCGTCGGAGGCAAGACCGGCGTCAACGTCGAGCTGTCGCCGGGCGACCTGAAGAAGAACATGGTCGGGGCTTTCCACCAGCCCGAAGCAGTGATGGCAGATATCAGCGTGCTCGGATCGCTCGACGAGCGCCACTTTCGCGCCGGCCTGGCCGAGTGCGTGAAACACGGGATGATCGCGGCGGACTTTGGAGATGCAACTCTGCTCGAATGGACGAGCGCAAGTGCCGGCAGAATCCTCGCACGCGACTCCTCTGCCCTTGTCGAACTCATCGGGCGCAACATTGCGATCAAGGCCGCCGTCGTCGCCGGCGACGAGCGCGAGGAGAGCGCCGGCGCCGGCGGCCGGGCTCTACTAAACCTCGGGCACACGTTTGGTCACGCGATCGAAGCCCTGCCCGGGGCTAGGGCGACGCTGGCAGACCACACCGAATTGCCGGGAAACATCCATCACGGCGAGGCGGTGGCACTGGGCCTTCGTGCGGCGTGCGTGTGTGCCGCGAATCTGAATTTGATTCCTGCTGCCTCCGGGCGATCGGTCGGAACTCTGCTTGATTCACTCGGACTTCCGAGCGCCGCCAGGGGGCTTCCCGGCACGGACGCGATCGTGGAACGCATGAGCCACGATAAGAAGAATCTCGCGGGGGTCTCGCGGCTGGTTCTTCCGATTGGCGAAGGCCGCGCCGCCGTTGTGGAAAATCCGCGGATAGACGCGGTGCAGGCGGCCATCGAATCGATCCGCGCATGAAAAAGCCCCACCGATCGCCGAACTACGGCGAAAGTTTTGGGGCGTTTGGAATGCGAAGCAATCAGTTGTTCGGAACGTAGTCGTAGTTGTGCACCGACACCATGATGCCCTCGCCCGGGGCTTCGATCGTGGCGTACTGCATGTGGTTGAGCCCGGAAGGCAGCGTCCGAAACGTCGCGGTCATCGTCACCGGCTGATTCTCGAATGTGCTGCTCATCTGCACCGACTTGGTGTTGAAGGTGGTGGAGTTAAACGTGATGGTCATCGAATCGCCCGGAGTCACGACGCCCGATCCGGTGGTCTGCAGGATCTGCGATCCATCCGGCCCGGTGGCGCTGGTGATGGTCGCCGAGCCGAGGAAATTCACGACCGCGCCCGAGCTGGGAAGCGTGTACTGATCGATCAGTTTGCCCAGACCCTTCAGGTACTTCTCCATGCGCTCTTTTTCGTTCTCGGCGATCGCGCGCCGGAAGAACCCTCGTGGCATCGGGGCGCCGATGTCATTGAGCATCACGTACTGGGGTACGCCGCCGGGTCCGTAGCTCACCTGCTGGATGCGGGTGTCCTTGACATTGCCGTATTGGGTGATCTGCGTCTGCGCCGTCCACGTGTACTGCACCAGCAGCGCATTGTTTTTCTGGCGGGCGCCGATGATGCTGTTCGCCAGATTCACATTCGGAATCTGTGCGACGACAAACGACGCGAGCAGCACAAGGGAAACCAGCAGGCCGATTGCTTTGGTCATGATCGAGAATCCTCAAAAAGACTTGGAATAAGAATCATCTGGAAGCTTTGAAACTACCACGCCGGCTGCACATAGGCCGTCGGAGCCACGTAAACCCCGGGAGCCGGCGCGACATAGGTAGGGGCGACATATACCGGGGCCGGAGGCGGGGCAACGTAGACGGTGGTCGGTGCGGGAGCGGGCTGCGAAGCCGACGCCGCCGCGGCGCCCACCACAGCGCCTGTCACCATTCCCGCTGCAAAGGCTCCACCCGTGCTGCCGCAGTAAGTGGTCGGGGCGACGTAGGTCGCTCCGTGGTATCCGCCGTAGTAGCTGCCGCCGTGATAGCCGTAGTAACTACCGCCGTAGCCTCCCGAAGTGGAGTACGAGCCGTGGTATCCGGCGCCGGCGTATCCGGAGTAATTCGAGTGAGCGCTTTGACCGTAGCTATTGCTGCCGGAGTAACTGCCGCTGTAGCTGCGGCCGTAGCCCGACCCCGAGTGACTGCCCGAGTATGACTGCCCGCTGGCGCTGGTGTACGACGTGGACCCACCGTGCGACCAGCTTCCGAAGCCGTTGCCGGAAGAGCCGCTGGAGTGCGACCAGCTGCCACCGTAGCGACCGCCGCCGGAACAAGAGCGGCTGCACCCCCAGCCAAAGGCGGGCGAAGAGACCGAGGCCAGAAGCGCACCCGCGGCGCCGGATAGAACGAGGCACTTGATAATCATGTTGGAACTCCTTCGGGCTTGCTTTAGTTGACTCGCTTCATGGTGACAACGGGTGAGTCGGGCATGGGCTTGCCGTCCAAGGTCTGATCCTTCGATTGCCAGGTAACGGTGTCCGGATCGACGCGCGTAACGACTGTGGTGGCACTTGCCTTTTGGCCGGACTGCAAGACCGAATTGGTCTTGACGATCCACGAGCCGTCGGGCTGCGGAGTCCACGTGCCCTCGCCGAATCCGCCGTCTGGCTCGAAATTCCACAGGCGAATCTGCTTGGCAGCCGGGTCCCAGCCGATGCGCTGGGTGCCGTTGTCGAGGAACGTGTCGTTTACGCGTACGGCGCGAAGCGAGATGATGAAATTGCGGTCTGGGCTCCACTCGAAGACGGCGCGGGCCTCGTGCCCTTCGCTGGCGGTGTCGGCCCACTCGCCGATCGTCCAGTCGAGCGGGTGGAGGAACTCCTGGTTGGAGGGCGGCACGTACGGGGCCTCGCGGACGCTGGAAAGAAGCCACTTTCCGTCCTTCTTCACCAGCACATTGGTGTAGTGGGCACGACTTGGAAGCGAACCGTCGGGGGCGAGCACCGATGTGGTCCCGTCTTCGATGGCCATTTCTGGTCCCACGAACTTAACCGAAGCAACCTCGATCCTCACTTTGAGACCCTTGTTCTCGCTGAAGAGTTCGGCGAAGTCCTTCTCGATGGCGTCGCGGCCCCTTAGGACTCTGCCTTCGACATCGATGAAGTCTGCATCGGGTGTCCACAGGGCCGCAATGGCCTTGGCGTCGCCGTTCTGGAACGCCTCGACAAAGGTGGAGGCCACTTTGGTGAGTTCGGCCTGGCGCGGATCGGGATCGGCAGCTAACGCCGAAACACCCATTCCAAAAGTTGCGACAATCGACACCACCGACACTGCGCGACTCAAGTTCATATTTGCTTCCCGGTATTCAGACGACAAACGCCACAGAACGGAACTGGCGGATCATAACCGTGGCAGGTGAAATGACCCGTGAAGCAACCCGAATCGGTCGGAATTGGCGACGATGCCGATTCGGGGAACAGCGCTTCGGGCGCGCCCACGATGGCCGGAATGAATTCCCGAATCGCAGGATCGGAAAGTTGGCGGCGGCGAACTCGGAGCAAAACAGGCGTGGCCGAATGAAATGAGCGACCGCGAAGCCTCGGAGCCCGACACAACCCCAAAACCCTCCCTTTCAAGACGTTGCCAAGGCGAATCCGATAGTTCGGATGGAGCGCTGATCCGCTTTCGCACCGTCGGCCGTGCTGCTGAATGACGAAGCGGATCTCCCGTTCTCATTCCGGGCATGATGCCCTTTCTTCCAAAGCCGAGGCCAAGGAGTGGCGCGTGCGAATTATCACGATTATTAATCAAAAGGGCGGTTGCGGGAAGACCACAACGGCGATCAACCTTGCCGCGGCGATGGCTCGCGGAGGCCTGCGAACGCTGCTGGTGGATCTCGACCCCCAATCGCACTGCGCTGTCGGGCTGGGCATACCCGAAAACCGGATCGACCTGGACATCGGTGATGTCATGGTCCTTCCGACGAACAAGCCGATCGACACGACGCGGCTGCTGTGGCGAGTCGGGAGAAATCTCGATTTGGCCCCGAGCCGAATGAAGCTGGCGGGCCTCGAAGCCGCGCGCGGCGGCCTGGCGGACAAGCCAGACAAGGAACGCAGGCTGGCCCAGGTCCTGGATCGACTCAAAGGCGACTACGACGTGGCGTTGATCGATTGCTCACCGGCAATCGGTCTGCTGACGTTCAACGCCATTGCGGCGGCCAACAGCGTCCTGGTGCCGGTGGAAACCGGCTTCTTTGCCCTTCAGGGCGCAACCCGGCAATTGACCACGATCAAGACCCTGGCAAAGCGGCTCGGTTCGGAAATACCCATCGCTTTCGTGCCAACGCTGCATGACGAAGGAAGCACGGTTTCGCACGACCTTTTGGGGGAACTGCAGCGCCGGTTCGGTCACCAACTCTCCCCCATCGTCATTCGGCGCGATCCCAAGTTGCGCGAGGCAGCAAGTTTTGGGCAGCCCGCGATCGAGCACGCTCCGGACGCTCCGGGCAGCAAGGACTATCTGGACCTGGCTCGCTGGGTGGCGTCGCGGATGGGCCTGAAACTGTCCGGATTCGGCGAACCCGACCCGGCGTGGACGAATCGGACGCCGATCGAGCTCAAACCCGAAGCCACTCGGCCTGTGCCGGCAGAATTCGTTCCCGGGGAGACTCCGGTTGGCTCCACTTCGCCTCAGTCGGGTCAGCCCATCGGATTGCGGGGGCCGATGGCGACTTCCGGGGGAGCATCGACGGCGGGCGCGAATCTTCGCGCGACGCTGCTTCAGCAGGCAGCGAGCGCTCCGAGGAGCATGACAGAGAAGCAAACACCAACCCTTCCAACAGCGGTTGAGCCGGTTTCGGCTTTCGCCGGCAACTTTGCCACGGGGCCGGTCAACCGACCGACGACGTCCGAAACCTCTGAACAGCCTGCCGCCCCCACTGATGCTGGCGTCCCGAACATCTCGAGCACTGCACCGAACCAGGCCGCGGAGCCAGTCAGCCTGTTTACGCCCTTCGCATCAGCCGCCGCCGGGCAACTTGCGGGCGCCGACGATCAGCCTCGGCCGACGAGCAGGGCCGCCGAACTGGTGCACCGCGCCCAGCGGCTTCTGCGGCGAGTCACGGGCGAAAAGACTGAAGAAAACATCTCTACCACCCCCCTCCGTTTTGAGTCGCCTGTTGCGGAAATGAAGCCTCAAAGATCCGCCGACCCGGATCGGCGACTACTCGGCGTTCGCGTGACGGCCCAAGGCGTCCTGTTTGTTCAGCCGGTTTCGCTGGGACGAAGGGTTTCGATCGCTGGTTCGTTCAATAACTGGTCCGAAACATCGCACGTGATGCGGGTGAATGAGGAACTGGGCGTGCTGGAATTGTGCGTGCCGATTGAGGCCGGAAGCCATCAATACCGCCTCGTGGTCGATGGACACTGGACCGCCGACCCGCACAACTCGCATGCCGAATTGAACCCATTTGGCGAATTGAACAGCGTGGTTTCGGTGCAGAGCGCTTCCGCGGCTCGCATGGACATGGTTCTAGAGCGCCAAGGCGCGGCCTGAGAGAGGAATGAGCGTGGACCGAAAGGACCCATTGCATCCGAACGGGGATTCACCCGACTCGATCGCGTTTCGCGCTGCGATGCGCGACGACCCTTCCGCCCCCGGGGCCAGCGACGAAGGGGGGCCGGTGGCACACGGACGCATCGAACTCGGATACCCGTTTGAAGACGCCGACGTGCTCGCCGATCTGTTTCTGAACGACGGCCCGACGGTCGCGAGAATCGGTCCGGGGGGCCTTGTGAAGCCCTCATCGGCCTCCGTCCCTCAGGCATTCCTTTCTGAACCAAAGCCCGAGACGAAGACGGTCTCACATCTGAAGTCGGACCGCCCGATTGGTGCTGTCGCAGCGGTATCGGATCGCTCGCGGACCACTGGCGAAACCGAGGTTGAGTTGCTTCTGGTTGGCCACCTGCCGGTGCTTGGTTCGGCTTGGGTATTGCAGTACGCCAAGCACGTGGCTCAGCGCAGCGGGGCACCGGTTGGGCTGGTAAGGCTCAGCGGGGGTGAGGCGACCATCGACCTGACCCTGCCTCCGAGCGAAGTCCCGCCCCAGAACGGCCCGATGCCGAGCATCGCGGACGCCGTCCGTTATGTGGCCCAGCGCACTGGGCGGTGGATCGTCCGACTGGATGAGAGTGCGGATCGCGCGACCCCAGCCGACGCGGCGTCGAGCATCCGGACCGCTGATCGTGTCACGGTGCTCACCGGGGCAGATGAGGCGGCGGTGGTCGGCTGCTATCGCGTCATCAAGACCCTCGAGCCCGGCGAGGCGACGCCCCGGCTGCATGTCGCGGTCATGGGTTCGAACGAGGCGCGAGCCGACGAAGCCGCGGGCAAACTTTCGCGTGCGGCCGAAAAATTTCTGAATTCCCACGTCACCAGCGAAGCGTGCGGCGCGAAGATCACGCCGGGCTCGTCGGTCAATGTCTACCGGGGAAGGCCCAATGCCGGGCACTCCGAACTTATCGCGCTGCTCCGAGGCGGGCCAGCCCCCGCCGAAGCCGCGGTTTGCGCGAATGACGCTTGGGAGCCCGAGTCGCTCGACCACGATGCCGGAGACGTGCAAGAAGTCGAACCTTGCGATGTGCTGGCAGGCGTCCAAACGCCCCCGATGGCGCCGGCGTTCGTCGCACCTGTCTTTGCGAATGCGTCCATCACCCAGCCCGCGACGACAACACCCCGAATCGAACCGCCCCCGGCGCCGGTTCGCGTGGCGAAAGCTGCAATCGGCCGCGAACCCCGCGGCCTGGCCCGGCATCTCGACAGCCTCGAAACGCTGGCGTCCAAGTGCCCGTACGCCCCGGATGTCGAACTCGCGCTTGATCCAGACGGACGATTGCACCTCATCGCAAGGGCAGCCGGTGACCCGGGAGCCACGCTCGGTGCACTGACGACCGCCAGGAGCTGGGCCGAATCGCACGCGCCGCTCATGACGATGGCCCACCCTCGGCTGAAGGTCGCGTCGGCCGTCTGCCACCTCATGACCGACGTGCCCAAGAGCGTGCGTCGGCTTGGAGACAGCGACTTGCGACTGCACCTGCTGACGGCGCCGCCCGGAGCGTCGGATTCGGACGCGGGCTGGGTTTGCGTTGAACTGAACTAAGTAAACGAACCGTACCAACGAAAAAGCCCACGGATTCGAATCCGTGGGCTTTGTGTTTCATTCCGGAGTTTCTGGCTCGCTTAAGCGGATTCCTTGCGGAGGCGCAGGTCTGCGAGCATTCGCTTCGAGGTCACGGCCTTCTCATCGATGATGTATTCCGCCCCGGTGTTGTCGAGGTCGGGCAACTGATACATCAGGTCGATCATCAGTTCTTCCATCACGGCGCGAAGGGCACGAGCGCCCGTATCACGCTTGACGGCCTTTTCGGCGAGGGCACGAAGCGCCCCGTCGGTGAACGTGAGTTTGGCGCCTTCGAGGCCGAAGAGATGCTGGTACTGACGCACAATCGCGTTCTTGGGCTCGGTGAGGATGTTGATCAGGGCATCCACCGACAGCGGCATAAGCGGAGCGAGGACGGGCAAACGACCCACGAATTCGGGGATCATGCCGTACTCGATCATGTCGTCGGCGGTCACCTGCGAGAGCACACGCGAAGCCGATTCCTTCTCGGTCTTGCGATCGCCTTCAACATTGAATCCGATTCGCGTGGTGCCAAGGCGGCGGCGGATGATTTCTTCGAGGCCGACGAACGTACCGCCGCAGATGAAGAGCACGTTGGTCGTGTCCATCTGGATGTACTGCTGCTCGGGATGCTTGCGGCCGCCCTGGGGTGGCACGTTGCTGGTCGTGCCTTCGAGCATCTTGAGGAGGCTCTGCTGCACGCCCTCGCCCGAGACGTCGCGGGTGATGCTGACGTTGTTGGAGGTCTTGCCGATCTTGTCGATCTCGTCGATGTAGATGATGCCGCGCTGGGCGGCTTCGAGATCGAAGTCGGCTGCCTGCAGCAGCTTCAACAGAAGGTTTTCGACATCTTCGCCGACGTATCCCGCTTCGGTAAGCGTGGTGGCGTCGCCGATGGCGAAGGGGACCTTGAGCATGCGGGCGAGCGTCTTGGCGAGCAGCGTCTTGCCCGATCCGGTGGGCCCGATCATGAGGATGTTGCTCTTGTCGAGTTCAACCGAGCCGGCCTCGGCGCTCTCGAGATGCAGCAATCGCTTGTAGTGATTGTGAACGGCGACCGACAAGGCCTTCTTGCCCTGGTCCTGCCCGATCACGTATTGATCCAGATAGTCCTTGATCTCGCGCGGTGCGGGCACTTCGCGCAGGGCGGTCGTCACGGTGCTGACGCGCCGGCGTTCCTGCCGGAAAATGTTCTGGCACAACTCGGTGCAGTGCGAGCAGATGTAGACCTCGCTCGGCCCCTCCACCATCGGCCCCACATCGCGGCTGGTCTTGCCGCAGAACGAGCAGGTGGTGACCTTTCGGCCCCGGAAGTTGGAATCATCGCGGCCGGGTGCTCCACCCGGAGCGTTGGGGTCGTCGTTTTTGCCTTTGGCCATAGGGTCACTCTCATCCGAACACGAAACGGGCGCGCCAGTGCGCCTGAATCGGGAGTCTATCGACCAACACGGCGCGGTTCCTGACCAAGACGCAGCAAGAGCATGAACGAAATGCGTACGCGCCCGAATATTCGGAACCCGGGATGCCCCTGCAGCCAGTGAGCGGGCGTCCTTGAGCACTTATCCGCGAAGATCGAGCAGCCGACCCCGACCAGCGGCGTTCTTATCGGTCATTCTCCGTGATTTTTGCTCGTGCCGCTTTTTCAACCAGTTTTCGACGCACGCGATCGAATTCTTCGCTGGAGATCTCGCCCCGGCGTTCCATCGCACGCATCTGTTCCATCAAGGTGCCCGGGTCGTTCTCAGCGTGAGGTGAGGCGAACACCCTCTTGCGGAGTGAAAGAATGATCATCGATCCGCTCAGAACGGCTCCAAGCAGTATCGCGGCCCAGATGAGGATGTCCAGGTTTGCGGCGGCGAGCAGCACGAGCAATCATTGCCCTCCGCGATCGCCGGGCACATCAACTTCCCGAAGCGATCGCATCGCGGATCGGCACAAGCAGTGTGGGAACGACTCGCGATTCGACCAGTTCCTCTCCGAGCTGGCTCAGGCTGGAAAGGATTTCCGAAAGTTCCTTGATCTCAGAAATCGAGCCAAAGCGCCGGAGTGTCAGATAGACGCTGATGGGCTCGGGCGGGGCGTCGGCGTCGCGAAAGCCCGTGCTGGTTCCGGCGCGGGTCTTCACCTCAAAGTAGACCTCGGTGTCCTCGCGCCCCGCCAGCCGCATTCCGAGCAGTGGCTGGCAATCAACCGGCACGCCTCCGGGCAACTCGGCGAGTTGAGCCAGGGGCGAACCCGGAAGCAGCGCTTCGTAGACGATCGCATCGTGGTTTCCCCCGGCGGCCAGGTCAAACCCGTAGAGCAATTCGACGTAGTCCACGTCCAGCGGACTGACGTTCAAAAAGAACGGGGCGGCATCAAGGATGTGCTTGTGCAGGCTGTAGCTGTCGGCCGGTTCGGCCGGGTTCACGACGCCCGAGCGGATGTTGTTCGACCGGACGGCGATCCACCGGTGTGTGCCGTCGCTCTGCGGCGATTCCAGCGCGAGTTCCTCACGATAACGCCGGAACGAGGTCATCGTCGGGAACTGCTTGCGCACACGCTCGAAGAGGTCGAGCACGGTGTCGCGACCGCGGGGAAGATCCATCTTCACCGAGAGTTTCTGATTGATGTAGTAATCCGAGCAAAGGGCCCGAAAGCTTTCACTCATTTCGTTACCCGCTCCTTGGGCTTCGCCTCGACTGCCCCTTCCGGCAACGACAAACACACTCGACTCCGCGGAATGCTAGCGGGCGTCCGGGCGAACTCCAAGAGGAGAGCGGATCCGATTGAACACTGTCGCCCAAATTACGCCGAGAGCAGGCATTCCGCGACCCGTTCTGTTTCAGAAAGGTCTGGGAAGGCGTGGTCCGCCCCGCTTGCGAGCAAGTCCGCATGGGTGAACTTTCCCGTCGCCACCCCCACGGCAACGTGACCGTGCGCCTTTGCGCACGCGATGTCGTACGGAGTATCGCCGATGATCACAACCCGTTTGGGGTCGCGCCCGAGTTTGCGGCGGTATCGCTCCACGGCGACGGGCGGAAGGTGGTTTCGCTCGGGCGGATCGTGGGGCGAATCGTCGCCCCAGGCGGAGACTTGGAACCTCGATGTATCTATGCCGCAGGAACGGACTTTCAGAAGCCCGGTCGGCTCGAAGTTTCCGGTCAAGAGTCCCATGGTCAGATCATCGGCCTTGTCCAGCCGGCTTAGGAGTTCGTGCACGCCGGGCATGGCCCGTCCCAGGCCGGGAGTCTTGAAGGTTTCGTGCATGCGGCGCTCGTAGGCGGCGCGGAATGCCGCGAGATTCTCGCGTGTCGGGAGCAGACCGGCGTTGGCCAGCATCTCCCGCATGATGAGCGGGTCGAGCCGTCCCGCGAACTGCACGCCCCCGGAATGGCATCCCTCGCCAAAGACTTCTTTTCCAGCGGCTTCCATAGCGCGCATGCCGGCGCCCACGGTACTCAGCAGTGTTCCATCGATGTCAAAGAGAAAGAGCATGATTGTCCGGTCTTGCAGGATAAGGATGAAGAAAACCCCGGGCGGGCTCGGGGCCAAGCGTACACCTATCGCAACACTTCAAATTCAGCCTCGCCCGGAATGACCTCAGCGGGCACCTTGTCCGAAGTCGCAATCTTTGATCCCATCTGTGCCGCCACTGCACCCAGGAACCCTTCGACAGCCTCCGGCGCTCCCTGGGCCTCAAGGGTCACGCCCCCGTCCTGCTCGTTGCGCACCCAGCCCGTCACGGCATGCGAAGAGGCGATCCAGCAGCACGTAAAGCGAAACCCCACGCCCTGCACGCGCCCGGAATATCGCACCTGATATCGAACTCGAACTTCGCGGGTCATCGCCGATTATTCTTGGCGGGACCGGCGACGCGAAACAACGCCAATCGCGGCGATTCCGCCAAGGAGCACCGCTGCGCCCCCGGGCGCGGGGATCGCCGTCCCGTACCACGCCAGCCCGTAATCGATATTCGCGGGATCGCCCACGCGGTTATACAGAAATGCCGTCCACTTCACGCGGATCGCGTACTCCCCCTCGGACGCCAGCGTCAGATGCAGATGCTCGGTGTTGCCGAACGACGTTTTCGAAGTCGCGAGCATGGTCGTCATGACTCCGTCCACAACTCTCCATACCTCAAGATCGAGGTTTACGAATGAAGCGTCAAAGGTGTTGGTTTCGTCATCCCCAAAGCCCGCGGTGCGATTGGCAAACCAGTTCAGCGTGATCGTGAGCGTCGATCCCGCGGCAAGCGCCCGGTCGATCATGTAATTGCAGGACGCGGCCGATGTCACGTTTCCGTAGTCCCACCCAATCGCCTTGACCGACCCGCCGGTGCCCGGCTCCCCGCCGACTCCGGTGCCGGTGGTGCGATCGGGGCCCGCGCGAAACTGCTCGAATGTCCGGTTGAGATTGAGTGCACCTGCGCCGCGTGCCAGATCGAGCGCCTGCGTGGTGAGCATCACACCGCCCGCGCCTGGCACCATGTTGTTGTTCCATCCCGCGATCTTGTCCGCGCTATTCAGCAGGACAGATTTGATCACTCTTGCATCCCACGACTTGGAGTTGGAGGCATACCGGTCTTTGGCGTAGTCCACAACCAATGCCGCGGCCCCCGCGACGATTGCGGAGGCGTACTCGGTCCCCTGCCGAAAGTCCGCGTAACTGTCGTTTGCTCCGCCGGTCGGATCGGGCAGACCGGTGTTCCCTCCGGTGGACCCTCCGTAGTAAGCCAACTTCAAATCGTCGCCCGGCGCGAGGATGTCCACTCGAGCACGCGTGCCGGGAACGGCACCGGTCGCAGGATTCTGGAAACTCACGCTGCCCCTGCTGGAAAACGTTCCGACCTGATCGAACTGGGAGTTGTTGCTTCCGAGCGCGCCCACGCAGATTGAATTGAAACCGGAAGCGGGAGAACTGATCCCGTTCGCGGGCCCGCGATTTCCGGCAGGGATGACGATTGTCTTGCCCGAGGCCTTTGCCGCGGCGTCGAGGTAGAGCGTGTAATAGTCGTTCCCCGCGTTGACAGAGCCCGTGAGCCAGGCGCTGTGAATGACGTCGGCGGTCGGACCCGTGCCGGAATCGTCCGCGCCTGTGATCATCGCGCGCCGGTACGGATTTCTGAAATACGCGTTGTTGGAGAGATTGAACGAGGTGGTCCCCGAGACGAAGGAATCGGCGATCGCGCCGGACCAGAGTGTCGCGCCGAACGCGATTCCTCGCTGACGCTCTCTGGGTGACACGCCACCGGTTCGGCCGGCCATCGCGCTGGCCACCCACGTGGCGTGGAAGTCCGTCTGGCCCAGTTGCCCGCCGAGCAAAGTGCCGGCGGCAGGGTGCTGAAGAAATGCCTGAACATGCCCCAGCGATTCGTGGCCGCTCCAGACGTGCCCCGCCTCGATGTTGATGACGATCGAGCGCGAACCGGTGTACCCGGCGAGGTAGAAGGCGTCGGCCCCGATCTTCTGATTGATGTTTATTCCGCCCTCGAGCGACGGGCCTGAGGTCACGATCGCGAGGGAACAAGGAGCGAGCAGAACGACAGCGAGCGCACCGGGTCGGTGAGTCATCACAAGCCTCCGATTGGTCCGCCCACGGATGACGGAGAATTCCGTCACCATTAACATACACGGTCTTAGCCGCTCGGCCACCCCGGGTTCCGTGGTTTTCGCAAGAAACTGCAAGACGCCTGCCATTCTGCAAAGGAGTCTGGGCGGGTCGCCCGGCGGAGATGCAAGAATCGCTCGCCGATGTCGAACCAGATCTGGCAGGACGATGGAGACAAGCAGCGCGTTCGCGACGCGAGCGACATCATTCGGATTATCGGCGAGGTCGTCGCGCTCAAACCAAAGGGCCGTGAGTACGCCGGGCTCTGCCCCTTTCACGACGACCACAACCCGTCCATGGCGGTCGTGCCCCACAAGCAGATCTTCCACTGCTTTGTCTGCGGCACTGGCGGCGATGTCTTCACCTTCGTGCGCAAATTCCACAAAATGGAGTTCCGCGAGGCCCTTGAGTATCTCGCTCAGCGCGCGGGCATTGAACTCAAGCCGCGCCGGCGTGAAGCGGTCGAGCCCGGGCAGGAAGGAATCTCCCGCTCGCAGATTCACGAGGCGAACGCGGTGGCGGCGGAATTCTTCAAGGCCATCTACAACCACGCGGAGCACGGGCGAAGTGCTCGCACCATCGTCGAACAGCGCGGCATCTCGCTCGCGATGGTGGAGAAATTTGGAATCGGCGCTTCGCCCGACCGTTTCGACGGTTTGCTCATGACCATCGGCAAGAAGCGGATGGACCCGCGCGCGTTCACCGAGGCGGGGCTGCTGCGCACGAAGCTCGAAACCGGGCACATGTACGACACCTTCCGCAACCGGCTCATGTTTCCGATCTCGGACATGATCGGGCGCACGATCGCCTTTGGCGGGCGGAAGATCGACGAGGAGGACGAACCCAAGTATCTCAACAGCCCGGAGAGCCGCGTCTTTAATAAGTCGGCGACGCTCTTCGGGCTCGCGCAGGCCTCCCGCGCGATCCAGGTGCAGCGCACCGCGGTCATCACCGAGGGCTACACCGACACAATTGCGTGTCATCAGGCAGGATTGGAGAACGTGGTCGCGACGCTGGGGACTGCGCTGACACGCGAGCACGCGGTGGTTCTCCGGCGCCTGTGCGATCGGGTGGTGCTCTTGTTTGACGGAGACGATGCCGGACAACGTGCGGCCGATCGCGCGGCGGAGATTTTCTTTGCAGAACCGATCGATGTCGTGGTGGCCACGCTCGACAAAGTGACCGACGCGAAAGATCCGGACGAACTGCTGAAGCGTGAGGGCGGTCTCGAAGTGCTGCAGAAGGCGATCGCATCAGGCGTAGATGTGCTGCGTTATCGCTTCGCACGCGTCGCCCGAAGCGTCGAGGGCGGCGGGATCGCCGTCCGTAGCCGCGCCGTGGAAGAAGAAGTCGCACGCCTGGCCGATCTGGGTCTGAGTGATGTCGAACCCGTCCGGCGCCGGATGATTATCCGTGAACTGGCCCGCCTCGCCGATATCGGCGAAGAAACCATCGCGAGGGCGATTCCGGTGGCCCGCGGCGCGAGACGGCGGCCCGGCGCTCCGCCCGACACGACCGCATCGATGAACGAGGGGCCGGCAACTTCGATTACGCGCCTGGCGAACGGCCCGCTCCGCACCATCGAGGCACTCCTCGGTTGTGCGCTCTGCGATCCTTCATTGCTGGCCACGCTTGACGAGAACGCGCGTGCGATCCTCGCGCCGCGTCGCTTCGAGACGCCCGACCTTCAAGAACTCGCGGGCGCGGTGCTCGATGCGCTGGGCACCAGCGCGTCCGACCTCGGTTCGCTCTTGCCCATGCTCGCCACGACCGAAGCCCAGTCCGCCGCCACTATTCTCCAGGCCCGCACCGATCGCGAAACGACGAGCGACCCCGATCGTCTCCGGCGACATTGGACCGAATGTCTGCGTCAGGCGCACCTTGAATCCGAACGTGCCGCGCCCCTTGCTTCTGGTGCCGACACTGACGCCCTGCTCGCCCGGATCGCCCAGGCGGCCGGCAGGAGCCAGCGTTTCGGGGGCGACCTGAAGGTGTATCCCAGACCGAACGGACGCTGATACCCTTGCTCTGGTTGTAACTTTGAACCTCGTCCCGGAGTCGTGGCCGCGTGATCGCCGAACTCAATCCTGCGTTGTCGGAACTCATCGAACTCGGGCGAAAGCGTGGCTGGCTGAGTTACGAGGAGCTGAACAACACGCTCCCCGACGAGATGGTGGATCCGGAGCGGCTCGACGAGCTTCTGGTGCTTATTGATCGCCTCGGCATCGAACTGGTCGATGAACTTGAGTTCAAGGCGCGGCGGTACCGCGCGCAGAAGGCAGAAGAGGCCCCTGGGGTGCTGCCCAAACTCTTCCGCGCCATGACGGTCGCGGGCGGAGAGCGCGAAGCGGAGGCGGCGCAGTTGCGCCAAAGGCTTTCGGTTGGCGATGCACCTATCCCGATCGAAACCGCGATACCGATCCTTCCGGCTACCGGTAAGGCCGACCCGGAAGTTGCCGCGGCGGAAGAAGAATCCGGCCCCGATGATGACGCACGCGACTGGGATGAGCCCGTGCCCTTTGAGCTGGGGGCCAAGCGCATAGACGACCCGGTGCGGATGTACCTGTCGCAGATGGGAACGATCCCACTGCTGACGCGGGAAGAAGAGATCCGGCTCGCGAAGAAAATCGAGACAACCCGGATGATCTTCCGGCGGCGTTGCCTCGAGAGCGATTACGTCGTTCACCAGGCGGTCGAGACGCTGCGTCTGGTTCACACGGGCGATTTGCCTTTCGACCGCACGATGCGGATCAGCACCGCCGAGACCAACGCGAAGGAAAAGATTGCCAAGCGCATTCCGTTTAACTTGCGGACGATCGAGAAACTGCTCGAACTGAACCGGTCTGACTGGGAATTGCTGCACCAGGCCAAGAAAACCGGCGACGCCGATTCAACCAAGCAGCTTCGATCGCGCCTCTCGATGCGGCGGCGCCGAATGGCCGCACTCACCGAAGAACTATGTTTGCGTACGGGCCGGATCATCCCGCTCTCGCGAAAACTGCGGTCGATCGCGAACAAGATGCACGAGCTCGAGGCCGATCTGCGCCTCGCCGCCAAGCACCCGAAGAAATTCGAGCCCGACGACGTCGCGGTCATCAAGGAAGAACTCGAGGGACTCCGCTCGCTGGTGCGTGAAGACCCGGGGGAACTTACAAAGCGGGTGCGGGCGATCAAGACTGTGTTCTGGGAGTACGAACAGGCCAAGCGCGATCTCTCCGGCGGAAACCTGCGCCTGGTCGTGTCGATCGCCAAGAAGTACCGCAACCGGGGCCTTCCTTTCCTGGACATCATCCAGGAGGGAAACACCGGCCTGATGCGGGCGGTGGACAAGTACGAATACAAGCGTGGTTACAAGTTCAGCACGTACGCGACGTGGTGGATCCGCCAGGCGATCACCCGCGCGATCGCGGATCATGCACGCACCATCCGAATCCCGGTGCACATGATCGAGACGATGACGAAACTGCGCAACATCCAGAAGATGGCGCTGCAGGAAACCGGGCGGGAACCGACCATCGAGGAACTGAGCGACAAACTCGCCATCAGCGCCAGCGAGGTCCGTCGGGTGATCAAGATCAGCCGCCATCCGGTCAGCCTCGACAAACCCGTGGGCGAGAGCGAAGACAGTTTCTTTGGGGACTTCATCGAGGACGAGCGCCAGAGCGCACCCTCGGACGCCGCGGCCCACGACATGCTGAAGGCACGCATCGAGGTCGTGCTGAAGACCCTGACGTACCGTGAGCGCGAGATCATCAAGCTCCGCTACGGCATCGGCGACGGATACACCTACACGCTCGAAGAGGTCGGTCGCATCTTCAAGGTGACCCGCGAGCGTGTCCGCCAAGTCGAAGCCAAGGCGATCCGCAAGTTGCAGCATCCGGTTCGCGCTCGCAAACTGCAGGGATTTGTCGACGGAAGCGTTTACAAGGAAGTACGGGGCGAGATGGACTCGGCTTCGCACCTCATCGAGCGCGAGCAGATGATGACACGCGTCGAGCAGTTCAGCGCAGACGATGCGGACATGTCAGACGAGATGCCGGACGACATGGCCGACGAATTGGGCGACGAAATCGGAGATGAGACGAGCGAGGGCATTCGGGGCATCACCCCAGGTGACAGGCCGAGTTCGCTCCCGGAGGGCCGCACGCCCGATGATTCGGACGACGATTCTGTTTCCGAAGTTCAGTAGCCCTTTGACGCCGGCTCCTGCTACCATCGCCCGCAGTTGTTGGGGAGTAGCCATCGGGGAGACATCCCGATCGGAAGGCCGTCAACACGGCGGTTTCTTCTGAAACCGCCCGGCCCCCGAGCGCGTGACCGAGCACGCTCCGAGCAAGACCGACAAAGCCGCGAAGGGCCCTCGCCCGGCGCGGCGATGTTTGTCTTTGGAACGGAGTGACCCGGTGCCCTGCCAGCAAAGCGAAAGAACGCTTCTTTTCGTCAAGGTTCATGTACGGTTTCGCGCGCTCACCAACGGGTTGTGCGGCGCTCACACCCGTCGCTGCATTTCGGGCGGAGAAACAAGAAGGATGGTCTCAACTCCATGATCTGGCTTTACACCGGATTCCTTGTTTTCGTCCTGATCATGCTCGCGCTTGATTTGTTCGTTGTCAACCGCAAGCCCCATGCGATCAGCGTCAAAGCGGCCGTCTTCTGGACCGGCGTGTGCGTTGTGCTTGCGCTCGCCTTCAGCCTTGTTGTCTTTCAGATGTACGAGCACAACTCGCTCGGAATCGGGGACGCGGCACGAGAACGAAACTCTCACCAGATTACTTCCAGAGCGGGTTTGCCCGATCTCGCGATCGGCGAACCGGTCCCCGAGCTGCCCGCGCCGGCGGCCGATGCATCGACGCGCGATATCGAAGAACGCGCCCGATCCTGGACTCGCGCGCAGGAAGCGCTGACGGCGCCCGACCGCAAAGTCGCGTGGCAGGCCACGCTCGAGTTCCTGTCCGGGTGGCTCATCGAATACAGCCTGAGCCTCGACAACATCTTCGTGATCGCGCTCATCTTCACGCACTTCGCTATTCCCAAGATATACCAGCACCGGGTGCTCTTCTGGGGGATTCTCGGCGCGCTCATCATGCGCGGCATCATGATCGCGCTGGGCGCGGTGCTCATCGCACAATTCCAGTGGATCCTGTACGTTTTCGGGGTATTTCTGATTTTTACCGCATTCAAGCTGCTGCGAAACGATGACAACGCCCCGAAGCCCGAGCAAGGCATGATTTACCGCCTCGCTCGGAAACTCTTCCCGTTTCATGACGAAATCGCCGGCCAGAAGTTTTTCATCCGCAAGGATGGGCGTCTCTGGATGACACCACTCTTTCTCGTGCTGCTCATCGTGGAAGGCACCGATGTGGTCTTTGCGGTGGATTCGATCCCGGCGATCTTTGCGATCACTCAGGATCCATTTCTGGTGTTCACATCAAACGTCTTCGCGATCCTCGGGCTGCGCTCCCTCTACTTCGCGCTGGCGGCCATGATGGACAAGTTCCGGTTCATCAAGGTCAGCCTCGCTGTGGTGCTCGCGTTTATCGGTGTCAAGATGATCCTGCTCTATTGGCACATCCACCTCCCCACCGCTGCGTCGCTCGGGGTCATTGTCGTGGTTCTGGCGACGGGGGTGCTTGCGTCCCTCTTCATCCCCGCCCGCGCCGCTCAGGAAGAGCGGCCCACAACCGCGGCGTGAGAGACCCGAGCCATGAAAGTGCGGACGGCTTGGGTTGCTTGCGCCCGCGTCGTGCTTTGCGTCCAGAGGTCGTTGTGGCGTGCTCCGGCGACTTCCACCAGTGTCGCATCGGGCGCGGAATTGGCGATCGCTTGCGCCTCCGCCTCCGGGCACACGGCATCGTCGCTCCCGTGGAGCACAAGAACCGGACATCGCAACGCCTTTGCCAGTTCGGCCCGGTCGAAGCCGCGCCACGGTCGAATGCGAGACGTCGCTCGCAGGCCGACAAGCCAAAGGGCCGCTGGAAGATTCAGCCGCCACGGGCTTCGTCTGGCCTGCATCACGTTGGAAGCGGGTGTTATCGCAAGGCGATAGGGCGCCTCCGCGATTACGCCGGCCACTCCTCGTTTCGCTGCCGCAGCAACGGAAACACCCGCGCCGAGCGACCAACCCATCAGGACAATCGCACGCCCGGCATCGGCATCGACCACTTCGAGAAGTCGCAAGAGGTCTTCATGCTCGCGCAGGCCGAGCTCGCAGGCGCCGTTGGACTCCCCGTGACCGGGCATGTCCCACGCGATAAGCCGCGAAGCCATCGGCGCCAGGGCACCAATGCGCGAGAGTGCGCCCACCTTGGAATCGGACCAGCCGTGGGTGAGAATGAGGAGGGGCCCGTCCGGATCGAGACCCGTGATATCCCACGCGATTATCTGGGCGCCTCGTGATTCGAACTCGAAGCGGCGAAAATCGAGCGCGGGTGTCAGTTCTCCCGGATCACCGGGCAACCGGCGAGATACCGCCCACGCGTAGGTTCGTCGGCGCGGGTACTGCAGCGTAAGGAGCGTCGAAGCGAGGAGGCACGCTGCGTACACCGCAAGCCCTATCGCCATGAGAAGCACAAGGCCGCTCATGCTCAAAACGACCGGAACAGGTTTGTGATGTCGTTGAAGGTCACGATGAGAAACATGGATCCGATCAGGATCAGGCCCGCCAGCGTCACGGCGTTCTGTACACCCACCGGGACGGGCCGCTTGAAGACCTGTTCATAAACAATGAACAGAAACTGGCCTCCATCCACGATCGGCAGAGGCAGGAAATTCACGACGGCGAGATTAACGCTCACCATCGCAAGGAAGAAAAGCAGCCAAATCACGCCGCGATCGGCGAGCAGCGTCCCAACGTGGGCGATCCCCACCGGTCCCTGCAGGTGCTGCACCTTCAGTGTTCCTTCAAACAGCCGGCCGAACGTGATATAGACCTGCAGAACCATTCGCCGGGTCTCTGACAAGCCCAGCGTGACAGCGTTCCACGGCCCGGTGCTGCGCCGGAGAATCTGCGCCGGTTCGAACGCCAACGCGATCGGCGGTCCGGTCCAATTGAGCGACCGAAGCGTCGTGATATCTTCCGAGCCTAGTCGAAGTGTCACACGCTCAGTTGGCCCATCGGTGGCGGTGCTTCCGGCCAAACCGGGCAACCGCAATGTCAACTCAACTTCCGCACCGGTCGCGGGTGCTTCCGCGATCGCCCGCTGCAATTGTGTGCGGATATCGGCGAAGGTGAAAACATCGCGTCCCGCGACGCTGATAACACGCGACCCCGGACGAATGTGGGCCGCCGCTGCGGGGGTCACGCGGGTCTTGGCCATGGCGCCCGAATCGGGCTTGGCCCGTTCGATGATCTCGCGTGCGACCGGGACACCCATCACTGTCGAATGCTCCTGAATCGCGGTCGCATCGAAGCCGATCGTTCCAGTCCGGGAAACCGCCAGCGACAATGAAACTTCTTTGGTCGCTCCCGCTTCATTCCTCAAGATGACGGCGTCAACCGTCCGGCCCGCGTTGCTTCGAATCTCGCGGAGCCCCGCCTCATAGCTCGGGTATTCAACGGTTCCGAGGCGGACAAACACGTCGCCATCTCGCAGCCCTTTTTCTTTGGCGTCCTTTGCTTCGCCCACTCCGAGAAGCGAAGTCAGCCCGAGGATGTTGGGCTGAACGCTGATCAGCCCTCCGGGAAGATCGAATTCGGACAATTGAAACTCGGGCTCTGGTGTGGTCGAAATCGCCACCCGTTTGCCCGACGCGTCCTCGAACACGAGCTCCAGCGGCACGCCTTTGGAATCCCGCGCCGCCTGCGAAAGCGAGAAATAGTATTTGATGTCGGTATCGCCGTTGATCGAGACCAGTCTCATTCCTGGCTCGACACCCTCGAACCCCAGCTTCGCCAGTCTTGCTTTGAAATCTTCGCGCTGCCGCGCCGAACGCGGCTCGACGATCCGAAGCGAACGCGCCGGTTCAATCCCCAGAGCCAGGAGCTTGGAGCCGCTGTCGGCCTCGGGCACTACCGCGAATTGCAGCGGCTCCGGCACTCCCGGGCGGCGCACTTCCAACTTGATGGGCGTATTCCGCGAGGCCATCGCCGCCGCCATGAGTAGGTCGTTGAATTGATCGGCCTTGCGCCCGTCCACACTCAGCACCTCGTCGCCCGGCTTGAGGCCCGGCTGCTCGATATCAAGTGCGCCGGCGTTGGTTGCGATCGCCGTGGCCGCGGGAAGCCCCGGCGCTACGCCCCCGACGACCGGCGGCTCTGTGGGCAGCCCCACGCGGAAAACGATAATGAACAGCAGCACGGCCGTGACGATGTTCATCGCCACGCCCGCACTAATCACGATCATCTTTTTCCACGGCACGCAGCGCTGGAAACTGTCCGGCGCTTCGCTGACGGCGTCCGGGTTCAGATCTTCCTGTCCGAGCATCTTCACGTAGCCCCCGAAAGGGAGCCAATTGAGCCGATACTCGGTCGGCGAAATGGCGAGCGCCCCGATCGCGCCGCCCACGGATTCGGGCGCAGTCGTGACGGCACGCAGCCGATCCAGATACTCCTGCTCGCTGCTGCCCCGGCGAACACCCAGCCCTTTGCGATAGGAAATCGCCGCGGGGCCGAACCCCAGCGCGAAGGCCAGCACGCGGATCCCCGCCCAGCGTGCGGCAAGGAAGTGGCCGAGTTCGTGCACGAAGATGATCAGGCCAAAGCCGATCACGACGAGCAGGAAGTCTGTTGCGGTACCGAACATTCCCGAGATATCGGGCATGAGTTTCTCCGTCTCATCCTATCGACGACCGGCGCGTCGCGGTGTTCGCAAAAAAGCACGCGGGCCCCGGAATCCGGGGCCCGCGTGACATCTGCAATGGGTCATTCAGGAGAACCGCGGGATCAGCTGCCGTACTTCACGGTGCATCCGTAGGGCTTGGTTTGGGCGGTCGTGACCTTCTGGCCGGCGAGGATCTCGTCGAGAGCCTTCGCGACGTAATTGGTCTTGCCGACGTTCTTGCCCGGCTCGTCGTCGATCGCGCCGCGATAGGCCAGCGTGCCATCGGTGTTGATGATGAACATCTCGGGCGTGCGGGTTGCGCCGTACATCTTGCCGACCTTGCCGGTGTCATCCAGCAGAATCGGGTACTCGATCTTCCAATCCTTCTTGGCAGAGACGTTCGCGTCCTTGCCGGCGCCTTCCTTGCCGGCCGCGCCAGAATTGATTGCAACGAACACCACGCCCTTCTCGCTGTACTTCTTGTTCAAGTCGTTGAAGGTGTTCGCACCGTTCTCATAGTGCTTCTTGACAAAAGGGCAGCCCGGATTGAACCACTGGACCACCACGATCTTGCCGGCAAAGTCGCTCAGGTTCACGGTTTTGCCATCGGTGTCGGAAAGGGTAAACGCAGGCGCGATGCTCCCGACCTTCGCGGCGGCCTCGGTTTTCGGCGAGTCCTTGTGATCTTTGTGGTCCTTGTGATCTTTTTTGTCGGTGCTCGTCGCGGGAGCCGTTTCCTTCTGATCCGGACTGCTCATCGCAACCGCGGGAAGAATGATGCCGGCCGCGGCAATCAAAGCAACAAGGGACATTTTCGAGGTCTTCATCGAGGCGTTCTCCTGAATGGGCCTTCGCGCCGGGGTGTGCGATAGGCCGGGTTCCAACTGCGGCAACATGCCGCACCACTGCTTCTGATACCGAACTTGTACCGATATCGGACCGCGACGGTTCACCGGCGCAAGCGCACGGCCTCCGTCCCCGCCCCCCTGACATTGTTCGACGGCTGGAACTGCAAGGAAGTTTCGCCGGACAGCCACATCAGTTCGATGAGTTTTTCTTCACGCTGAAGTAGGAAGGCTTTTGCGTGCCCGGACGCCACACCCCCAAGATTCCATCCGCAATTACTTGGTCTTTGTTCGCATTCAAGAATTGAATCGTCATTGTTTCAGAATTCGAGATTGTGGCGTCTGCCGCCTTCGCAACATCCGCACACTCGGGCCCAGGGTAGAACTCCAACCGGTTCGCTCCCGCCACCTGAATCGTGAGAACTCCGTCGCGCAAAGTGGCCGTGGCGCCTTCTGCGGGCCAGGGCTTCGGAAGCAGTTCGCGAGACTTCTCGATGAGGGCCGCGTCCGGTGAACGAGCTGGTTTCGCAGCCGCGACGTTCAGAACCTTGGCGTCTTCGCCATTTCCGAAGACGCACACGTCGGAACACTCAAGCCAGTTCATTTTGAGGCCAATCTTCGCTTTGTCTCCGGGCTTGGCGCTTTCGGGCACCGAGAGCGGAACTAGCAAAGTGACCTCCTCTTCATAGACGCTGTCGTAGATACCTCCCGGTGCGACATATCGCTTTGGCGCCGGCCACTGAATCTCGCCGAGCGAATAGCCCGCGGGCAACGACGCCTTTTCGATCTCGGGCGGATTACCGCCTCCTGGCGCACCCTTGAAGTACACATGCCAATGCGGCTCCAGGGTGAAGACGAGTCCCAGTGTCTCCGTGGTGCCCGGCGTCAGTTCGGCGTGCTCGCTGATGATGCGAAACTTCGCGTGCGGCCGATCCTTGGATTCCGGCGCGCCGCCCTGTGGTTCGTCCGCGAAGCCGAGTAGGGCCAATGCCGCTCCCGCCAGAACAGTCGTCAACAGGAAGTGACTCATGCAATGCCTCCGTACCGCGTACTGTCGCATCATGCTACGTCTGCACTCGCGCCGTGTTCCCCGGATCGTTGCGGCGGCAATCCCCGCCTTTGTATCGCTCTGCCTGCTCTGTGTCGTGGGATGCGATAAAGACACCCGCGATTCGGACATCGTAAACGTCAAAGTGGCCGAGGTCTCCGAACTCGTCAAGGACGCCGAAGGCACGCCGCTTGCGCTGCTGCTCATCGACCCGCGGCCGCAGACGGAATTTGAAGACGGCCACATCCCCGGCGCCCGCAACCTTCTGCTCACCCGCTTCGATGGCGAAAAGGGGCGCGATCCGCGCATCGTCGCGTTCAGCGAAACCATCGTCTACGGCGAGGATCCTTCCAGCCCCGTCGGACGTGCCGTTGTCAAGCGGATGCTGGCGATGGACTACAAGGACGTGCGTTTCTTCGCCGGCGGCCTCAACGAGTGGAAGGCCGCGAACCTGCCGATCGAAACCGGTCCGACCAAGCCGCTGCCCGCGGCGAAGGCCGCAACGACTCGGGGTCGAGGGCGCTAGTCCTCCGCCCTCTCTCCCTCGGGCGCCATTTTCACCAGCTTTGGATCAAACCTCGCGATGGTCTCGACGAGATCCGCCTGCGCCGCCATCACTGCGTGAATGTCCTTGTACACGCCCGGCACTTCATCCAGCCCAGCGCTGATCACTTCCACTCCCTTCTCGCGAAGTTCTTTCTTGACATTGCCCCATACGAACGATTGCTTCGCCTTCGTCCGCGACATCACACGCCCCGCGCCGTGGCTCGATGAATCCAGAGACCCTGCCCCACCCTTTCCCCGCACTAGGAAGCCCGGCGCGGCCATCGAGCCGGGAATGAACCCCAGCACACCCGGCCCCGCCGGCGTTGCGCCCTTGCGGTGCACGATCAGTTCCTCGGGCCCGTTGCCGACATCGTGCGTTTCCAACCACGCGAAGTTGTGGTGATTTTCGAATATTGCCAGCACACCGGCCTTGAGGTTCTTCGCGACGTGCTTGTGGATCAGGGCGTGATTCGCAGACGCGTAGTGCCCCATCAGATTCATCGCATCCCAATACTCGCGTCCTTCCTGCGAATCGAGATCGAGCCACGCCAGCCGCGAGAGTTCCTTTGGCAGGTCGGGCCGTGCGCCCATCGCCACTTTGGAATAGTGATCGCACACTCCTGCGCCTGTGCCGCGCGAACCGGAATGGCTGAGCAGCGCGAGGTACGTGCCCGGCGCCAGCCCCTCCGCTTGTGCCTCGAGGGTGAAAACGCCGAACTCGACAAAGTGATTTCCGCTGCCGCTGGTTCCCAATTGTGCCGCGGCCTTGTCTTTCAGCCTCCGCGTCACCGGCGAGACCGTCCAATCGCGATCCATCACGTCGTGCTCGCGTCGACGCTTGAACTCGCCCCCGACGCCGAAATTCGTTTCCTCCTCGATCGCCCGTGTCAGACGCTTGCGCCCTTGCTCGGTCTCCAATTCCTGCAGGCCCACATCCAGCACGCTCAACTTCACGCGGCAGGCGATATCCACCCCCACCGCGTACGGAATCACCGCGTTCCGCGTCGCCAGCACGCCCCCGATCGGCAACCCGTAGCCAACATGCGCATCGGGCATCAGCGCCGCCGCGGCAGCTACGGGCAGCGAGCACGCGTTGTGCATCTGCTTGATTGACTCGGATTCAAGATCGGTGCCCCACTGCTTCCAGGCGATGCGGCCGGACGAAGATGGGTGTTCTAAGGGCATGCTGATCTTTGCCCGGTGAGGGCGGCTCCTTGTGTCCCACCCTTTGTTTGCTTCCGCTGTAAAACACCGCGAACTCCGCCCCTCCGCGTTCTCACTCTCTCCCCGCGTAAACTTCCCCCATGCAATCCGGCATCAAAGCCGCTGGCCGTGACTTCTCTCCCTCGCCGAAAGTCGATGCCGTCATGGCCGCGGAACGGGCGGCGAGTTTTACCAAGCGATCCATCAAATCCAAGAGCAAACTCGCCGGTCTCAAACTCGCCCTCTCGATGCTCGATCTGACCACGCTCGAGGGCAAGGACTCGCCGGAAAAGGTGCGGGCACTTTGCGCGAAGGCCGTCAATCCGGGCGCGGGTCAGACGGATTTGCCTGATGGTTTGCCCAGCGTGGCCGCGGTTTGCGTGTATCCGAATCTCGTGAAGCACTGCCGCGATTCGCTGGAATCGATGGGTGCGCTCGGCCGGGTGAAGATCGCGTCGGTCGCGACCGGCTTCCCCAGCGGCCAGTACCCGCTCGATGTTCGACTGGATGACACCCGCCGCGCGATCCACGACGGCGCGGATGAGATCGACATGGTGATCAACCGCGGCGCGTTCCTCGCCGGTCGGTATGACGAAGTCGCGGACGAAATCCGAGCCGTGAAGCGGACTTGCCTTCAAGAGGGCGTCAAGGCGGATCGGCACGACGGCTCTGGAAAAGGCCGCCCGATCTCGCTCAAGGTCATTCTCGAAACCGGGGAACTTGAAACGCTCGACAACGTTCGTTTCGCGAGCGACCTGGCGATCCGCGCGATGCAGGAAGCCGCGCGCGACTTGGAGCCGGACACGATCTACGCGCCTCTCCACGGTTCTAACGGCGCTGCCGAACTCAACGGATCTTCCTCCCGGCACCTCGACACCTCGGCATCTCGGCATGTCGCCTCATTCGACTTCATCAAGACGAGCACAGGCAAGGTGACCCCCGCCGCGACGATGCCGGTGACGCTGGTGATGCTTGAGGCGGTGCGCGACTGGTATCTGGAAACAGGCTTCCTGGTAGGCGTGAAGCCTGCGGGCGGGATTCGCACGGCGAAGCAGTCGCTGCATTATTTAGTGATGGTGAAGGAAACGCTTGGCGCGCTCGCGGGCGTGAATGAGCTTCATCCGGGAGGCTGGCTGACGCCCGAACTCTGGCGGTTTGGAGCGTCGGCGCTTGCCAATGACATTCTGCGGCAGATTTCCTGGCTGCACTCGGGGAAATATCGCGCGAACTACGACGTGACGGAGGCGTGATGCATTGGCGTGGTCTCGCCATTCACTTGTTGATTGGTGTCCTTGCGACGATTGTGGCTGCATGGGTGTGTGTATTGACAGACCCTTTAAAGCTGAGCCCACCACCGCCGCCGTCGCCTGGTCGACAGTTCACACTGCCCGAAGTCCGAATTCGCGAGCCGAAGACTGATGGTCAATTAGTGAAGCGGATGAGTTGGATGAATCCCGGACCTGATGCCAGTCTTGCGGCAGAAGAGATATCTGCGGGCGGCAGTACAAGGCTGCACTCGCAGACCTTCGATTTTTCGATTGCGGGTGACGCATTTGGCGTAACGGTGAATGTTGACAACGTCGATTTGGGGTGGCCACTTCGGGGCATGCAGTATTCCGAGATATTTGGCGGGCGGGTATTGATTGTCACCGGTGAAGACGATCCGGAAGTCATTCAAAAGCTGCTCCCAATACAAAAAGCGGGAGCTTTGCGCCGTCCGTTGTCAATTCATTCCGATTTGTTCAAATTAATTGATCGTGGCGCGGATCAGTCGTTTCCGCTCATGCCGATCTTTTTTCCGTTTCTGGGAAACACGCTGATCTTTGCAGCCACTTCTGTTGTCCTTACCGCGGCGGTCGTACGCGCAAAATGGTTCGCGAACTGGTTCGCCGGTACTCGACACGGTGTTTGCTGTGGTTGCGGATACGACGCTCGAGGTCTTCACGCGTGCCCCGAATGTTCACGGCCTGCACGACAATCTGCAGCGGCCCAACCTGCGACTTCAGTATCATGACGAGGTCGAACGAGGAGTTTTCTATGGCCAGTTCTGAAGGAACTAACGGGCACGCTGCGGCAACGGCAAATGCCAAATCCGATTCAAATCGCATCTCTAAACTCCCCGCATCGCAGACGCCTGGCTGGGAATACTCCCCCGCCCCCGAAACCGGCAAAGTCACCATCAAGCCGTCCTACGGCCTCTTCATCGACGGCAAGTTCGCCGAGCCAAAGGGTGCAAAGCGCTTCGCCACCATCAACCCAAGCACCGAAGCGACGCTGAGCGAAGTCGTTCAGGCCTCGCCCGCGGATGTCAATCGCGCGGTTGTCGCGGCACGCGCGGCGCTTCCCAAATGGGCTGGACTCCCCGCTTCTGAACGCGCCAAGTTCATCTTCCGCATCGCGCGGAGAATCCAGGAACGCGGCCGCGAACTCGCCATCATCGAAACGCTCGACAGCGGCAAGCCCATCAAGGAATCTCGCGATGTCGATATCCCGCTCGTCGCGGCACACTTCTTCTACAACGCCGGCTGGGCCGACAAGCTCGGCTTTGTGTTCCAGGGTGCAACGAGCGGCGCGAAATCGTCGGGCAAGAAAAGCGGGCTTCCCGAACTCGCCCCCGGCGTCCGCCCCGTCGGCGTCTGCGGCCAGGTGATCCCGTGGAACTTCCCGCTGCTGATGGCCGCGTGGAAGATCGCGCCGGCGCTCGCCTGCGGCAACACCGTCGTCCTCAAGCCCGCCGAGACCACGCCGCTGACGGCGCTCGTGCTCGCCGAGATCTTCGAAGAATGCGAACTGCCCCCGGGCGTCGTCAACATCGTCACCGGCGACGGCGTCACCGGCCGCGCGATCGTCGAGCATCCGGATGTCGACAAGATCGCCTTCACCGGCAGCACCGAGGTCGGCAAAATCATCGCCAAGAGCGTCGCCAGCCCGCGACCGGATGGCAAGTTCAAGCGGCTCACGCTTGAACTCGGCGGCAAGTCGCCCCACATCATCTTCGAGGATGCCGCGATCGATCAGGCGGTGGAAGGCATCATCAGCGGCATCTACTTCAACCAAGGCGAAGTCTGCTGCGCCGGCTCGCGGCTGTTCGTGCAGGAGTCGATTCTCGACACGGTCGTCAAGAAACTCGAGATCCGCCTCGCCAGCCTGCGCACCGGCGACCCGATGGACAAGAACACCGACGTCGGCGCCGTCAACAGCAAGGAGCAGCTTTCTCGCATCGAGCATTACCTGAAACTCGGCCAAACCGAGGGCGCGGAACTCCGGATGCCCGGCTACAGCGGCGAGGTTTCTCCGGACAACACCGGCAGCCGCCACGGCCTCCCGAGCAAGGGCTTCTGGTGCCGCCCGTGCTTCTTCACCGGTGTGCAGCCGAGCCACACGATCGCACGAGAAGAGATCTTCGGACCGGTGTTGAGCGTGCTTTCGTTCCGCACGCCGGAAGAAGCGGTCAGCCGCGCGAACAACACGCCCTACGGACTCGCGGCAGGAATCTGGACGGAGAAAGGGAGCAAGATGCTCTCGATCGCCAAACAGATCAAAAGCGGCGTGGTCTGGTGCAACACGTACAACAAGTTTGATCCGGCAAGCCCCTTCGGCGGATTCAAGGAATCCGGCTTCGGCCGCGAGGGCGGCGTGCAGGGGTTGAAGGCGTACGTGGAAGTGTGATTCAGATTTCCCATGGGTGTGCATGATCCGACCACTCTCCCGGCGAACCTTCCGATTCCGCAAGACGACGGCGCCGCGGCACATTTGACCGACAGCCGCTTGCCGTCGATCACGCTGTTCACATCCCGGGGCACTCCGCGCAATCTCTCCGAAATGACTGGGAAAGCCGTTCTTTTCTTCTACCCGCGAAGCGGCGTCCCCGGTCGCCCGCCGCCGGATGGCTGGGATCTCGTCCCCAGCGCCCGCGGCTGCACGCCCCACTCCTGCGCGTATCGCGATCTCGCTTCGGAGTTCGCCGCGCTCGGCGTTTCCATCTACGGCATCAGCACGCAGACGCCGGACTATCAACGCGAGTTCGCGGAACGCAATCACTTGGGCTTTGAACTTCTCAGCGACTCCGACCTCTTGCTCACGCGCGCGATGAATCTGCCCACGATGGAGATGCCTCCGATCGTCGATGGCCTGCCTCCCGGCGGCCCGAGCACACTCATCAAGAGAATGAGTTGGTTCTGCGACGGCGGCAGCATACGCAAGGTCTGGTATCCGGTCTTCCCGCCGGATCAGAACGCGGCCACCGTCTTGGCATGGCTACGGGCGTCCGGCGCGACATGACGCGTGGGCGCGTCGAACCATCACGCCCGTCACTCAACCTTCGACGATCCGATCAATCTTGCCCCGCACCGTCGCATCGCCGTGGGTGTTCAGCTGATCCTTGATTTTCCTCAGGCTCGTCTGCACGCTCGCGTCGATCAACTGATCGCCGATGCGGAACTTCACGCCCCCGATCATCGCCGGTTCGGTATACGCGTGCACCACGACTTCCTTGCCGAGCGCCGAGCCCAGCCGCGACTTCACGCCACCGAGCTGGCCCTGGTCGATCGGTGTCGCCGTGATCACGTCAACCTCGACACGCCCGAACTGCTGCTGCACGACCTGGTCGTATGCCGCGGCGATCGGAACGATGTGCCCCAAACGCTCCTTGCGGTTGACGACAAGCAGGAACCGCAGAAGCAACTCATCGATGCGCCCGCCCAGAATCTTCTTGAGGACTTCTTCACGCTCCGCTGTCGGGATTACGCGCGACGCGAGAAACTCGTTGAGCGACTTATCCGTGCGGGTCATCTCGAGCAGGTCTTCGAACTGCCCCTGCACGGCCTCCACGCGCTCGCGGCCTCCCACGGCATTCGCCTCGGCGTACAGGCTCTTGGCGTAGATGTTTGCGAGTGCATCGGGCTTGGCTTGGGTCAGTGGCATGGCGGTCCAGTCTTCAGTGGTCAGCGGTCAGTTTTCAGCGATCAGAGAACGGAGTTTCAGAAGCGGGCCGGTTCAGTTCCGCAGTCCCTGCAATTGGCCGAGCGACTCTTCCACCAAGCGCTGCTGATCCTGCGGGTTGATCTCGCGCTTCAGGATCTTGCCCGCGACCATCGTCGCCAGATTGGTCGCGTCGGAGTACAGCTCGGCAACCGCCGCCTGCTTGGCCTGCTGGATTTCCTTCACCGCACGCTCGCGCATGGCGGAGAGCTCGATCTCCGACTTTGCTCGCAGTTCCGCCGCCAACTGGCTTTGCTGGGCCTTGGTCTGCTCGATGAGCTTCGCGGCTTCGGTGCGGGCCTGGGCCAGGTTCGCCTCGTACTGAGCGAGCGCGTCCTTGGCCTGCTTGCGGGCATTCTCGGCCGCCTCGATCTCGGCCTTGATCTTGTCCGCACGTTCGTCCAGCCCTGCGGTGATCGCGGGCCAGACCTTGACGGCGAGGATCGCGAAGACCAGAGCAAAGACCACAAGCGCCGTAATGGCGGTGGCGACGCCCTGCTTGGTGGTTGCAATCGGGCCCTGAACATCACCGCCGTGCTCGCCTTCGACCGCCATCGCCACCATCGGGGCGAGCGTCGTGAAAGCAAGGAACATGCCGGTTCGAAGTCGCGTCAGCATCGGAAAAACTCCAGTCAAAGAACGGTCGGTCGAACAAAGCCGTCCGAAGCCTGGTGAGGCGCCGAACGGTTGAGAATTACTTGGCAGCGAAGCCCGCGAACACTGCGAACAGGGTCGCACCTTCGATCAGAGCCGCGGCCAGAATCATGTTGATCTGGATCTTGCCGGCAGCCTCGGGCTGACGGGCGATCGCCTCGACCGCGCCCTTGCCGACGAGGCCGATGCCGATGCCGCCGCCGACCAGCGCCATGCCGCCGCCGAGAACGGCGAGACCCTTGCCGATGCTCGATCCGTCGGCCTCGGCCGCGGAAGCGATCGCCGGAAGCGCCATCATCGCGCCCATTGCCAACATCGTCGTCTTCGTGAACAGTTTGCTCATCATCTCAAGAACCTTTCCAAAGTGCCCGGGTTACATCGCCCCGCCCGCAGGGGGAGAGGCTGTGGCTCGTCTTCACGCGTGGGCGTGCTCGTGGCCGGTGGCATGGTCATGCCCGTGCTCATGCTCATGCTCGTCGTGGTGATCCATGATGGAAATGAATATCGCTGTCAGGAACATGAAAACAAAGGCCTGGAGGAACGCGACGAAAAGCTCCAGGAACATCAGCATCGTCGCGGCGACAACGCTGACAACCGTGATCGCCGAGTTCGTGCCGAATCCGCCTCCATCGAGAGCGCTCGAGATTGCGCCGCCCGCGAAGGACAGGAGCGTCGCGATCAGCACGTGGCCCGCTGTCATGTTCGCAAACAAACGAAGCGCCAGCGCGAAGGGCTTGATGATGAACTGGCCCGCCGCCTCGATGACGAGCAGCAGCAGCGCGATCGGGAGCATGGTCCAAGGCAATCCGCCCATCATGTGCTTGACGAAGCCGACCGGACCGAGCCGCATGATTGCCGCGATGTTGAAGACGAGTGCCGCGATGATCGCGAGCGTGCCCGTGACCCAGATGTTCTGGGTCGCCGTGCCGCCGATCCAGTCGGCATGAATACCAAAGACGTGGAAGACGTCGCGTACGGGGGTCAGACCGATGAGGTTGTTCACCAGGATGAAGAAAAACACGGTCCAAAGGAACGGCATCAACCGATCGGTGCGATCGCCGAGCAACGGACGCGCCACTTCATCCCGCAGGTACTGGCAGATCACTTCGATCAATTGAGCGAAGCGGCTCCGCGTCACGTACGCCTCTGCGCCCTGGTTGGGTGCGCCGGTCTTGATCTTGCTCGCCGCCCACGTACCCACGATCACAAGGATCAGGCCCGAAAGCAGCAGCGCGCCCTGATTGCCCGACCAGAGCCAGTAACCATCAGCACTCCGCCATGCCGCGGCATTTACGACGTGCTCGAGCGGATCGGCGGACGCCAGAATATTCATTGCAAAAGCGCTCATGCGGCCTTCCGTTGACTGTCATCCGCGCCGGAAGTCGCAGGCCGATGCTCGCGCTCCATGGCGGAAAGAATCCTGATCGATGTCCAAACCTCAACAACCATCAGCAGCAGAGCCGCCGACCCGACGCCCAGGAACAACGGCCGGGTCATCAGTTCCGGCATCGTCTCCCGCGCGAAATAGCACACACCAAGCGCCAGCATCATCCGGGCTGCGCCCGCGAACATCACCGCCACACCGAAACTCTCGCGTCCGAATTTCATCACCACCGGTCCAAGCGTCGCCAGGCTTCCGATCGCGATTGCCAGCAGTGCCACGCCGATCGTCTTCGAATCGCCGCCGAGAAGCGCCGCGATGCCAAACGCCGCCCCGAACGCCCCCAGAGTCGCCAAGAGCATGACAGAGCCCAACTTCGCGCGTGCCGCGCGGGTCTGATCTGGGCTGATTTTGCTGGCCGCGTGGTTCAAAAAAAGGGTCCGAATAAGAAGCGAAAAGTGGGGCGGAAGGATAGCCCCGCCGGGCCCTTCCGACGAGCCATTCAGACGCCCAAATTAGCGATCGATCAGTGCTTTTCGCCCGCGTTTCCGCCCCGATTCGCCTTCTGTTTCCGCTGCTCCTGCTCGCGGCGCTCGTCCGCGAGTGTGCGCGTGATGATCCGGTACAGTGCGAAGACAAAGCCCACCACCATCCCGATGAGCGTGTAGCGGGGACTTGTTCCCTGCCACCGATCCGCGAAATAGCCCAGCAGCATCGCCCCCAGCAGCGACCCCACAAAATCCATCGCTACACCCCATGCTGTTGAGACGTTTCCAAGCCCAGATTCCCGAGGGCGCGGCTGGGCGTGCGGCATCGATGATCGGTCCACCGGTCGTGTCAGCAAGTCGGGAATCGGAGGAGGTGGGGGTGGATCGGTGAAGCCATCGAACGCCTCCGCCGTCTCGCCTTCGCCGTCGCCGGATTCGTCAGGGTCCTGTAGCTTCAATTGCACTTCCGATCCCGGCGTTCTTTCCGGGCACCCTCAATGGACGACCCGGTGCGCCGCCGCCCGCGCCGCGAGAATTGCTTCCTTGATCTTGCTCGCATCTGTTCCGCCGCCCTGCGCGCTGTCCGGCTTGCCGCCGCCCTTGCCCCCCACCACCGCTGCGGCCTCGCGCAGCCAATCGCCCGCTTTCAGCCCCTTTTGAATCAGAGGTTCGGGCACGATCGCGTTGATCTGCACCTTGCCTGTCGGGTGATCGACGCTGAAGAGCATGATCGCAGCGCGCGGGTTCGATTCTTTCACCACGGCCACCGCCGCATTCAGCGCGGTGCGATCGTCGCCCGCTTCGATCGAACCAACAACGATCATCTGATTCGAAAGTTGCGACGACTCGGCAAGCACCTTGGCCTCGCGCACCGCCTCGGTTTGTCTTCCTGCGCTTGCGGCCTTCGCGGCGTTTTTCGCTCGCTCCTGCAGCGCGGTGATCGATTGACGCAGCGCCGTCTTGCGCGCCGTCGGCATCACGGCCTCGTCGAGGCTCTTGAGCAATCCGGGGATCTCGTTCACCAGCGCACTGTCGCTCAGCAGACCGACACTGCGGATTTTTGCTTCCGCGCCGTCTGCGGCATGGATCGCGCTTTCCGCCACCTTTCCGCTCAATGCCACGATCCGGCGCACACCCTTTGCAACCGCTTCTTCAGAGATCAGCGCAAAGGCCCCGATCTGCGAAGTGGTTGGCACGTGGGTACCCCCGCAAAACTCGATCGAGATCTCGCGCCAACCGGGGTTCTGGGCCGATTCCATCAGGTCGGCAACGGGCTGCCCGATCGAAACAACCCGTACCGGGTCGGGGTACGTCTCGCCGAAAACTGCACGAAGGCCGCTGATACCACGCGCGGAGGTCAGCGGAGCGGCCTGCGCATACACCGTCAGATCTCGTTTGATCTGATCGCGGACGATGGCCTCAACCTTGCCGAGTTCTTCCGGGCTGACCGGCTGGCTGTGCGAGAAGTCGAAGCGCATCCGGTCCGCCGCGACCAGCGAGCCCTTCTGATCAACCCCATCGCCAAGCACTTTGCGAAGCGCGAAGTTTGCGAGGTGCGTCGCGGTGTGGTTCGATGCCGTGGCGTGACGTCGGTGCTTGTCTACGTGCAGCGCGACCGTGTCGCCCACACGCAGTTCGCCGTGCGTCACCATCCCGATGTGCAGCACGTATCCGCCGAACGCCGCGACCGACTCGACCTTGAAGCGCCCGCCTTCGTGATGGTCGCGGACACTGCTCATCGTCTCGCCGATCACCTCGATCTCGCCCGCGTCGCACTCCTGCCCGCCCATCGCGGCGTAGAAGCAGGTCTTGTCCAACACGATCCCCACCTGAGTGCGGTGGTTGAATACCGGTTTGGCCACCTCGTCGAGGCTGGTGCCGTTCCAGATCGCTTTGACGTGCGCCTTCTGCGCCTTCACGTCGAACTTGCAGTGGTCATCCGTCGTCTCAATACCTAGGCGCATGAGGCGCGCCACCCCATCGCCGTCGAGCGCGATCGACTTCTCCGCTTCTTTCTTTTCCGTCGCGCGGGAAAGATCCTCGGCTTTCTTCTTCTCGGCCTCGTACCCCGCCATGTCGACCGCGATGCCGCGCTCCTGCGCCATTAATTCCGTCAGGTCGATCGGAAACCCGAAGGTGTCGTAGAGCTTGAAAGCGTCAGTGCCTGCGATCTTGCCGCCCTTTGGAATCGAGGTCGCGAGCGACTCGAACAGTTTGATCCCGCGATCCAGCGTCCTTCCGAAACTCTCTTCCTCATCCCGGATAATTGCTTCAACCTTTACCGGGTCGCGCTTGAGTTCGGGGAACGCATCCCCCATGTGTTCGACCACCACCGGCACAAGCCCCGCGAAAAACCCGCCCTTGGCGCCCAGCATCTGCCGCCCGTAGCGAACGGCACGCCTCAGAATCCGGCGCAGCACGTACCCACGTCCCACGTTGCTCGGCACCGCGCCATCGGTAATCGCGAATGTCAGGCACCGGATGTGATCCGCGATTACCCGGTACGCCGTATCGATATTCCCGATGTCTTTCGCACCCAACGTCCCGCGATATTCTCGCGCGCCCGTTGCCCGCTCGATCGCCATGAAGATCGGCGCGAACAAATCGGTGTCGTAGTTGCTCCGGACGTTCTGGAGCACGCTGACAAGCCGCTCCAGCCCCATGCCGGTATCAACATGCTTGGCGGGGAGCGTGATCAGCTTGCGAAACTTCGCTTCGATCTCGGCGCGAGACTTGTACCCCGTCTCCGCTTTCTGGGTCTCGGGCGTCCGATCCCACTGATCAAGCGCCGCCGCCCCCTCCGCCGAATACTCAGAATTGAACTGGATGAAAACGTTGTTCCAGATCTCGAGGACGTCCGGATCGCCCGTGTTCACAATCGACGCCGCGTTGCGGTCGGATTGGCCGAGTGCCGCGAGACGATCGACATGGATTTCGGTGCAGGGCCCGCACGGGCCCGTGTCACCCATCATCCAGAAGTTGTCCTTCATGTTACCGGGGATCACGCGATCCGCAGGCAAATACTGAAGCCACAACTGGCGAGTTTCTTCATCCGGCTCCATCCCGAAGCGCGGGTCGCCACCGAAATACGTCGCGTACAGCGCATTCGCCGGAATGCCGTACACCTTCGTCAGTAGTTCCCACGACCAGTCGATCGCTTCTTTCTTGAAATAGTCGCCGAACGACCAGTTCCCCAGCATCTCGAAGAACGTGTGGTGATAGGTGTCCTTGCCCACATCCTCAAGATCGTTGTGCTTGCCGCCGGCACGAATGCACTTCTGCGTGTCCGCCGCTCGCCTCAGCTTCGCCAGCGGGCTGCTTGGTTCGACCTGCCCGAGAAAAATCGGCTTGAACTGATTCATCCCCGCGTTGGTGAACATCAACGTCGGGTCATCCACCGGCACCACCGGGGAACTCGGGACGATCACGTGCCCGTCGCGCGCGCCGTTGCCGGTCCCCTTCGATTGGAAGAAGTCGAGAAACGTCTTTCGAATGGCGCGGCTAGTCAGGCTCAAGCGATCAGTTCTCCGTGTCGCCAAGCGTAGCCGAATTGCATTCCCAATGCTCTTCGCTGACCCCTATTCTTCCGGCCAATTCAGGGGCCCGGCGCGATGAAAGTGGTTTCAATCGGCACCTACGACCGACTCGGTGGAGCCGCTCGTGCCGCATTTCGGCAACATGAAGCCCTCAGGCTCGCGGGTGTTGATCACTGGATGCTGGTCGGGAAAAAGTCCTCGCGCGACCCGTTCGTCGTCGAAGCCCCTCCGATGCGTCAGTCCTACATCCGGTCCCGAAAGGCCGAACTGATCCGCCAGTTCGGGATCGACCGAAACCGAACCCCCCTGAGCGATACCTGGTTTTCCTTTCCGCTTCGCGATAATGGTCTTGCGGCACTCGACATCCTTCGCTCCGCCGACATCATCAACGTCCACTGGTGCTCCGCCTTGCTCTCGCTCACCGGCCTCGATGAACTCTGCGCCCTCGGCAAGCCGATCGTCCTCACCCTTCACGATCAGTGGGCGTTTACAGGAGGCTGTCATTACTCGGCCGGCTGCGAGGGCTTCCGAAAGGACTGCTCTTCGTGCCCCCAGCTCGCCGTCGATCCGTTCCACGTCCCCGCCACGGTGCTCAGGCTCCGCCAGGAACTCACCCGCGCCCGCCGAGGCACGGTCGTTTCCCCCAGCCGATGGATGTGCCGCACCGCTTGCGAGTCACCCGTTCTTGCCGGATGGCGTCACGAACACATCCCCATGCCGCTTGACATGGAGGCTTTCAAGCCCCAGCCGCGCGAGACAGCACTTGCACACCTTGGCCTCAAGCCCGGCCCATGGCGAATCCTCTTCGTCGCCGACCGCGTTGCCGAGCGCCGCAAAGGTTTTCAGGATCTTGTCGAAGCCGCCGCACTCGTCACATCGGTTGCGGATCGCCCGGTGCACTTCCTGGCAATGGGCCAGCACTCCGAACTCTCAAGTGAACTTGCGCCCCGCGTTGAGTTCGTCGGCAGTCTTTCGGACGACGAGAAGATCGCCGCCACCTATTCTGCTTCCGACTGCCTGCTCCTCCCATCGCACGAAGACAATCTCCCCAACACCATGACAGAAGCACTCGCCTGCGGCACTCCGGTCGTCGGGTACGACATCGGCGGCCTGCCCGATCTCATCCGACCGGGCGAATCCGGAACGCTCGTCCCGAAGGGCGATATCCAGTCCCTGGCGCAGGCTCTTATTAATCTGCTTTCCTCGGGCGAGACGGAATCGCTCCGCCCGGCATGCCGCCGGATCGCAGAGGAGAATTGCTCCTATCCCGGTCACGCGCGTCGCTGTATCGACCTCTACGAGAACCTGCTCGCAACGCACACGCCGGCAACCTCCCCCCCAGTTGACTACGACGCGCGCCTCTGGGACGAGAGCATCAAGCTCCTCCTGCACCGGCTCGAACTCCGCTCCGAGTTCTCCGAAACCGACAAGCAGACCATCATTGCCGGGCGGCTTGAAATCGCCCGACTTTTCTACCCGAATGGCGCAGCCCCGCTTCCCAACCGCTGGATTTGGATCTGATTTCGGCCGGATCAACCGGCATCAAGTGCCGATAAATAGACTGGGCTTCTTCGCCCTCCAATTGATACCCTGCTTCAAAGGCACGCACCGATATGAGAAAGTTCGACCTCTGCGTCATCGGCTCCGGCCCCGCAGGACAAAAAGCCGCCATCCAAGCCGCCAAACTCGGACGCTCCGTCGCGGTCGTTGAAATGCGCGAGGTGCTCGGGGGCGTTGCCATCAACACCGGCACCATCCCGAGCAAAGCGCTCCGGGAAGCCATCCTCGATTTCGGCGGACGCACCACGGTCGCGCCGTCGCTCGCCGACTTCGCCGCCGCCAAACCCGCACTCAACCGCGCGGGCGGCTTTACCGGCCTGATGGAGGCCTGCCATCGAGTGATTCGAAAGGAAATCGACCTCGTCCGTGAGCACTTTGCCAGCAATGGCATCACCGTGCTCAATGGCAAAGGCCAATTCAAGAATGACCATCAGGTCGACGTCGTCGGCGTGCACGCTTCCGAGACCATTGAAGCCGACCACATCCTCGTGGCCGTGGGAACAGTCCCCACCACCCCGGAAACCATCCCGTTCGACGGCGTGCAGATCTTTTCATCCGACGATCTGCTGAAGCTCGGCTCCATTCCGCGCTCCATTATCGTCGTCGGCGGCGGCGTGATCGGCACCGAATACGCCTCGATGCTGGCCGCTCTTGGCGTCCGCGTTACGCTGATCGAAGGTCGCCCTCGCCTGCTCGACTTCGTTGACGCCGAGATCACCGAAGCGCTCCAGTATCACCTCCGCCAGTCCGGTGTCACGCTCCGCCTCGGCGAGAAAGTCGTCAAGATCGATCGGCGTGCAACCACCGATGCAGCGCGGCGCGAAGGCGTCAAGTCCATGATCGAGGCGACACTCGAATCCGGCAAGACCCTCACCGCCGACACGCTTCTCTATGCGGTAGGCCGTCAGGGCAGCACCGACTCGCTCAACCTGGCTGCGGCCGGTCTTTCCGCCGACAACCGGGGTCGCATCACTGTCAATAAGGAATTCCAGACCAACGTCGCGCACATCTACGCCGCCGGAGACGTCATCGGGTTCCCAGCGCTCGCGAGCACCTCGATGGAACAGGGCCGCGTCGCAGCGTGCCACATGTTCGGCGTCAAGTGCGAAAACTACGACTCGCTCCTCCCTTACGGCATCTATTCGATTCCCGAGATTTCCATGGTCGGCTGGACCGAGGAGAAACTCACCGCCGACTCCATCCCCTACGAGGCCGGAATCGCCCTTTATAAAGAAACCGCCCGCGGCCAGCTTCTCGGCGACGAGATCGGCATGCTCAAAATGCTCTTCCACCAGGAAACCCGCGCTCTTCTGGGTGTTCACATCATCGGCACCAACGCCACCGAACTCGTCCACATCGGCCAGTGCGCCATGGCTTTCAAAGCCACCGCCGAGTACTTCATCAATACCGTGTTTAATTATCCGACCCTCGCGGAGTGCTACAAGATCGCTTCGCTCAATGGTGTCAACAAGCTCGGCAACGTCTAGCCCCTGCTCCAACCAGCCGCCATGAAGCCTCCATTCTCCTTGATCGAGATGCTCGGGGAATCGGTCCCCCACTTGCACATCGTCGATGTCGGCGCGATGTTCATCGGGCCCGAGCACATTCCTTATCGCCCGCTGCTCCGGCCGGGTCGCACCACCGTTACCGGATTCGAACCTCTAGTCTCGGAATGCGAATCACTCAACGCCTCGGCGCCGCCCGACCACAAGTTCCTGCCTTACTGCATCGGAGACGGCACGGAGCGGACGTTTTACATCACCAACACCGGGTTTACCTCATCGCTCTACGAGCCCAACACCGAATTGCTCCGCGCTTTCAACAACCTGGAAGAACTCACACGCGTGGTCCGTACCGTTCCGATTCAGACCGTGCGCCTCGACGACGTGGCGGAAATCGGCGATGTCCACTTCCTGAAACTCGACGTGCAGGGAGCGGAACTCGATGTGCTCCGCAACGCCGAGCGCGTACTCAAGTCCACCATGCTCCTGCACTGCGAGGTGGAATTTCTGGAGATGTACAAGGGTCAGCCGCTCTTTGGCGATGTCCACGCCTTCCTGCGAACGCAGGGGTTCATGCTCCACTTCCTGAATGGTTCCGGCGGTCGCGCGTTTACCCCAGTTACAGCGAACAACAACATCAACATGGCCGTCCAGCAGACGCTTTGGTCCGACGCCATCTTCGTGCCCGATTTCCGGCGGCTGCATCACTACGCGCCCGAGCGATTGCTGGCGCTCGCAGTAATGCTCCATGAACTGTTCATCTCGGTCGATCTCGTCGCGGTCGTGCTCAACCATCACGACCGCAAGACCGGTTCCGATCTGTGGACGGCATATCTGCGCAGGCTCACGGGCAATGCGGATCCCGGAAAAAGACCGGCGCTCGCCGGCTTGGATTGAGAGCAAGGCCCAATCGGCTTTCCGACATCCTCTCCGGAGATTGCCTTCGGTCCGACCCAACCTATTCGGTCCGGCGTTCTTCAGCGACGGGCCAGCAAATCGCGGATTTCAATGAGCAGCTTTTCCTCGTTCGAGGGCGGGGCCGGGGGCGCCGGGGGCTTTTCGGCTTCGAATCGCTTCCTCGCCGTGTTGAACGCCTTCACCACCAGAAAAATGCAGATTGCCAGAATGATGAAGTTGATGAGGACCGTGATGAAACTGCCGTAGGCCAGCACGGCACCGGCCTTTCTCGCCTCAACCAGCGCGAGACTCGAGTCCTGACCCGAAAGCGGGATGTAAAGGTTGGTGAAATCAACGTTGCCGACGACTCGCCCAACCAATGGCATGATCAGGTCGTTGATGACCGAGTTCACGATACCACCGAACGACGCCCCGATGATCACGCCCACGGCAAGGTCGAGCACGTTGCCTTTGAGCGCGAACTCTCGAAATTCCTTCACAACGCCCATTTGTGCTTTCCCTTTCGCCGAAGTTCATTGGGTCACGAACGCGGAGCGTATCAGGCGGACCGTCCGCTCCTCGACATACCTCCTCCAGAACCATCTCCGCACAAAATCGAATAGAAAAGGCCGGGGTGGGATTCGAACCCACGAAGCTTGCGCAACGGATTTGCAATCCGCTCCATTTGTCCACTCTGGCACCCGGCCGCGGGTTTCCGGGCAAACCGGAAGGGGGATACTAACGCCCGAGGCTGGCAGGTCAACCGCCATCGATGCGCAGCCTCCGGCTCGGGCGACCCCCCCGCCCCAGCCGATGATCGGGTTACGCTTCTCCGGAAGAGCTTGCGGCAGGAGGCACCGATGTTTGGGCACCTATTCAGTTTGAGCGTGCGAGCCATGATGCTCGGCACGACGTTGGCTCTGGCCAATGAACCGCCCACGGCCACGCCCGAACTCCAGACCGTTCAGGGCAGCACTCCCAGAGATGTCGCCGCTCCCTCGGCCGCGAAGTCCAAGGACAAGCCAGCAGCCACTATTCCTGGGCTCAGCCCCGAAACTTTTTCGGTTCCGCCCGGTCGTTACTTCCCCGAAGGAACTTTTCTCGTCCGCAGGACCGGAACTGTGCGCATGCTCAAGACCGGCGAGGCCATCTTCATCCCCGACATGCCTTCGCCCCGCGATGCCCGTCGCCGCGGCGAGCGACCGATGATTCTCCTCCCCTGCCAAACGCTTTCGGCGCTCCAGTCTTCCGTCGCCACCAGCCCCGATCCGCACGAGACACGCGTCGAGGTCTCCGGCCAGTTGTTCGTCTACCGAGAGCGTCAGCAACTCCTGCCCACCATCTTCACGGTTGTACGGTCCACGCCGACTTCGCCGGAATCCGCTGTAAAGCCCGCCGTCCCGGCGAAAGATGAGGAGGGCGAATTCACCTCGGTTCGCCCGGGCGACGACCCCGAGGTCGCCGACATCATCAAGCAACTCGAAAGCCGGCGCAGCGAAGCACTTCCCCCCATCAGCAGCGCTTCAACCGAACCTGCCAAGTCCGAAGCCGCCAGCCCGATGACCGCTTCTGACGCGGAAATCGCCGGAGCGTCTCGTTCACTCGTACCGGAAGGAACGCTCTTCACCGATCGGCGTGGCAGACTCGTCCGCATTGGGGACCGGCTCGGAATCGCCTTCGATGGAGACGCAAACACTCCGGCCGAACCCGCGATGTACATCATCCGCTCCAAGGCGCTCGAACGTTTGGAAGGGTCCATCGCAAACCGCAACGGCACGGTTGACATCATTGTGACCGGGCGCGTCTACACGTATCGAAATCAGAACTACATCCTGCCGCTTATGGCCCAAATCGAGCCTCCGGGGCAGCTGCGGCCGCTTCAGTAGCCGGGGCGCGAGCAAGCAGACAGGGAGCCGACATGATCCGATTGCTGGCGACTCTTGCCAATGTCGACCCCTCTCCCGCGGCAGGGCTGATCGGGCGCGGCTTCATGCTCGTCGCCCTTCTCTGCTTGGGTCTCATCGTCGTCATGGCCTCTCTTGTGCTCGCGCTGCTCTCCCGACGCCGCGCTCGCCAGCGGGTCAAGTCGCAGGAGACGAGGTTGAGCCGGGGGGAGGATCCGTGGCGAGTCAGCGCCGAGCGAGCCGACGTCCCCACGGCCGAAGAGTTGTACCGCGCCAGCGGTTTCGATAAGGACGACACACGGATCGAAGATTCGCCGGACTTCGGCGACGGTGGTCCCGGCGACGAAGGCGGGAGCGACAGGCCCCGTCGCCACGGACCCCGCAAGCCCGATCAATTCTGACCCGCGCCCTCACCCTCTTGACGCAGAGCGAACAATCCGGCGTGAACCCTCGGCAAGAATCGAAAATCACCGCGCTGATTACGGGAGGCACGCAGCGCGTGGGTTTGGCAATTGCACGGGCATTGGGCTTGCATGCCCCCTCAACTTTGATTCTGACGTCGCGCGATCCCGAATCGCCCGGCGCGGTCGACGCAAAACGTGAATTGGAATCGATCGGCGCGCGAGTGGAACTCGAACACTGGGATCCGGGGGACGCGGCATCGATCGGCCCCTTCGCGCGGCGGATGACCGACCGCCATCCGATGCTCGACGTACTGGTACACAACGCCAGTGCGTACGAGCCGTCCCCCCTGGCATCGCTCAATTCCGAACAACTGGACCGGGCGATGAGGATCAATGCATTCGCGCCGGCCATGCTGACCGGCGAACTGCGAGCGATGCTGAGCGCGTCCAATCACCCCGGCGGCGCGGGCGTCGTCGCCATGGTGGATATGCACGTCCTCGGACGCCCCCGCAAAGACCTGCTTGCCTATTCCATGAGCAAGGCGGCGCTCGTCGAAGCGGTGCGGACACTTGCACGTGAACTCGCCCCGAGGGTCCGGGTCAACGCTGTCGCGCCGGGGGTGGTGGCATGGCCCGAGCAAGGTTCGGAGGCCGGCGAAGCGTTTCAGCGCGCGTACCTGGCCCGGGTTCCGCTCGAACGCGCCGGAACCCCCGAAGACGCGGCTGAAACGGTGCGCTGGCTCGCGCTCGATGCCCGATATGTCACAGGCGAGATCGTCCGCGTCGATGGAGGGCGCTGGCTCGCGTGAATTTCGGCGCGAAACGCGCCAACCCCGCTACCCTCATCCCGCACGTGTACCAATTGCTCCTCACAAAGCGCTACCTGACCAGCAAGATCATGCCTTTGCTCGCGGCCCTTGCCGTTGCGCTATGCACGGCGATGGTCATTGTCGTTTGGTCGGTCATGGGCGGATTCCTTGTCATGCTCATCAACTCCGGTCGCACGCTGGCCGGGGACGTCTCGATTTCTTGGCCCATTACCGGCTTTGCCTATTACGAGGATCTGATCAAGCGGCTTGAGGCCGACCCCGAGGTTGCCGCCGCCGCACCGATGATCGAAACCTACGGCCTGATCGGTCTGCCCGACGGACGCACCGAGACTGTGCAGATCAAAGGAATCGATGGACCTTCTTTTTCCAAGGTGACCTCGTACGACGAAATCCTCTATTGGCGTCCGATCGACAAGCCAAACGAGAAAGACACGACGCGCCAGGACCTCCGCCTCGGCAAACACGACCTGTGGAAGCAATTGTTTGACGGCGGCAAGCGCCTCGTGCGCACCGAAGTCTCCAAGGTCGATGGCAAAGCTGTGGAGCGCCCGGCGGTCGTACCCGGAATCTCGGTCAGCGGATTCAATTTTCGCGAGCCCTGGGGGTTCTACCCCGGGTTGCCTTACATCCGCACCACCGAAGGTGACAAGAAGCCGGTCGACATGTTCATGCTGCCCGTCGATGGGACGGTGACCCTGAACGTGCTGCCCATGGACAGCAAGGGACGCGCGATCGAAATGGTGGCGCGAACGTTTCCCGTCGCCAACGAATTCCATTCCGGGCTTTACGAGATCGACCACAAGACCGTGTTCGTGCAGTTGAAGGCGCTGCAGGACATGCTCAAGATGAACCGCGCCGCAAAGATCGATACGTCGGGCGGCGGCGTGAAACTGTCCAAGAACCCGAACGAAGAAGCGTTCCTCCCCCCCACCATCGTCAGCGAAGATCCGGCGCGCGTCACCAACGTGTTGGTGCGAAGCAAACGCGATTCATTCGACATGGCGGACGCCGAACGCCTCGCGGAGCGAGTCTCCAAGATCTACGGCGAGTTTGCCGCGGCACACGCGGGCAAAGTACCCGAATCGACATCCATCCGCATTCTCACGTGGGTTGACCAGAACCGCACCATGATCACGGCGGTCAAGAAGGAAACGGCACTCGTGCTGTTCATCTTCTGCTTCGTCTCGCTGACGGCGGTCTTCCTTGTGCTGGCGATTTTCTGGGCGATGGTGAGCGAGAAGACCCGAGATATTGGCGTTCTCCGCGCAGTCGGTGCGTCACGCTCGGGAGTCGCAGGGTTGTGGTTGCTGTATGGCCTCGCAATTGGGATTGTGGGTGCTGCGTTCGGATTTGCTCTTGCTTATGTCGTGGTCACAAATATTAACGAAATCCATGAATGGATGGGACGCCTCGGAGAACGGCTCTCCGCGCTTACGGGGACACAAATAAACTTGTTCATTTGGGACCCTCGGGTGTATTACTTCACCAAGATCCCCAGCGATCTCGACCCGACCCACGTCATCATCGTGCTCTGCGGCGGTCTGCTGGCCAGTTGCCTCGGCGCGCTCTGGCCCGCGGCACGCGCCGCCCGCATGAACCCAGTTCAGGCACTCCGATTCGAGTAAGTCCTCTTGACCGCAGTCGCTCACTCCAAATCTCCGTCGCATTCGATCGCCAGGGCCGGCGAGCCGGTGCTGCAGGCCACCAATCTCCGCAAGACTTACCTGCTGGGCCGGACCAAGGTGCCGGTGCTGAGGGGGGTCGACCTCAGTATCCAAGAGGGCGAATCGATCGCGGTGCTCGGGGCCTCCGGTTCGGGAAAGAGCACTTTGTTGCACCTGCTCGGCGGGCTCGACAGTGTGGACAAGGTGGGAGCGGATGTCGCCGCCCCGTCGATCATGTTCCGTGGTCAGGATCTGACGAAGATCTCGACGGGCAAATTGGATGAATACCGACGTCGGCGCGTCGGCTTTGTCTTCCAGTTCTACCACCTGCTTCCCGAATTGACGGTCCTGCAGAACGTGACCCTTGCCGCGATGACGGCCTTGGGCGCTTTCGAGTACTTCCGAACTCGCAGCGCCGTCCGGGCGCACGCACGCGAACTGCTCGAACGCATCGGCCTCTCGCACCGGATCACGCACCGCCCCGCGGAACTCTCCGGGGGGGAGCGTCAGCGAGTGGCGATCGCGCGAGCACTCATCAACAAGCCCGATCTGCTTCTGGCAGACGAGCCCACCGGAAACCTGGATCGCGTCACTGGTGCCTCAATTCTCGATCTCTTCACCAGCCTGCACAAAGCCGGGCAGTCGATGGTCATCGTGACGCACGACGAGACGACCGCCGCGCGATCCGATCGGATTGTGCATCTGGTCGATGGCAGGGTGCAGGCAGGTTGACGCCGATCGGCGGGACGCTGCCGAAGCGCTGCCCCTTTCAGAAACCGTAAAGACGCTCGGGATGCGTTCACGCTAGCAGATGCTATATTTTGCGCGGGTACGGCATCGAACCACCAGCACGTCTGTCACCATGCCACGAACTTCCGCGAGCACCGTTGATACCGCCAAGCACCACCCGGTGCCGGCGATGCCCGTGAAAGTCGAGGGTGGCAGAGGCTTTACGCCGCGGTCAATGGAAATTCCCGGCGCGCACGGTCCTGTCACCGCGACCGTCGTCGATGTGGGGCCCCGATCTGATTCGGTGCCCGCATTCGTATTCCTTCACGGCCTGGTCGGGCTCAACGAACACTGGGAGGCCGTCGTCCGCCGCTTCAGCGCCACCACCCGCTGCTTGATGCTCCAGATTCCCCTGCTGAAACTCAGCGGCGACGACTGCTCAATTCAGGGTGTCGCCTCGCTTACGGCTCGCTTCCTTCATGATTATTTTGCGCAGGAAGCCGGCTTGCCCGTCACCTTGGTTGGGAACTCCTTCGGGGGCCACGTCGCCCTGCACCTGGCGATCGATCATCCCGAAGTGGTGCGTGGGCTGGTGCTGACCGGATCTTCCGGGCTGATCGAAAAATCGATCGTGAGCGACGTGCAAATCCGGCCCAGCCGCGAATGGCTCCGTCGAAAGATCGGCGAGTTGTACTTCGATCGCAAGCATCTAAGCGAGAACGATGTGGAACGGGCGTACGAGGAAATGTCAAGTCGCTCGGGTGCTCGGGCGATGGTGCGACTCAGCCGCTCCGCACGCCGAAATCATCTGGGTCCCAAACTCGGGCAGATCTCCACCCCCACGCTGCTGATCTGGGGACGCGAGGACATCGTGACGCCGCCGGAGGCCGCCGAAGGATTCCGGGCGTCGATTCCGGGCAGCCGGATCGTGTGGTTCGATCAGTGCGGCCATACTCCGATGATCGAGTGCCCCGAACAGTTTTCGGATGCGTTGGTGGATTTCATTCCGGAAGTGCGACGCTAAATCAGTTTCCGTTGCTCATTCCACCAAACGCCGCCGAGTTTTCGTGATGGCCCCCACCATTCAACTCCCGCCGGACCTGCCGCTCGGACCCCCACGATTCCGCGCCGGGCCTTCGTGGACGACTTTGATCGGGGCAGGGCTTCGCGCGTACCTTGCGACGCGAACCCGAAAACTGGCCGATACCAAATACTGGCAGGCAAACACCCGCGCGATCCAACGCCAGACGTTGCGAGACCTGCTGAGCCGGGCTTCGAACACCACATTCGGAAAGGCGCACAAGTTCGCCCGCCTCGCACAATCGCCCGACGCCGAGCTTGTCGGCAATTACAAGAAGTCCTTCCCGGTGCGCGACTGGTACGCGTTCAAAGACGACATCGCCCGCATGCGCGAAGGCGGCGAAGCCGATGTTCTCTGGCCCGGACTCGTTCAGGACTTCGCGCAGACCAGCGGCACAACCGCCGGCGACAAGTACATCCCGGTTTCTACCGAGATGTTGCGATCCAACTTCCGCGCCTCGCTCGACATTTTCGCCAATCTGACAAATCAGGGCGTCGGGCTCGCGAGCCTCCTTTCGGGCAAGTGCCTCTTTCTCGGTGGCTCCACGAACCTCGAAACCAACGAGCATGGAATCCGCACCGGCGATCTCTCCGGCCTGGTCACGCCGCTGATCCGCTGGCCGATTTCCCGGATCTACCTGCCGGGCCCCGAAGTCGCGCTCATGAGCCACTGGCCCAGCAAGATCGAGGCGATGGCGCTCCGCTGCATCAATGAAGACGTCCGCATGATCTCCGGCATGCCCAGTTGGGCCATGGTGCTCGCAGAGCGCCTCATCGAACTCGCACGCGCCCGGGGGATCACTAGCCGAGTCTGCGGCGAAGACGGAGTGCCGATCACCACGCTCCGCCAGGTCTGGCCGAATCTCACGCTCTTCGTTCATGGTGGCGTGCGCTACCAGCCGTTCGATCCACGCGTGCGTCAGGTTTACTCCGGCTCTTCCGAAGGCGCCGACATTCCCCACCGCTTCGAGTTGTACCCCGCCTCTGAAGCCTTTATCGCCATGCAGGATGCGCCCAACCCTTTCGGTGCCCCGCCGGGCTCCAGCCACCCATCACTCCGCCTCAACGCCGATCTCGGCAACTTCTTTGAATTTGTACCTCTCGAGCGCATCAACGATCCCGACCCCGAATCCTTCACTGCAGATCAGGTCGAAAAGGGGCAGCGGTACTGCGTTGTCCTCTCCACCTGTGCGGGCCTCTGGCGATACAACATCGGGGACGTGGTTGAGTTCGATAGCGTTTGCGACAGCCCCGCTCACAGGGGGGACGGCCCGAGCCGACTCCGCATCGTCGGACGACACCGCCACTTCGTGAACGCCTTCGGCGAAAATCTGATCGTGGAGCACATCGAAACCGCAGTCGCCGCCGCGGCACGCGACGCCAATCTGGTCGTGGGTGAATTCACTGCGGCCCCGGTCTATCCGGCGGGCCCGCGCCGCGCCGGCCTCGAACTGGCCATTGAGATCGAGATGAAACCCGACACTTCGGGACCCGCGCTCGATCGCTTTCGTGACGCATTCGACGCCAGCCTCAAACAGCAGAACGTGGATTACACGACCAAGCGGACCGACGGCCTCGGAATGTCTTCGCCCACGATCACGCCCCTGCGCCCGGGTGCGTTCCATCGGTGGCTCGAATCCCGCGGCAAGCTCGGCGGACAACACAAGTGCCCTCGGTGTGCCAACACCCGTGAAGTTCTCGATCAGGTCGTGCAATTCTCGGGCGACCGGTAATTCCGCGTTTGGCGCCCGAATGCAACGACTCGCAATCGGACCGTGAGGCCTGTGTCGCGCGTGCCGCTCCTTGATGAGCATTCCTCGCACGACGCGCCCTCATTGCATCGCAGCGCCCGATTCTCGTGGCATGTTTTACCCTGAGTGATGGATCGCTCTTGCCAGCGCCGCACTCTCAAGGGGAGAGAGAAACATGAAGATTCGTAACGCCGCCATCGGCGCCGCCATTGCTCTGATCGCCGGCTCGATCGCCAACGCCGCTCCGATGTACAACACGATTCAGGCCGCACCCGGCGGCGAGCAGAATGTCTCCAGCATCCTCGGCATCCTGTTCGGTGGCTCATTCAATGCCGTCGGCGGCCCCGGATCGCTCGACCTGGGCAACGGCTCCATCACCGCCCAGCGCATCGCCGACGGCAACGTCGGCGGACCGATGAGCCTCACGGCTTCGGTCGGCACGCTGAACACCTCGGACGGCCAGATCTGGACCGGCTCGCAGGTCTCCTTCGAAGTGAAAGCCAAGTACGCCGGCGACAACTCCGTCTTTGGCTGGCGCGACGATACCAACGGTGGAGCCTTTTCGCTCGTCACGAATACCGGAAACCTCGGTGCGAGCGGCACGTTCGACGTCAGTTCGTCGTTCCGCTGGGCTCTCCAGGATCTCTCGACCGGCAAGGAATTCACCAGCCGCATCAGCGACAACGTTGACGGCTCGGGTGGCACGCACGGTCAACTCGTGACTTACCGCATGACCGGCGCCGGTTTCTCAACCCCGACGTGGGCGCTGTTCTGGGAAGACCGCATGGGAAGCGGCGCCGACTATGACTACAACGACTCGGTCATCGTGATCTCTGCGATGATCCCCGCTCCCGGCTCGGCCGCCACCGGTGCTCTGGGCCTCATTCTGGTTGCCCGTCGCCGCCGTCGCTGATCGGACCGCCCGGCGACACGCCGTTCAATCCAACCCCGACCCGGGCGGTGTGGACGAAGTTCCGCACCGCCTCTTTTCGTTTCGGCTTCACCCGCCCGGCTCCACAACCCACGCCGCGCCCACTACACTCTGGCCGCATGCCCATCCCAGCGTTTCTGACTTCACAACTCCTGATCTCCGTGCTGGTGCTGCTCGTGGTCTTCCACGTGATCCTGGGCGGTGCCGGCATGTGCATCTATCTCGAGCGCAAGATCTCCGCCTATATCCAGGATCGCATCGGCCCCAATCGCGTCGGCCTCGATTTCGGCCTTCCGTTCCTGTTCTTTCTGAAGGGCATGTGGGGTCTTGGACAATTCGTCGCCGACGGCCTCAAACTCTTTCTCAAAGAGGACTACACACCCGCCCGCGTCGACAAAATCCTCTTTGCGCTCGCGCCCGCCCTTGTGGTTATTCCGCCGCTTGTAACCTTTGCCATCATCCCTTGGGGAGGCTCCTGGGATGCCCCCGCTCTGCCCATCCCCTTTCTCGGCTGGCTTCCCCCGACCAATGTTCTGATCGCCGGCGCAAACATCAGCGTTGGGCTGGTGTACATCCTCGCCGCCGCATCGCTTGGTGTCTATGGCATCACCCTTGGCGGCTGGGCCTCCAACAACAAGTACTCGTTCTTCGGTGGCCTGCGCGCCACCGCCCAGATGATCTCCTATGAGATCCCGATGGGCCTTTCGCTGCTCGCCGTCCTGCTCACCATCGGTAGCCTGCTGCCCGAGCAGATCATCCGATACCAGTACCAGCACGGCTGGCTCATCCTCAGCCAGCCCATCGCCGCGGCACTTTTCTACGTGACCGCTCTCGCCGAAGGCAACCGCGCTCCCTTCGATAACGCCGAATGCGAACAGGAACTCGTCGGCGGCTTCCACACCGAGTTCTCCTCGATGCGATTCGCCCTCTACCCCCTCGCCGAATACGCCCACCTCATCACCGGCAGCGCACTCTTCGCGATGATCTTCCTCGGCGGCTTCCACCTGCCGCTGGGTTTCCTGGGCAACAACCATCCGCTCAGCCCCGAGAACGTCACTCTGCTCGGCGTGATCGCCAAGATCGCCGTCTTCGGCACGAAGACCTTCCTGCTCATCTGCTTCGGCATGCTCATCCGCTGGACCATCCCCCGCCTCCGCTACGACCAGGTCATGACCACGGCGTGGCAGGGCGCGATCCCGATCTCGCTGATGGTCGTGGTTGTCACCAGCGTCATGGTCTATTTCGGCCAGACCTCGCTGCTGGCACTTCTGGGCGCAAATGCCGCGATGTTCGTCGTCATCATGATCGTCCAGCCCCTGATGCCCAGCACGGCGAGCAACGCCCGCATCCCGCTCTACGGCTCGCGCTACAGCCCCATGGAAGGTGAGCGGGTGCTGACCCGACCGACAGACCCGACGGCCCTCGAAGATCGGCCCGTGCAGTCCGCGGTTACGGTCTAGCCTCGGCATTCCCTGCCACTTTCGCCCGATTACGATTCCGCGTGATCGGCGTGCCCCTTCAACTCGGTCCAGTCCGCCTGGCAACCAACCTGCTCCTCGCGCCCATTGCCGGCTACTGCGATCTCGCCTTCCGCACGATCGTGCGCGAGTGGTCCACCCACCACGCCGGCGCGGGAGTCGGCGTTGGTCTTGCCTGCACCGATCTCCTAAGCCCGCAGGGCCTTCTCCGAGGCACCTCCAGCAGCCTTGATCTCGCCTCCACCAACGACTTCGACAAGCCCGTCGGCATGCAGTTGTACGGAAGCGACCCTGAAATCATGGCGCAGGGCGCCCGCTGGGCGGTCGAACACGGCGCCACCGTCGTCGATATCAACATGGGCTGTCCCGTTGACAAAGTGACCAAGAAAGACGGCGGCAGCAAACTCCTCACCGATCTCAGCCGCGCCGTCGCCATCGCGGCCCGCGTCGTCAATGAGCTCGAAGCATGTTCTCTCTCCGCGGACGAATGGCAAAGGCGCCTCGGAAATGCGCAGCGCATGGAGAGTGCAAATCCGTTGGCCCGTTCCCCCGTCCCCCTCACCTGCAAAGTCCGACTGTGCTGGAGCGACGCCGACTATCACGCCGGCAACGCCTGCTCTCCTCATCTTGCGCGGATGCTCGCCGACGTCGGTGTCGTCGCGGTCACTGTTCATGGTCGCACGACGGAAATGAAGTTTTCCGGCGAGGTTCAACTCGCCGGAATCGCACGCGTGGTCGAAGCGGTCAACGGGCAGATTCCCATTATCGGAAACGGCGATGTGCGCGAAGCCCCCGACGCCGTCCGCATGATCCGCGAGACCGGCTGCGCCGGTGTGATGATCGGCCGCGGCGCACTCAGCACCCCCTGGCTCTTCCGCGATGCGTGGTCCCTCGAGTCAACTGGCGTCGTACCTCCCCCGCCGTCCGAGCGCGAGATCATCGAATCCGTGCGGCGATATCTCCAACTCATGGTCCAGAATCGGGGCGACCATTACGCCATGGTCCAAATCCGCCGGCGCATGACCTGGTTCGCCAAACGCCTGCACACCATCGACCCGCGCGGCCGCGTCGTCGGCGTCAAACCCCTCAAAGAGGCCGTCCGGAACGCCCAAACCCCTTCAGAAGTGTCCGACCGGTTTGATGAGTTCCTTGCCGGTGGGCTTCGGGGCGGAGCCCTGGAGCCCGAGGCCGCTCAAGCCTGAGCGTCCCAGAAAAGCCGACCTGCCACCTCACAAAGCGCAAACAATATCGCTATGCTACTTGCGGCCAAAACTCGGTTCTTTTCCGAACCGATCGACTTGCCTCCTCGCTTCACAAGACCAAAGCCTCGCTGGGAGCTTCTTATGCAATCCAACCGTTTCGTCGCTGTTTCGGGTTTGAGCCTTGTCTGCATGACTGCCGCCATGGCGCAGCAACCAGCCGCGCCGCACGCCGCGGCCCCGCAGGTCGCGCCTGCCAGCGTTCCCGCCGGCGATCGTCTGCCGCCCCGTCCGGGTCAACTTGCCCCCGCGCCGGCACAACCAGTCGGTCCATGCGGCCGCTTCACGCCGGAAGAAAAGTCGTTCAACTTCGGAAAGATCCTTTCTTCCAATTCAGTCGAGCACGTCTTCAAATTCAAGAACACCGGCGACGCGAATCTGGTCATCACGAGCGCTTCGGGATCGTGCCACTGCACCGTTCCGCAGCTTTCCAAGTCCGAGTACGAACCCGGCGAGACCGGTGAGATCCGCGTGATCTTCGATCCCAAAGGCAAGGCTGCCGGTCCCGTGCAGCAGCGCGTAACGGTCGTTTCGAACGACCCGACTTCGCCGACCTCGTCGCTCACAATCGAAGCCGACGTGCAGCCGATCGTGACGATCGAGCCCCGCATCCTCGCGTTCAACCAGATCGGCAAGGGCGAATCCAGCACGATCGACGTCGTCGTTACCGGCCGCCTCGAAGGCTTCGCCGTAACCGACATCAAGTTCGACGGCCAAGGGGATGACATCACGGCCGAAATCGGTAAGGCCGAGCCCGCTGAAATGAACGGGGAAAAGTTTTACAAGGTTCCCGTCAAGGTCATCTTCCCGCCCGCGAAGAAGATCGAGCGCTTCAACCGGAACATGATCGTCACCACCAACGACTCCCGCGAGAAGGAAGTCCGCATTCCCGTCCTCGGCGAAGTTGTCGGTGATATAGAAACCAAGCCGCAGCGCGTCACCATGGGCCTGGTCGCCCGCTCGGCCGAGTTCAGCAACACCGCCACCATCTCGAGCCGCGGCAACAAGACGTTCAAGATCCTCGGCATCAAGCAGGCCGATGCACCCGCCGGTCGCAAGGACCCGGAACTCGTGTTCGACGTAAAGCCGACCAAGCCCGGAAACGGCGACGTTTCCAACTCGTACACGATCGCGATTTCGGGCAAGGCCCCGAACGAGATGTACCGTGGCGTGGTTGACTTCGACGTGCTCACAGATGTGCCGGGCGAAGAAGCGGTCCGGATGGGTGTCTACGTCGTCGTACGCTGACGCATGCCGTTTCCCTTTTCCCGCCGGCAAAGGAACGCCGCGATGAACTGCCTCCTCTTCCAGCGGATCCTGGCGATCGTCGGGCTTGGTGTGGTCATCGGTGCGGCTGACTCGTGGATCCGGCCGACGACGCTCACGCTCCGTCTACCGACATCCGAAGCCGGAGCGACGCAGCCCGGCGCCTCCGATACACCCACCCAGCTTCCCGCCAAACCCGCGAAATCGGAATCCCCGCTCTCCGATTCCGCCGTTCACGCCACTTCGCCGGCTTCCGCAGCAAGCCCATCTTCCCCGTCCCCAGATTCCAAGCCACTGGTCGCCACGCCGTCCGCGACCGCACCGCTCGGGCTGATGATCGATTCGATTGCCGCAAAGACTCTCTTCGATGCCGGCGTGATCTTTCTTGATGCCCGCATCGATGAAGAGTTCCGGGCCGGCCACGTTCCCCAGGCGTACCACCTGAACTCCAGCCTGTTCGGAACCGCGGCAGCAGCCGAAACCATGAAGGCGCTCGACAAGTCGCAGCCGATCGTCATCTACTGCGGCGGCGGGGATTGCGACGCTTCGAAGAACCTCGCCATCCTCTTGCAAGGCGCGGGCTTCACCCGGCTGCACATCATCGAACAGGGCTTTCCGGAGTGGGTTTCGAAGGGCTTTCCCGTCGAGAAGGAGACCAAGTGAACATACTCGGTCGTCTCGTTCTCTTCGTTTGCCGCTTCGCCGTCGCCGGCCTCTTCGTTTTCGCGGCGTATCAAAAGCTGTTCGATCCCGAATCCGGTCCGCAGAAGTTTGCGCTCGCCATCAATAGTTTCAAAATCCTTCCGGAGCACCTGGTGCACCTCGCCGCGGGCGCCATTCCCTGGATCGAGGTCATCTGCGGCATCCTGCTGATCATCGGCCTTTGGACTCGCGCCGCGGCGACACTGCTCGCGACCCTTCTTGTTGTTTTAACCGTCGCCGTTGCCTCGGTTCTGCTCCGCAACCTCAGCGTCACTTGCGGCTGCTTCGGCAAGTTCACCCTGCTCTGCCCGCACGACAAGATGACCTGGTGCAAGGTCGCCGAAAACGCCCTGATTCTCGTCCCAACGGTTCTGGTCGCGATCTTCGGAGGCGGGTTTCTGGATTCTGACCGCAAGGCCCGCCCGTTCGGCCCAGCCCCCACCCACGCCCCTTCAGCCCCGCAGGCCGCGTCCAATCCTTCTCCCACCAGAGCCTGATCGGCCTATTATCTCGACCCCTGTGGAACCCGTTTCGGGCTCCACAGGGACCCATGTCGCCCGGACGGGAGCGATCTCCTGAGACCCCGGGCCGAAGTCCACGACGGAGTTTTCCATGAGCAAGTTCTCGAAGTTCAGCGCCGGTCCCCAGCCCAAGCCCAAGATCACCAAAACGACTCCCAAGGGCAACATCTTCATCGACTACAAGGATGTCGACAACCTGCGCCGGACGATGTCGCCCAACGGCAAGATCTTCGCCCGCAAGCGCAACGGCACCTCGGCCCAGGAACAGCGTCTGCTCGCGCAAGCCATCAAGCGGGCCCGCTTCATGGCCCTGCTGCCCTACACCAGCGCGACGCTGTAAGAGAGCGGTCAGCATTCAGTTGTCAGCATTGAGCCGATCCCCCTCTGGGGTCGGCTTTTTCTTGCACCCGCCAGCCCGACTTCCTCAACATCACCCGAGCAGCCACACCGATATCGTTTCCGACGCTTCGATCTGAGATCTGAGATCTGAGATTTAAGATTTGAGATTTCAGATCTTGGAATTCCGCCATCCGCCATCCGCCATCCGCCATCCGCCATCCGCCATCCGCCATCGATTCTCCCATGCCCCTCCGCGACTACGCCAAACTCCTCCAAGCCCCAGCCCCAAGCGGCGGCGGCCGCGCCTCCGCTATGCGAGCATTTCTCGACCTCACCTGGTCCGCGTTCGGCGATGACAATCCGTCGCCGGAGCGCAAGAAGATTTCCTGGATCGGCTTCTACGAGCGCGACCACGAAGATGCCGCACAGATGATTCTCATCGATCGCCGCCCCAAGCCCGCCTGCTCGCCGATCGGCCTGCACGGACTCTGTGGTTGGGGCATGCTCGATTCCACCTCCTACATCGTCGACGATGTCCGCACGCTCGGCGCGAACTACGTCGCCTGCGATCCGCGCGATCAGAGCGAACTCGTCGTGCCCCTCTTCAACGAGAAAGGCGAAAGCTTCGGCGTGCTCGATGTCGATAGTTTCGCGATCGGCGCTTTCGACGAGAACGATGCCGCGTGCGTGCACCGACTGCTCCGGGCCTTCGGCCTGACAATGGGCGGCCCGCCGCCAATTCACCGACGCTGAATCGCATGAACGCGCCGCCGCCAACCTCGTTCGCTCAGCACCTGCTGGCACGCAAGCGGCCGTGGAAGCGAAATCTCATGCTTGCCGCGTCGTATAGCGCTCAGGCCGTCGTCGCCTCCGCCATCCTGCTCATTGGCCGCTCCTTCGCCGATTCGCTCTCGATTGCCTGGGCGATCATCTCCGCCATCATCGCGATCCAGCCCGGCCTTCAGCAGTCGTTCGCCGCGTCCCTCATGCGGATCGTCGCGAACATCGTGGGGGCAGCAGTGGGCCTTGCCCTGGGCGAGATTCTCGGTGTGGGCGCATGGCAGACACTCATTGGAATTGTGATCGTCGTCGCACTCTGCCAGTTTCTGAGGCTGGATGACGGCCTGCGAATCGCCTGCATCGCGGTCGTGATCGTCCTCTACATGTCCGCGGCATCGGTCGAGCACTCCGCGGTCGCTCGCTCCCTCACCGTCATCATCGGTTGCAGCGTCGGAACAATGGTGCAGTTCGGTGCCGAAGCTATCAGCAGAAAATTCGGCGTGCACGACTTGCTCTTCGTCCCGGCTCCCGGCCCGATCACGCCCCCGGCGCACCGCAACGAGCCCGCAACGAAGTGAAGGGCGCGGCAGTCCCCGATCGCGGTGCCGCGCCCGACAGCCGATATCTCCCGGAATGGGAACGTCCTCGCGACATGCACGCAGCGCGGATGTTGTTGTCGCAATCCCGTGTGCCTCCGGATAATCCTGAGCACGCCGCGCGAACACGTCACGGTGCCCTTCACTTCGTTGCGGGCACATTGCGAATGTCTCCGGCGCGCTGCATGCATCCATGTCAATTCTGCGTCGCAGGTGCGGTCGATTCCGGTTTCGGCGCTGTCGCCGAAATCTTCAAACCCACCACCCCAATCAGCACGAGCGCAAGCGACGCAATCCGCAGCGCCCCCGCCGGCTCCTTCAAGAACACAATCCCGATTGTTGCGATGATCGCCATCCCCACACCCGCCCACATCGCATACGCGAGGCCCACATCCAGCGTCTTCGTCGCGAGCGCCAGAAACCCCGCCGAAAGCAGATACATCACCGCAAACGAAAGCGTCCACGGCAACTTCGAGAGCCCGTCCGATTTTTTCATCGCAATCGCCCAGCCGACTTCGAAGATGATCGCGATGACGAGGTAGAGCCAGTGCATGTCCAAAGAATACCGAGCCTCTACGAGAAGTCTCGAAACTCCGAGTGGGCCGCAACCATTTCTCGTGATGCAGACACGGTTCAGCTGGAAAAGGTAGAATCCCAACCATGTCAGTTCTTCTTTGGGTCCTCGCCATCACTTTGGTTCTTGGGCTGCTTGTTTTCGTACTTCCGATCGTGATTCTTGCGATCGTGAAAACGACCCCCGACGGCGTCAGCGTCGAGATTGCCGCGCCAACTCGCATTGCTTCAACAACAGCTTTCGAAATCCGGGTAAATGTCTGCAACGAACTCGACAAAACGCGCCTGCTTCATTCTGTCGATCTCGACGACACGCTTCTGAACGGCTTGGACATCGAGGCGCTCGATCCGGAACCTACTGATCGCACCTCTATGCTCGGCACAACTGCCTTCCATTTTCAGCGTTCCATATTGCCAAATAGTTCGTTTTCCCTCGCCCTTCGCGCGCGAGCGAAAACACCGGGAGAATACTCAGGCACTATTCGTGCCTTCGTAGATTCCAAAGACGTCAAGTCTCAAGATGCCGTCGTCAGCATCGTCGTTGAATAGAAATTCAGAGACGTTCAGCCTGCTATTCCTGGGCCACGGTTTTCCCCCAGCATTCCCCAAACCCAATCTTCCGATACCCCTCTCGCTCGCAGAACCCCTTGAGAATCACCGTATCCCCATCCGCAAGAAACGTCCTCGTCTCCCCGCTCGGCAACTGAATCGGCTTGCGAGGCTTCGGCTTTCCGCCCTCGCCCATCCCATCCCACGTCAACTCCAGCAAGCACCCGCGGCTGTCCGCCTCTTTCCCGCTCACGGTACCGCTCGCGATCAAATCGCCGGAGAGCAGGTTGCACCCGTTGCTCGTATGGTGCGTCAGCATCTGGCCGAACGTCCAGTACATGTCGCGGAAACTGCCGCGGCTGAGGCGATGGGGTTTCATCCCCTTCTCCGCCATCTGCGTGGTGAGCAGGTACACCTCGAGCGTGATCTCAAACCCGCCGTGTTTCTGGTCCTCATCATCGAACAGATACGGCAACGGCTTGGGGTCGCCCGCCGGCCGCTCCATCGCCCCGCGCCGGAACGGCGCGAGCGCATCCATCGTCACGATGTACGGCGAAATACTCGTCGCAAAGTTCTTCGCAAGGAACGGCCCGAGCGGCTGATACTCCCACTTCTGGATATCCCGCGCCGACCAGTCGTTCACGAGGCACAGCCCGAAAAGATGCTCGTGCGCCAGCCCGATCGGCACGGGCTCGCCGAGCTGGTTGCCTCGTGCGATGTACGCCCCCACTTCCAATTCGTAATCGAGCATCTTGCACGGCCCGAACGTGGGTTCCGTTTGACCTTCCGCGGGCGACTGCTGCCCGTTCGGACGCACCACCTTTGAACCGCTCAGCACGATCGACGACGCCCGCCCGTGATACCCGATCGGCACGTGCTTGTAGTTCGGCAGGAGCGGGTTGTCGGGCCGGAACATCGCCCCCACCGTGGTCGCGTGATGGATCGACGCGTAGAAGTCCGTGTAGTTGATGATCGGCAGCGGCGGCAGCAGGTGCGTCTCGCTCTGCGGCCGCACGGCCTTGTCGCGAAGCCTTCGCGCCGCCTGTCCGCCCCCCTCCTCGCTCAGGAACTTCTGAAGAATCGTCCGCAATTCCCCGACCAACCGCGGCGCTTCGGCAAAGCCGAACCAGTACCCCTGTTCAAGCGCGTCGAGCAGTTCCGCCGACCCCTCACGCTCGAGATACCCGGATTCGCCAAGCATCCCCACATCCAGGATCTGATCGCCGATCGCAACCCCCTGATGCGCGTGCGTGTGCTGCTCGTTGCCCTCGCCATGCGTCGCGGCAAAGACGCACAGCGGCAGGTTCTGAATCGGAAACTCCGAGTTCGGGTCGTTGGCGGATTCGACCCAGGACTTGAGATTCGGATTGTGCGTGTCGTTTGGTTTGATGTTCATCGCGGTTTCAACTCAAAATTCAAAGGAACTCACTACAAAGGCACAGAGGCACAGAGAAGAAAAAGGCCTTCAAAGCATGAGGAAGTGAATGCCAAGGTCGCACGTCGACGGCTTTCTTACTGGCAACCACTCCCTCGTCTTTCTGTTTTCCGTGCCTCTGTGTCTCTGTGGTGAATGCCTCTGCCTTGGTTCTTTCTCAAAGCAATCCGGCCCTTTTCAAATCCTCCACCGGCTCATCGAACGAGCAGCTCCCGAAACTCAGCGCAAACGCCTCCCGTGCCCTCGCGATCTCGGTGATGTCGAGCACATGGTTGTGCCACGACAGCCCCTGATCGGTACAGATGAAAGCCTTGGGGTCGCTTTCCTTGAGCACCTCTTCCGCCCCGTCGGTGTCGGCGCCCTGGCAAAAGACAAAGCAGCCCGCCACAAACACGTTCATGAACCCATGCATCGTGCAGCGTGCCGAGTCCTTCTCGTACGTCAACGGAAACACGCCTCGAATCGGATGATGCAGCCCCGCCGTCGCTTTGAACGGCACCTCGGCCTGGCGGCACGCGACCATGAACTCCGCGATCTGCCGTGGCTGCGGGAACGCGGTCTCGGTCAAACCCCCCGTCCGGATCTTTGCTCCGCACGAATTCCCCGCAAGCGCCGCCACGAACCCGCGCACGTCACCGCCCGGCAGCCTCTCGGCGGGGGGCACCTCAAAGAACGGAAACATGTCTTCCGGAATCGCATCCAGCATGTCGTCCACGCTGTGCGCTCCATCCACCTTGATCTCCACCACATCAACGTTCGCCAGCCCCTGATCCTCGCGCGAGTGGCGCTGATTGAAGCGATCGATCAGCGCCAGATCTTCCTGCTTCTCGACGAGGGCCGAAATCCGCCACGGCTCCCCGGCCGCGGCAAACTCCCGATACCCGCTGGTGGCATTGGTCCCCGGCATCAGCATCGATGCGGCAGTGCTCAATTCATCCAGCCGATCCGCCGGACACACAAACCGGCTCAGCATCCATTCGTGCTGGCTGCTCAGCCCCCGGAAATAGGCTTCCGCCGCAGGCTGCATCGCCAGTTTCGCGGGCGGAAAAAGCCCGGCGTAATCGATCAGGCCGCCCAGAAGCGACCGCAGGCTGCGCGTCTCCATGGGGACAGGATACTGCCTTCGGTGGCCCGCTTCTCCGAAGCGGGGCTTGCGTCCGCCAGGCAACCGATCCCAAGCCGACTTTCACCGCTGCTTCATTTCTGCGGGTTCGCCGGTGCAAACGGATCGGCCCCGCGCCAGCGCGCAATCCACAACTGGCTCGAAGGCTTGGTCTCGCCCGCCGTCATTTCGCCCCGCTGCGCCGTCCACATCATCCACTTCCCATCCGGGCTGAAGACCGGTAGCACATCCGCGCCGGCCGCGTTCGTCACTCGTGCGCGTGCCAGATTCTGGATCACGAAACTCGGCACCTGCACCCGCTTGCCCGCTTCGAACCCGGGCGCACCCGTTTCTACGCTGCCGACACGATCCGCTGGGGCCGTTGCCGCGGCATCCAGCGCCGCTTCATCCACGCGGATCGCGAACACCTCATAGTTGCGATGTCCCATCTCGCTCGTGGCGTACACCAGAAACTCGCCCGACGGGTTCCAGAACGGTCCCCAATTGACGTGCTCGTTGTTCGTGAGTTGATACTCGCGCTCGATGCCCGTCGGCGCCGGCACGCCATCCGCGCCGGTCTCATACCGCAGGTCCGCGGCGTACAACTGCAGCAAGTCGTTCCCCGCGCGGTCCGAGCGATAGCAGATGCGTCGCCCACCCGGAGCAAAGAACGGCCCGCCGTCGTACCCCGGCGCGACCACGATGGGCGTGTGCGTCTTGGTCACGGTGTCGAAGACATAAATATCCGCATCGGGCTTCTCACCCGTCTGCTTGGATGGGTCCACGTTGGAATAAAGCACGAAGCGACCGGTCGGATCCCAACTCGCCTCGGCGCAATACCCCGGGCGCTCGATAAGCACCGTTGGCTTTGGCTCCTGACCTTTCTTGAGCGATGCCAGATCGAGCGTCACGACCTTCATGTTCTCGGGAAACGACCAGACGTACTTGTTCGTCCCCACCTGAAAACCCGGTTTGTTTGGCGCCAACGGCGCTTCGACCGTGCAACCGAAGAGAACCAGATCCGGGTTCTTGGGGTGAAACCATCCGCAGGTGTTCGCGCTGCCCTTGGGGCTGATCCGACGCACGTTCGAAATGCCGACCGGGCCGCCCTCGGCGTCACGGGTCAGATCGGCGACGTACATGGAGTAATGCTGATCCGGTTCTTGGCCGGCTTCCGGCACGGGAACCGCCTGAAAAATAATGCGGCGTCCATCGGGGCTGAAGTAGGCCTCGCCCGCTTTGACAAAGTCGCGTCGGAACGTCAACTGCGACCAGAGATCGAGCAGGCGTGCCTCTTCGTGCCGCCAATCAGGGGCGGGCGGAGCCAGCGTCGCGCCGGGCGTGGCGCCGTCTTGGGTCGAACCGAGCGCAATCCCCGCGAGCAATACAAGCGTCAACATCTTCGGCTCCATCAATCGTGCCGACCGATTGTTCGCACGCAAGAATGAGCCCGGATCAGACACCGAAAACCGCAATGGACACGATGGATTCAATTCTCGGGGGCATCCGCATCGTGCATCGCACCGAGCGGTTTGTGGTAGTCGATAAGCCCAGTGGCGTACTTTCCGTCCCCGGCATCGGCCCGGAAAAGGCCGACTGCGTCGTCTCGCGTGTGCACGCCGCGTTTTTCGCAGCCAAGACCAATCCGGCTCCGCTCACGCCCGGCCGGCTGATCGTGCACCGGCTCGACATGGACACCTCGGGCCTGATGGTCGTCGCCCTCGATGCTGATGCTCAGCGCGAACTCTCGCTGCAATTCGAGGAACGCCGGCCCGAAAAACGCTATGTCGCGCTCGTTGCCGGAATCGTCCGCGACGACGAGGGCACCATCAGCCTCCCGATGCGTCTCGATATCGAAAACCGCCCCTACCAGATCATCGATCACGAGCAGGGGCGCAGCGCCGTCACCCACTTCCGCGTGCTCGCACGCGAGACCGACCGCACCCGCATCGAGTTCCGTCCGGTGACCGGGCGCACGCATCAACTCCGCGTCCACGCACGCTACGGCCTCGGGCACCCGATCCTCGGCGATCCGCTGTACGACGGGGCCCCCGCCGCTCGCCTGATGCTTCACGCGGCGTACCTGAGCTTTCTCCTGCCCGGCGGTGCGGCACGTGTCGATTTCAATTCCCCAGCACCTTTCTGAGTGTCGCCTGCCGGCTCAAAAAAAACCGCACCCGCCCGAGGAGGCGAGCGGGTGCAGGTGTTTCCGTGAGACAAAACCGAACCGAATCGAACTCAGGCGCGCCGACGGCGAGCGGCGACCAAGCCGCCGAGGCCGAGAAGGGCCATGGCGCCGGGCGCCGGGACCACTTCGATCGTGGCGAACAGGAATTCAGGGGCTCCCGCGTTGTCCGGGGCGCCCGTCTGCTGCGAACCGTCGCGATAGAACGAAAGGCCGGGCGTGGCGCCCGAACCGAAGGTGTTGTTGGTGAAGACGATGGTGCGGACCATCGCCCCAAGGTTGTTGTTGCCGATGGTGATCTTGCCCGAAGCAATCTGGGTCATGAAGACCGGCTCCGTAGGCAGCGTCAGCAGCAATTGGCTGGCGAAGGACAGCGGGGTACCGGCCTGCCCGAAAATGCGCTTGCCACCGCTCTGCGACTGCTGGAGGAACGCGGCGTTGCCGTTGGGCACATCGCGCTGGTAGTTCGTGACGAGGTCACCGTTCTGGCCACTGCCGAAGTTGGACATGGAGTTCGAACCCGTGAAGCGGGCGAACACCACCGCGTTGCTCGTGCCGTCGGGGGTCGTCACCTGCGTGCCCGGGGTGAAGAACGAACTCACCCGGAAGAACACGCTCTTCGCACCGCTGGAAACGTCGACTCCCAGGTCACGGGTCCAATTGGATCCGTCGGTGCTGACTTCGAACAGCAAACCGTACGAAGGATCCACGGGCACCACGGCCAGCGCGCTGGTCGCAAGGCCTGCGGCGGCGGCCACAAAAACTAATCCTTTCAACATCTCTCTATCTCCTAGTGGGCCGCTCTCGCGGCCGTGCACGCCTCGATCGACCGGCTCCGGAACAGCGGAAGCCAGCCGCCCCCGGCGCGGCGGAATGCGCAGGAGGCACGAGGACTCATGAACTCATACGGAAGAAGATGCTCGAAGTTGCCACTTTCGTCACCAACTTCGCAATTGAGTTCGTGATTAGTTTGGCTTCATCTCTTCATCCCCTGAATTCGTGGTGTTGCTCCGCGAATCGCCGGAAAAATAGCCCGGTTTGGGGCAGCGGAGATTCCCCGGCCGAGCCGCGAGATCGCACTTTTCCAAACGTGCAAATCCTTGCGACTTGCCGCGATTCAAAGGATGCAAAAAAAGAACCACGCTCGCCGAGAGGCGAGCGTGGCTGGTGTTCACGTGAGATTGTGAGGATCTCTACCGTGCAGTCGAGCCATTTCAGGCGCGACGGCGACGGGCGGCGACGAGACCGCCGAGGCCGATCAGGGCGAGCGAGCCCGGAGCGGGGACGACCTGGAGGACGCCGCCGACATCGGTGGCCGAGCCATCCGGAGCAGCGGTGTTCACGTCCTGCACGCCGTTGATGAGCAGGTCGCGGTACCAGGTGTTGGTGGTGCGGGTGTTGTTGCCGAAGGTGATTTCGCGGGTGCCACCGAGCTGGCCGACCTTCATTTCGCCCGTGCGGATAACCCACTCAAGCTGGGGGTTGCCGCCCGAAGAGGGGCAGTAAGCCGCGAGCGAACCCGACAGGAGCAACTGAGAGGCGAACGACGTAGCCGTCGTGCCGCCGAGGATCATGTTGCCCGCCGAGAGCGAGTTGTTCAGGTAGGTCGTGCCGCCGCTGGTCAGCTGACCGCGGGTCATGAGACCGACGAGAGCGTCGCCATTCGCTGCCGAGCCCCAACCAGTCAACTTCTCAGAACCCGTGTAGCGGGCGTAGGCGACGGCCGGACCAGCGCCGCCGTTGGCGTTGACGTTGGTGTCCGGATCGGCGTAGGCGACAACGCGGAACTTCACGTTCACGTCGCCACCCGAAACGTCGACCGAACGCAGCGCACCGTAGGTGGCGCCGCCGTCGGTGCTGAATTGATACTTGAAGCCCCAAGCAGCGTTAGCCGAGGCAGCGATACCAGCAATGGCCGTAAGGCCCAGAACGAAAGTCTTCATATCTCTCTTCTCCTCTGAATAAAAATCCCACGGAACGGGCGGTTCGTTCCTGACCGATGAAATGTACCTCAAGGTCGGGGGGTGCTTCAAGACCTTTCAGTTCGTTTTCCTTGTTTTTTGTCAGTTTTTTCCGCCTGTAGGGTTGCACGTCCCAGAAATAGTGCCCTGTTCGGTGGTCTGTAACGCGCGTGCAATTTGTAACGGCCACCCGCTCAGGCATTTGCCCGAGACCATTCCAACTGCTGACGTCTTGATAACAGCCATGTCAGCGTCATAGGGCAAAGACCCCGGGCTTTGAGGGGTCATTCGGGAGGTTTTGCGTTGGTCGAATCGGTCTCCGTCGCGGAGGCTGGTCTTCGGGCCAAAAAAGAATCCGCTCCGGCGGTCAGACCGGAGCGGACGATGAGTTCATGACTTGCTGGGCGAGCGGCGCTACCCGCGGAATCTCAAGATTTCCTGATCACTTCGGCCCGACGACGTCGAGAGGCAACTAAGCCACCAAGGCCGAGAAGGGCGAGCGAGCCGGGAGCGGGAATCAACCAGATCTGCGCGGTCATGTCTTCGCGGCCCGGGCCACCGGCCTGCGGAGCGCCCGCCTGCTTATTGACGGGCGAAGCGCTGTTGTAAAATGTCAACCCCGGGGTGTTGCCGGAGCCGAACGTCTTGTTTTTGAGCGCGATCACACGAGGGGCTGTGCTCGCGCCAATCTTCACTTCGCCGACGTAGATCTCTTTGTACGGCTCGAAGGGCACGTCGCCCGGGAACAACTGCGAGCCAAAGCTGGTGACCGCGGTCGTTCCGATCACGGAGCCATTGATTGTCACAATTGCTTCGGATCCACCCGTGATCGTTCGAACCACGTTCTGAAAACCGTCCCCGATTGCAAAGCCTGTCGCCTGATTTGAACCGGTGAATCTGGTGAGCGCCATCGCCGTGCCGCTTCCGTCCGCGGTCGTAATGAGCGGCGGCGCATCGGGATCGAAATACGCCCCGAACCTGAATTTGACCACGTCGCCTGGAGCGGCAGAAACAATTGACATCCATGCAGCGCCGTTCCACACCTCAAACTTCAAACCCCAGGCTCCGAGCGCGGACAGTGGAAGGCAGCCACACAACAGGCCAAACGCGGCTATTTTCAGCATGAAAGTTCTCCGACGACCTCACCCGGTATCCGCAAAAAAGAATCCGCTCCGGCGGTGAGACCGAAGCGGACGATGAGTTCATGACTTTGCTGAGGAGGCGGCGCTAGCCGCGGTTTCTCAGACTTTTCTGATCACTCAGGCCCGACGACGGCGAGCGGCAACCAAGCCACCGAGGCCGAGGAGGGCGAGCGAACCGGGGGCGGGGACGACGCGGATGGTCGCGATCATGTCTTCGCGGCCCGGGCCACCCGACTGGGGAGCGCCGGACTGCTTGTTGACAGGCGAAGCGCTGTTGTAGAACGTCAGGCCAGCGGTGTTACCGGAGCCGAACGTCTTGTTCTTGATCTCGATCGAGCGAACCGAGTTGTCGGCACCGATCTTCACTTCGCCGACATAGATTTCCTTGTACGGCTCGAAGGGGACGTCGGCCAAGAACAACTGCGAGCCGAAGCTCGTGACAGCGGTGGTGCCGATCGTGGCGCCAGCGACCTGCGTGAGAGCAGCGTTGCCGCTCGAGATTGTCTTGACCACGTTCTGGAACACGTCACCAGCCGCGAAGCCGGTTGCCTGGTTCGAACCCGTGAAGCGGGTCATGGCCTGGGCGGTGCCCGTGCCGTCGGCGGTCGTGATCACGGGGGCCGAGTTCGGGTCGAAGTACGCACCGAAGCGGAACTTCACCACGTCTCCGGCGGCAGCCGAAACGCTCGAAACCCAAGCGCCACCGTCCCACACTTCAAACTTGAGGCCCCAAGCGGCGTTCGCGCCAGCAGCGATGCCAGCAACTCCAACAACAGCAGCAATCATGCTCTTCATCATTTCGATCTCCTCACAAAACTCGAAGTAAATCTGACATGGCCCGCACGAACACCTCGTGGGGAGCCGTAGTCAAATCTGCCTCGCGTTTTGCTTGTTGCCAGTGAAGTTGGCGGAAAAGTCGGCTTTTTCGTTTTCTCCGAGGCAATCGGAGCCGCCCGCAGAGGCAGAAAACGCCATCAGGAGCGCCCAAACGGCTATAACGGCCCTTCGGACCAAACCCGACTTTTCCGTGCCTGCATTGCTCAATTTGAGTTCCCACCCCGGTTGCCCCGTGACGCGCCGCGCCATCAGGCCGGTCGGAAGCCCAGTTTTGCCAACTTCTCGGCCCATTCGGACCGCTCGCGAGCGTTGTCGCAGGCGAGGTCGGGGTTGGATCCTGCCGCAAGACGGGTGAGGGCATCAACTTCCAAGCGGCTCAAGTGGAGGCCGCCGAGTTCATAATCACGCCAGGCTTCAACCGTGGCCGGAACAAGCGGTTCGATCAGCCGGAGCATTGCTTCGGCAAACACGCGGATCTCGGCCTGGGCATGGGAATCCATACGTAAGGCAAGGAACCGCAGAGTATTGTGCAGATCGCACTTCCAGTACCACTCGGTGTACATGTTGACCGGGAGCCCGATTCGGGCCATCTCGCGGCTGACCCCCTGTTCGGTCAGTGCCAGATACCGCTTGTAGAAGCCCTCGACATCGTCGAGATAGTTCACAAACTCCTGCGCCGTCTTGAGTTCCTGCGCATCGTCGTGGACGCGGAAGAGTTCTTCGCCCCCTTGCCGGTTCGCCTTGCTCTGCTTACGGACCTGATCGAGATTGGGTGTGTAGAAGCGATCGGGCAGGATCGAATAGCGGGCCGAGTATTCGTTCACGTTGGCCGTGCGGTGCCGGATCCACTGGCGAGCCACGAAGATCGGCATGCAGACGTGGAACTTCACTTCCACCATTTCAAGCGGCGTGGTGTGGCGATGGCGCAGCAGATAGCGGATCAGGCCCCGGTCTTCGTTGAGTTTCTTGGTGCCCTGCCCGTAGGAAACGCGGGCGGCCTGGACGATCGCGGCGTCGGCCGTCTGCCCCTGCGGAACCAGCCGCGGCATGCAATCGACGAGGGCGATGAAGCCGTGGTCGAGGACGTTGATCTGGTGGCGGGAACTGCCCCCCATGATGTCGACAAGGGGGGATTCCGGGACAGTTCGGACGATGCCATCGGGGCCGGGCTTGATGGCCTGGGCGGGCTTCATTTCAACGCTTGGCGGGAGGGGCGCTTCGGATGCGCGGGTGGGGTCGATTCCGATCTGAGATGCGTTTTGAGTGGATGGCTCCGCCATGGTCCGAGCGTAGCGGATTACGGGGGGGACGGAAAGCAATCGATACGCAGTCGCGTGAGAGAATCCAAAAGAGTGCGAACTCCCAGTCACCTCGCCAGCGGGTGCTCTCGTGGAAAGAGCACCCAATCCGCCGGTTGCGTGGGTTCGCTGGTGCGCCCGAACTGGCGGAGGAGGGTCTGGTCCCGCTGGTTTTGGGCTGAAACCCCGCCGGCATCCTGGCGATCAGCGCCGAGCGAATAGAGGACGTAGCCACCTTCACACAGAACGAACCGGAGGGGCTTTCCGTCGGCGTTGTCGAGCGGGATCGCAGGCAGATACGACGGGACGAGTGCGTCGAGTGATGTCGGGAGGGAGCGGTAGTTCCGGCGGTAGAGCTCGATTGCGATGGCGGTCAAAGTAGCATCGCGCTCCAAGACGGCATTGGTTGCGACGGTGTAAACGCGGCTCAGGGCGGGCATGAGGATGGAGATAGCCTCGTACTTCACACGCGCGAGCGGCGTTTCAAGGGACCGCTCGAAACTGGCGCCCGCCCGCTCGCTCGACTCGGGAAGTTGCCAGGGCGGGACGCGAAGTTCGGCTTGCGCACGATCGAGCGCGCCGTGGTAGACGTCGTGCAGGTCTTTGCGATTGGCGAGCACGATCGACGAAACGGCGTACACCGGTGGGGCCACCGGATCGGACGGATCGGCAAGTGCCGCGAGATAGCGGGCACCCTCCGCGGTGAAGCGGCCGTCGCCGTTGCCGTCGTCGGTGTAGGTGCGCTGGAGAAAGTCGTCGAAGAAGATTCGCTCGCCTTGCAGACTGACAAGATCTGCAGCGGAACCCATCGAAGCGAAGCGGTGAGCGAGATCGCGCAGTTGCGAATCGGAAAGCAGATCGGGTTGGGCGGCGAGCGCATCGCGCAACACTTCGCCGGCGACATTGAGGAATGCGATCGATACCAGGCGGCTGATGATGGCATCGGGCGATCTCGCCTGCACCGACATCGCAAGGATCGCGGTGACATTCTCGGTTAGTCGGCGCGAATCCTCCTCGTGAATGGCGGCGTAGCTGTCGGCTCGAAGGAGCCGGACGAGTTGGCGCATTGGCGAGAAGTGCGTAAGCAAAATGCTGATCGCATCGCGGTTCTCCTCGGAAGTCTCGGACGGATGGGCCACCGGCGCGAGGCCTTTTTTGCCGCCGACTTCCCACGCTTTCATGTCGAGTTCGTGATCCGTGGTGTGACCGGCGATGTATCCAAGCGCAGGACGGGAGGCACCCTGCCGGGTCAGTTCGAGCGAGCGCCGGCTGCGTTCAAGCAGCGGCTTGATCTGCGCGAACTCGGCATCCGACGGCAGATTCTTCAAAGAATCCGCGAGCAGGTTTCGCTCCGCGTCGTTGAGATCAAGGGACAGAATGGCCTGGCGATACAGAGGCCAGGCACGCGAAGATTCCGGGATTGCGATCGACTCACGATTCATCACTTCGACCGGATTGAAACGAAGGGTGGGCTGACCGATGTAGAAGCGGATCGCGTGAATGCCGACGAATAGCAGCAGCGCAACAACACCAAGAACCGCGGCCTGTCGCGCGCGATTCAGCGCGTGCCACCAGCGCGGTCGGTTGCGGAGTTTGCCGCGCCGGATGAGTTTGGCGGCCGAAGCAGGATTCCCGAAGTCGATCGCGAGTTGCGCCGGCGCGGCACCGGAAGCGAGGCCGTCGGCGAAGTGTGCCGCCAACTCGGCCTCGACATCGGAGCGTTCGCAGCGCCAGAGGCGACTCTTTTTGAGGACCCGATCAACGAGGCAGCGAAGGTCGGGAGGGAGCGACGCGGCGGAAACCGCGGGGCTCTTGCCGGCAGGGCCGAAACTGGCTGCACCCGAATTGCTGTTGGGCATGTTCGTCATGGATCAGGCTCCAAAGGCAAACGCGACTGAAGAAATCACGCCGATGGCCTGCATGGCTTTGGTCACGGCCTCCCACTGTCTTGAATCTTCGGCGAGGCGCTTCTTGCCCTTGTCGGTGAGGCGGTAGTACTTGCGGTCGCGGGAGCCCCCATTCCCGCCTGCACCCTTGGTGCCGGCTTCTTTCCAATATCCTTCGATGAAGCCCTGGGCTTCGAGGTTGTAAAGCATTGGGTAGAGCGTGGATTGGCCCATGGCGAGCGCGCCATCGGTGCGCTCGGCGAGTGTCTCGACGAGTTCGTAGCCGTACATCTCGCGGCGGTTCAGGAGTTTCAAGACGGCGACGGGGCCGGCGCCCCGCATCAGTTCGCGTTCGATTTTCATTGAGGGCTCCCGAAGGCAGAAGGGGCTGAAGAGTCCGAGGGGACTACGGGACCGGGTGAGCACACACTATGTGTACCATAGTATATCGTGCGAGGCAAAGGATCGGTTCCGTAAAATGCGCGGAATTCAGGGGCGCGGAATCAGTTTGATCGTGGCCTCGCCCGTCTGGGCACGCCGGCGATAGGTGACGACCACTTCGTCGCCCGGCTTCCTGGCCCCCAGAACGCGAACGAGTTCGGAGACATCGCGGGTTGCCTGCCCCCCCACCGACGTGATGACGTCGCCCACGCGGATTTCGCCCTTCACGCCCTTCAGGCTCGAAACCGGGATGATGTTGGCGGCGCCCCGGTTCGAGGGCTCCATGATCGAGGTGATCGTCACGCCGTCGCCGGTGCCGGTTTCAACCTCCACGCCAAGGCTTGCCATGCCCTGACGGATTTCCTCGGCGACTTCGGGGAGTTTGCGCACCCAGAAGCGAAAGTCCTTGTCGGTGGCGCGGATCGGTTGATCGAAGACCTGCTCGAAGGCGGCGATCGCGGCGCGATCGGAGGGTGCTTGCGCGCCGTAGACGTCGTACCACTGGCGGAGTTTGCCCAGATCGTACAGAAAGAGAAAAACCGTTCGGGCCTGGGCGTAGTTGGCGAGTTGCTGTGAAGAGAGAAACTTTTCACGCGGCATCACGCAGAATTTTTCCAGCGGCATCAGCGAGTTGCTGCGATCGCGGCGCTGGACGATGTTGGTGCGCCAGGAGGGCACGGGCTTCAACTGATCGGGAGGGGCATCCTTCGCGACATCGACGTCTTCCACGAGGCTCGCGAGTCCTTCCTGCACCCAGTATTCGTGCGTCTGGCCCTTGCGGGTGCAATCGCGCCAGTGGAGCACATGGAAGAACTCGTGCCGGAGCGTGGAGCCCAGATCCTGCGAGACGAGTTGCTTTTTCTCGTGGATGTAGCTGCCTCCGATGGTTGAGAAGCCGGTGCGAGCGGCGGGGCCAAATGTCACGACCAGCCACGTGGTGAAATCGCGCCTGCTGGGGAGCACGATGACGACCCAGGGGTCGAGGGCAACTTCCTTTGGGTCCCACAGGCCGGGGAAAATAGTCTTTTCCGCCCAGTCGGCGAGGCCCTCGATCTCGGCGCGGGCCTTTTCGAACTCGGCGGGGTCGAAAGCGCTGCGGTAGATGAGGCGGCGTTTCTCGTCCACCACTTCGATGTACTTCGCCCCATCGTCGGGGTGATCGAAGAGTTGACGCGCCTGTTCAAGGTTGGCGTCGCGCCGGGCGTCGAGAATGACGGGCCAGTTGGAGACGAGTTTCTGGTAGTTGGGGTCTTCGCGGGCGCCGGCGAGATCGGGATCGCGGGTGAGTTTGCGGTAATCGTCGAAGCCGTTCTCGACGGCGCGGACGAGAAGTGAGCCCGCCTCCTTTGAGTCGCCCTGCGAGGCGCGGACGCAGGCGAGGTTGTAAAGGGGAACAAATTCGCGGGGCTGCAGTTCGATCTGGCGGCGAAGAAGGGGCTCGGCCTGGACGAAGTCGCGCTTGGCGAGTGCTTCGTTGGCTTGGGATTCGATTTGATCCAGTGTTTGTGGTTCGGCGGAAAGGCAGTTCACCACGGAAAACACGGAGAGCAGAGAGAAGAGGAAGACGGACCGGAGGAATCCAGACTGTGCACCAACTCGCACTCTCGTAAACGCTGACAGGACTCCCTTCCCCCCAACCTCGCTCCCATCGCAACGGGGGCTTGGGAACTTCGCGAGCGGGGCGCCGGGGTTGGTTCTCACGGGCGCCATCCGGCGAAGAGTTTTGCGAGCGCCTGCGGAAAGGCTTCGCATTCGGCTTTGAAGACTCGAGCGGCGAGGGTGTCGGGCGTGTCGTCACGGAGAACGGGGACCTCGCGCTGAAGCACGATCGGGCCGGTGTCGTAGCGGGAATCGCACAGGTGCACGGTGCAGCCGGAGACCGTGTCACCCGCTTTGAGCACGGCTTCGTGGACGTGGTGGCCGTAAAGACCGGGGCCGCCGTGCTTTGGGAGCAGCGCCGGGTGGATGTTGACCACGCGCCCGTCGAACGCGGGTGGAATCTCCACAAGTTTCAAGTAGCCGGCGAGCACGACCCAATCGATTCGGTGCTCGCGCAGGACTGTTTCGAGTTTTTCGCGTGGGATGCGCCCGGGGATGACCGCGGTGGTGAGGCCTGCACCACGGGCCTTTTCGGCACCGGGGCACTCGGAAGATGCGATCACCAGCGCGATCTGGGCGCGAAGTTTATTCTGGCTTATTCGATCGAGCAGGTTGAGGAGCGACCGGCCGCCGCCGGAGATGAGGACGGCAAGACGGGGGGTGCTGGGCTCGGCGGTGGGCATCTTTGAATCCCGCCTCGGAGAAGCGGTCCACCCCGAGAGGCAAGGCCACCCGAATTCAGAGCGCGGCCTTGACGGCGGCGTCGCGATCTTTGACGATGGTGAGCAGGGTGTTGAGGCGGGTGAGTTTGAAAACCTGCATGAGTTCTTCGCTCATGTTGAAGAAGACCAGTTTGCCGCCCTTGCCCTTGATGGTCTTGTTGAGCGTGATCAGGGCGCCGAGACCGGCGGAGGCGATGAGATTGACCATGCTGAGGTCGACCGCGAGGTGGTTGTGGCACTGTGCCGCGGCGTTGGTCAATTCAGCGAGGATGATCTGGCACTCGTGTTCGGTGATCTTCTCGCGTTCGAGGCGAGCGACCATCACGTTTCCGACGAGACCGTTGGTGACGAATGAACTCTGCGACATGGGTCGGAAGTGTACCCGAACACGGGGCGACGCATCGGCATTCCAACCGAGGAACGCTCGGGAAGTGTGAAGACTCAGGCTGTCGGGGGCTGGCGGAAAGGAATCGGCTTGCCATCCCGATCGACACTCACCATGACCAGCGTGGCGGCGGTCACGGGGACCATCGCCCCGTCCCGCTCCCGCTCGGCCTCGACTTCGACCAGCACGGTGACAGATGTCGTACCCAAACGGGTGGTCGTCCCGTAGAAGTTGACGACCTCCCCAACATGCACGGGGGCTTTGAATTCCACCCGGTCGATGGCGGCGGTCACCCAGCGGTGTCGGCCGTGGTGGCAGGCCTCTACAAAGCCCGCCTGGTCGATATACGACAGAATGACGCCCCCGAAGATCGTGCCGTAATGGTTCGTATCGCGCGGCATCGTGGTGACTCGAAGAGCGAGGCGGCGCGGCGGGGACTGCGTCATGCCCGACCGTAGCACGCGTGGCACGCCAATCGGTGGCTTGGCCCGCAACTCCTACGATGGACGGACGAAAGGACCTTGTATGAGCGAAGGCACGGTTGAAGGACAAGGCGGCGGTTGCTGCGGCGGAAAGACCGGCTCTTCTGGCGGGCAATCTGCCGGCGGTTGCGGGTGCCAGACGACCTCGCAGAAACTGGTCATCCCGACAGGGACGGCGAAGGAAATAGTCGCGCTGCCGATCCCGGAGATGCTGTCTCGATTCCGTCGGGGTGTGGGCAACTACGACCCGCGGGTGTTTTCGCTCGATGCCGAGCAGATGGACCGCGCGTTCCTGCCGGATGCGAAAGTCGGGCGGTGGTCGGTGCGGATGCTGCTGGGCCACATGGCGGACGCGGAAATCGTGTTCGTGCACCGCATGCGTCGGGCGGTTGCGGAAGATCGGCCGCTGCTGGCGGTGTGGGACGAGAACGCGTTCATCGATAGCGGGCTGTACGCCATGCCTCGCGAAGTACAACAAGGCGACCCGGCGAGCCTGATCGGCGGGTATGTCGCGGTGCTGCACACCATGCGGATGTGGAGTTTCCAGTGGCTGAGCGGCCTGAGCCCGGAGCAGTTTGAGCGCGTGGCGATGCACCCCGAGCGCGGCGAGCAGCGCGTGCGCGACATTCTGTCGTACGCCATCTGGCATGTGGAGCATCACTCGCGGTTTCTGCAATTGAAGTGCGATCGGATGCTGGGGCCGGTGGAGGAACCTGTGGCGGCCGGCGCGGGGACATCGGGTGGATGCTGCGGGGGCAGATAGGCGCTCAAACGTCAGGAGGGCTGATCATGGGCCAGACCAATGATTTGGAACCGCTAAAGCCAACACCAGTTCTGACTTCGAGTTGCATGCTTGCGGTGGGCTGCGCCACCTTGCTGCTTTATTGGGCAAGTGGCCCACAAATTACTTCGTACGAGCTCGAACGATCTGCAATTCGGCTCGCACCTTTCGCACACGCATTTAATCTCGTTTGCATGTTGTTGGCGTGCCTGATTTTCGCTACGTACGCCTGGAAAAGAGGGAGCCCGGGTCGCTCTTGGTTTCTCGCCGCAGCGATAGGAACATGTATCGCCGGAGTGTTCATGGTGGGCTACCGCGTTGTCTTCGTCGAGAGTCCCGCCATGCGCGCACACTTTGACTCGCTGAACAAGAACGAGCGCGACAACGACAGAATGGCGGCGGCATTAATTGTTGTTCGCGATGAGTTGGCACGACTGCAAGCAAATGGCGGCGGCGGACCCGCTGATCTCGCAATGCTCGGAAAGATCATCGAAGATCGAATTCCGGCCGATTTCCAAACACGAGCTGTCAACGGTAAATAGATGGATCGTCTTTTCGACCAACGCCGTTACCTGATCCCCTTTCGCTCGACGTTGCTGCCGCAGATTTTCACCGACACGCTGGTGATTGGCGCGGGCGTGGCTGGGTTGCGGGCAGCGGTTGCCGCGGCTGAGCACGGCGATGTGATCGTGCTGAGCAAGGGCGACCTCAAGAGCACCAACACGGCGTGGGCGCAGGGCGGGATTGCGGCGGTTCTCACCAAGGGCGATACGGTTGAGTCGCATGTGCAAGACACGTTGGTTGCGGGTGCGGGGCTGTGCGAAGAGGGTGCGGTCCGCGAGATCATCGAAAGCGGGCCGGCGCGCTTGCGCGAGTTGATGGCTTGGGGCATGCGGCTTGATAAGAACTCTGAGGGTGAACTCGCGGTCGGGCGCGAAGGCGGGCATAGCGCAAACCGAATCGTGCACACAGACGGCGACGCGACGGGGCGGGAACTACAGCGATGCCTGACCGAGAAAGTGCGCGAGACGGCGGGCGTGCGGGTCTTTGAGAATTGCTTCGTGCTCGACCTGATCACGCCGGGGGACGAACCGGGTGCGCCGGTGATGGGCGCGATTACACACCACCCCAAGTACGGCCTTCAGATGATCTGGGCGAAGGCGACGATTCTGGCGAGCGGCGGCGCGGGCGTGCTCTTCCGCGAAACGACAAATCCGCCGCTGGCCACAGCCGACGGGATCGCGATGGCGTACCGCGCCGGCGCGACAGTGGCCGACATGGCCTTTGTGCAGTTCCACCCCACAACGTTGTATTTGCCCGGCGCGGCTCGCTGGCTGATCACCGAAGCGGTGCGAGGGGAGGGCGCGCATTTGCTCGACAGCAGCGAGCACCGATTCATGGTGGATGTGCATCCGCTGGCGGAACTCGCGCCGCGTGATGTGGTGAGCCGCGCGATTGTGCGTCAGATCGCCAAGCAGGCCTCGGGCGCGGGCGGGAGCCATGTCTGGCTCGATTGCCGGCACCTGCGCGGGTTCGCGGAACGGTTTCCGGGCATGACCGCGCTGCTCAAGCGATTCGACCTTGATCCGACGGAAGACCTGATTCCGGTGCATCCGGCTGCTCATTACATGGTGGGCGGGGTCCGGACGGATCTTTCCTGCCGCACCGACGTACCGGGGTTGTACGCGGCGGGCGAAGTTGCGTCGATGGGGCTGCACGGCGCGAACCGGCTGGCGAGCAATTCGCTGCTGGAAGGGCTGGTGATGGGAGAGATCGCGGGAAGGGTGAGCGCCGAGATGCGCGCGATCGGATCGGTGCCGAGCCGGCCCGCGGGCTGGAGCGCGCGGCCCGCGCCGATCCCGGTGGTGAGCGATATCCGGCCCAGCGATCACGGAGAACTCGATTTGGACGACGTGCGGTCGAGCCTGCGGAGCGCGATGTGGAAAAACGTGGGCATCGAGCGCTCGGGCGGCAAACTGCGCGACGTGTGCGACATGCTGGATTTCTGGGCGCGATATACGCTCGACAAGATCTTCGATGACACGGCGGGGTGGGAGGTGCAGAACATGCTGCTCGTTGGTTCGCTGGTGGCGCATTCGGCGCACTGGCGGGAGGAATCGCGCGGCTGCCACACCCGCACGGATTTTCCGCGCTCGGAAGCAGCGTTTGAAGCCCACGATTGCCGCCGGAGGGGCAGCCCGGGCGTACAGGCTGTGCCGCTGGCGAGCGCCAAGTCTTCGATCAGGCCTGGAGCGCTGGTGTGACGCGTCTCGCCGCGATGCTGGGCCTGGCCGTGTTCGTGCTCGGCGCGTGCGAAACCCGGGTGGTGCGCTACAACCCGCCGCTGGCGGGCTTGCCGGGTGCACAGACGGGGATGGCCCCGGTGCTGGACTCCACGATGCACGCACAGGGTTCGCCCTTGGCGGCGGAACCGACCGCGAAGCCGGTGATCGAAAACGCCGACGGTACCAAGACGCTCATCTCGCGCAACGGCCGTGATCTGATGTTCCACATCGCATCGTGCATGCGCGAGGACGACGAGAAGACGTTTGTCGATCAGGTCTTGAGCGAGACGACGCGCGACGAGTTTTACGAACGGGGCTACGACCCGAAACTCGCGTTTACAGAAATGAAACGGCGACGTGAAGACCTGGAGAAACTGTTCAAGATGCTACCGTCGGCGGAACTCAGCCCCGGCGTCCAACTCGAGACGGTTGGCGAGAACGTGATGCGTGTTCGCCTGCACTATGTCGACCGCGAGGCCCTGCCGTGGTGCGGCTTTGACATGAAGCTCGAAGGATCGAACTGGAAACTGCGTTGGTTTATTGAGAACGATGGGAAGTGATGAGGTGTTCTTGCAGCGCGGATCGCCGCCGTTTGCAGGCCCAACGAACCCTCGCAGCGGCACAAAGAGCGCCGAGAACAAATCAGAGAGTTGGCAACATTCTCAGCGCGCGCCGGCACGGGGCTCGAGCGTGACATCGATCGACATTTCTTTGCCGTCACGGATCAGCGTGACCTTGACGACGTCGCCGGGTTTGGCGGCGTTGAAATAGGGCATCCACTCTTCTACACCCGCGATCCGATTGTCGTTCCACTTGATGATGAGGTCGTTGGCCTTGACACCCGCCTTGGATGCCGGTGTTCCGGGCAGCACTTCGCCTACAAGCACGCCCTTCTCTTCGCCTGAATAGTCGCCGGGGGAGATTCCGAAGCGGATGCGGCCGCGGGTCGGGGGCGGGGGCTCGTCGCCCTCGGTGGTCACGACGTTGGAAGGAGACACGAATTTCCACGGTTCGGGACGCAGCGCGGCGTCGAGCGCGATGCGGTAGGCCATGTCCGCGATTTTCGCTGCACCTTCCCAATTGATCAGGGCGGCGACATCGCTGGGACGGTGGTAATCCGGGTGCATGCCCGAGAACAGGAAGAGCACCGGCACCTTGGCTGCGTAGAACGAGGCGTGATCGGAGGGGCCCATCCCGCTTTGTTTCCCGGCGATCTTGAGGTCGCTGGATTCAAAGTACGGGGCAAGCCAATCGGCGAATCCCTCGGCGGTCCCCACGCCGCCGGCTTCGAGAGGCTTGTCGGAGAGGCGGCCGATCATGTCGAGATTCAGCATGAAATCGTGCTTTTCGATGTCCACAATCGGATGCTGGGTGTAGAAACGCGAGCCGTTCAGGCCCGATTCTTCGGCGGAAAAGCCCAGAAAGAGGATGCTGCGCCGAGGTGTTCCTTCTGGCAATTCCGCGTACGCCTCGCTGAGTCGCTTGGCCAACAGGAGCATGCCGGACGTGCCGCTGGCGTTGTCGTCGGCGCCGGGGTGGAGTTGGCCCCGATCGCTGGGAAATCGCACACCAACCTGACCCATGCCAAGGTGGTCGTAGTGCGAGCCAACGACAATGAAGTGGTCGGCGAGATCGCCCACGCCTGGAAGAATCGCGCCCACGTTGTCTGTGGTGGGACGCACCTTTTTGATTTCGGTGTCGATCGTGACGCTGACGCCCGGCAACTCGACGATCACGCCCTTCTCGTCGGCGAGCTTGCGGAGGTCGAGGAGCGAACGCCCCTGCGGATCGGCGCCACGCAACATGGCGTCGACGGTGTCGATGGTGGCCATGATGACTGGAGCTTCGTAAGGCTCGCGCGCCGTGATGCTGTTGACATCTTCTAACTTGTCGACGCGATCGTCCTTCGCGCCCGGCGCGTTGACGAGGATGACAGCCTTCGCGCCGCGCCGGATGGACGCGCCGATCTTTGGCTCGAGGCCGGCGTAGAACGACCAGCCTTCTGTGGACCACTTGGAGGTCCCGTCTTCTTTCATGGGCTCGAATCGCAGCACGATGGCGATCTTGCCTTCAACGTCGGGACCGGAATCCGGGAAGCTCGTGTAACCATCCTCGCCCATCGTGATGCCGTAGCCCGCGAAGACGAGCGGCGCGGTCACCGAGCCGTTGCCCGACACGCCCAGAACGTTGAAATCCTTTCCGGCAGTGAGGGTGACGGCTTTTCCGTTCGCTGTGAACGCGAATTCCTGTTTCGAAATCTCGTTGTGCGAGGGTCCGGGGAAGGGCTGGCGGTACGAAGGCTTTGAAGGGTCGGCCTCGTCGGCGAAGGCGGGCTTGAGGCCCAGGTGCTCGAACTGCCACTGGATGTAGTCGGCCGCGAGTTTGCCGCCTCGGGAGCCGGGATAGCGGCCTTCGAAAAAGGGGTTGGCCAGCGTCGTGAGGTGATCGCGGAGGATGTTCTGATCGGACGCGAGCGTCTCTTCCGTGCCGGGAGGCGTCACCTCGCCCGACGTGCCGTTCCCAGAGGTCTGCGGCAGACCCGCGCCGATGGCGGTCAATGTCAAAAAGAAGGAAAGAACGAGCGGGCCGCGGCAGCGATGCATGTGTGAATTCTCCACGAGCGGGCGGGCCAGAATACAGGAACTCGGGCGCGCGGAACCTAGTATTGGAGCGAGGATCGGCACCGGTCGCACAAATCGCGTCTTTGCCGCTGCCGACACCCTCTTTTTGGCGGTTCCGGAGCCCTGCATGACGACGTTTGCCAAGTCCCCGCTTGCCGCGGCCACCGCTTCGAAGGCGGGGACCGTTCTCAATGCTTCCGATACCTTTGTGCATCGCCACGTCGCGCCGAGCGAAGCGGATATCAGCGAAATGCTCGAGTCGATCGGGTGCCGCTCGCTCGACCAACTCATGGACGAGACCGTTCCGGCCGACATCCGGCTCGGCAAGCCTCTGGTTCTGACCGGAGAGGCGGATCACCCGCTGGGCGAGGCCGAAATGCTGGCGAATTTTCGGGCAATGGCATCGCAGAATCAGGTGTTCCGTTCGTGCATCGGAATGGGCTATTACGACTGCATCACACCGGGCGTGATCCTGCGGAACATTCTCGAGAACCCGGGCTGGTATACGCAGTACACGCCGTATCAGGCGGAGATCGCGCAGGGGCGGCTGGAAGCGCTTCTGAATTTCCAGACCATGGTGAGCGATCTGACGGGGCTGCCTCTGGCCGGCGCATCGCTTCTGGATGAGGCGACCGCCGCGGCGGAAGCGATGGCCATGGCTTTCGCCATCGCGGGTGGGCACGAGGGCACTCGCCGGTCGTTCGTCGTAGCGCAGGATGTTCACCCGCAGACGCGGGCGGTGATCGAGACACGTGCGGATGGGTTGGGTATCAAGGTGCGCGTGGTCGATCCGAAGAGCGCTTCGTTCGGCGAAGATGACTTCGGGGTCATCGTGCAGTACCCGACTACCGATGGGCGTGTTGAGTGCTACGAGAAACTCGCGGCCGATGCCCGGGCGAAGCACGTAACTGTGATTGCCGCAACCGATCTGCTCGCGCTGACTCTGCTCAAGCCGCCGGGCGAATGGGGCGCGGAGATTGCGATCGGCAGTGCGCAGCGATTTGGCGTGCCGATGGGATTCGGCGGGCCGCATGCGGCGTTCATCGCGACGAAAGAAGAACACATCCGCAAGATGCCGGGTCGCATTATCGGCGTTTCGCGCGATTCGCAGGGGCAGCCGGCGCTGCGCATGGCGATCCAGACCCGCGAGCAGCACATTAAGCGCGAGAAGGCGACGAGCAACATCTGCACGGCGCAGGCATTGCTTGCGATCATGGCGGGCATGTACGCGGTCTATCACGGGCCGGAGGGGCTGCGGCGGATTGCGGTCCGCGTGCACTCGTACACGCAGGCCCTGCGTGTCGGGTTGCGGAAACTCGGTCACGCAATCGATGACGCCGACTTGGTGTTTGACACCCTTCGCGTCCGGCCGACGGGTCGCTCCGTGGCGGACGTGATCAGCGCGGCCCGCGGCAAGAAGATCAATCTTCGGGACTTCGGCGACGGTTCAATCGGAATCAGTTTTGACGAGGCGACCGACCGGGCGCTTGCGCGAGATGTACTCGCCGCGTTCGGAGGCGGGACTGAGGACATTGATGCCCTTCTGGTCTCAGCCAAAACGGAGTTTCCTTCGGAGTTTGCCCGTCAGAGCGGCTATCTCACGCACCCTGTCTTCAACAGCCACGATTCCGAGCACGAGATGCTCCGCTACATCTTCAAGCTGCAAGGTCGTGACCTGAGCCTCGCGCACTCAATGATCTCGCTTGGATCATGCACGATGAAGTTGAACGCGACGAGCGAGATGATCCCGGTGACATGGCCAGAGTTTGGCCGCATGCATCCGTTCGCGCCGAGCGACCAGACCAAGGGATATCAGAAGATGTTCCGCGAACTGGAGACGTGGCTCGCCGAGATTACGGGGTTCGCCGCGATTTCACTTCAGCCCAATGCCGGCGCCGCGGGCGAATACGCGGGCCTCATTGTGATCCGGCAGTATCTCCGCTCGATCGGTCAGGGTCACCGCAACGTCTGTCTCATCCCCGACAGCGCACACGGCACCAATCCGGCCAGCGCGATCGTCGCGGGCTTCGAAGTGGTCGCCGTGGCAAACGCCGAGAACGGCGACATCGATCACGACGACCTCAAGGCCAAGATCGCCGAACACAAGGATCGTCTCGGCGCGCTGATGGTCACCTACCCGTCGACCTACGGAAAATTCGAGACCGGAATCCGCGAAGTCGTCCAAATGGTGCACGAGGCCGGCGGCCAGGTGTACATGGACGGCGCGAACATGAACGCGCAGGTCGGGCTCACGAGCCCCGGCTTCATCGGCGCCGATGTGTGCCATCTCAACCTGCACAAGACCTTCTGCATCCCCCATGGAGGCGGCGGGCCGGGCATGGGGCCGATCGGTGTTGCCAAGCACCTCGCGCCGTTCCTGCCTTCGCACCCGGTCGTGAAGCCGGGTGTCGCGACCGACAAGTCGGTCGGGGCGGTTGCCGCGGCACCTTACGGCAGCGCATCCATCCTTCCGATTTCCTACGTCTACATCGCGCTGATGGGCGGCGCGGGCCTGACCAAGGCGACCGAGGTGGCGATCCTCAACGCCAATTACATGGCCAAGCGACTTGGTGGCCATTACAACGTGCTCTTCAAGGGCCCGGGCGGGCGTTGTGCACACGAGTTTATCCTGGATTGCCGCCCGTTCGAGAAGAGCGCGGGCATCAAGGTTGAAGACATCGCCAAGCGACTGCAGGATTACGGATTCCACGGCCCCACCATGTCATGGCCGGTGCCGGGCACGCTCATGATCGAGCCAACCGAGAGCGAACCGAAGGCCGAGCTCGACAGGTTCTGTGAGGCGATGATCGGAATTCGCGAGGAAATCCGCGCCATCGAGCAGGGCAAGTCCGATCGAGTTGACAACCCGCTCAAGAACGCTCCTCACACGATGGGCATGATCAGCGCGACCGAGTGGAAGCACCCCTACACGCGTGAATTGGCGGCATTCCCACTCCCTTATGTGCGCGACAACAAGTTCTGGCCCTTCGTCGGGCGCGTGGATAACCCGTACGGCGATCGGAACCTTGTCTGCACCTGTCCGCCGATGAGCGCATACAGCAACTAGCCGTACGATCAACCCGATGCACGACGCGATCCTCATGCAAGCCGCTCCGCACGTTGCCGCGGGGAGAATCCCACAGGCCTTGGCGATTCTTCGGCGTGCACTCGAAAAGAACCCCGCCAATTACCCGCTGCTTGACAAGACTGTCGACCTGCTTTGCAAGACCAAGCAGTACGACCAGGCAAATTTTCTGGTCGAGCGTGCCGCACAGCTCGTCCCCGCCGATCGCAAGTACATGATGCTCGCGGGCGACATCGAGATGAAGCGTGAGCGATTCGGGGCCGCGTCAAAGTTTTTCTGGCGGGCGTTCGAGATCGATCCGACCGATATCGAGCCGCTCCGCGCCGGTTGTATCGCGATGTACCAGGACGGCCGCTTTGAAGAGGCGATGGGCACGGCCCGCCGGTTGTACACCGAACGCCCCGGCGATATCAAGGCTCTCGCGCTCTACTCGGGGTTCTGCGATCTGGCGGGTGACTTGAACGAGATGGTGCGGGTGCTCATCCAGGCACTCGAGCGTGCTCCCAGCGATGCCGCGATCCTTTCTGCCCTTCTTCTGCCCCTGACCCGCCTGCACGGCGTCGATCCGCGCCTGGTGTTCCACCACCATGTGCGCATGGGCCAACTCGTGACGGAAATGGCCCCCGCCGACAACCGCCCTCACGCAAACATTCCCGACCCGGAGCGCCCGCTGCGCATCGGGTATTGCAGCCAGGACTTTCGCAACCGATCCGCCGGCCATTTCATCGAACCGATCATCGCCAATCACGACAAGTCGATGTTCCACGTGACCCTGTATCACAACGTGATCAGCGAGGACGAACTGACCGCCCGCCTTCGCAAGCACGCGGCCCGCTACATCGATACGCACCGGGTCGACGACAAGAAGATGGTCGATTTCATCCGCAACGACCGCATCGACATTCTCGTCGATCTCAGCGGCCACACCGGCATGGGCCGCATCGTCCCGTTCGTGCTCAAGCCCGCTCCGATCCAATACACCTACATGGGCTATCCCAACACGACGGGATTGCCGACCATGGACTTTCGCATCGTGGATGCGTTCACCGATCCACCCGGCTCAGATCACCTCGCTACCGAAAAACTGGTTCGAATGGAAGGCAGTTTTCTCTGCTACACGCCGCCGCCGCACGCGAGCGAGCCTGCTCCTCCGCCGAGCGTGAAAAACGGCTACGTCACCTTCGGCTCATTCAACACCCTCACAAAGATCAGCAACCACGTGCTCGACGTCTGGGCCGATCTGCTGCTGCAGGTTCCGGGTTCGCGCTTGTTCCTCAAGTCCATGGCGCTCGCCATGCCGGCGACGCGCGAACGAGTGTGGACGCACCTCGCGGCCAAGGGCGTTGAGCGGTCCCGGGTCGATCTCGAAGGAGAGACCAAGGGCAAGGGCGAGCACATGCAGATGTACTCCCGCATCGATGTCGGGCTCGATACCTGGCCCTACAACGGCACAACCACCACCGTCGAAGCCATGTACATGGGTGTGCCGGTTGTCACCATCGCCGGCAACAGCCACGTCTCCCGCGTCGGCGTCAGCCTGCTCTCCAATACCGGCCTGCCCGACCTCATCGCGTCGGACGAGGCGGATTACCTGAAAAAGTGCATCCAGATCGGGCAGGACGAAGCCCGCCGTATCGAACTCCGAACCAAACTGCGTTCAATGGTCACCGGCAGTGTTCTTTGCGACCACGCCGGCTTTACGCGAAGGCTGGAAGCCCATTACCGCCAATCCTGGCGCGATTGGTGCGCCCGCAAGCGGGCAAACCCCGCACTTTGAGATTCGCCCCCCGCCTCCCGACACCCTGCCTCCCGACACCCCGGCTCGATCCGCACCGGGCGGCACCCATTCGGGCACCGGCCCACTTCTACAGTTGACGCCTTCGCAACACCTTCATTCCTTCACCAGGGAATCGCCATGGGTCTGTTTTCGTGGATGGGCCGGTCCTCTCCTGCCGCAGAAAAACGCGTCGTTGTTTCGGGCGGCGCTGCGCTCACGCCCGCTGCTCCCGCCGGCCGAGAGGCGCGCATCTTCGATATCGGCGCCGATCTGCTCCGACGCGCCCGTTCGCACAAGACGGGATTGCTCTCGGCCAAGTTCTATTCCGATGCGCTGATGGAATGGTCCATGAAGGACCCCGAGTTCAAAGTCCAGATGTTCCGATTCGTTGACACCTTTCCGATGCTGAGGTCGGCCGAAGCCGTGCACGAGCATCTGCACGATTATCTCAGCCAGCCCGGCGTCACCGTCCCCCCGGTCATCGGCGCGGCGCTCAAGGCCGGGTCGCTGCTCAAGGGCGCGGCCGCGGCCACCATCGGCAAGCAAATCGAGGGCATGGCGGGCAAGTTCATCGCCGGCACCGACGCAGCCAGCGCGCTGGGCGGGCTGCGCAAAATGTGGGATCAGGGCATCGCCTTCAGCGTCGACCTGCTCGGCGAGACGTGCGTATCGGACATGGAAGCGGACGATTACGCGCGAAAATACCTTGATCTCGTTCAGAATCTGCCGGCACAGGTCGCGGCGTGGCCCGCAAACTCGCGCCTTGAATCCGATCACCTCGGCTCGATCCCGCGCGTCAATGTCAGCATCAAGATCTCCGCGCTCTCGGCACGCACGGATCCCATCGACACCGAGGGCGCGATTGCCGACCTGTTCAAACGCATCATCCCCATTCTTGAAACGGCCCGCGATCGGGGCGTCTTTGTCAACTTCGACATGGAGCACCACGCTCTCAAGGATTTCACGCTCGAACTCTTCCAGCGCAGTTGCGAGAAGATCGACTTCCAAGCAGGCCTGGCGATGCAGGCGTACCTCAAGAGCGGCCCCGACGACGCCCGACGCATGGTGGATTGGTCACGGCGCACCAAACGCGTCATCACCGTCCGGCTCGTCAAGGGAGCGTACTGGGACGCCGAGACGATCAGAAGCGATCTGCTCGGCTGGCCGTGCCCCGTCTGGCCCCAGAAGTGGCAAACCGATGCGTGCTTCGAACGCATGTCCGAGATCTTCCTCGACGCCATGCCCCGAACCAAGTCCGACGCGGCCGGTGGCGGGGTGAAACTCGCCCTGGGAAGCCACAACGTTCGCTCTATCGCTGCGGCGCTCGCGGGCTTGGAATCGCGCGGCATCCCGAAAGAAGCCATCGAACTCCAAATGCTCCATGGCATGGCCGACCAACTCAAGTATTCGGCCGCGGAGATCGACCTGCGCATCCGCGAGTACGTTCCCGTCGGCGAAATGATCCCGGGCATGGCTTACCTGGTCCGCAGGCTGCTCGAGAACACCAGCAACGAGAGCTGGCTCAAGGCCGGCTTCATGGATCAGGCCGACGCGGGCGCTCTACTCCGCGCACCGGCCCCGCAGGGCGGCAACCTCGGCGCAGCGCCCATCGCGCCTTCCGACGCGCTCGCGACCGCACCCGAACGCCACAGGCTCAGCCCTGCTATTTCCGGCGTCGGAGACGGACGTCCGTTCTTTACCGAGCCGGTTCGTGACTTCTCCGACGCCAAGCAGCACGCGGCCTTTGGTGCCGCAGTCGCCCGCGCGACGGTGCCCAAGGTCGCCAACGACCGTACCGTCGAGCAGGCAGCGGAAATGATCGCCAAGGCTCATCGCGCGTTCGACCAGTGGCGCGACACCGATCCGAAACAGCGTGCGGACGTGCTGATCCGGGCCGCGGCCGCCATGAGGAAACAGCGCGACGGCCTCGCGGGCGTGATGATCCGCGAGGCAGGCAAGCCGTGGCGCGAAGCCGATGCGGATGTGTGCGAGGCTATCGATTTCTGCGATTACTACGCGCGGATGGCGATCCCGTTGTTTTCGCGCGCCCGGCTCGGCCGGTTTGTGGGTGAACTCGATGAGCAGTTCTATCAAGCGCGCGGCGTTACCGCAGTCATCAGCCCGTGGAACTTTCCGCTGGCCATTCTGGCCGGGATGACGAGCGCGGCCCTCGTGACCGGCAACACCGTGATCATGAAACCCGCCGAGCAGACGCCCGGCATCGCCAGCATCTTCTTCGATATTCTGCAGGATTCGCTGCGCGGCGCGGGTTTCACCTCGGCGCTCGCCTCGGATGTACTGCACTTCTGCCCCGCCCCAGGAGAGACGGTCGGCGCTTCCTTAGTGCGCGATCCGCGCATCGCGCTTATCGCGTTTACGGGCAGCAAGGCCGTCGGCCTCGACATCCTCCAGGCAGCCGGCGTGACGCCCGAAGCCCAGCACCACGTCAAGAAAGTGGTGTGCGAGATGGGGGGCAAGAACGCCATCATCATCGACACCAGCGCCGACCTTGACGAGGCGATTCTCGGCGTCCGCCAGAGCGCCTTCGGCTTCCAGGGTCAAAAGTGCAGCGCCTGCTCGCGTGTCATCGTCGTCGATCCCGAAGGTCCAGACGGCCCCGCGATCCGTCACTTCACCTGGCGGCTTGTCGAGGCCACCAAAGCGCTCTCGATCGGTGACCCGGTCGCTAGCGGGACCGATATCGGCCCGGTCATCGATCTCGAATCCAAGAGCAAGATCGAGCGCTACATCGCGATCGGCAAGAGCGAGGCACGCCACGAACTGACGCTCGCGGTTCCTCCGGGACTCGAAGCCAAGACCGGACGCGATTTCGTGGGCCCGACGATCTTCAGTCACGTGCCGCCGACGGCGCGGATCGCGACCGAAGAAATCTTCGGCCCCGTGCTCGCTGTTATTCACGCATCGACGTTCGCGCACGCGCTCGAGATCGCGAACTCTTCCATTTACAAACTGACCGGCGGCGTCTTCACGCGCAAGCCCCGCCACATCGAACTCGCCAAGAAGCAATTCCGCGTGGGCAACCTTTACATTAACCGCGGCTGCACCGGCGCGCTGGTCGCGCGACACCCGTTCGGAGGATTTGGCATGTCCGGCGTCGGCTCCAAGGCCGGCGGCTCCGACTATCTCCTCCAGTTCGTTGAACCCCGCGCCGTCGCCGAGAACACCCTTCGACGCGGCTTCGCGCCCGAACTCGGCGAAGAAATCTGACCTTTACTGCGGGGCGCGGGCGAACGCATTCCAAAGCAGCCACAGAAGCGCTGCGCACAACAACACCGGCACCAGCCAGCCCGAAAGCCACTGATTCGTACCCAGCGGCGACGTATCCGTCGATGGCGCGGGCGGCGCGGCATCTTGATTCACGCCGACATCCACCTCCGACCAGTCGATGTCAACCGAATCGGCCTTGACCGACCGCAGGATTTCCTTCGCGGCTTCCACATCCTTCTTTCGCACCGAAACGCGAAACGGGTTTGTCGCCGCGACTTCCCACTGAAGCGTCATGCCCGCGTTGGCAAAAGAAAACGCGGGAATACCCCGCGCCTTGAGTGCTTCGACCATGACCGATGCCTCAAACTCCGATCGCGCGGAGGTGACATCTACGAGCGTGTCCGGGTCGGTTGTCATTAAGAGAATGGAGGTCTACTTCGTTTCGGCCGTTGTTGACGGAGCGGGTGTGGAGGTCGTCGCGGGAGGCGTGATCTTCGCCGTCTGCACGATACCCGACGACTTGGGCGGAAGCAGCGTGACGCGCCGCCCGCGCTTGTCCTGATCGATTTGCGTCTGCTCCGCCGGCCAGAAGGGGTAGCCGTTGATCTGGCGCTGGATGTAGTCGGGCGCCGTAACGAGCAGGCCCTTCTTGTAATAGCGAACCGTCGCGCCGGATCCGCCGTTGTTCGTCCACTGTTCCGGCTCGATCAAATCGACAATGAGTCGGATCAATTCGTCGGCGCGATCTTGTTCCGATTTTCCGGTGTTCTGGTTGGTCTGCGTGTTTCCGCCCGAGAACGGGCTGCTACCGCCTCCGCCGCCGCTGCTGGCCTGAAGCGCGCTGTTGAGATCAAACTGCGGCACGTCGCTGTAGTCGTGGATCTCAAGAAGCAAATCGGAGATGTCGTAGATCTCAAGACGCTTTGTGCGATTGAGGCGTTCTTTGGGCCCGACCTCGATCATTCCACTTTCCGTCATCTGCCACGTGCTGCCTCCCGTTGCCGCGTCGCCACCAGCCTGCGTCAGCACTGCTTCGAGAAGCGAGAGCGCACTCAGATCCTGCGCCGTGAACGTGATCAACGTTTCTTTGTCCAGCCCGATTGGGTTTCGATCGTCCTGCCAGCGGACCAGGAGCGGCGCGCCGGTCGCGTCAGCGATGTTCTTCATCACCGCTTCGAGCGGCGTCTGCTGGTAATCCACGCTCATCGGTTTCATGAGCATGCCCAGAGCACGTCGCTGCGCGCCGAGAGACTGTGCGCTTTGCGGGCCGATGTTCGAAGACTGCGCGATCGCCGTGAGCGGAAAAAGCGTTGAAACGCCCGCGATAACCGCCGCACCCATTCCAAGCCTCAGATTCATCACCAAGCTCCTTGCCCCGCACTGCCCCCACCGCTTTCGGTCTATCAGCTCAACAGGCACCATTACGGTACCACGCCGCACTCCCTATTCGACACCGAACCCGCTTTGGTGTTCCGAATTCTGGCAACTCCAGGCCAATCGGCGCATGGAGCCACCTCGGGGATTTGAACCCCG